>NZ_JBVJCE010000011.1:228388-259369 GCF_055588925.1 Amycolatopsis sp. NPDC041971 | reverse complement strand
TTGTGTGTTGTCGGTCTGTTTTTTTTTTTTTTTTTTTTTTTTTTCTCCCCCCCCCCCCCCCCCCCCCCCCCCCCCCCCCACCACCTGTACCGACCGCTCGACCGCCGGGTGCAACTGCCGTGCCGGACGGGACGGTAAGCGCGACATAAGCGACTTCGCTTACCGCGCCGGAATCGCCCTCTCCGTAGAAATCGGTACGCCAAGACGACCGAAGGAGCAGCGATGCGGAAACGACCGATGGCGGTACTGATCGCCGGAACGGTCCTCGCGCTGGTGGCAGGCTGCGGCGGTGGCGGGGACGGCGACGACAAGGTCGCCTCGATCTCGTCGCCACCGGCTCCCGGCGCCGCCGGTGACGGGAAGCAGGCCGACAACGTGTCCGACGAGGACAAGATGCGCAACTTCGCGAAGTGCATGCGCGAGCACGGGATCGACATGCCGGATCCCAAGACCGATGGCGACGAGCAGGGCACGATCTCCATCGAGGCGGGCGAAGGCAGGCCCGACGAGAACAAGATGAAGGCCGCGAGCGACGCGTGCCGGAAGCTGCTGCCGAACGGCGGCGAGATCAAGCCGCCCACGCCGGAAGAGCTCGACAAGATGCGCAAGGAAGCCAAGTGCATGCGTGAGCACGGCATCGACTTCCCGGATCCCGATCCCAGCGGCAAGGGCGCCGCCATGACGATGGACGCGGGCGATCCCAAGAAGTTCGAAGAAGCGGCGAAGGCCTGCGGTCTCGGCATGAGCATGAGGGCGGCTCCGGCGAAATGAGCGAACACGAAGGACCCGGCGGCGCACGGCGTTCGCGCCGGGCGCGCTGGTTCGTCATCGCGGCGGTCCTCGTCGTCGTGGTCGGGACGATGTCCGTGGTCGTGCTGACCAGGGTCACGTCGGAGGCCCAGCAGGTCGGGCAGGCGCCACCACCGGTGGAGACCGCGAAAGTCGAGAAGACCGACCTGCGGGAGGAGGAAGAGGCGAACGGAACGCTGGGCCACGGCGCGGAAAACGCCCTCGCCGGCCGGAAACAGGGCACCATCACCTCCCTTCCGGACACGGGTGCGGTGTACACCCGGGGGAAGGCCGTGTACGGGGTCGACGCCGAACCGGTGCCGTTGTTCTACGGCACGTTGCCGTTCTTCCGTGACCTCGCGGACGGGGCCGCGGACGGCCCGGACGTCAAGCAGCTGGAGGAGAACCTGAAGGCGCTCGGCTTCGGGGGTTTCGGCACCCCGGACAAGAAGTTCACCTCGGTCACCGCCGCCGCGATCAAGAAATGGCAGAAGTCGCTGGGCGTCGAGCAGACCGGCACCTTCGGCCAGGGCGACGCCGTCCTCGCGCCTGGCGAGATCCGGGTTTCGCAGGTCGCCGCGCAGCTCGGCGGCCCCGGGGGCGGCGAACTCCTGAAGTACACCGGCACCGAGCGCCTCGTCGAGGTCAAGCTCGACGCCGCCAAACAGGCCATCGCGAAGGAAGGGGACAAGGTCGGGATCGACATCACCGGCGGCAAGCGCACGACTGGCGTGATCACCGAGGTCGGCAAGGTCGCGGAGAGCGGCAAGGACGCCACCGGACAGGACGACGGCAAGCCGAAGATCAAGGTGAAGATCAAGCTGGACGATCCGGCCGCGGCGGGGTCGCTCGATTCGACGCCCGTCTCGGTGCGGTTCACCAAGGAAGTCCACAGTGGAGTGCTGGCGGTGCCGGTCGGGGCGTTGCTCGCGCTCGCCGAAGGTGGGTACGCCGTCGAGGTCGACGAAGGCGGCAATCGGCGTCTCATCGCGGTGAAGACCGGTTTGTTCTCTGGCGGCCGCGTCGAAATCACCGGCACCGGCCTCGCCGCCGGGATGCGGGTGGTGACGACCTCATGACCCCGGTACTGGACGTGCGCGGCGCCTCACGCACCTATCCCGGCGGGGTGCGGGCACTGCACGAGGTGTCACTGTCCATTGCGGACAGGGAAATGGTCGCCATCGTCGGCCCGTCCGGTTCCGGCAAGTCGACGCTGCTGCAGTTGATGGGCACACTCGACCGGCCCACCAGCGGCGTCATCGAACTGCGCGGGCACGACGTGGCGAAACTGCCCGACCGCAAGCTGTCCGCGTTGCGGTCACGATGGATCGGATTCGTGTTCCAGCAGTTCTTCCTCAGCGAGGGGGTGAGCGCGGTCGACAACGTCGCGACGGGACTGCTGTACGCGGGGGTGCCGCGGCGGAAACGGCAGGAGCGGGCGCTGGCCGCGCTCGACCGGGTCGGCCTCGCGCATCGGGCGGGCCATTTCCCGAACGAGCTCTCCGGCGGGGAACGGCAGCGGGTGGCGATCGCGCGGGCGGTCGTCAACTCGCCGTCGATCCTGCTGGCCGACGAGCCGACCGGGAACCTCGACACGGGCAACGGCGCGGCGATCCTCAACCTGCTCGCCACGTTGAGCTCGCAGGGGACGACGGTCGTGATCATCACGCACGACCGGGAGATCGCGGCGGGCGTCCCGCGGCGGATCGAGCTGCGGGACGGCCGGATCCGGCTCGACACCGGGACGGGGGTGCCGGTGTGAGCGCACCCGTCCTCGACAAGACGCCGACACCGGATCCGGCCAGGCTCGGCCCGCGCGACGTGCTGAACCTCGGCGCGCACGGGATGCGGACGCGGCCGATGCGCGCGGTGCTGTCCGCGCTCGGCATCGGGATCGGGATCGCCGCGATGGTGGCGGTGCTCGCGATCCCGGCGTCGGGCGCGAAGGCGTTGCAAGACCAGCTGGCCGCGCTCGGCACCAACCTGCTTTCGGCGGGGCCGGGCAAGACGATGTTCGGTGGTGACGCGACGCTGCCGGACAGCGCGGTGCCGATGGCGAAGCGGATCTCCCCGGTGACGGCGGCGTCCGCGACCGGCAGCACCGATGGGACCGTGCGGCGCACGGACAAGATCGCCAAGGACGAGACGTCCGGCCTCTCCGTCTACGCGGCGACGCCGGATCTTCTCGACGTCATCGGCGGTGCCGTCCGCACCGGACGCTTCCTCCGTGACGCGACCCGCGACTACCCGGTCACCGTGCTGGGTTCGGTCGCGGCCGCGCGGCTCGGGATCGACCACATCGATCCGGCGAAGCCACCCCAGGTCTTCATCGGCGGTCAGTGGTTCACCGTGGGCGGCATTCTCGGGCCGACGCCGCTGGCGCCCGAGATCGAGCGGTCGGCGTTGGTCGGCTGGGACGTCGCCAAGCGGCTCCTCGGCTTCGAGGGGCATCCGACCACCGTGTACGTCCGGGCGAAGGACTCACAGGTCGAGAACGTCCGTTCGGTGCTCGCGCAGACGATGAACCCGGAGGCGCCGAACGAGGTCGAGGTCCGTCGTCCGTCGGAAGCGCTGGAGGCGCAGAAGCTGACGGAGAACACCTACAGTGCGCTGTTCCTCGGACTCGGCGGGGTGGCGTTGCTGGTCGGCGGCGTCGGGGTGGCCAACACGATGGTGATCTCGGTACTGGAGCGGCGCCGGGAGATCGGCCTCCGCCGCGCGCTCGGCGCGACGAAACGGCAGGTGAGAGGCCAGTTCTTGGCCGAGTCGGTGCTCCTGTCCGGGCTCGGCGGGATCGCCGGGGTCCTGGTCGGCGTGCTCGTGACGTCCGGGTACGCGCTGAGCCAAGGCTGGCCGGCGGTACTCCCCGTCGGCGCCCTGCTCGGCGGGGTCGGGGTCTCGGCACTGGTCGGTGCCGTCGCCGGTGCCTATCCGGCGATGCGCGCGGCCCGGCTCCCGCCGACCCAGGCCCTGGCCTAGCTCGCGTTTCGTCCTCTGGATGCGGTAGTTCGTAGTGCCGACTACCGCATCCAGAGGACTGGATGCGGAGTAGCGGTGGGTAATCTCGCCGGGTGCTGATGGGACTGTCGGGGCGGAAACTCGCGGGGGCGTTGATCGCGCTCGAAGCCGTCGTGGTCGGCGTGCTGTTCGCGTTCAAGGTGTTCGACGGCCAGGACCTCGAGGTCTACATCGGCGGCGCGCGGCTCCTCGTCGACTCGGGCGACCCGTACGGCACGTGGGTGCAGACGCACGGGGGCCGGCTGCCCTTCACCTACACACCGTTCGCGGCCGCGGTGTTCCTGCCCGGCACGCTGTTGTCCGCCGCGCTGGCCACGAGGCTGATCGGGCTCGCGTCGATCATCGCGGGCGGAATCGTCGTCTACCTCTTCGTCGCGACGCTCAACGGCTCGCTCACCGACCGTTCCGTGGTACGGGGCCGCGCCATCGCCGTACTGGCGGCGATCGGGGCGCAGGCCGTCGGCGGGATCATGGAGCCGGTCCGCTCGACGCTCGGCTTCGGTCAGATCAACACCCTCCTGATGCTGATGGTCGTCCTCGACGCCCTGCTCCCGGGCCGCGCGCGTACCAAGGGGCTGCTGATCGGCGTCGCCGCGGCGATCAAGCTGACCCCGGCCTTCTTCATCCTGTTCTTCTTGTTCCGCAAGGATTTCCGCTCCGCGGCCCGGGTCGTGGCCGGGTTCCTCGGCGCGGGCGCGCTGATGTTCCTGGTCGCGCCGGGCGCGTCCGCGAAATTCTGGACGAACATCCTCTTCGACACCGGCCGCATCGGCGATCGCGGCTACGTCGGGAACCAATCGCTGCGCGGGATGCTCGCGCGGCTCGGACTCGGCTCGGCGGAGGACGTCGTGTGGGTGCTGGCCGCGCTCGTGGTGATCGCGCTGACCGCGTTCGTGATCGTGCGCGTCGCCGAGCCGGTGTTCGCGCTGACGGCGTGCGCCATCGGCGGGCTGCTGGTCTCGCCGGTGTCCTGGACGCACCACTGGATCTGGTGCGTACCGATCCTCGTGCTGCTGGTCTGGACCCGGTCGATCGTTTCCTCCGTGCTCGCGGCCGTGACGGTGGCGCTGTTCGTGATCGCGCCGATGTGGCTCGCGCCGCGGCCCGCCGGCAGTTTCGGCTGGTGGCTGGCGACGGAATCCTTCGTGCTGTACGGCCTGGTGCTGCTCGTGCTGGCCGGTATGTCCGTGAAGGCCTCCCTGAGGGACTTGAATCCACGCAGTGGCGCGCAGCGTCCCCGTTGAGGGTGGCGGCGGGGGCATGGATGGACCCTCAAGGAGGCCTTCACGGACAGCTAGCTCAGCCCAGGCGTTCGACGACGTACTCGATGCTCTGGGTCAGCTTCGTGATGTCGTCCGGGTCGATGGCCGGGAACAGGCCGACGCGCAGCTGGTTGCGGCCCAGCTTCCGGTACGGCTCGGTGTCGACGATGCCGTTGGCGCGCAGCACCTTCGCGACCGCCGAAGCGTCCACCTCGTCGGCGAAGTCGATGGTGCCGACGACCTGCGAACGCAGCGACGGGTCGCTGACGAACGGTGTCGTGTAGCCGGTCTTCTCGGCCCATTCGTACAGCCGGGTCGACGAGTCGCGCGTGCGCGCGGTCGTCCACTCGAGACCGCCGTTCGAGTTCATCCACTCGATCTGGTCGGCCAGCAGGAACAGCGTCGACACCGCCGGGGTGTTGTACGTCTGGTCCTTGCGGGAGTTGTCGAGCGCGGTGGTCAGCGACAGGAACTCGGGGATCCAGCGGTCGCTCGCGCCGATCTCGCCGATGCGCTCGACCGCGGCGGGCGAGGCCAGCGCGATCCAGAGGCCACCGTCGGAGGCGAAGGACTTCTGGGGCGCGAAGTAATAAACGTCGAAGTCCTCGGCCTTGACCGGCAGGCCGCCCGCGCCGGAAGTGGCGTCGATGGCGACCAACGCGCCATCACTGGCTGTGAGGTTTTCGGGGCGGCGGACCGGCACCGCGACACCGGTCGAAGTCTCGTTGTGCGCCCAGCCGACCAGGTCGGCACCGGCCTCGTAGACGATCTCGGGCGCGCTGCCCGGGTCCGCCTTGACGACGATCGGGTCGGCGAGGAACGGGGCGCCCTTGGTCACCGTGGCGAACTTCGAGGAGAACTCGCCGTAGGTGAAGTGCTGCGCACGTTCCCGCACGAGCCCGAACGCGGCGGCGTCCCAGAACGCGGTCGTCCCGCCGTTGCCGAGGACCACTTCGTAGCCTTCGGGCAGGGAGAACAATTCGGACAGACCCGCACGCACGCGGCCGACGAGGGACTTCACCGGCTTCTGCCGGTGCGAGGTGCCGAGATAGGTGGCACCGGATTTCGCCAGGTTGGCGAGCTGCTCGGCACGGACCTTGGACGGTCCGCAGCCGAAGCGGCCATCGGCGGGCTTCAGGTCCGCGGGGAGGGTCAACTCAGGTGCGTCGGTCATGAGACCAGTCTCTCAGGTCGGGACGGCCCTGCTGACAGTCGGTGCCGCGTGTCCGGCAGATGGGATCAGCGGACCGGCTCCCACCGGCGCCGACCGCCGGGTAGCTTCTCGCCACATGGCGACAGTGCACGAACGATTCCCCGTGTCCCCCGAGGCGTTGTGGCAGGCCCTGCCCCACGGGGTCGACGCGGTGAAGGGGCAGACCCCGTATTACGACGCGGCGGCGGGTTACGTCACCTTCTCGACCAAGCTCGGCTGGCTGAGCTACGGCCAGACGGTCACGGTGAAGGTCGAGCGGACGACGGAGGGTTCGGGACTCGCGATCCAGACGAGCCTCAAGTTCGGCTTCGTCGACTGGGGCGAGGGCAAGCGCATCGCCCGCAACTTCATCGCGGCCGTCGGCGTCGCGGTCGGGCACACCCCGGCCGCTTGATGCCGGACCCGTGGAGACCGCGGTGGGGTTTCCTGTTCCTGTACTTCCTCGTCTTCGTCCTCCACGCGGTCTTCGCTGAGTGGGACGAGACGGCGGCCATCGGCGCACCGCTCGGTTTCGTGGCGGCGCTCGTGCTCGTGTTCGTTCCCGGCCTGCCGCGCTGGGTGCACGGAGACGAGCCGGGGGAGATCTCTTCGCCGAGGACCCGCCAGTGGTGGACGGCGCTGCGGTTCACGATCCGGCGCCGTGAAGGTGTCCTCGACGTCGTGTTCGGTCCCTGCGCGGGTGGGCGGTTCTCGACGGCCGTCCGGCGAAGTTCGTCATCGAGGACCGCGTGGACGAACTCGCCGAGTCGCTGCGCGGACGGCGCCGGATGTGGGTCGTCGGCGATGCCGACTATGGCATGTCCTGGTGTGCGCCGACGGCGGCCGCGAGTTCACGACCGCCGCCGTGCGCTTCCGTTAGCGCCAGCCGTCGGGGTCGACGCCGCCCGGGATGGGCGCGGCCGGGTCGAACGGCGTCCGCGAGAAGATGAACGTCGCGAGGTCGAGATGGTTCGGCTTCCCCGCCGAGTCCCGTCCGACCCGCAGCGTTTCGCCCGCGTAGTAGGCGTCGAGGCCGACCCAAGTGTCTTCGCCGACCGGCGCGAACCGCGACGCGCGGCCGGGACCGTCGGTCGGCGCGAGGGAGAACAGGCCGCCGGGGAGCAGGCGCAGGTGGTACGGCGTCGGGCCCCAGTGCCACAGCCCGGTCAGCTCCAGCAGCTTCGGATCCACAGTGGACGGTTGCCATTCCGCGGGCATGGACGGCTCGTGCTGTTCGGTCAGGTTCATCAGGTCGAGGCACAGCTGCGTGATGCCGACGCCCGCCGTCGAGTTCGTCAGCACCAGCGCGCCGATGCCGGCGCTCGCGTCGATCAGCGAGCACGCGAGGAAACCCGGCATCGATCCGGTGTGCCCGGCCAGCCGCCTGCCCTCCGTGCGGACCAGCATGACACCGAGGCCGAATCCGGTGGTCCAGGTGTCGCCGTCGTCCACGGTGACCATTTCGCGCATCTCCGCGACGGTCTGCTCGCTCAGCACGTCACCGGTGTGGCCGCCGAGGAACGCCGTCCAGCGGGCGAGGTCGGTGACCGTCGACCACAGCTGTCCGGCCGGCGCCATCGCGCCCGCGTCCGGTGACGGTTCCGGCATGAGGAGGTCGGCGAAGGGGTGCACGGCGAACCCGCTCGCGTGCGCGCCTTCGGGATGCGGCGAGGTCCGGGTCATGCCGAGCGGGCCGAGGATCTCGGCGCGGACGACGTCGAGCCACGACTGCCCGCGGTGCCGGGCGACCAGCTCGCCGAGCACGCCGTAACCGACGTTGCTGTAGTGGAACCGGCTGCCCGGCCGCAGCCGCGTCGCGCCGTCCTTGAGGCTCTCGACGAGCGCGTCCCAGTCGGCGCCGGCCGTGCGCTCCCACCAGGAACCGGGCGATTCCGCGGTCAGGCCCGAGGTGTGCGACAGCAACTGCGCGATGGTGGCCGAGCCGAACGCGGTTCCGGGAAGGTGCTGTTCGAGCGGGTCGTTGAGGTCGAGCTTGCCTTCGTCGCGCAGCCGCATGACGGCCGTCGCGACGAGTGTCTTGGTGATCGAGCCGAGCCGGTACTGCGTGTCGGTACCGGGTGTCTCGCCGTCGACGCGTCCGCGCCCTCCTGACCAGGCGATTTCACCGTCGCGGACGACGGCGGCGACGATGGACGGGGTGCGGCACGAGGATTGCTCGTGCGCGAGGCGGCGTAGCAGCGCCAATTCGGTCGAGGCAAGCATAAGACGCATTCTGCCTACCCGAGCAGGCCCAGTCGCATAGCGGTGGTCACAGCGGCCGTGCGGTCCGATACGTCCAGTTTGGCGAACGTCCGGAGCAGGTGGGTCTTGACCGTCGCCTCGCTGATGTGGAGCGTCCGGCCGATGTCGGCGTTCGTGTTCCCCCGCGCCACCAGCCGGAGCACTTCGATCTCACGCGCCGACAACGGCGACGTCGCCGGGTTGCGCACCCGATTCACCAGCTTCCCGGCGACGGAAGGCGCCAAGACCGTCTCGCCGCGTGACGCCGAACGGATCGCGCCGGCCAGCTCCGCGCGCGAAGCGTCCTTCAGTAGATACCCGGAGGCTCCCGCTTCGACCGCGCGCAGGATGTCCGCGTCCGTCTCGTAGGTGGTGAGCACGACGACCCGCTGCCCCGGCCGGTCCGCGAGGATCTTCCGCGTCGCGCCGACGCCGTCGAGGCCGGGCATCCGCAGATCCATCAGGATCACGTCCGGCTGCTTGACCCGGCTCAGCGCGACGGCCTCGTCGCCGGAGCCCGCTTCCCCGACGACGCTCAGGTCCGGCTCGGCCTCCAGCATGCCGCGCAGGCCTTCCCGCACCACGGGGTGATCGTCGACCAGCATGATCGTGATCACGCGGGCACCTCCAGTTCCAGCGTCGTCCCCGCACCGGGTCCGCTCTCACACGTCACGATGCCACCGACCTGACCCGCCCGGGCCCGCATCCCCGCCAGGCCGAAGCCGCCGGTGGGCTCGGCGGGGTCGAATCCGGCGCCGTCGTCGGTCACGCGGAGCCGGACTCGTTCGTCCACAACGGACAGACGGAGCGAAACCACGGCGGCACGCGAATGCTTGCGGATGTTGCTCATCGCCTCCTGTGCCCCTCGGAGCAGGACGACCTCGGTGGCCATCGGGAGCACGGGCAGCGGGCCGTCGACCTCGATCGACGCCGCGATCCCGGTCTCCTCCGTCAGTCGTTCGACCTGCCTGCGCAAGGACTCCTCGAGCGAAGCGGCGGCGAGTGCCGACGGCATCCGCGCCGCGACCATCGCCCGCGCCTCGGCAAGGTTCTCCCGCGCCGTCCGCGCCGCCAGCTCCAGATGACGGCGGGCCGCCTTCGGGTCGGTGTCCAGTTCGGACTCGATGGCCTGGGTGAGCGTGACGATACTGGTGAATCCCTGCGCGAGCGTGTCATGGATCTCGCGGGCCATGCGCTCGCGCTCGGCGGCCGTGCCCGCCTCACGGGAGAGGCGCGAAACCTCCGCCTGGCTGGCTTCCAGCTGTTCGATCAGCGCGGCCCGGCCTTTGCTCTGCTCGATGATCTGGGTGGTGTAGCGCCCGGCCAGCAGACTGAAGACGATCAGGATCGCCGTCATCGGCAGCACGATGCGCAACGAGGGTTGATCGAAGCCACCCCGGACGATCGACGACGCCGGGCCCAGCAGCACCGCGACCGTGGTGAGGATCGACGCCGGCTTCGTCGGCAGCGTCATGTAGAACACCGGGCAGGCGAAGAACAGGATGAAACTCGACGTGGTGCTGGCGAAACTGGCGCCCGCCAGAAAGAGCATCGTCGCCCCGACGAACAGCCACGGCGTGTACTCGTAGTCCGGGCCTTTGATGAGCCGGCGTCCCCGGACCAGGTAGGTCACGGCGACACCGGTCAGGCACAGGATCGCGACCGTTTTGTCCGTGGCCGTCCCGTCTTCGAGGAGCACCAAAGTCGTCGTCGCGGCGAAGGTGATCCCGAAAAGGACCTCCCAGAGCCAGAAGAAGCGCTCCCAGGCGTTCATTTGCCGTCGTTCGACCAACGGAACGTCAGCTTCGCCAGCAGCAGCCCCGCGACGCACCACGCCGTCAGCACCAAGGCCACCATCGGAAGTTCCCATGTCCCCGCCATCTCCTGTGTCGCCGCTTCGGCCGGCAGGAACACCGAGCGGAAGCCCTGGCAGATCCACTTCACCGGGAAGAACGAAGCGATGTCGACCATAACCTTCGGCAGGTTGGTGATCGGCGTGACGAACACCCCGGAGATGAACTGCAGTGAGATGTAGATCAGGTTGGTCACCGCGACCGCGCCGCCGACCGTCTTGGTCGCCGAACTGAGCGCGATGCCCAGGAGCGTGCAGCTGGTGACGCCGAGCAGGAAGACCCACAGCGCGGTCAGCAGCTTCGCCGGGTCGGTGGGCAGCTCCAGATCGAACAGCAGACTGCCGACGATCGACATCAGCACCACCTGGGCGATACTCGTGAAGCCGACCAGGATGATCTTGCCGATGAAGTAGGACGCGGCGGGCATCGGCGTGCCACGCAGCCGTTTCAGCGCGCCGAGCTCACGGTCGGCCGCGAGGTTGATCCCGATGCTGTTGAACGACGTCGAGACGATGCCGGAGCCGATCATGCCCGCGGCCAGCACCTGCCCGGTGGTGATCGCCGTGCCGGGCATCGACGAGTTCAGCATCGAGCCGAGCAGGATCATCAGCAGGGACGGGAAGGCGAAGGTGAAGATCACCTGTTCCCGGATGCGGAAGAACTGCTTGAGTTCGGCGGCGCCCCGGACGAGGCCGAGGGAGAAGGTGCCCGGGAGGGTCAGCGTGCTCATCGGGCTTCTCCGATCAGGTCGAGGTAGGTCTCTTCGAGGGTGGGCCGGTGGACGGTCAGCTCCGACGGCTCGCGGCCGTCGGCGGAGAGCTCGCGGATCAGTTTGGCCGGGAAATGGGTGCGCTCCTGATGGCCGCCCCTCTCGTCCGTCCAACCGACGGTGGCCTCCGCGGTGGCGCGGCCGCCGAGCGTCCGCGGCGTCCCCTCGGCGACGATCTCCCCGCGCGTGATGACCGCGACGCGGTCGGCCAGCGCTTCGGCCTCGTCCAGATAGTGGGTGGTGAGCAGGATCGTGGTGCCTTCGTGGGCGAGACTCCTGATCAGTTCCCAGAACTGGCGCCGGGCCGCCGGATCGAACCCGGTCGTCGGCTCGTCGAGGAACACCAGCTCGGGCCGCCCGATGATCCCGAGCGCGACGTCCACACGCCGCCGTTGCCCACCCGAAAGGCTTTTGACGCGGGCGCCCGCCTTCTCGGTCAGGCCGACCTTCTCGATCACTTCCTCGGTGTCACGGGGATCGGGGTAGTAGCGGGCGAAGTGCCGGATGGTCTCGGCGACGGTGAGTTCGGCGGCGTCGCTGGCCGTCTGCAACACGATCCCCAGCCTCGCCCGCCAAGCCCGGCCCGCCGTGCCGGGATCCTCGCCGAGCACGTCGACGTCGCCCGACGTCCGCTTGCGGTGACCTTCCAGGATCTCCACCGTCGTCGTCTTGCCCGCGCCGTTGGGGCCGAGCAGGGCGAACACCTCGCCCTGTTCGATGTCGAGGTCGATCCCCCCGACGGCCGTGTGGCCTGGGTACTCCTTGCGCAGGCCACGCACTTTCACTGCCGTGTTCATATCTCGATCGTGCTGTGCGGGCGGGATCTACGGGACGTCCGCAGGGCTGAACCCGGCTGTCCACCGAACGATGGACACCGGTGTCACCGCTCCTTACCCGCATTTCGTCCTCTGGATGCGGTAGTTGCACGTGCAAGGACCGCATCCAGAGGACGAAACGCGGTTGTGCACAGGCTGGGAGGGGTTGTGGACAACCGACGTGAAGATGATCTTGAATCCGGGTTCGTCCCGGGAGGGGCTGGCATCTTTCGATCGTGCCCAGTAATCGTTACGCGACGACGTGCGACTTCTCCGGCCCTTTCGTGGGCAGTCGTGCCGTCAGCGAAGGAGACCTGACCCGTGCCCAACTCCGCTCGGGGCCGTATAACCGGCTCTTCCAGGACGTCTACGTTCCGATAGGCATCCCGCAGGATCATGAGTTGCGGTGCAAGGCCGCGGTCCTCGTCGTACCCGAAGGCGCGGTGCTGACCGGGTGTTCGGCCGCGACGGTCCGGGGATTCCCGTTCTCACTCGAAAACGACCCGGTCGAGTTCGTGGTGCCCGAGATGAGAGGTTTCCACAGCTTGCGCGGGACACATCTCCGCCGGACCAGGCTCCTCGGTCAGGATTTCGAGCCATGGCGGGACGGCCTCATCGCGACTCCGTTGCGTATGACGATGGACATTCTGACCGACACCCGCCTTCGTCGCTCCTTCCCTCGTGTCGTCGGTTTGCTGGACACGCTGCTCCGCGCTGGGTTCATCGACCGCGAGACGCTCGAGGCATACCTGAAACACCGGCACGACAACGGAATCGTCCGGGCCCGTGAGGCCTTGGTGTTCGCGGACGCGCGAGCGGAGTCCATTCCGGAGACGGAGGTCAGGGTGTGGTTGAGACTTCATGAGATCGACGCCGAGCCTCAGGTCGAGGTTTACCGTGGAACCGGGTTCCTTGGCAGGCTGGACCTCGCGATCCGCGAGGCCAAAGTCGCCGTCGAGTACGACGGGGCTTGGCATCTTGAAGGCGAACAACCGCGTCTGGACGCTCGTCGACGAGCGATGATCGAGGCTGAGGGCTGGGAGTTCGTCGTCATCACCAAGGAGGAGCTCTATACCGACCCGCGTGCGATGGTGCGCAGGGTGCGGGCGGCCATCAACTCACGCATTTAGTCCTCTGGATGCGGTAGTTGCGCGTGCAAGGACCGCATCCAGAGGACTAAATGCGGGGAGTCAGCAGTGTGCGGACGGAGGTTTCGAGGGAGGGCAGGAGAGCGGCCGGGGCGGCGGAGGTGAGCATCCGGTTCGCGAAGCCGTCCGACAGGGCGAGGACGGCATCGGCCAGGTCGTTCGCCGCGAGGTCGTCGCGGACATGGCCTGCCGTTTGCGCCTCCGAGATGTAGCGCGTCGTGAGTTCCTGCAGTTCGTCGTAGCCGGTGCGGATGAACTCGGCCCAAGACGGCCGGACGGCGGCGCGGGCGGTGAAGGCGTTGATGACGATCACCTCCGCGCGGCGCTGTTCGTCGAGCGGCATCGCTTCGATCAGCAGGCGCAACAGCAGATCCAGCAGGTTCCCGGACTGATCGAGGTTCTGCCAGCGCTGCTCCAGGAACTCGCTGGCCATGTCGAGAGCGAAGCGGAACAGATCTTCCTTGGTGGAGAAGTATTTCTGCACCGCGCCCGCGGACACCCCGGCTTCGACGGCGACCGAGCGCACGCTCACGGCCTCGACGCCTTCGCGCGCGACGATGCGCAGGAGGGCGCCGGCTATCTCGCGGCGGCGTTCGCCACGGTCCACGATCTTCGGCACGGACGCATCCTTCCTCTTCGCTCGGCTGATGGGGCGAAGGTGGCGTGCGAGGGGGTCGTGAGTGGCGATTCGTGCTCTAACCCGAATCGTCACTCACGACCATCGCGCCTGACCAGGGCCGAAGGCGTCCTTCGTTGCATCCGACGCGGCGAAGGGGCCTTCACCCCACCGCCGGCCTCGCCGACGAACACGACACGTCCGGCGTTCTCCTTAAAGAAAGCCTACTTGCCACTCACGACCCCCTCGCAAAACAGGACGCGGCCTGCTCTCGTCGGCCGGTCCGGAATCACGTCACCTATGACCTACCCGTCGACGCGGCTTGCTCACCCGGCGCCTTTAGAATACATTCGTATCCGAAAAAGGGGGTACTGGGGTGGACGAAGTCGCATACAAGCGGCGGGCGGAGGAGAACCGGCTCGCCGCCGCGTTGACCAAAGGTCCGGCGGAGGTCCTCGATTTCCTTCTGCCGTTGTGGGTGGGAAGTCAGCTCGGCGCGTCGGCCGCCGAGGTCGGGGCGCTGACCGCGTTGGAGACGCTGGTGTCGTTCGTGGTCCGGCCGATCGCGGGCTCGCTCGCGGACCGGTTCGACCGTGGCCGGATAGCGGCGATCGGCGCAGCTCTTTATGGACTGTCCTTTGTGGTCTATGCGGTGACGCCGGGCATCGGGGTCGCTTATCTGGCCGCGGTTCTCGGTGGCGCGGGCGGGGCGCTGTTCTGGGTCGCGTTGCGGGCTCGGGTGGGGGAGGGGCTCGCGCGGGACGACGCCGCGTTCAGCAAGCTGTTCGCGGCCGAGGGTGGCGGCACGTGGATCGCGTTCGTGGTCGCGCTGACCGCGATCGCCTGGATCGACTATCGCGGCGTGTTCTGGCTCGGCGCCGCGGCGTGTGTGGTGGCCGCGGTGGTCTTGCTGAACGCGCCGTCCGCACCGGTGCGTGAAGCGGGCGCGCCACGGCTTTTCCAGCTGGGCAAAAGGATGCGCCCGATGCTGGCGCTCGTCGCGCTGACCGCGATGGCCGAGGCCGGGGTCGCCCTGTTGCTTCTGATGCATCTGCAACGCGGGCATCGGCTCCAGCTCGGCGAGATCGCCGCGGTGTTCATCCCCGGCTTCATCGTCTACAGCCTGCTGCCGGACTACCTGCACGGCTTCGTCCGCAAGGTCGGCCGGACGCGGGTGCTCGCCTTGGCGATGGTGGCGAGCGCGATCTTCGCCGCCGGCTTGTCCCTCGCGCCGAGTCCGGCGGTGCTCGCGGTCATGTGGGTCCTGTCGGCGGCGGCGTTCGCGGCGGCCATCCCGGTGGAGCAGGCGGTGGTCGCCGAGGCGGCCGGGCTCAGTCTCGGCCGGGCGATGGGGATCTACGAGAGCGCGACGTTACTGGGAGCGACGATCGGGACCTTCGTGGCGGGCCAGCTCTACGGCTCGGACGCCGGATGGCGTGTCGCCTGCTTCGGCGCGGCGGCGTTCCTGCTCTTCGGATCGTTCGTGGTTCGTGGTGCGGTACGGCGTGTCGGAGTTGCGGAGTTTCCCGTGGAACCACGAAAAACGGTGTCACAAAAGGAAAAGCCGGTCACCCGCACGGTCGCGGAGACTCCGCAAGCGGCCGAATCGGTGACGGAGGAGGCGAACAAGCGCTCGAACCCGATCCGGAACTGGACGGTCCATGTCGCCGTGTACGTCGTCGCGCAGGCGGCGCTGGCGTTCGCCGGTCACAGCTGGCCCGTCGAAGCGTTGTTCGGCGGCCCCCACGCCGCCGAGTGGTTCTGGAACTCGAGTGGTCACTGGCTGCTGAATTTCGGACGGATCTGGACCTTCGTCCTGGTGATCGACACCGTGTGGACGGTCGGCCGCGCGTTGCTGAAGAAACGGCCTTATTGACATGTTGTCTAACATGACACTATGTCTCATACGTGGGTGACGGCCAGCGACGGTGTCCGCCTCTCGGTCCGGGTGACCGGTGTCGACGACGCGCCCACGGTGGTGCTCGTCCACGGTTACCCGGACAACGGCTCCATGTGGGACGGCGTCGCCGCCCTGCTGGAGCGCCGCTACCGGGTCGTCGTTTACGACGTCCGCGGCGCGGGCCGGTCGGACAAGCCCTCGGGACGAGCGTCCTACAAGCTGGACCAGCTGTCCGATGACCTCGCTTCGGTCATCGACGAGGTCCAGCCCGAGGGCAAGGTCCATCTGCTCGCGCACGATTGGGGTTCCATCCAGACCTGGCATTCGGTCACCGGCGAAAAGCTGCGCGGACGGCTCGCGTCGTTCACGTCCATCTCCGGGCCGAGCCTCGATCACGCGGGAGCGTGGTTCCGCGCGCAGGTGCGCCCGAACCCCAAACGGCTCAAGAACGCGCTCGCGCAAGGAGCGCACTCGACGTACATCCTCGGCTTCCAGCTCCCGCTGATCCCGCAGTTGCTGTGGCGCACCGGCGTGATGGGCGCGCTCATCGGCCGGATGGATCCGGCGGCCGCGTCGCCGTCCACTTCGGACGGTCTGTACGGGCTCAACCTCTACCGCGCCAACATGTTCACGCGCCTCTCCCGGCCACGGCCGGGTAACGCCGAGATCCCGGTGCAGGTGCTCGCGCCCACCGGCGACAAATTCGTCACCACGCCGTTGCAGACCGAGATCAAGCGCTGGGCACCGGACCTGCGGGTGCGCCGGATCGTCGGCACGCACTGGGTGGTCCGCGAGAAACCCCGGGTGATCGCCGACGCCACCGCCGAGTTGATCGACCATGTCGAAGGCGGCGACGAGAGCCGTGCGCTGAAACGCGCCCGATCGGCCGGTTTCGCGCACAAACTCGTCGTGGTCACCGGCGCCGGCAGCGGGATCGGCCGCGCGACGGCGCTCGCGTTCGCGGACAAGGGCGCCGACCTGGTCATCACCGACATCAACGGCTCGGCCGCGGCGGACACCGCGAAACTCCTGCGGGACAAGGGCGCCACCGTCGGCGAGTACACAGTGGACTCTTCCGACGCCTCGGCCGTCGAGAAGTTCGCCCAGCAGGTCAAGGAGGAGTTCGGGGTCCCGGACATCGTCGTGAACAACGCGGGGATCGGCCTGTCCGGCCCGTTCCTCGACACGACGGTCAAGGACTGGGAACGTCTCATCGACGTGAACCTGTGGGGCGTCATCCACGGCTGCCGCGTCTTCGCCGAGCAGATGCGCGACCGGGCCGAAGGCGGCCAGATCGTCAACGTCGCCTCGGCCGCCGCCTATCTGCCGTCGAAGATCCTTTCCGCCTACGCCACCACGAAATCCGCCGTGCTGACGCTGAGCGTATGCCTGCGGGCGGAACTCGCCGCCGAGAACATCGGCGTCACCGCGATCTGCCCCGGCATCGTGAACACCAACATCACCAGCACCACGCGGTTCGTGGGCGTCGACGACGTCGAGCAGAAGCGGCGCCAGAAGTCGAGCAGCAAGCTGTACGCGAAACGCGGCTTCGGCCCGGAGAAGGTCGCGCGCGACATCCTGCGTGCCGTCGAGAAGGACAAGGCGATCCAGCCGTCGACGCCGGAGGCCAAGGCCGCGCTCGTGCTCTCCCGGCTCACCCCCGGACTGCTGCGGGCCGCGGCGAAACTGGACGTCACCCCGTGACCGCTGCCAGACGTCCTCGCCGGATGTCGGCGGAAGCGCGCCGCGAGGACCTGATCCGCGCCGCGCTGGACCTGTTCGGCTCGCGCGCGCCCGAACTCGTCACGGTCGACGACATCATCGCCCGCGCCGAGGTTTCGCGGCCGCTGTTCTACCGGTACTTCTCAAGCCTGCGGGAATTGCAGGTCGAGGCGCTGAAAACAGTCACCGAAGGGCTCATCGACGGCCTTGCCGGACTCGAGGAAGGCCCGCCCGAAACGCGGCTGCGGGCCGCCGTCCGCGGCCTGATCGACGTCGCCGACCACTACCGCGCGGGCTATGTCGCCTTGTTGCGCAGCGGTTCGGTGATCGCGACCTCGGAGACGGACGCGGCGATCGACGAGGTCCGCAACCGTGCCGTCGCGCTCATCCTCGACGCGCTGGGAGTGTCGGAGCCCTCGCCTATGCTCCTGCTGACCTTGCGCTGCTGGACCGCGGTGGTGGAGGGCTCGCTGCTGAGCTGGCTGCAGGAGCGTGCCGTACCGCGCGAGGTGCTCGACGGCTGGCTGGTCGATCAGCTCACGGCCATGCTGTCGGCGACGGCGGCCCACGATTCTTCGGTCCCGCAGATGCTATGAACGGTCCGTTACTTGCAAATTTTGCAAGTAACGGACCGTTCATAGCGCTTGTCAGGACTGCTTGGCGACCAGGTCCCAGCCTTCGACGTCTTCCGGCTTACGCGGCTCGGGGCCGACGTACTTCGCCGACGGGCGCACGAGGCGGCCGGTCTTCTTCTGCTCCAGGATGTGCGCGGCCCAGCCGGCGGTGCGCGCCGAGCTGAACATCGCGGGCATCATATGCGGCGGAACCTGGGCGAAGTCCAGGATCACGGCCGCCCAGAACTCGACGTTGGTCTCGATCGGGTGATCCGGACGCCGCTCGCGCAGCTCCTTCAGCGCCACCTGCTCCAGCTCCGCGGCCGCCTCGTAGCGCGACGCGCCGAGCTCCTGGCAGGTGCGGCGCAGCACGCGCGCCCGCGGGTCCTCCGCGCGGTACACGCGGTGCCCGAAGCCCATCATCCGTTCCTTGCGGTCCAGGATGCCCTTGACCAGGCCGACCGCGTCACCGGTCTTCTCGACCTCTTCGATCATCGGCAGCACCCGCGCCGGCGCGCCGCCGTGCAGCGGGCCGGACATGGCGCCGATCGCGCCGGACAGTGCCGCGGCGACGTCGGCACCGGTCGAGGCGATGACCCTGGCGGTAAAGGTGGAGGCGTTGAGACCGTGCTCGGCGGCCGAGACCCAGTAGGCGTCGATGGCCTTGACGTGGGCCGGGTCGGGCTCGCCGCGCCAGCGGACCATGAAGCGCTCGGTGATCGACTTCGCTTCGTCGACCCGGGCCTGCGGAACGGCGGGCTGCCCGATGCCGCGGGCGGACTGGGCGACGTAAGAAAGCGCCATCACCGAGGCGCGGGCCAGCTGGTCGCGCGCCTCGTCGTCGGTGATGTCGAGCAGCGGCCGGTACCCCCAGATCGGGGCGAGCATGGCCAGCGCGGCCTGGACGTCGACCCGGACGTCGCCGGTGTGCACCGGCAGCGGGAACGGTTCGGCGGGCGGTAGCCCGTGCCCGAAGCGGCTGTCGACGAGAAGTCCCCAGACGTCACCGAAGGTCACCTTGCCGGCGAGATCCTCGATGTCGACACCGCGATAGCGCAATGCGCCACCGCCACGGTCGGGCTCGGCGATTTCGGTCTTGAAGGCGACCACGCCCTCGAGACCCGGTCGGAAACCGTCGTCGACCTTCTCCGACGGCTGATTGGTGCTGATCGTGGAGGTACTCACTGTGGTGAAACCTTTCGATGCGCATTCCCCGGCTTTGTGTTCACGCGTGGACGGGATACACGCAGCGTAGGCGCGCCTCATCGCACGGATGGACAAACCTTGCTCCACGTCGGGGCCCGGGGCAATCGAAAGATGTGGTGCTTTCGGTCACGATTACGAGAACGATTCAGTGAAAACGCGCTTCGTACGCGAAGAGTTACGGCGCTGTTCACTTTGCGTGTACCGGACGCCGAGGGGATCCTGTGTTTCGAAATTCCGCGGCGACCGGTTTCCGGTGTTAGAGGTGGCGCGCGAGCGGCTGAACTACGCCGAGGCGGTTGTGCTGATCACGGCCACGTCCGCGAGGCGCTCGCGACGGCGGGACAATGCTCGCGCGGGCCGCGGGTACTGGACGGAGTGCCGGAAATGGTCGATTCCATCCAGGTCGGTTCGCACTACCATTTCGCGGCGGTCGATCCGGGACTCGCATTCGATCGCGAAGCCGCGCGAGGTATCCGCTTCGCGGACACCGAATGCCCGGTGATGTGTGATCAGACGGACGACACGGCGACGGAACCGACGGCGTCGTGTCGTCCGTCCTGGCACGGGAATCGGTACCTGCCGATGGACGTCGTAGCAGGTGCCGTCGCTAGCGCTGCTAGTAAAGCTAGCGATACTAAAGGTCCCTTGCTTCGCTCACGAGTGGCTGGTGGGACTCGTGTGACGACGGACGTCATGCCCGGTGGCACGCGGCGCCGGGGACGACGCAGTGACCGTCAGAACTTGGTGCTCAGCCAGGTCATCGCGACCGGACCGCCGGCCGCGACGCCGCCGATGTGTTCCAGCAGTGGGAACTCCTGCCAGGTGACGTCGGCGCCGAGGGCGCGGTAGCGGTCGCGCAGGCCCTTGCCGACCGACAGCGGGATCAGTTCGTCCAGTGACGCGTGGTACAGGTAGACCGGCGCGCCCGGTTTGGTCTTACCCGCGAGGTTCTCGCCGAGCCGGGCCTGCCAGCGCGGGTCAGAGGAAACATTCGGCACGGTCGTGAAGTCGTTGAGCCGCGCGAAAGGCGCCGCCGCGCCGAGTTCGACGGTGCACGCTTCCTTGACCTTCGCGACCAGCCTCTCGCCCTTCGCGTTGAGCACGTCGTTGAACGGCAGTTCGGGGTACGCCGTCGCATAACCGACAGCGGCGCCGAGTACCAGGCCGAACGCCGGGCCGCCGTCGTTGAACTTCAGGACCGCGTTCAGATCCGCCGGGACACCGCCTTCCGCGACGCCGACCAGGTTGACGTCGGGCGCGTAGGACGGCTGGAGTTCACCGGCGAAGGCCGCGGCCTGACCTCCTTGCGAATAACCGAAAACGCCGACCGGCCCGGTCTTGGACAGGCCCGCTTCGGGGACGTTCGAGGCGGCGCGGGCGGCGTCGAGGACGGCCCGGCCTTCGGACTGGCCGACGGCGTAGGTGTGCGTGCCCGGGGTGCCGAGGCCTTCGTAGTCGGTCACGACGACCGCCCAGCCGCGCGAAAGTGCTTGGCTCATCAGAAGGACTTCGTTCTCGGACCCGTTCGTCAGCCGGGTCGACGGCGCGCAGCGGTCGCCGAGGCCGTGGGTGCCGACGGCGTAGCTGACCAGCGGGCGCGCGCCCTTCGTCCACGGCGTGTGCGGGACCAGCAGGATGCCCGACACCGTGTTCGGCTGTCCCGTCGCCGAGGTGGAGCGGTAGTTGAGTTTCCAGGCCTTCGCCGGGGCGGTGGCGATGACCGGTCTGTAGTCGACCAGATCCCCGGGGGCGCTCGGCGCGGCCTGCGCGGCGGGGGCGCCTATCAAGGCGGCTATCAGGGCTGAGACCAGAACTGTCCGAAGCACCGTTGCCTCCAGTTTGGTAATTAAGATTTTCGCAATGTAGGCGGTATTGCTAGCATCTGGCAATACCTGTTACCGAATCGGGGGAGGTCGAGTGGCCCGCACCTACGGCGGGGTCGCGCCCGAGCAACGGCGCGCCGAACGGCGTGAACGCCTGCTCGTGGCGGCCCTGGAGCTGTTCACCTCGACGGGCTACCAGCAGGCGAAGATCACCGAGTTGTGCACCCGCGCCGGCGTCTCGACGCGGAACTTCTACGAGGAGTTCGAGAGCAAGGAGAAAGTGCTGTTGACCCTGCATGAGCGCATCAACGCGCTCGCGCTGGAGCACGTCACCGGCGTACTGGAACGGCTGGAGGACGCGGACGCGGTCACCCGGATCGGGACGCTGCTGGACGTCTTCGTCGGCTCGGTGACCTCGGATCCCCGGATGCCGCGGCTGAACTACGTCGAGGCCGTCGGCGTCAGCGCCGCTTTGGAGGCGCAGCACCAGGAATGGGTCGACCGGTGGGCCGCGTTCATCGAAACCGAGGCCCGGCACGCCGCCGAGCACGGGGTGGCGCCGGATCGCGATTACCACCTGACGGCGATCGCGCTCGTCGGCGCGGCGACCGGTCTGCTGCGCGAGTGGCAGGCGCACACCCCGCCGCTGCCGGTCGCCGACGTGGCCGCCGAACTCCGGGCCCTCATGCTGGCCGCCATCACCCGGCCCGCCTGACCCCGCGTTTCGTCCTCTGAATGCGGTCCTTGCACGCGCAAGTACCGCATTCAGAGGACGAAATGCGTCAGGAGGCGGCGGAAGCCCGCCGGAAGGTGTTGTGCAGCACGGCGAGCAGCGCGTCACGGACCGAAAGCCGAGCTCGTGCGTCGAAGGTGATCAGCGGGACGTCCTCACCCACCGCGAGCGCCCAGCGCACGTCCTCGAGGTCGTGCTTGAGGGAGCCGTCGAAGACGTTCACCCCGACCACAAATGGCAGCCCGGCCTTCTCGAAGTAGTCGACGGCCGGATAGCAGTCGTCGAGCCGGCGGGTGTCGACGATAACGAGCGCGCCCAGCGCCCCCAGTACGAGGTCGTGCCACATGAACCCGAACCGGTCCTGCCCCGGCGTGCCGAAGAGGTACAGCTTCACCTCTTCGTCGATGGTGATGCAGCCGAAGTCCAGCGCCACCGTGGTGGTGGTCTTCGACGGCACGTTCCCACCGGTGCCGTCGACGGCCGCGCCGGTCGAGGTCATGGCGGCCTCGGTGGTCAGCGGTTTGATCTCGGAGATCGCGCCGACGGTGGTCGTCTTGCCGACGCCGAACCCGCCGGCGATGACGATTTTGACCGGTGTCGGCGGTTTGGCCGCCACCGGTTCAACGAATTGATTCGAGTCCACGAATGACCCTTCCGATCATGCCGAGGTCCTGGGTGAAGGCTTTGGCAGGGCGACGGAGCACGACGTAGCCGAGCGCGGCGAGATCCGCCACGAGTACCCGGGCCACGCCGATGTGCAGGCCGAGCATCGCCGCCACTTCGGCGACGGATTTCGTTTCCCGGCAAAGGGAAACGATCTCCCGTCGTTCGAAGGTCAGCCTCGTGTGCGAAGCCGCGCCGAGCCTGCTCGTGAGCACCTGAGCCTCGATTTCGAGCGTGCCGTCCACCGGCTGCGCGCGGCCGGCGGTGAGCAGATACGGGCGTAGCGGCGAGATGCCCTGTTCGGCGCCTCGCGGCTGAGGTACCTGGTCGTCGCTCATTCCCTTGTCCCCTCGTCAGTTCAGCTGCCGACGTTCTTCTTGAGTTCCTCGATCAGCGCGGGGGTGAGCACCTCGGTGGCCCGGTTGGCGAACATCGCCATCTCGTAGGCGATCGTGCCGAGGCTGGCCTGTTTGGTGGCGAGCACGCCGAGCGAACAGCCGATGCTGATCGTGCAGACCAGCAGGTAGCCCTGCTCCAGCTCGATGATGATCTTGTCGGGTGAACCGAGCGGGTGGCTCTCGGAGACACCGTGTGCCAGGCCGAGCATCGCCGAGCAGATCGCGGCCAGCCGGTCGGCGTTGGCCCGTTCCAGCTCGGACGACATCGCGATCAGCAGGCCGTCGGCCGAGACGGCGATCGCGCCCATCGCGCTCGCCGTGTTCTGGGCGAAGCGCGTCACCAACCAGTTGAAGTTCCGGGCTTCGACGCTGACTCCGGTCGTCATCTCTTGCTCTTCTCTCTCTGTTCCATCTCCGGGTTGACGGCTTTCTCCAACCCGTCACTGAAGGCGTCGAACGCGGCACGCTCGGCCTCGGGGTCACGCATGCCCTTGGGCTTGGTGGTGTTCAGCGCCGCCCGCGCGGTCTGGTGCCGCGCGGCCGGTCCTTTCGACAGTCCCGGCGCCAGCTGCGCACCGGGGACCCGTCTGGTGAGACCGCCGCGTGAGGCGGCGGGCACCGGTGTCGGCATCGGCGCCGGGTCGGCCGCCGGCGGTGTGGTGGCCTTCGCGAGTCCGGCCTCGAAGCCGTCGAAGGCCGCTTTGGCCGCTTCTGGATCATGCCTGGACTTCTGCCGCGATGGCGCTTCGGGGGCGCCTGGCAGCTGCGCGCCCTTGACCCGCCGCCGCAGCCCGCCCCGGGTCTCCCCGGGATCGGCGGCGGTGAGCGTCGGCGCGGGAGCCTGGTACGCCGGCACCGGTTCGGGCACCGGCGCGGGTTCCGGGATCTCCCCGTCGGTCTTGCGGAACCACCGGAAGTCCTTGGGCCGCATACCGTCGCGCGGGATCATCCCGGCGATCGCCAGCGCCGGCGGCTCGTGCCTGGACGTCTTCGCCCGTGGCTCGGGCAGGGACACCCGCGCGGGCTCGTCGACCGGTTCCGCCGTCGGCCACACCGGCGGCGCCGGGACGGACTTCGGCATGGGCGCCCGGTACGTCAGCAGGTTCGGCGGGACGGTGAGCCGCGCGGTGATCCCCGCTCCCGGCTCGGTCTCGGTCAGTTCGACCTTGAGCCCGTGCCGCCGCGCGAGCCGCCCGACCACGAACAGCCCGAGCACACTGGTCGGCGCCAGTTCGAGTCGCTCGCGTTCGACCAGCCGCCGGTTCTCCTCGGCGAGCCGTTCGGCGGTCATGCCGATGCCCTGGTCCACGATCACGATCAGGCAGGAGCCGTCGGGCAGGATCTTCGTGCCGACGTCCACAAAGGACTCCGGCGGGGAGAATGAAGTCGCGTTCTCCAGCAGCTCGGCGAAGATCAGCACCAGATCGGAGCCGAAGGGCGAAGACAACAGGACGTCGCCCATCGCCCCGAGCCGGACCCGCTGGTAGTCCTCGATCTCCGCGAGCGCCGAACGCAACGCCGTCGACAGCTCGATCGGACCGGAGATCCTTGCCTCGTCGCGATTCCCCGATACGACGAGAAGATTGTCCGCGTTCCGCCGCAGCCGGGTGGAGAGGTGGTCGAGCCGGTAGAGGCTGGCCAGCAGGGCGACGTCCTGCTCGTTGCGCTCCAGTTCGTCGACCAGTGCCAGCTGCCTGCCCACGAGGTTCTGCGTCCGCTTCGCGACGTTGGCGAACATCAGGCCGACGTTGCGCCGCGTGACGGCCTGCCGCTCCACCAGTTCGGCCGCGGTGGCCTGCACCCGGTTGAACGCCTCGGCCAGTTTGCCGAGTTCGTCCTGCGAGGACACGTCGATGGTGGCGAGCCGCGGTGCGAGCTCTTCGGCCTGCTCGGTGTCGGTGACGCGGACCAGTTCGGTGCTCGCGAGGTCGGCGACCGAGGTCGCCGCCGTGGTCAGCTTCCGCAGCGGATCCGCGATCGACCGGCTGACCGCGATCGCGAGTCCGCCGACCAGCAGGAACAGCACGCCGGCGCCGACACCGATCGTCCACGCCAGGTTCTGCGCGGCGTCGGCTCGCGCGGTCGCGGCGTCGGTGATGCCGGTGGTGACCGCGTCCTGGGCGAACCGTCGCTGGTTCGACTGGGCGTCGACGGCGCCGAGGATGTCCGGCAGCAGGTTCTGCACGGCCTGCGGGCCGCGGGCCTCCGGGAGCCTGGCTTCCAGCGCGTCGACCCGGCGGCCCGTCTCGCCCTGCTCGACCGCGACGACCTGCGTGGCCTGCGTGACGTCGGCCTGCTGCACGAACCGTTCGAGGAACAGCGACGACTGCTGCTTCGCGTCGGCCAGCACCGGCGCCCCGGATTCGGGGGTGATCAGCACGATGATCAACGCCATACCGCGCAACGAGTTCTCCTCGTTCGCGCGCAACAGCGCGTCGAGCGCCGTCAGCTGCTGGGTGCCCGCCGCGTCACTGGTCTGCTGCGGGACGAGGCGGAGCGAGTTGATGACCGCGTCGATCACGGCGTGATACGTCCGCGCCACACTGTCCAACGAAGCCCCGCGCCGGAGCGCGTTCTCCCGGATCTCGTTCAGCGACCCGATCCGCACCAGCGCGGCGGCGAGTTCTTCCGGCGCGTCGGCGTTCAGCCGCGACCGGATCTGGTTCACCGTTTCCGCGACGACGCCCTGCTGCTTGAGCATCGCCGAACTGCTGGCCGACGAAGACGCGATGTAGTGCGCCGTCAGCAGCCGTTCCCGCTGCAGTTCCCAGGCCAGTGTGCCGAGCGCGCGGGCCTGCGACGCGACGTCCGCGGTGGTGCGCGCGGACCGGGCGTCGTCGATCTCCCCGGCGACGTAAGGCACCGACACCAGGACCACGGCGGTCAGCGGCAGCATCAGGAGCAGGTTGAGCTTGCCCCGGATGCCGAGCCTGCCGAGCAATCCGGACCGCGACCCGCGTTCGGGCCGGGTCTTCCCGTGCCTCATGATCACCTTTCTCCCCGGCTCCGCCCGAGGTGTCCGCGGTGCTGCTCCCGGACGAGGTCTTCGATGGACGCGCGCAGCGAGACGAACTCCGGCGCGCGTTTGACCGCGAGATCGCGGTCGCCGGGCAGGTCGACCACGATGTCGGCGGCCACCCGGCCCGGATCCGAGGCCAGCACCACGACCCGTCCGCCGAGGAACACGGCCTCTTCGACGTCGTGGGTCACCATCAGCACGGTGGTGTGGGTGTCGGCCCAGATCCGGCGGATCAGGACCTGCATGTCCTCTTTGGTCTGGACGTCCAATGCGCCGAAAGGTTCATCCAGCAGCAGCACGTCGGGCTCGCACGCCAGTGCCCGCGCGATCGCGACCCGCTGCTTCTGCCCGCCGGAAAGCTGCTTGGGCAACGACTTCCGCAGCTGGGCGAGTCCCGTCTCCTCGAGATACCACTCGACCCGGCGCGCGCGTTCGGCCTTGTCGAGGCTCAGCAGTTCGAGTCCGAACGCGACATTGCCCTCCACCGTGCGCCACGGGTACAGCGCGCCGTGCTGGAACACCAGCCCGCGTTCCGGGCCGGGCCCGGTCACCGCGTCGCCGTCGAGGGTGATCAGGCCTTCGGTCGGTTCGGTCAGCCCCGCGATCAGCGACAGCAGGGTCGACTTGCCGGATCCGCTCGCGCCGACCACGCAGACGAAGTCGCCGCGCGCGACGTCCAGATCGATCCCGTCGAGCGCACGGGTGGTCTTGTCGCGGACCGTGTAGTCCTTGGCGACGGCCTTGAGCTGAAGCGTCATACCGCCCACTTCCCGACGCGTGCCCGCAACCGCCGGAGCGCGATGTCGATGACCAGTCCGAGCAGCCCGATCACGATCAGCAGCGCGAAGATCCGGTCGGTCTGGGTGAACCGCTGCGCCCGCATGATCCGCAGGCCGAGTCCGGCGGTGGCGTTGATCAGTTCGGCGACCACCACGAAGTTCCACGCGGCCGCGGCGTTGACGCGGGTCGCGTCGATGATGCCGGGCAGCGCGTGCGGGACGATCACCTTGCGCAGGACCTCGCCGCGCCGCGCGCCGAGCGTGTACGACACGTCGAGCAGCGAACGCGGCACGCCGCGGACGGCGTCGGCGGTCATCAGCGTGTTGAAGAAGACCGTGCCGAGGAACAGGACCGCGACCTTCGACGGTTCGCCGAGGCCGAGCCAGATCATCAGCAGCGGGATGAACGCGCTCGCCGGCAGGTAGCGCAGCATCGCGATGACCGGCTCGAACAGCGCCAGTCCGGCGTCGAACGTCCCCATCACGATGCCGAGCGGCACCGAGACGAGCACCGCGAGCCCGAAACCGAGCAGTACCCGCTGGGTGGTGGCCCAGAGATCGCTGAACAGTTCACCCGACTCGATCATCTTCAGCAGCGCGTCGAACACCGCGACCGGTGTCGGCAGGAACGTGGGCTTGATGGTGCCCAGCGCGTTCAGCGTCACCCAGATCAGCAGCGGGATCACGAACGAGGCCACCGCCAGCGTCCACCGCCAGCGCACCGGGATCGGCGTCCGGAGCGAGAACAACGGGGACGCGTTCGGCTTGAGGCCCACCCGGCGGGGCAGCGGCGACCAGTCCGGTCGCGAGCCGCCCCGCTCTTCCTGCGCTTCGGCGAGCCGCTGCTCGTCTTCGAGACGGCGTGCTTCGGCCTCGTCAGCGGCGTCCGTCCGCCGAGTGGCCTGCTTCGCCGCGTCCGTGGTGCTCACTTCACCGCCTTGACGTACTGGTCGTCGAACAGCCCGTCGAAGTTCGGCCGGTTCTGGGCGAGCCCGTTGGAGATGATGAAGTCGGCGATCTTGCCTGCCTGGAAGTTCAGGTGGGCGGGGGTGACGCCGGGGGTGAAGGCGTCGAGGTTCTGCTGCTTGGTGAAGATCGTGGTGCCCGCCTCGTAGCTCTTGTACTCCTCGATCGACACCGCGCCGCGTTTGGCCATGATCCGCACGGCCTCGTCCCGGTTCTGCTTGATCCAGTCGATCGTCTCGAACCAGGTGCTCACCAGCGCCTGGACCTCCTTCTTCCGTTCCTTCGACATCTGCTCGGAGACGACGAGGTGGTCCGGGATGGCGCCGGGGAACTCGGCGGAGGTCGCGATCGCGCGGCTGCCGGGACGCTCGAGCGCCTTCGAGGTGAAGGGGGCGAACGCGGCGACGGCGTCGACCTGCTCACCGACGAACGCGGCCGCGGCGGCGTCGGTCAGCAGCGGGACCAGTTCGACGTCCTTCTCGGTCAGCTTCGCCTCCTGCAGCGCGAGCAGCAGGAGATAGTGGTCGACGGTGCCCTGCTCGACGGCGATCTTCTTGCCCTTGAGGTCGGCGACGCCGGTGATCCCCTGGCGGGCGATGATCTTGTCGTTGCCGGTGGAGTTGTCGTTGACCAGCACCACCGACAGCTTGGCGCCACCGCTGACCGACGCGAGGGTGTCGTTCAGGGTCTGGCTGTTCGCGTCGATCGCGCCGGAGGACAGGGCGTTGATGCTCTCGGTGTAGCTGTCGAACCACTTCAGGTCGACGTTCACGCCGTTCTTCTCGAACAGGCCCTTCTCCTGAGCCACCGCCCACGGGAACCAGCCCGGCCAGGCGCTGTAACCGATGGTGACCTTGTCGCCGGAGGCGGCCGTGCTGTCGGAACAAGCCGAAAGAGCGGTCACGCCTGCCAGCGAAAGGGCGCACAACAACGCCGTCATGAGACGGCGGGAACGGGAGATCACAACGCACTCCTGGGGAAGGGGAGTAACACGGGCGTGGATAGTTCCGGCGGTTCGAGCGCAGGACTGATCGACCGGTGTCGAGCTTCCTCGCGGAAGCCCGGCCGGCAATTGCGGACGGAGCGGCCGCACACCCGGCCGTCCCATCAAAACCTCTGAACACTCTGGATAGAGGTGATCACCCCGTTGCTCTCGGCGGCGATCCTATCGAGTGGCGCAAGGTCTACCTAGTGTGATCATCGGCTCTGGCACGATTCGCTGTCACATTCCGATAAATCCCGCCGTTCGCCTCAAAGGGCGGACTCTCGCCCGGTGGGCAACCCCGCTCCCGGTGCCGTACGTCCATCGGGTGGCGGGTGAAGACTTCGCCCGTCTTCTGGAGGGAGCAGAGGATGAAAATTCGTTCGGCCGCGTTGTGCGTCGCGGGGGCCGCGCTCTTGTTCACCTTGGCCGGTGCGGGGCAGGCGAACGCGACCAGACCGTCCAGTCTGGTCTTGAGCCCGAGTGCCGTCGTCGCAGGTGGGACGGTCACCGCGGACATCTATTGCCTGCGCCCGTCGGGGGCGGGCGAGCTCGCGACGACCCTTGTCGCGGACGGTCTCGCCGCGCCGATTCCCTTGCGGGTGGTGGGAGACGGTGGCACCGGCGGCATCGGTGTCGCGTTGCGGGGCGACGGTCCGGTGGGGACGGCGCCGGGCCGGTACACGGCGTCGTACGACTGCTGGGGTTGGATTGTCCGCGCGGAGTTCACTATCACGAACTGACAGTCAGGCGGAAGGCCGGCTCCGGGACAAAATTGCCGTCCCGGAGCCGGCCTCGGCCGCGCTTCTGGCACATCTTGCGGAGATGTTCCCCGGTCCCTAATTTCTGTCAAACGACAGATTTAGCTCGGCGCCGGACGAGGCGGGCACCGAATGTCCGCGTCGCCGAATTCGAATAGTTCGAAATCGCGGTGAAAACGCGGTCATATCCGGGGTGTGCAATTTCTTTCCGGCCCGCGCCTGCCCAGGCAACTTCCGCATTATGCGAAGACGAATTAGTCCGTCTTCGCGAGAGCGAGTGCGATGTCGTGGACCGGGGACCGGCCTCAGCGGGGACGAGGTTCGACCTGTATCGATCAGGGTCGGCCAGGTGACCGAGAGGTGACGGCTTGCGGTCCAACGGCTACACAAAGACGATCGGGCAGGGGTGGCGGGTGTCACCGTTCAGTGGGTTTCGCCGTCGCCCGCTAGGCAATACCGTCGGCGGCAAAGCCGAAGTCATGGCCCCGATCGGGTACGGAGGTTTGGCGGATGATGCCGGAAATCAAGGATGACGCTGCTGGCGCTGTCGGCGCTGACGACGCCGTCGTTCGCCTGCCCGGGATGCGGGTGGCCTACGAAGGCGCCGCCTTCGACGAGTCCGCGTTGGCGGAGACCTGGACCGCCCAGCTGCAGGACTGGCTGAACCAGGCCGTCTCCGCCGGGATCCCCGAACCGAACGCGATGGTGCTCGCCACCGCCGACCCCGAAGGCAGGCCGTCCTCCCGGACCGTCCTGTGCAAGGGCCTCGACGAACGCGGCGTCGTGTTCTACACGAACTACACCTCCACCAAGAGCCACGACCTCACCGCGACGCGCTACGCGTCGGTCACCTTCCCGTGGTACGCCCTGCAACGTCAGGTCCACGTGCGCGGCGAGGTCGAGAAGGTCAACGTCACCGAGACCGCCGAGTACTGGGCGTCCCGCCCCCGGGGATCGCAGCTCGGGGCCTGGGCCTCGCCGCAGTCCCGCGTCGTCGACGGCCGCCGCGCCCTCGAGACCGCCCTCCACGGCATCGAGCGGCGCTTCGCCGACGTCGAGAACATCCCGTTCCCGCCGCACTGGGGCGGCTGGCGCATCCGGCCGGACGTCGTCGAGTTCTGGCAAGGCCGCGAAGACCGCATGCACGACAGGCTCCGCTACGTCCGCACCGACGACGGCTGGCAGATCAAGCGCGTCGCGCCGTGATATCTGTCGAGCGCTGACGAAAAGCGCGCCGAAGGGGCACTCGGGTCGCTTGCAACTCGCGTTGGGAGCGGAGGGTGCCCCTTCATCGCGTTTTCGTGGGCCTTCGGCCCGAAAGAGGGCGCTCGACGGTGAAGTCTCCCCGTCGCGCTGGCGCGCTCCCGGGAGACACGTGGGGGGTCACCAGGTTTCGCCGTGGCCGGGGTCTCGTGGTGGCTGGGGTTTTGTGGTGGCTGGGGTTTTGTGGTGGCTGGGGTTTTGTGGTGGCTGGGGTTTCGTGGTGGCCGGGGTTTCGCGGTCGCCGGAATCTTGGGTCGCCGGAGTTCGGGGCACCAGCGTGGGTCAGGTGGGGGTGCCAGCGTAGGTCGGGTCAGGGGGTTCGGTTGCTGGTCGGTCGTCGAGGTGGGGGGGAAAACAACCTCCGGAACCCCGGCGGTTCGAAAAAGGCCTTTTCCCCACCCCCCCCAAGGCGGGACGTCCCTCAGCGTCCCCGGGGGCAAGAAACCCCG
>NZ_JBVJCE010000011.1:180997-228378 GCF_055588925.1 Amycolatopsis sp. NPDC041971 | reverse complement strand
AGGGGGGGGGTACGAGTGGGGGTGGGGGGGGGGGTTTGGGTTGCGGGTTGGGTGGGGGGGTGTGACGAAACCCCTTTGGGGGCCCGCGGGCGTCGCGAAAGTGGCTTCCCCGACATTCCCACGGCGGCGGCCCGGCCTTCAGTGCCCGCGGGTGAAGTAAATCGCGCGCGAAGGGTTAGTTAGCGCGGCTAAGCTGTCGGGTTGTGAGTGACGACGTGGGGGTTGACCACCGCAAAGGTGTCCGCAAGCTGTTCGGCTCGATCGTCGTCGACACCCGGCCGCTCAAGATCCCCGCGTTCCGCCGCCTCTGGCTGTCCACCGCGGTCACCGCCGTCGGCAGCCAGCTCACCGCCGTCGCGGTCCCCAAACAGGTCTTCGACCTCACCGGCTCGTCGGCGTACGTCGGGCTGACCGGCCTGGTCGCCCTGGTCCCGCTGCTCGTCTTCGGTCTCTGGGGCGGCGCCATCGCGGACGCCGTCGACCGCCGCAAACTCCTGCTCGTCACCAACGTCGGCGTCACCGTCACTTCGGCGGTCCTGTGGCTCCAGGCGTTCCTGAACCTCGGCTCCGTCTGGCTCGTCATGGGGTTGCTCGCGGCCAACCAGGCGTTCTTCGCGATCAACATGCCGACCCGCGGCGCCGTCGTCGCCCGGCTGGTGCCGGACAAGCTGATCGCGCCCGCGACCGCGCTGAGCAGCACGATGGCCACCTTCGGCGCGGTCTTCGGCCCGCTGCTGGCCGGTTCGCTGATCCCGGTCCTCGGCCTTTCGACGCTCTACCTGATCGACGTCATCGCACTGACCCTGACCCTCATCGCGGTCTGGAAGCTGCCCCCGATACCGCCGCTCGGCGAGATCGCGCGCCGCGCCGGGATCCGCGACATCATCGACGGTTTCAAGTACCTCGCGAAGCAGAAGATCCTGCTGGCCTCCTTCCTCGTCGACATCATCGCGATGGTCGCGGGCATGCCGCGCGCGCTGATCCCGGAGATGGCCGAGCGCACCTTCGGCGATCCGCCCGGCGGTGGTCCGGCGCTGGGCTGGCTCTACGCCGCGCTTCCGGCGGGCGCGATGCTGATCGGTCTCTTCTCCGGCTGGCTGACGAGGATCCGCAAGCAAGGCGTCGGCGTGATCGTCTCCATCTGCGTCTGGGGCGCCGCCATCGTCGGCTTCGGCCTCGCGCAGTCGCTGTGGCTCGCGGTCTTCTTCATGGCGCTCGCCGGGGCCGCCGACATGGTCAGCGCGATCTACCGGATGTCGATCCTGCAGCTCGCCACCACCGACGAGATGCGCGGACGGCTCCAGGGCGTGTTCACCGTCGTCGTCGCGGGCGGCCCGCGGATCGCCGACCTCACCCACGGCTGGGCCGCCGCCGGCGTCGGCACCGCCGCCGCGGCGTCCGGCGGCGGGGTGCTGGTCATCGTGCTGGTCATCGGCGCGGCGTTCCTGATCCCGTCGTTCTGGCGATACCGGGCCCCGGCGGACTGAGTCACTCGGTCTATCGTCGGGCCATGCGTATTTCACGGGCGATCGCCGGATTCGCCGCTGTCATCGCGACCCTTTCCGCCTGTTCGTCCGGGGACCAGAAGGCGGACGACGCGGCCAAGCCGTCGAGCCAGGCCCCCGCTCCCTCCGCCGCGCCGAGTTCTTCGGCCGCTCCCACCGGCGGCGACGGATCGAAGGAGCCGTGCGCGCTGCTGCCCGCCGAGGCGGTCGGCAAGGCGATCTCCGTCCAGGGCGTGACGTCGGCGCCGGGGCCGGTGCAGGACAACGCCGCCAACGGCGGCAAGGCCAAGAGCTGCGTCTACTCGGCCGAAGGCAAGCAGATCGGCGCGCTCGCGGTGACCCGCTTCGAAGGTAAGAAGCTCAAGCCCGCCGAGATGGTCGCCGCGCTCAAGAAGGCGAAGGCGGGTGCGAAGGACGTCGCCGGTGTCGGCGAGGGCGCTCTCTACTACGTCGACGAGAACAAGACCGCGACGCTGGCGGCCGCCGAGCTCGTGGGCGACGTGCCCGTGCTGGTCAACTACACCGGCCCGGCGAAGATGACGCAGGAAATGATGACCCCGCTCGTGAAAACCGCGGTCGACGCCAACTGACCGATCTACCCGAACGCGTGCTTCGTCAACCCGTGACGAAGAACTGACCAAACCGGACTGTCGGGCCCCCGACGTGATACGGCACACTCTTGCCGCATGGCGGACACGACGACAACAGAACAGACCGGTCCGGCCGGTCAGCCGAGCCTCAAACGGGTCATGGGTTCCAAGCTCCTGCTGTTCTTCGTGGTGGGGGACATCATCGGGACGGGCGTCTACGCGCTCACCGGACAGGTCGCCGGCCGGGTGGGCGGCGCGCTGTGGCTGCCGTTCCTGATCGCGTTCGTGGTCGCGATCATGACCGCGTTCAGCTACCTGGAACTGGTCGGCAAGTACCCGCAGGCGGCGGGTGCGGCGCTCTACACGCACAAGGCGTTCAAGATCCGCTTCCTCACCTTCATGGTGGCGTTCGCGGTGATGTGCTCGGGGATCACGTCGGCTTCGTCGGCGGCGAAGGCCTTCGGTGACACCTACCTCAAGGAATTCATCACCGCGCCGATGCCGCTGGTGGCGATCCTGTTCGTGATCGGGCTCGCGCTGATCAACTTCCGCGGGGTCTCCGAATCGGTGAAGACCAACGTGGTGCTGACCTGTATCGAGATCGGCGGCCTGCTGATCATCATCGGGGTCGGCGTGTGGGCGGTGCTGAACGGCAACGGGGACGCGTCGCGGCTGGTCGAATTCGACACCGAGAACCAGACGATGCTGGTGGCGATCACCTCGGCGACGTCGCTGGCGTTCTTCGCGATGGTCGGCTTCGAGGACTCGGTGAACATGGCCGAGGAGTGCAAGGACCCGATCCGGATCTTCCCGAAGGCGATGCTGTGGGGCATGGTCATCGCCGCGACCATCTACATCATGGTCTCCGTGACCTCGTCGCTGCTGGTGCCCGCGGACGAACTGGAGGCGGCCAAGAGCAGCGCGCTGCTGAAGGTGCTCGACGTCGGCGCTCCCGGTTTCCCCCGTGAGATCTTCTCCGCGATCGGTCTCTTCGCGGTGATCAACTCGGCGTTGATCAACATGCTGATGGCGAGCCGTCTCCTCTACGGCATGGCGAACCAGCGGATCATCCCGAAGCAGCTGGGTACGGTGCACCCGTTCCGCCGCAGCCCGTGGGTGGCGATCGTGTTCACCAGTGTCATCGCCATCGGTCTTGTGTCCTTTGTGGACATCAGTGTGCTCGGCGGTACGACGGCGTTGCTCCTGCTGGCGGTGTTCGCCATCGTCAACGTCGCGGTCCTGGTACTGCGCAAGGAGAAGTCGGCGCACAAGCATTTCCGCGCGCCGACGATCATCCCGGTGCTGGCCGCGATCTTCTGTCTCTACCTGGTGACGCCGTTGTCCGGGCGGCCCGCGCGCGACTACAAGGTCGCCGCGATCCTGCTCGGCGTCGGCATCGTGCTGTGGGGGATCAACTGGCTCGTCATGCGGGCCACGCACAAGGAAGAGGACCGGCGGCCCGTCGAGCCGCCGGTCGGCTGACCACTCCTGTCAACGACTGAGCGCCTGGTATTCCACCGGGCTGTGGGCCGAGAACACGGTGACCTCGTCGGCGTGTTCTCGGCCCAGCTCCCGCAGCCGCTCGACGTTCTCCAGCCGCGGTTTGCGCAGGGTCTGCACCAGGTTCTGGAACGCGGTCATCCCCGGCGGGCAGTGCGGTTTCACCGGATCCATCTGACCGTGGAAGAAGTACGCGTCGCCCGCGTGCAGCAGCCAGCCGTCGCCGGTGTCGACCGCCACCCCGGTGTGGCCCTTGGTGTGTCCCGCGAGCGGCACCAGCAGGATCTCCGGGGGCAGGCCCTTGAGCTCACGGACGGCCTGGAAGCCGAACCATTCGTCCCCGGCCTCGTCGTAATGGCTCCACAAGGGACGGTGGGCGAACTGGTTGGCGCGGAAACGGAACTTCTCGCTCTGACTGGACGGTGACGTCGCCGCGTCGTGCTCCGCGGTGCGGACGTGCACGACGGCGTTCGGGAAATCCGCGAGCCCGCCCGCGTGGTCGACGTCGAGGTGGGTGCAGATGATGTGCCGCACGTCCTCCGGCCGGTGCCCGAGCGCCTCGACGTGGTGGGCCGCCGTCTCCGTCTCGACCGGCTTCGCGCCGACCATCATCGTGAACGGCGTGCCGAGCCACGCGCCGGGATTCGCGACCCCCTCGCGGCCGAAACCGGTGTCCACCAGCACGAGACCGTCGCCGGTCTCGATGAGCAGACAGTGCGCCACCAGCTTCGAGCGGCGCAGCAGACCGGGCTGGCCGTCGAGCAGCCTGCCTCCCGGTGCGCGCATCGTGCCGCAGTTCAGGTGGTGCACCTTCATAACCTGCTCCTCTGGCTGAGCCGTTCGAATGCGGTGGCGTCGTGCGCGGCGAAGACCGTCACTTCGGCACCGTTGTTACCGACAAGTTCGCGCAGTCGGCGCTGGTTGTCCAGTCGGGCCGTCTTCTCCGTCTGCATGTACGACTCGAAGAAGCCGAGCGCGAAGGGGATGTGCGGGTTTCGCTCCAGTTCGCCGCCGTGGAAGACGGCGTCACCGGCGTTGAGGAGCCAGCCGTCGCCGGTGTCGACCGCGACGCCGGCGTGCCCGCGGGTGTGCCCGGCCAGGGGGATGAGCAGGACGTCCGGGACCCCTTCGAGTTCGCGGACGGCGTCGAACCCGAACCACGGCTCGCCGTCGGCGCGGTACGACTTCCAGTCCGGGCCGTGGCTGAACTGGACCTTCCGGTAGCGGCTCGCCTCCTTGCGGTCGATCGGCTTCTCCAGCGCCTGGAGTTCACGCGCGTGGACGTGGACCCGTGCCTGAGGGAAGTCGACGAGCCCGCCCGCGTGGTCGAGGTCGAGGTGGGTGAGCACGATGTCGCGCACGTCGGCCGGGTCGAAGCCGAGTTTGCGGATCTGGGTGGTGGCGCTCAGGTCGTCGTCGCTGTCCGGGTGGACGAGCCGCACGAAACCGGCGCCGAGCCATTCGGCGGGCCTGCTGACGGCCGGTGTGCCGACGCCGGTTTCGACGAGCACGAGCCCGGTGCCGGTCTCCAGCAGAAGGCAATGGCAGATCAGTTCCGCCCGGCGGAACAGCCCCGGCCTGCCGTCGACGAGTTTGCCGCCGATCGGCCGCATGGTCCCGCAGTTGAGGTGGTGGACGCGCATCAGGACAACTCCCGTTCGAGTGTGGTGGCCAGATGAGGGGCGATCGCGCGCAGCGGCGCGGTGTCGTGCAAGGTCTTGGCCAGCAGCAAACCGCCCTCGATGGCGGCGAGGACGACGGTCGCCAGCTGGTCCGCCTTGTCGGTGTCCAGCGCGTCGGCGATGACGGTGTGCCAGGAGGTGTAGCCGTCGGCGCAGGCCTGGCGGATCACCTCGCTGTCACCCGACGCGTCGAGCGCGACCGTCGCGAGTGGGCAACCGCGCTGGAAATCCGACTCCTCCAGTGAGGTCGCCAGCGCGTCGATGATGTTTTCGATCCCGGTCACGATGTCGGGCGCGTTCGCGGCGATCGTGCGCAACCGATCGCACAGGCGATCCGCGGACTGGCGGATGGCCTCCGCGGCCAGCTGCTCCTTGCCGCCGGGGAAGTGGAAGTACAGCGATCCCTTGGGCGCGCCGACGGCGGTGACGAGCTGGTTGAGCCCGGTGGCGTGGTAACCCTGCTGGTGGAAGAGCTCGGCGGCGGAGTCGAGCATGCGCTGCCTGGTGTCGGTGCGGCGGACCATGCGGCCGACTGTAGCTCAAACTATGACGACCGGTCTAGTAAGTAGGGATCGGCCGTGAACTGCCGGTCGACGTCCGGTCGGTCGAGCATCGGAAAAACGTGGTGAAGCCGCCGGCCGGCCGCTCTCCGCCCGGAGTTCTATGTGGACGCCGCCCGGTTCGACGAACTCGCGCGATCACGTCGACTGCGGCTGGACAGCGCGGAACCCAACGCGGTGATTCGTGTTCCTGCCCTGTCCGGTGTTCTGCGTCCGCCGGGACCAGGCGGCCTCGCGATCCCGGCGGCTGTCGCGGCGGACCTGCTCGACGCCGGAGATGAGCGCTCTGTCCTCGCGGCGCGAGGACTTCTCATTCGGTTGGGCGAGGCCCATGATCTCGGCTGAGGAGAGATCCGCCACGCGGGCAGCTGGACGAGGTCATCGTCGGTGACCCGGATTCCTCATGCGGGGCAACGGTTTCGTCCAATGTCCAAGCGATTACGTCCAGTGTGGACATATGCTCGACGCCGACGTGTCCGGCCGGCGCGGGTCGACGAAGGCGACGGCGGGTTCGGACTGCGTGAGCAGGTACTCGCGTTCCTCGCCGCGCGCGTTGAAGTTCACCGGCACGTGCACCAGCTCTGCCCGCGCACAACCGAGGTACAGCACCAGGTACGCGTCGGAGTTCTTGCCGAAGGCCGCGACACGGTCGCCGTGGCCGAGCCCGCGGTCGAGCAGCTTCGCGGCGCCCCGGCCCGCCGCGCGGTCGAGTTCCGCGTAGGTCCACACGCGATCGGCGAACGTGAGAGCGACCCGGCCCAGGACGCGGCCGACGGTGCTGGGGTAGCCGGGAACGGTCATCGCGGCGGTCTCCTTCGTCCGGGCGTGGCAAGGCCAGACTGCTTTCCCGGCGGCCGCCGGTAACCTCGTCCGCATGGCCAATCCCACCGGAGAGCAGTTCGAGATCACCCGCGGCAACGCGCGCGCCGTCGTCACCGAGATCGGTGCCGGGTTGCGCGCGTTCGAGGTCGGCGGGGTGCCGTACGTCGAGGCGTTCGCCAAGGACGAGAAGCCGCCGAAGGGGGCCGGGCAGGTGCTGCTGCCCTGGCCGAACCGCACCAAGGGCGGCCAGTGGACGCACCAGGGGGAGAAGCAGCAACTCGCGATCACCGAGGAGGCGCGCGGCAACGCGATCCACGGCCTGACCCGGCACGAAGAGTGGGAACTCCTCGAGCACGCGGAGTCGTCGATCACCCTGGCCATCGACGTACCGGCGCGGGAAGGCTGGCCGGTGCCGCTGCGCGCGACGATCACCTACGAGATCTCGCCGCGCGAGCTGGTCGTGACGCACGAGATCCGCAACGAGGGCGAGAGCCCGATCGGCGTCGGGCTCGGCACGCACCCCTACTTCCGCATCGGCGACGTGCCCACCGACGAGCTGACCCTGACGCTGCCCGCGAGCCGGGTCCGGCCGTACCTCGGCGACGAGCAGATGCCGTACGCCGACGAACAAGACGTCGAGGGGACCGAATACGACTTCCGGTCCGGCAAGGTGCTCGAAGGCGTCGACCTGGACACGGCGTTCGGCGGGCTGAGCGTGGCCGAGGACGGCAACCATCACCACGTCCTCTCGCACGGGGATCGGGAGCTGCTGATTTGGACCGGGCCGGACTTCCGCTGGGCACAGGTGTTCACGCCGGACGACCTGGTCGGCCGCGGCCGGGCGGTGGCGATCGAGCCGATGACCTGCCCCGCCGACGCGCTCAACACCGGCACCGACCTGATCGACCTGGAGCCCGCCACTTCGTGGACCGGCAGCTGGGGAATCCGGGTGCGCTGACGATGTCACCGCGGTCTCTGCTCCGGCTGGGCCCCGTCGACGCGGGCGAAGTGCTCACGCTGCAGCGCGCGGCGTACGTCCCGGAGGCGAGGGAGCACGAGAACCTCGCCCTGCCGCCACTGCTGGAGACGTTCGAGCAGACCAAGGAGGCATTGAGCGATCCCGCGTGTTTCGCCTGGGGCAGCAGGGAATCCGGGCGATTGGTGGCGAGTGTCCGGATCGTCGTGGACGGTGAGGCCGGTCTCGTGGGCAGGCTCATCGTGGCCCCGGACCGGCAGGGGCGCGGGCTCGGCAGCTCGTTGCTGCTCGCCGCCGAAGCGGCCGCGCCGCCTTCGGTGACCGTGTTCCGCCTGTTCACCGGCGAGCGGAGCGCCGGTCCGTTGCGGATGTACCGGAAGCTCGGCTACGTCGAAACGCACCGGACGCCCGAGAAGCACTACGAGCTGGTCCACTTTGAAAAGCCCCGCGTGCGTCCGGACGGCCCAGTTCGTTAGCGTGTCAAAGTATGTCGAACAAAGCACAGGTCAAGGCCATCGTCGGTGGCTACGTCGTCCCGGTCGACGGTGATCCGATCGACGGCGGCACGGTCCTCATCGAGAACGGGAAGATCGCCGCGGTCGCCGCGGTCGCCGACGTCGACGTCCCCGACGACGCCGAACTGATCGACGCCGCGGGTAGCTGGGTGCTGCCCGGGTTCATCGACGCGCACGCCCACCTCGGTGTCCACGAGGACGGCGAGGGCTGGTCGGGCAACGACACCAACGAGATGACCGACCCCAACGGGGCGCGGTTCCGGGCGATCGACGGGATCGATCCGTACGAGCCCGGCTTCGACGACGCGCTCGCGGGCGGCGTCACCAGCGTCGTCATCAAGCCCGGCTCGGGGAACCCCATCGGAGGGCAGACGATCGGCGTCAAGACCTGGGGCCGGACCGTGCTGGACATGATCTTCGCCGAGGGCGTCAGCGTGAAGAGCGCGCTCGGCGAGAACCCGAAGCGCGTCTACGGGGACAAGAACTTGACGCTAGCACATTCACACGCTCAAGCTTGACCCCATGACGGCCACAACACGCCAGGTCAGAGCCCTAGTCTCCTCGCGCGTCTCTCGCCTGCGTGATGACGCTACCTCCCCAGAGACGCAAACCATCAACGGTGAGGACAAGGCACGCGCCCTAGGCGCTACAGAGATCCACTTCGCGGAAGACCTGGACATCTCCGCGTTCAAGGTGAGCCCATGGTTGCGGCCTGATCTTGGATCGTGGCTTCGACGGCCGGATGATCTAGACATCCTCATCGTGAGAAACATCGACAGGTTGTGCCGGAACCTCGGAGACCTGATCAAGATCATTGAGTGGGGCGAGGAGAACGACGTTCGAATCGTCTTCCTCGAACAGGAACTTGACCTTTCGTCCCCGTACGGGAAGTTCACCGCGTATATCCTTGGTGCCGTCGCGCAGTTGCAGCCTGAGATCACGCAGAACCAAATCAAAGAGGCTCGCTCGTACATGCTCACGGTGGCGCGTTGGCCCGCAGGGCGTCCGCTGTACGGCTACCGCAAGTGCCCGCATTCGAGCGGTATTGGGTTCGCACTAGAAGCTGATGACGAACCTTTCACGCCTGGTGGTAGCGAGTCGCCTGCATCGATCGTGCGGGAAATCGTGGAGCGCCTTAAGCGTGAATCACGCTCGTCCATCGCAACGGACTTGAACGCGCGCGGCATTCCATCACCGAAGGGCTACCTGCGGTTGCAACGTGGCGAACCTGAACACAAGAAATTGGTGAGTGGTCGCGGAGAGAAGCCCGTGTATGAGGATGACGTGGCGATTTGGTACCCCTCCACGATTCACGACATTGTTCTAGGCGCGGACGGCGAGGGGTACGCCATCAGGTCAATCGTCACGCGTGTCACGGAATGGGCGACACTTGAAGGCAAACGCAACCCCATGGCAAAAGGTCGCAAGGTACCCACGAAGTGGGCTGTAGAACTCAACGACGAAGGAATCCCGCTTCGTTACGCAGAACACCCGCTCGTCACGGACGCTGAATGGGCGTTGGCGAAAGTGGCGATTGAAGTACGACGCCTGTCAGGCAGCAAGGAACGCACGGACAATTCCGCGCTTGTGGGGATCCTGAAGTGTGCTGAGTGCGGTCACACGATGTACCGAACAGCGCGACCACGCAAAGACAAGTCTGTAAGGGCGCACTATCAGTGCATGTCCAAGCGATTAAAGAACACGGGATGCGTGGGAAGTACTGCGGAAGAGAACGAAGCGATTGAGCTTGTGCGCTCCACGTGGATGCTTGAGATGCGCGACAAGCCCGTGATGGTGCTACGTGAGACTGTCGCCCAAAACTTTCAATCGCAGATTGAGGAAGAGGAAGTGCGCCTAGGGCGTTTGATGGGTGAGCTTGAATCAGGAGAGTACGACACCGCACCTGCGTTAAAGGCAAAGTTCAGGCAGCGTGTAGCAGCGATCAGTGAGCGAATTGAAAAGTTCAAGGCGCTGCCCACCGTGGAAGCTGAAAGCAGCCTGCACCCGATGGGATATACCTACGGTGAGCTTTACGAAGAGATTTACGGCGAGGATGTACCTAGCAGTGATTTGGACTTGAGCCCGCTCAGGGATCGCGGTGTTAAATTCTATGTCTCAGGGAAGCACGTGGATGGACCCTTGAGTACACGTATCACGTGGGATGTGAACGAATGGGACACGGCATTGAAACCTGCCCGCACGCACAAGGTTGATTCATGGGACGAGATCAGGGAAATGACAGGGCTTACGCGAGAGCCTGAACACGTCGCGCAGTCTGACGAATCCTAAGCGGTTGGTTTGAGAGATCAGAGGGCATTAGCGAGATGGCATCATTAGCGGCGCGTGATGCCTCTCGTCTATCCCCCAGCGCTGAAAGGGCTAGCGCACGGTTCGCCACGTAGTACCACCCTTGTGACCAATTGCCCGCACCATCGGGGATATGAGACGTGAGATGGTCGGCGAGACGTAGCGCTTCTAACGCGTCGTTCCTCTCACCATTCATACCTAAGATCTCCGCACGCTGATAATTGAGATAGACACGAATCCCCACGTTCGTCCTCTCGTCCCTTGCTGCGGCTTCTGTCTGCGACGCTGCGGCTGTGAGGTTCCCGCGTCGAACGTTCCTATACGCGCTGAAACTCAACGCTGTACTTAGGCGCATCGCGTCATCGGCTTCAACAGCGAGGAATGCCGCACGTTCGAGGTGATGACGTGAGTCTGAGAAGTGATCGAGGGAAAGCGTGAGCCAACCTAGGTAATTTTCGAGGTTCGCCAACAGGGACACGGCACGCTTCCTCACCTTGCCCTGAGCTTCGTCGGCCAGGCGCTCAGCAAGGGCCGTCTGAGACAGGACCGTTGGAAGTACCTCCGCAGGGCCTGTGACGTCCTCAAGCCGACGAACGGATGCCAAGACACCCGCAACGGCCTTCAAGCTCGCAGCATCCGTGTGCGTGACACCTGAGACGGCCTGTGAGACGCGCTGAGCCTCACTGCCAGGCGCGAACCCTAGGTCAGCTTCCGAACGGTCGAGGATGGCGCACAGGGCACCACGCATGGGCTTGCCTGGCCTGTGGACGCTGCCACGTTCGAGCTTTCCAAGATGATTGCCGTCGAACGCTGAGAGTCGCCCACGTGCGTCGTGCTTCGTGATCCAGTCCCTGACCAGGGCAGCCAGCTCGTCGCGGCCCATGGACGTACCGGGGTAAAGGCGCGACGGCATGGCCGCACGTGCCCGTGTCAGCCGATCGTTCGAGGTCACAGGCTCAAGATACCAAGCTTCCCCAACCTTCCCCTCATCTTCCCTGCTCACAGCGTTACATCCGATGAACGCTTTGCGCATGCTCCCAATACCGAACCCGTGGGGACCGCTGATCAGCATCGGTGTGTTGATCGTGCTGCCCCTCGCCGTCCTGATCGTTCCGGCCGTCCGTGATCGCATGGCAGAGAGGAGGTCACGTTATGGCGTTGGCATTCGTCCGAATTCGTCGCGGCATCGTTGGTGAGTTGAAGCGCACGACGCATCTTGTGGAAGTCGTTGCGGAGACGAGGAAACTCACTTTCCTGCCTGGATTCGGCTACCCAACCTTGTGCACGCTTTACTTGCAGCCCAACAGTTTCGACATTCTAAACGGCGTGCAAGGTATGCCGTGTGATCGTTGCCTGCTCAAGTCTCCGTCTCCTGAGCCTGTCCCCGCGTTGGTGTTGGACGAAGTTTCCTAAGCCGCACAACAAAAACCCTGCCACCTGAGCGTGTTCACGGCGCTAGGTGGCAGGGTTTTTGTTTGCACACATGGGGTTCGGCGAGAGGAAGGGACCGCATCCCATGGTGCGAGGAACACAGGACACGTGACAGGGAGGAGGTGACGCATCCTGTGTTTGTACCTGAATCGTCGGGGATTCGAGTCAGGTACACGGCGCGAGCGCCATCAAAGGGCAAAGGATCGAACCCTAAGCGCTCAAGCGCCCCGTCTTATAGGCTGCCTGGATAGGCAACAGGCACCATCAAGCCCTGCGGGATTTCGGGCGCTTCGTTGGCGGGCATCCACTTGTCATCAACCTGCGTCCATGTCAACGCTTGATCGATCAACGCCCGCTCTGTCGTGTGCCTCTCTTCAACGCTCTGTGCGTTAAGGAAGATGTTTCGCTTCGCTAGGTACACGACCATTTCCAGCGACACCAACGGCTTTTCAGGTAGGCGTAGCTGAGCCAATGTCGGTGACGTCTGTCCATTGAAGTTGTAGAACACGTGCAAGTTCCCAAGTCCCTTTAGTTCCCACTGTGACACGGGGAGAGGTGGCAGGAATGTCACGGCGATTGTGTGCAGAAGGTTCACGAGTGGGGCGACTTTCGGAATCGAAACGCGTAGTCGCTTGTAAGCATCGATCGCTTCACGTGTCTGACGCTCCCACAAAGCAGGGTTAGCGGCGAACTCGTATGGAACTGCGCACGCATCGCTAGTGATCTTATCGAATTCCTTGTCTAGCTTCTTAGCTACCGCGTTGTACAGATCCTCGGCGGATGCGCGGAGTGTGTTGTACAAATCCTGGTCAAGAGTGTCACGGAACTTTCCAAGCGAAACCTGAGCCGTAGGCGTCTGAAAGGAAGCGTTACGCGCGATACGCTCGACAAGTTCGGGCATGTCCTCATCGGTGGCATTCGCGATTTCCTGCGGGGTGACCTCGCGTACCAAATTGGTGAGATGTTCGGCGCGAGAAAGCTTAGCTTGCAAAACGGCGGGGAGCTTGAATCCCAACGCCTGAGCCTGCGAAATGATCTCGCGTACCTTCGTGTTCTGAGTGTGGATGGTTAGGTCTGACATGTCATTTCCTCAATGTGTGTTGTGTTGTATTCGGGGCATCGATGTTAGGGCCGAACGATCATTTGGAATTAGACCGAAAACCCGTTCAACGAGGGGGTCAAAGTCCGCGACGCTTGCGCGATGCTCGCTTCTCTTCCTCGGTACGCGGGTCCAATTCATCGCGTCCCCATGGCGCTGGAACGGGGTCCAACAGCCATTCGTAGCCCCGTGTTGCAGGACCACGGTCGAACGCAATTCCCTTGTCCCACTGAGAGCGATACTCATTAAGCCATGCGATGCGAGAACAGGGAGCGCAAGCGTTATGGGCGCGTCCTCGGAGCTGTACGACACGCGCAGAGGTGCCCGCGCAATTCTCGCCTTCAATCTGGCAGCGTGCCATCACTTCTCCCCGTTCTTTTGCTCGGCGCGCTTGCGCCTCATTCGGTCGCGTTGACAGGTGCGACAGTAGCGATAGCCGTTGGCGTCAGTACGCGTGTTATCTTCGGTGAATTCGTGCCCGTTAATGCACGTCGGATATTCGGCACGGTAGCCTCCGCGACCCATGTGCGATGAATACCTTTCGGAATTGTGTCAATTTTTTGTTGGAACCCGTACAAAACCTTCACCCTGCTATACTGGGCGGTAGTGACCAGGGGTGGAGGGGCACACCCCCCTGGGTCTTTCTGCTGGTAGGGGGAACGTGTCCTGTGCCACGCAGGCGTGCGCAAAGCAAAATAAAAAGTGCAACTTAAATGCGAAACGCAAAGCGAAGCGTGCGCCGTGTCCTGTGCACTGTGCATACTCTCGCCTTCTCATTCTCTCGTGCTCACTGTCTTTATCTCAGTGTGCGTGTCGCATTCTCGTCCCACTCTGTGTGCGCTACGTGTCATGCGTAGTGCATAGCGAGGAAGGGACTCAGGGGCAACGTGAGTGACTGCGCTTGCTTCACGGTCATTCACACAGTGCGTTACCCCTGTGCGTTTTGTGGGGCATTGGGTGCTGATATGTGCCATATGCTAAGTGCGACGTCTTAATGCCCCTGGGGTGTTACTTTATGCGACCCTTTTGGTACTTGACGTAAGTCTGTTCGCTGCGCGCTGGCCCATAGTAGAGATTGTCCAAACGTGCATCAGTGCTAATGCCGTTCTTGAAGTGGATGGACGATGCCTTAGGACGTTCGCCTAGAAATGCGTTAGCCACGAGAACGTGAACGGCTCGCTGTGTGGGCACCCTGTCGACATGCAACGTGACACGTGACCACGGACGCCTATCAGGGTGCGTGTCGTACCTGTACTGAGCAATCACCCTGCCGTTGCGTCGAACGCGTCCCAAGGTGGATACCTCATAGTTGGGGAAACCTTCGATTGGTGCCCATAGCTCATTCTCAGACATGCTTCACGCCCCCTTTCAAAGGTGCAGGAAGGAAGTTTGGCCACCATGTGGCCTTTGATATAAGACTACATATAGGGGTCGCTGTGTTCGGCTTTTGATTTGAAGAAATGACGTCAGGTGGCCGGCTAACAGGGGTCAATAATTGAAGTCGCGGTGAGGGCTATTAATGGGCTAAGAAAGGTGCGCTAGGATCATTCCATGAGCACGACTCAGGTTTGGTGGTCGGCGGCACTGATCGCGGCGATAACTGTCACAGGTAGCTTGTTGACGGTCTGGTTGACCAACAAGTACGCAAATCGCAGATCCGAGGGTGAACTAACGCATCAACGGGAGAGGTTCGTTAAGGAACTTGAGCATCAGCGCGAGATAGAGCAACGGAAGCTTGTGCACGACGCTCGACAAAAGGCATACCTAGAGCTTGTGGAATGCTCATACGTCATGCACAAGTTCATTCGTGCAATCGAAATGAGCGGGCCGACTGGGATGCTCGCTAAGAGTTGGGAACGTATCGACCGATTCCAAAGCGCAATTCTCGCATGTCGTGCATTGGGAGGAGCTGCTGTAGTGGATATGGCAGACGCTTTGATGATCCGTGTTGAGAAGTTCTCTGAAGAGACAGGAGAAGCGCGCATGACAGGTGAATACACTTTTGATGCGGGGGCTGCATATGAACCTGCACGCGCGTTGTATGCGGAGATGGTCAAGGCTGTGCGCGCAGATTTAGGAGTTCTCGACACGCAGCAATGAGAGTGTCGGATAGCGCGAATGGGTGCGCTACGATTGCCCGATGAGTACGAATCAGGTTTGGTGGTCGGCTGTACTGATCGCGGCTATAACTGTCACGGGCAGCGTGTTGACAGTGTTGTTCACGAATATCTTTGCGAATCGTAGATCTGAGCGAGAGCTTGCGAATCAACGAGAACAGTTCGCGAATCAACGGGACCAGTTCGCTGTGCAGTTGGAGCACCAACGTGACCAGTTCGCCGATCAGCTCAAGCATCAGCGTGAGTTAGAGAGGCATAAGCTTCTGTTCGATGAGCGATCGAAACTCTATGTGACGTTCTTTGCGGCCTATGCAAACCTGTCGGAAGCTGTAGCAGGGCTTTTGATATGGGGTGGAGGCGACGGAGCAGTGATGGATGGGGCTCGCAAAATGTGCCACATAATCAAGGAATGCCGTCTTGTGGCGTCTTCTGAACTTCAGGAAGAAGCTAAGGAGATGGATGATATTCTTAACGCATTCATAGTCGCCGTATTGGCGGAGTCGCAAGATGAAGAGGTTAGAACCCAGTGGCATGGAATAGTTGATAACTTTGAGCGGGTGGCACGAGCTATGCGACGTGATCTCGGAGTGGTCGAATGAACAACACACCCGCATGGCTGACAATCGCTGTAGCTGGCACCACGGCGTTAGTCGCAATCTTGACGGCCTCAATCACTACGTGGTTGAACGTGAGGAGTGCGAATAAGAGATCAGAAGAGGAACGCAAGGCGCAAAAAGAACGGTTTTCGGGTGAGCTTGAACATCAGCGTGAATTAGAGCGTAGGAAGCTACTCTTTGGCCTGCGGTCCGAAACCTACATAAAGATAGCTGCGGTATTCACAGAGGTGGTGGATATTGTTTCAATCGCTAGAACTTCACATGCGCCGGATAGTACCGACCACGTTGACGGCCTGATGCGGAGTGTGCGACGTTTGCGGGGCGAGGTTACAGCCTGTTCAATTATTGCCTCCGATGAGGTGACAAATAAGGCGCGGGCGTTCAGGGAGCACCTTGAGCGAAATTTAAGGTGGCTTATAAAGGCGCAAGACACGGATGCGTCAGAACAAGGCGATTTTATGGAAGTCTGGCTGCCAGCTAGGGATGCGTTCGTTGAGCTGGCTAACGTGATGCGCATTGATCTGGGTTCGATTCAAGACGACGCGCGCGTTGGTTGACAACAGACGTTGTCACTCTGATAATTCACACGTGGAGACGCGAGAGACAAGCGAAGTTATGGAAGCCCTGCAAACTGAGACCAGGATGTTTCAACGTACGGGAGAGGGATTCTCACATGAGAGCGTGGAGGCGTACCGAGTGCAGGCCGTACGGTGGTTGAAGGATCATTCGGAACTCTCGACACGCAGCATTGAAGGTGCCGACTGGGATGAGGTCTTCAAGTACTTCACAGCCTGAGGGCAACACAAAGCCCCTGATTCCCTAGGAGAGGGTGTCAGGGGCTTTGTCGTATGTGTCACTGAGAGGGGTCGTGCCGCTACAAGAGTTAGTTTCAGTGCTGAAAAGTTAGGTTCAGAGCCCTATTTTGAAAACTTTCTCTATACGCGTATAGGAGATACTTTTATAAAACAGGCTCTGAACCTAACTTTTCGGCACTGAAACTAACTCTTCAGAACTCTTCGCGCGGCGTGGCGGCTTCCCAACTCCCTCCAGGCTTGAGGCGCAGGCCGTGAACGTACGTCTTGTTGCCCGCGCCTACGACCTTTGAGAAGCCCTTCTCAGATAGCGCAGTGTAGAAGGAACGGTTACCGCGAAACTCAGGCTTTCCAAGTTCCTTGACGGCCCACTCCTGATAGTCCTTCCACAACGCTGACGCCAACTCGCGCTCATTCTCACCAACGATGCAACGGTCTGAGACCCACTCGCGCAGCTTGTCCGTGGAGACCTTGTAATCCTGCGTCGCCACACGAACGCTCTCAGGCTCCTGCAATCCACTACGTGCCCACTTCATTGCACCTGCCACCAACCACGCGAAGATGCCATCGGCTTCCTGGTTCATGAGGTAGGCGTCTAGCCCCTTTTCGCGCTCTTCGGGCTTGAAGTACCTAGAGAACTCGATAAGGCGCACGCGGTCCCATAGAGCCTCGCCCTGTGAACGGAAGTCAGGCTTGTGGTTGGTGACAAGGAACAATTGGAAAGCGCGACGGAATGAGAACTTCCTGCCGTACAACTCACGGGCTTCAACCCTGTTGTCTCCGGTAAGGCGCTTCACTAGCGCCTCATCCATGACAAGGGTGTCACTCGTTTCACTCAAGACGGCCATACGTCGGCCACGCAATGAGGCAACCTCCGTGTCCTTCGTGTTCCCTGCCTTGTCGTCAAAGGCTCCCTGTAGCAGTCCTGTAGCCAATGGGCCGAACACGTGGGAGAGAACGTCAAGCATTACGGACTTCCCGTTACGCCCCTTCCCGACAAGCACAGGGAAAATGTGTTCCGTGTTGTGACCTGAGAGCGAGTACCCGAAGAGCCTTTGTACATACTCGGCTACGTCAGGCTTGCCAGGGAAAATCTCTTCAACGAAACGCTCCCAGCGGTCGCGCTTCGCGCTCGGATCGTAGTTGACGTTTAGTACCTTGGTGATCAGGTCTTCCTTCCTGTGTGGGGAAAGCTCACCTGTTACTAGGTTCACGGTTCCATTCTGAACGCTCACCAAATCGGGGTGTGAGTCGAACGATTCGACGTCGGCAACGTAGACGCTTGGGAGGCTGCTAAGCAACGTGAGAGTGTTTGTGATCCCGGCCGCACTGTTCGCATAGACGGCGAACTTCGTAGCGTTGGAAATACCCCCGTTGTCGTCAGAAGCTCCGAGCGCCGCAACGTCTTCCCAAATCAACTTGTTTGAGCGACGCACTAGCTCACGTGCCGCTGATTCGTTGCACTCCCACACCTTCCCATTCCACGCCAACCACCCAATGCCAGGGTTGTACAGGATGTACCCATTCAGCATTTCGGCGACGCGCTCAGCATTGGCACTGTCGGTGCGCTTAGCGGCAATGGTGACACGGCGCGCCTCCGGGACATAGGAGTTGAGACGTGCGAGTGCACTTTCCTTGGGAACCGTCGCCTGTGCCTTAATAGGGGAACTCGCGAAGTGAGCCTTAGGAGAAGCCTCCGCGTAAGTGCGTGCGTCACGTAGGACCATGCTCAAGTCGCGGAAGTCCTCGCCCCCGCTCAGCTTGTATGCCTGTTCAATCGCTGCCTGAATATCGTCCCAATCGTCACCACTCCACGCGGCATTGCGGAAGGCGTTCGTAGCCTCTGTAATGAGAGCGTCGTGACGCTCTCCATCAACCGCTTCAGAGATCTTCTGAACCCCGTCATTGATCCAGCGTCGGTATCGCGCCAACTCATCGGCGCTCAACGATGAAGGGTCCGGCTGAACATCTTCATAGCGCGATGGGTGCGTTTCGCTCAGTGTGCTTGAAACACGAGTCACGCCCTTTGATGCCTGATGTGCTACCCATGCCGCCAGAATGACCGGAGGTAGCTCTACAGGGTCAACGGCCTGCAATACCTCATAAACTCCTGCGGGCTTCTTATTGACCGCCTCACGTTCAGTTGTGGGACCTGCCACGTAGCAGCCTGCACAGAGGAAGTCGACGCCTGGAACGAGCTTGTTGATAATCTTTCCTAGCGATTCAACACCTGCGGGCAACCTGAAGTACAGGTGCGTTCCTCCGCTTGGCGTGGCGACTGTGAACGTGCGCGGTAGCTTCCCGAAACATTCTTCGATCGCCTCAAGGCTTCCGCCGTTCTGCGGGTCGATATCGATTACGGCAAGTCCGGAGTTGTCTAGAACGACACCAACTCCGCTTGCCCTAGATAGTCGCTCAAACTCATATTCTCCGTGCTTAGTGTTCTGCCACTCGCGGGGGCGCGTCTGGCCATGGATGGGGAACAAAGCCCACCCGTTAGCGTCCGCGTAGTCAATGAACGACTGACGTTCGAACATGTAGAATCTCCTTAGTAGGTTTGTTTGTGGGACCTGCGCCCCTTGTGTGTCGTTCTCTTCGTTGTGTTGCGTCGAAGCGCCTTGCTATGTCATCGGAAACGTTGATGTGGCAAGGCGCTTTTTCTATGTCGCGTCACGCTTAAGTTCTTCCATCTGGTCGCGCAGCTCTTGAACCATGTCCCAAAGCTCCCCGATTTCACGCTCACACATCGAGTGGTCACAGTCGTTCATTGTCATTTCCTCCGAGAATTTGCACGGCCCTGGCCGGCTCCGTATTCATATAATTACAGATTGTGTCGGTGCTGTGTCGCTTCAACTCTGCGAGGAACAACAACACCACGCACAGGCCAATTAGGGTGATCATGCGACGCACCCCTTTAGGCACTGCTCTAGTTGTTCGCGTAGTCGCGCGTTCTCGATCGTTAGGCGTTCAACTTCAATGCGGTCAGCCTTTGCGCGTACTAGACGACGCTTCTTAGATGCCTGCACCTGTCGGTTTTGACAAGTTCGACACCTTGCATAGCCGTCGTTCATTCGGCTGTTCTCTGGCGTCTTGGCATGGCCGCAACGAAATGCTTCGGTCATAGCTGTCCTCCTTGGGGTTTACGGTGATAGTGCTAAATTAAGCGCCCGTGAAAGGCGCTGCCTAAGGAGACTACATGCAGGGGTCGTAATTCTTTGGCGTGCCGAAAAATATCTTTGGTCAGGTGCGATGCAAATTGCATCAATCGTTCCGCGGCTTCATTTAGTTACGTCCTCTATCGGCTTCGATGCACTGCGTTTACGACACCTCATCGCGGATCAACCGCAAACGGTCGAGGATGGTTGAGACGTGCTCAAGTGCTGCAATCGCGTCGTCCAAGTACTCGCCAATGATGGGCGCGGGATCTTCGTTCATGGCCATGACCGCACGTGTTAGAGATGCGTCGATGGACTGCGCCGAACTCCGCACCGTCTGAAACTCTCGCGCGGCTTCACGCTCACGTGTCTTTACTTCGTGCTCTCGAACCTGGTCCGCAATGTCTGCGGGGAGTGGTGGCAGTGACCCAAATGAATCACTCTCGTCAAGATCACGGCTGACCGTGCTCTGACTGCTGCCTGTGCTCTTGGCAATCTGCCGCTGAGACATGCCCGCATCGCTGAGAGCGCGGTGAACGTCCGTGCGTGTCTCAACGTTGGCGATCTTGGTCAACACCGTGCCGAACTCGGTTTCGCGGTACTCGTCCCACGACGCGTACGCAAGCGCTTCCCAGTCCCGTTCCCGGTGCGCCTGCGCAAGCTCTTCGTAGGCCCCGCTGAGGTTCGTACGGATGCGCTCAGCCCGTGCCCGTGCGGCTATGGGTCCCTTCCACTGCGTCATGCTGATCTTGTCCCTTCCCTGTCTCCGTCCCCGCTTCCCTTCCCCTGCGGGTGGCCTTGTGAAGAGATGTGTATCTTCAACAACCCCCCGTAACTCAGAGATCATGTAGAACGTCATGGACATGGGCATATGCTGCGCAGGGAATATGAGGGGTTCGGGCTGCACCGTTCGCGGTAGGCGCTCTGAGCTGCACTAAGACCGTTAAAAGTGTTCTGCGTCACATTGGGTCGAGTGGTCGCGCTGGCACGATGAGCCGTCGGTGTGGAGCGGATGAGCGGGGAGTTACGGAGTGGAACGGGATGAACGCGGACGGTTGAAGCCCTCGAACCCCCGAAAGCACCTGTGGAGTGTCACGGTTCAGCGCCCGGACGAACGGCCGTATCAAGAGATCGTTGAGGCGTACAGCGAACGCGCGGCCCGTGCCAGGTTCGGGCGCACGGCTGTCAACGTGACGCGATACAAGGAAGCTGAGCGCCCCAAGCGCTACGTGATGCGTGCCGTAGGGCGTCTCATCATCCGTGTCGTGAAGGGCGCGAAGCACGTGGGCGTGAAGGCGTGGCGCTCGTGGAGGAACAACGACGCGAGACCGTACGACGGCTGAGAGTGCGACAGAGCCCCTGCCGATGTATCTCGACAGGGGCTCAGTGTCAGGAGGTAGGCGCGCTACTTGGGTACGCCGCAGTACGGCACGCGGCGCTCCTCGTCCTCCTCGTGCGATACGACGAACACCTTCACGGCCTCATCCCCACATGTGCACAGCTCACCCGCGTTGGGCTCTACCTCGACAACCCTCGTGTTGATCATGTTCGCTCCCTCCGTTCGCGACGCCGTGTGAATCTCATAGCGACAAGAAGCAGACGCCCTCGACCAGGCTCGGCGTCGCGTCGACCATCCGCGACGCGTTCACCGCCGCGCGCAACTACGCCGCTCAGCGCGACCACGCCACTGGTGAGGGCAAGCCGTTCGACGTCGACCTGACCAAGGAGACGCTGGCCAAGGTCCTCGACGGCGAGCTGTACTGGGACCAGCACGTCCACCGCGCCGACGACATGGTCACCGCGATCCGGCTGGCGGACGAGTTCGGCTACAAACTCGTGATCAACCACGGCACCGAAGGCCACCTCATCGCGGATCTGCTCGCCGAGCGGGACGTGCCGGTGATCCTCGGCCCGCTGTTCACCACCAAGTCCAAAGTGGAGCTGCGCAACCGCACCCTGCGCGCGCCCGGCATTCTCGCCAGGGCGGGCGTGCGGATCGCGATCACCACGGACCACCCGGTCGTGCCGATCAATTTCCTGGTGTACCAAGCGGCGCTGTCGGTGAAGGACGGCCTCGACCCGGAGACCGCGTTGAAGGCGCTGACCGTCAACCCGGCCGCGATGCTGGACCTCGACGACCAGGTCGGTTCACTGAAGGCGGGCCTCGACGCCGACGTGGTCCTCTGGTCGGGTGACCCGCTGGACGTGATGAACCGGGCCATGCGGGTGTTCGTGCGCGGGCGCGAGGTCTACCACTTCGACGAGGCGGCCGGGGTCGGCGTCACCGCGGAGCGGCGATACCGCGAAGGCTGACTTCGGGCTTGCCAGGGCTGCTCCGTCTGTGCTCTCATGTGTGACACACTGGGGAGGGTGTGTAACACATGAAGCGCTGGGTTCTCGTTCTGGTGATCGGTTTCGGCTTTTTGGGTGTCTGCCTGATGTGGGCGACCGAAGACTCGAGTGCCGTCAAATGCGACGGCAGGCTCATGTCGTACGGCGACGTCTGCGAGACCACCAAGAACGGTCGCACCGTCCGTACGGAGACTTACACCGAGATGAAGAAGGGTGCCGAAACCCGCGAGAGGGCCTTTCAGAACCATGGTCTGTGGGTGGGCGGGGTGGGGGTCGCGCTGACCGGGCTCGGCGCGACGATGCTGATCCGGAAGCGGCGGAGCGCATCGCGGGCTGGTGTGACGGCGCCGCAAGGTGGGCACGCGCAGCCGCAGCCCCAGTGGCAAGGTCAGCCCCAGTGGCAAGGGCAGCAGTGGCAAGTTCAGCCTCAGCCTGGATTCCCGCCGCGGCAAGGAAACCCGCAGCCGTACGCGAACCAGGCGGTTCAGCAGTACCCGCCGCGGCAGCCCGATCCGCCCGCCCAGCAGTATCAGCGGCCGTACCCGCCGCCGGCCGGCCGGCCGCAGCAACCGCCTCAGCAGCAACCGCCGCAGCAGTTCGGCCCGACCGGGCACTGAATGGCTAGCCCAGAAGCCGATCGAGATCCAGTTTCACCGGAAACGGCTCGGCGGCGGCGAATTCGCCGGTCATGGCCGGAGCGTCCTGGTAGCCGGGTTCGCCCGCTTGGTGGCAGGCGACGAGTGAGACGGGCTCGCTGAGGTCGACGATCCAGTAGTGCGGGATCCCCGCGTCGGCGTACTCGCCGTGTTTGGTCACGTAGTCGGTGCGCTTCGAGCCCGGCGACACGATTTCGATTACCACGACGACGTCGTCCGCGTGGTACATCGTGTCTTCTTCGTCGATCCGCTCGCCCGCTTCACGGGGGGGCGATGATCAGCTCCGGTCGCCTGGCGAAACCCGGCTCGCCGGGCGGCACCAGCCCTAGGTCCACGTCGATGTCCTGGACGAATTCGAGGTGATCGGGCGGCTGGGGTTCCAGTTGCCTGGCCAAGGCGTAGAGCGCCTTGTTGTGTCTCCGCTTGGGGCTCGGCGACATGACAAGGCGACCTTCCACGAGCTCGGTGAATCCGGAATCGGGCTCCCCGAGCGCCGCGTACTCCGCGACGGACAGCAGATGATCCGGGACGGCCCACCCTGATTCACCGTGCGACCGGGCCGCGGAGTAGGGAAGGACTGCCACAGCGTCTCCTCACGTCCTCCACGGTGTCTCACGACTCCTGAGTGACCACTGGTGATCATATCAGCGCGGAGAGTCAGGTTTTCCGCAGTTCCCGCGCGATCACCATGCGCTGGATCTGGTTCGTGCCCTCGAAGATCTGCGGCACCTTCGCCTCCCGCATGTACCGCTCCACCGGAAAGTCCTTCGTGTATCCGGCCCCGCCGAGGACCTGGACGGCGTCGGTGGTCACCTTCATCGCGCCGTCGGTCGCGACGAGCTTCGCGATGGACGCCTGTCGCTGGAACGGCAGCCCGCGGTCGCGGCGGCGGGCGGCGTCGAGGTACATGGCGCGGGAGGTCTCGACGGTCGCGGCCATGTCGGCCAGCAGGAACTCCAGGCCCTGGAACTCGATGATCGGCCGCCCGAACTGCGTGCGGCCCTTCGCGTACTCGAGGGCCTCGTCGAGCGCGGCCTGCGCGAGCCCGACGGCGCAAGCGGCGATGCCCAGTCGTCCGGAGCTGAGTGACGACAGCGCGATCTTCAGGCCCTGGCCCTCTTCGCCGATCCGGCGTTCAGCGTCAACGGCGGCGTCTTCGAACATCAGTTGCGCGGTGGTCGAACCGGTGAGGCCCATCTTCCGCTCGGGTGGCGCGGCCGAGAGGCCCGGCGTCGCCGCGTCGACGAGGAGACAGGTGATGCCCTGTCCGCCGTCGTCGCTGGTGCGCACCATGGTCGTGTAGAAGTCGGCCTCGCCCGCGTGGGTGATCCAGGCCTTCGTGCCGTTCACGACGTACTGGGTGCCATCGAGTCGCGCGCGGGTGGAAAGTGCGGCGGCGTCGGAGCCGGCGTGGGTTTCGGACAGTGCGTACGCGCCCAGCAGGCCGCCTTCCAGCATCGCGGGCAGCCAGCGGTCACGCTGTTCGTCGGTGCCGTGGTGCGCGAGCGCGAAGCAGGACATGGTGTGCACGGAGAGCCCGACGCCGACTGACATCCACGCGGCCGCGATCTCCTCGAGAACCTGCAGGTAGACCTCGTATGACAGGTCTCCGCCGCCCCATCGCTCCGCGTACGGCAGGCCGAGCAGCCCGGCCTGTCCGAGCAACCGGAACTGCTCGCGCGGGAAATGCGCGGTCTCTTCGTACTTGCTCGCGATCGGGGCGAGCTCCTCGTGCGAGATCTCCTTGGCCAGGTCGATCAGATCCTGGGCCTCGGTGCTGGGCAGAAGACGGTCCGCCGGCATGGCTCCTCCGAGCTGAACTGTACTCAAAACAGTACTGTGGGCTTATGAAGAGTACAGTACGAACTGTCTGAAGACCTACGATCCGGGTGAGGGATAGTGATCCCATGACCCCGCGCCGCCAGCCCACCGCGCGCCAGAGAGCACTGCTCTCCGAACTCGAAGCGATCTTCCTCGCCGAGGGGTTTTCCCAGTTCACGCTGGACGATCTCGCGGCAAGGCTCCGCTGCTCGAAGTCGACCCTCTACGCGCTCGCCCCCAGTAAGGAGCAGCTCGCGGTCAAGGTCGTCACCCACTTTTTCAAGGGCGCCGCCGAACTGCTGGAAGAGCGGATCGACGGGATCGACGACGCCCGCAAGATCCTCGGGGAGTACCTCGCCGGGATCTCCGAGTACCTGAATCGCGCTTCGGCCGCGTTCATGACCGACATCGCCGAATTCGCGCCGGCGCGGGACGCGTATCAGCTCAACAGTCGCGCCGCGGCCCAGCGGATCCGGTCGTTCATCGATCGCGGCGTCACCGACGGCGTTTTCCGTGAGGTGCACGCGCGGCTGATCGCGGAAATGGCGGGACTGATCATCGAGGGAATCCAGACCGGCGTCATCGGTCAGCGCGCCGGGGTGACCGACGCCGAAGCGTTCACCGCGTTGTCGGAACTTCTCCAGAGTGGAATCGCGACGCGTCCGCGTCTCCGTTGAGGGTCGCGGGGGCATGGCTGGCGGATCGCGACAAAAAATGTCCTGAACTGACAATTCTGGTGGTCTCACCGCCGCCTCGGCTAGCATCGCGCCCGTGATCGTCGTAGGTGGAGAGGCGCTGGTCGACCTCGTTCCCGGTGCACCGTTGGATTCCACTGTGGACGGTGGGTTGCGCGCGCTGCTGCCCCGGATGGGTGGTGGTCCGTACAACGTCGCGCTCGCCGCCGGGCGGCTCGGCGTCCCGGCGGGGTTCTTTTCGCGGGTCTCGAATGACCGGTTCGGCGTCGCGCTGGTGGACCGGCTGCACGCCTCCGGTGTCGATACCGCCTTGCTGCAACGGGGAAACGAGCCGACGACGCTCGCCGTCGTCGCGCTCGACGAGAAGGGTTCCGCGCGATACACCTTCTACACCGAGGGCACCGCGGACAGGCTCGTCGGCGACCCCGGCCCGCTGCCGGAGAATGTGACGGCGCTCTCGCTCGGCACCCTCGGCATGGTCCTGGAGCCGGGGGCGAGCACCTACGAAACCGTGTTGCGCCGCGAATCCGCCCGCGGTGTGCTGACCGTCCTCGACCCGAACATCCGGGCGGCGCTGATCACCGATCCGGCGGCGTACCGGGCGAGGTTCGAGTCCTGGTTACCGCATATCCGCTTGCTCAAGATCTCCGACGACGACACGGAATGGCTCGCCGAAGGCGCCGATCCGGTCGACGCGGCAAAGGTCTGGACCTCGTGCGGAGTCGATGCCGTCGTGCTCACCCGCGGCGCGCGGGGGCTGTCCGTCATCACACGAGCGGGCGAAATCGCGCAGGTCCCGTCACGCCGGGTCGACGTCGTCGACACGATCGGCGCCGGTGACACCGTGCAGGGCGCCCTGCTGGCATGGCTGTACTCGAACGGGGTGTGTGAGGTGTCCACACTCGACGCCGACGGCTGGCGTACGGCGCTCGAATTCGCGGCGAAAGCGGCGTCGATCACCGTCTCGCGGAGCGGGGCGGAACCGCCGACGGCGGAGGATATGGCATCCGCCGTGTGAACCTGGTCCCAAAGGGGCTGTTGTGAGCAACTCACCCGCTGCGCGTTCACCCCATTCTCGACTAGCGTGGAGAGGAATTCATACCCCAGCGGGGCGGTGTGCAGCGAGGCCGTGGGTCACGCGCGTGAAAGAGGGCGTGCCTGTGGAACCTACAGGCGCCGCCGGCCCGTGCTGAACGTGAGAGGGACTTACATGTCCGACGCGACGACGGGCGAGACTGTGTCAACTGGTTCTCGGCGGGAAAGCGAACCTCGAACCGCGACGCTGCGCCTGCCCGATGGCGAGCACGAGTTCAAGGTGATCCACCCGGTCGAGGGCGCGCCTGGGATCGAGCTGGGGAAGCTGCTGGCGACGACCGGGTACATCACCCACGACCCGGGGTTCGTGAACACCGGTGCCGCCTCGTCGGCCATCACCTACATCGACGGTGACGCCGGCATCCTGCGCTACCGCGGGTATCCGATCGAGCAGCTGGCCGAGAAGTCCACCTTCATCGAGGTCTCGTACCTGCTCATCTACGGCGAGCTGCCCACCCAGACGCAGCTGTCCGAGTTCACCGGGAAGATCCAGCGCCACACGCTGCTGCACGAAGACCTCAAGGCCTTCTTCAGCGGCTTCCCGCGTGACGCGCACCCGATGCCGGTGCTCTCCAGCGCCGTGTCCGCGCTGTCGACCTTCTACCAGGACTCGCTCAACCCGTTCGACGAACCGAACGTGGAGCTGTCCACCATCCGTCTGCTGGCCAAGGTCCCGACCCTCGCCGCGTACGCGTACAAGAAGTCCGTCGGCCAGCCGCTGCTGTACCCGGACAACTCGCTCGGCCTTGTCGAGAACTTCCTGCGGATGACCTTCGGCTTCCCTGCCGAGCCCTACGAGGTCGACCCGGACGTCGCCAAGGCGCTCGACCTGCTGTTCATCCTGCACGCCGACCACGAGCAGAACTGTTCGACCTCGACCGTGCGCCTCGTCGGCTCCTCCGAGGCGAACCTGTTCGCCTCGATCTCGGCCGGTATCAACGCGCTCTTCGGCCCGCTGCACGGTGGCGCCAACAGCGCGGTGCTGGACATGCTCGAGGGCATCCAGGCCGAAGGCGGCGACGTCGCGAAGTTCGTCACCCGCGTGAAGAACAAGGAAAAGGGTGTCCGCCTGATGGGCTTCGGGCACCGGGTCTACAAGAACTACGACCCGCGCGCGAAGATCATCAAGAACACCGCGGACGAGATCCTCGCCAAGCTCAAGGGCGGCGACCAGCTGCTCGACATCGCGAAGAAGCTGGAAGAGACCGCGCTCTCGGACGACTACTTCATCGAGCGGAAGCTGTATCCGAACGTCGACTTCTACACCGGCCTGATCTACCGGGCGCTCGGCTTCCCGACGAAGTACTTCACCGTGCTGTTCGCGCTCGGCCGCCTGCCCGGCTGGATCGCGCACTGGCGCGAGATGATCCAGGACCCGGCCACGAAGATCGGCCGCCCGCGGCAGATCTACACCGGCTACGCGTCGCGGGACTACGCGCCCATCGCGGAGCGCTGATCCCCCTCCCGGCAAGCGCTATGAACGGACCGTTCCTTGCAAATTCGGCAAGGAACGGTCCGTTCATAGCATTCGGGCGTGCGGGGTCGGGGGAGCGCGCTTAGGGTTGCCCGAGTGACCAGAGAAGCCCCCGTAGTGCTGTGGCTCCGCCGCGACCTCCGCCTCGGCGACCACGCCGCCCTGCTGGAAGCCTCGAAGCACAGCAAGCACGTCCTCGCGCTGTACGTACTCGACGACGCGCTCCTCCAACCGTCCGGCGCCCCGCGCGTCGCGTTCCTGCACGGCTGCCTGAAAGCGCTGGACGAGCAGCTCGGCGGACGGCTGATGCTCGTCAAGGGCGACCCCGCCGAGGAGGTCGTCAAGGCCGCGCGCGAGATCGGCGCCGCGGCGGTGCACGTCAGCGCGGACACCGGCCCGTACGGTCGCCGCCGCGACGACGCGGTCAAGAAGGCGTTGGCGGAACACGACATCGCCTGGGTCGAGACGGGGTCCTCGTACGCCATCACGCCAGGCCGGATCACCAAACCGGATGGTGAGCCCTATCGCGTGTTCACCCCGTTCTACCGTGCGTGGGTGCGTTACGGCCGGCCGGTGCCCGCGGACACGGGAAAGTCCATAGTGGACTGGGTGGAGCCGCCGCGTTCGGTCGAGCTCCCGAAAACCCCCTCGCTCGACGGGATGGAGCTGCCGGAACCCGGCGAGAAGGCGGCGCTGGAGCGCTGGCACGAGTTCCTGGACGACGGCCTCGAGACCTACGACGAGGATCGCGACCGGCCGGATCGCCCCGGTACGACAAGGCTTTCGCCGTATCTGCGCTGGGGTTGCGTGCACCCGCGCACCTTGCTGGCCGACCTCGCCGGGAACGAGGGATCCGGTGCCAAGGCGTTGCGCGGCGAGTTCGCCTGGCGCGAGTTCCACGCCGATGTTCTGTGGCACCGCCCCGAAACCGCGCGGAAGAACTACGATTCCCGTTTCGACGCCATGGAATACGAGAGCGACGACGAGGCGTTCCAGCGGTGGTGCGAAGGACGCACCGGCTTCCCGATCGTCGACGCCGGAATGCGCCAGCTGCTCGCCGAGGGCTGGGTGCACAACCGCGTCCGGATGATCGTGGCGAGTTTCCTGGTCAAGGATCTGCATCTGCCGTGGTGGCTCGGCGCCCGGCATTTCATGAAGCATCTGGTCGACGGCGATCTCGCGTCGAACCAATTGAACTGGCAGTGGGTGGCGGGCAGCGGCACCGACGCCGCGCCGTACTTCCGGATCTTCAACCCGATCACGCAAGGGGAGAAGTTCGACCCGTCCGGCGACTACGTGCGCCGTTATGTGCCCGAACTCCGCTCCGTGCAAGGGAAAGCGGTGCACAAACCCGCCGACGTGCCCGACTACCCCGCGCCCATGGTCGACCACGCCCACGAACGCCAAGTCGCCCTGGAGCGCTACGGCGCCATCAAAGGTCCGTGAAGGCCTCCTTGAGGGACCCTGGGTCCCTCAAGGAGGCCTTCACGGACTTGAGGTCAGCCGCGCAGGGCTTCCGAAAGCTTGATCCGGCTGCCGACCCGCAGGACGCTGTTCTGGTAGATCCGCGCGCCCAGCCAGGTGAACAGGGCGATGGCGGCCACCGTCAGGCCGAGCGACAACGCGATCTCCCACACCTCGACGGTCCCGGCCGCGATCCGCGCGGGCATCAGCACCGGGGAGAGCAGCGGCACCAGGGAAAGGACCTGCGTGCCGGTGCCGTCCGGCGCCTGCGCCAGCAGGTTGAACCCGACGATGAAGCCGAGGATCAGCACGATGTTGACCGGGCCGATGACCGACTGCGTGTCCTCCTGCCGCGAGACCAGCGAGCCCATCGCGCCGTAGACGGTGGCGTACAGCAGGAACCCGAGCAGGTACCACACCACACCCCACAGCAGCGCGCCCGTCGCGACGCCGGACAGCGTCAGCACGTTGGTCGCCGAAGCGACGATCAACCCGGCGCCGCCGATGATCACCAGCTGGGTCAGCCCGACCAGGCCGAGCCCGATCACCTTGCCCAGCAACAGATGCCACGGCCGGACGGTGGACAGCAGGATCTCCACGACCCGGCTGGACTTCTCCTCGACCACCCCCTGGGCGACCAGCGTCCCGTAGGTCACGATGCTCATGTACAGCAGCACCGCCACGATCAGCCCGATCACCATCCGCTGCGACTTCTCGGGGTCCGGCGGTTTGATCGAGTCGACCTCGACCTGGGTCTGGCGGACCGTTTGCATCACTTCCTCGGGCGTCCGCTGGGCCTCGGAAAGGATGCCGTTCAGCACTTCCTGCTGGGACACGCCGTTCAGCAGGGAACGCAGTTTGGTGTCCAATTCGGACTTGACGAGCACCTTGAGCTCGGTGGCGTTGCCGGACAGCAGCGCGTCGAGATCACCGTTCTCGACCTGCGTCCGGCCCTGCGCCGGATCGGTGACGGTGACGGTCTCGATCTTCTCGCCGATCGCCGCGCCCGCCGTCTGGAGTTGCTGCGCGATTCCGGCGGTCTGACCCGACAGCCCGACCTTGCTCTTGTCCTCGTCGCTGATCAGCGTGGACTGCAACAGGACGTAACCCATCAGCATGACCAGCAGCACGGCGGTGCCGATCACGAAGGACCGGGTGCGCAGCCGGGTGTTCAGCTCACGTTTGGCGATGAGCCGGACCGCGCGCCACGAAGATACGGTGTTCATGCGGAAACTCCTTGTGCCGACGGCTTCTCGGCGACGGCGTCGCGGAAGAGCTCGGTCAGCGAACGCCTGCGTTTGGTGAATTCGGTGACCGGGCCGGTGGCCAGCGCCGCGGCGAGCACGGCTTGGTCGTCGGCGCCCGCCTCGAGTTCGAGGATCGCCGTCGGACCGTTCTGCTCGACCGAGCGGACACCGGGAACGGCCGAGGCCCAGCCGGGCGCGGCGTTGGGCGCGGTGACGACGAGACCGTTGCCCGCGCCGGCGGTCAGCTCGCCGACGGTGCCGGAGGCGACCATCCGTCCACTTCGGATGATGCCGACCCGGTCGCACAGCCGCTCGACCAGATCCAGCTGGTGGCTGGAGAACACCACCGGCACCCCGGTCGCGGCCTTCTCGCGCAGCACACCGCTCATCACGTCCACGGCCAGCGGGTCGAGGCCGGAGAACGGCTCGTCCAGCACCAGCACCCTCGGATCGTGCACCAGCGCGGCCGCGAGCTGCACGCGCTGCTGGTTGCCGAGGCTCAGCTTCTGGACCTCGTCCTTGCGCCGTTCGGTCAGCCCGAGCCTGGCGATCCAGTTCTCGGCGCTGCGGTGGGCCTCGTTGGCCGACATCCCGTGCAGTTCGGCGAGGTAGACCAGCTGCTCCAGCACCTTCATCTTCGGGTACAGCCCGCGTTCCTCCGGCATGTACCCGATATGCGTGCGGGACTCGTGGGTGATCGGGGCGCCCCCGAGGCGCACCTGGCCGGAGTCGGCCGACAGCACCCCGAGGACGATCCGCATCGTGGTGGTCTTGCCGGCGCCGTTGCTGCCGACGAACCCGAACAGCTCACCGGGCTGGACCTCGAAGCTCACCTCGTCCAGCGCGACCTTCGCGCCGTACTTCTTGGAGATCCGGTCGATCTCCAGCTTCCCCTCGCTCATTTCCCTTTCCCCTCTTCGAAATACCGCACCAGCGCCGTGACTCCCCGATGGACGCCGGAAATCGTGCGGTTGCGCTGGAGCAGCCCGTCGAGCTTGACGTTGCCCATCACCGAGGTGGCCCGGTACACCAGGACCGCCCGGCCCGCGCCGACGAGGACCCCACTCGCCACCAGCACGACGGCGACCACGCCGACGGACACCTTGTAACGCTTCTTGTCCCCGGTCATGCCGGAGTCACCCCCTCGAAGTCGGTGAAGTCCTCGGGATCATCGTCCGGCAGCGACCAGCCCAGGATGACGGCGGCCAGCGTGGTGCCGGTGACCAGCAGCGCGCAGGCCATCATCGCGCCGCGCGCGCCGCCGTCCTCGGTGTCCGAGACGAGCAGGGCGTAGAGCACCGCGACCAGCATGAGCGCGACCAGCACCTGGTAGCCGATGAAGGTGGCGCGATGGCGCCATTCCCGCTCGCGTTCGTCGAGCCGGAGCGAGAACCCGCCGCTCATCTTGCCGGTGAGGATCCGCAGCAGGTAGTGCGCGCCGCCGGCGAGAACGCAACCGCCGAACCAGCCCAGGAAGAAGACCGGCTCGTGCCCTGTCCGGAAGAAGGCGGCACCGGCGATCAGGACCAGATCGCCGAGGATCACCAGCACGCTCAACGTCCGCCGCCGTTTCCGCGTGCGCCAGGTCGGCAGCCTCAGCGCCCGCTTGCGTTCGATCTCGTCCAGCCGTTCCAGCTGACGTTCCCAGTACGTCGCGAGACGGCCTCGCTCCTCACTCATGTTCCCCCCTCCCGGTAGACCTGAGTGGACAGTGGCGTGAACGGTTCGCGGCTGAACACGGCCTCGACCGGGAGGTCGAACACCGCGCAGATGCGAAACGCCAGGTCGAGGCTCGGGTAGTGGTCGCCCCGTTCGAGCGCGCCGATGGTCTGTGGATTGACCTCGACGGCCACCGCGAGGGCGGCCCTGCTCAGCCCGCGCTCCGCCCGGAGCACGGGTAGCCGGTTGTAGATCGGCAGCTCTTTGCCGCGTCTGACCGGACTCATGGAACATACTGTTGCAAAAACCCAACGACTCGTCAAGCTGAGGGCATGACTCATCGCATTCAGAGGACTAAACGCGGAAGGTCAGGAGAGGCCGGCGAGCGACTTGTCGACGAGTTCCCGGACGCGGGCGCGGGCGGCCTCGGCGTCGGAGACGACCAGGCCGAGCCGGGTGCGGCGCTCCAGGACGTCCTCGACGTCGAGCGCGCCTTCGTGCCGCACGGCCCAGACGACCTCCGCCGCGCTGATCTCGGTGCCGTCGAACAGGGGCAGGCTCAGTTCCGGATCGACCTCGCCGAGTGCCGCGACCCGCGGTGCTTCGGTGCCGTACTTCGCGACCAGCCGGGCAGGCGCGTCCACAGTGGACAGACGGGCTCGCGGTGTCGCGCCGAGCAGCGGGAGCCGGGAAGTGGTCGACGGCCCGGCGAGGAGCCCGGAGCGCTTCAACGCGGCATCGACGGCGTCCTCGGCCATCTTCCGGTACGTCGTCAGCTTGCCGCCGACGACGGTGAGCACGCCGTCCGCGCCCGTCACCACCGCGTGTTTGCGCGAGAGATCCGCACTGCGCCCACCGCCTTCGACCAGCGGGCGCAACCCGGCGAACGAGCCCGCGACGTCGGCACGGGTCAACCGGCGGGTGAACGCCGTCGACGCCACCTCGAGCAGGAAGTCCACATCGGACTCCGGCACGGACGGCACCCGCGGGACGGCGCCGTCGATCGGTTCGTCGGTGACCCCGGCGAAGACACGGCCATCGGGTTGCGGCAGCAGGAAGACGAACCGGTTGTTCTCACCGGGGACGGGCACGTTGACCGACGTCGCGCCGATTCGCGCCGCCCCCGAGGCCAGGATGAGGTGTGAGCCGCGAGAAGGCCGCAGCCGCACCGACTCCGCCAGTTCGCCCGCCCAGACACCCGTGGCGTTGATCACCTGACGGGCGCGGATCTCGATCTCCTGTCCGGTGAGCCTGTCCCGGGCCAATACGGATTCCGTGTCGAGCCGGAGCGCCTCGACCTTCGTCAGGATCTTCGCGCCGCGCGAAGCCGCCGTGCGCGCCAGGCTCACCACGAGACGCGCGTCATCGGTCAGTGCGCCGTCGTAGGCCAGCAGCGCGCCGCGCAGGCCTTGCGGGGTCAGGCCGGGCGCGAGTGCCAGCGCCTCCGCGGCCGGGATCGACCTCGGCCGAGGTAGTACTGACGCCGGGGTCCCGGCGGCGCGGCGAAGGCCGTCACCGGCGACGAGCCCGGTCATGATGAACGCCTGCTGGCCACGGGAGGTCTTGCGGTACATGGGGAACAGCTGCGGGATCGCCCTGGTGAGATGCGGGGCGGTGCGGGTCAGCAGAATCCCGCGTTCGACGGCGCTTTCGTGCGCCAGCGCCAGATCGCCCTTGGCCAGGTAGCGGAGCCCGCCGTGGACCAGTTTGCTGGACCAGCGCGACGTCCCGTACGCCAGGTCGTACGCTTCGATCAAGGCCACCGAGAGTCCGCGCGCGGCCGCGTCCAGCGCGATCCCGGCGCCGGTGACCCCACCGCCGACCACCACCAGATCGACCCGCTCGCCGCCGGCCAGCGCCGTGAGTTCCCGTTCGCGCCGGAGTGCGTTGAGCGAGCCCGCCGTCACGGCCGCAACGCCGCTTCCAGCACGTGGGCGAACTCCGCCAGCAGCTTCTTCTCGTCCACGTCCGACGTGGCGGGACGGTAGGAGAACGCGAAAGACTGGATGAGCAGCAACAGGGTGCGCGCCTGCGAAGGCAGGTCGCCCTTGCGGATCGAGCCGTCTTCGTGGCCGGAGCGCAGCAGGTGCAGGATCACACCCTCGGCGAAGCGCTGGGTCTTCCCGAGCCGCTCGACGATGTAGGGCAGCACCAGTTCGGGGTCGAGGTCCAGCAGCGTCCGGAACAGCGGATCACCCGAGAGCGCGGCGACGGCGGCCGACGAACTCTGTACGAGCCTTTCGCGGAAGTTGGCCGGTTCGATATCCGGTTCGGCGGCGCCCCGCAGCAGTCCGCCGAACTCGCGGGTCATGAGCGTCGCGAGCACACTGCGCACATCCGGGAACCGGCGGTAGACGGTCATCCGGCTGACCTTCGCGGTCCGCGCGATCTCGGCGAGCGTGGTCCGCCGCACACCGACGGCGAGCACGCACTTCTTCGCGGCGTCGAGCAGAACGTCGTCGGACACGCGTGTCGAGGCCTGCCGGGATCGGGTGTCCGCCAGTGCCGAAACGCCTGTTTCCGCAGGTGAGTGACGCTTTACGTCCATATGTAACACTGTAGTCGTGACGGAGCTTATTGACCACCGGTTAAGACGATCCTGGACGCCCGAAGCCGGTGACGCGGCCCACCTTCCGGCGAAAGCCCTGCGGTGGCTCGTCCAGCGTATCGGCCCGCTGGGCTCCGCGGCGCCGTTCGCGGAGGTTTCCGCCCTGTTCGTTTCCGATTCGGCGCTGGGCGAACAGCCGAAACGAGACCTGGAGGAGCTCGTCGGCGCCGGGCATGTCCTGGTGGCGCCGGGGGAACGGCTCGCGCGAGCAGGCGGTCTGTCCTATCTGGATCTGATGCGGCGCCGGGGCTTCAGTGATCTTCCGGTGCCGGACGCCGTCGTCCTGCCGGAGAATCCCGCCGAAGTCCAGTCGGTACTGGAAATCTGTGCACGGCACGACGTCGGCGTCGTCCCGTTCGGTGGCGGGACGTCGGTGGTCGGCGGGGTTTCGGCACTGCGCGGGGACAAGAGCGCGGTGATCGCGCTCGACCTCACCGGGCTCGGCGAGCTGGTCTCCGTCGACCCGGTGTCCCGGATCGCGGTCCTCCAAGCCGGGGTCACCGGTCCGGAGGCCGATCGGCTGCTCGCCGCGCACGGCTTCACCCTCGGGCACGTGCCCCAGTCCTACGAACGCGCCACCATCGGCGGTTTCGCCGCGACCCGGTCCGCCGGGCAGGCCTCGGCGGGTTACGGCCGGTTCGAAGACATGGTCTCGAGCGTCCGGCTCGCGACCCCGCGCGGCGAATGGAAGCTCGGCGTCGCGCCGGCTTCGGCCGCCGGACCCGACCTGCGGCACCTCGCCATCGGCAGCGAAGGCGCGCTCGGCGTGATCACCGAGGTCGCCCTCCGTGTCCGCCCGGTGCCGGAAGTGCGCCGTTATGAGGGGTATGTCCTGGACGGCTGGGAGAACGGCACCGACGCCGTCCGTGAACTCGCCCAACGACAGGTGCTCGCGGACGTCACGAGACTGTCCGATGTGGACGAGAGCGAGGTTTCGCTCGCGCTCAACGACAGCTTGAAGACCAAGGCGCTCCGCCGGTATCTCAAGGCGCGGGGAGTCCACGCGCCTTGCCTGCTGATCGTCGGCTGGGAGGGCGCCTCGAAACGCGAAGTCACCCGGCGCCGTCAGGAGACCACCCGCGTGCTGGCGCCGTTCGGTGCCGTCCGCATCGGCACCGCCCTCGGCGAATCCTGGCGTCGCGGCCGCTTTTCCGGGCCGCGGCAGCGGGATGCCCTGATGGACAACGGTGTCTGCGTCGAAACCCTGGAAACCGCCGCGTACTGGGCGGAACTGAGCGACCTGCGTGACGCCGTCCGCGCCGCGCTCACCGCGACCCTCGGCAACGCGATCGTCATGTGCCACGTCTCGCACGCCTACGAGACGGGCGCGTCGCTGTACTTCACCGTGCTCACCGCACGCGACGAGGCCGACCCGATCGGCCAGTGGCAGCGGGCGAAGGCGGCGGCGTCGGAGGCGATCACCGGTATCGGCACCATTTCGCACCACCACGCCGTCGGCGTCGACCACGCGCCTTATCTGGCGGCGGAAATCGGGTCGCTCGGTGTCGAAGTGCTGCGCGCGGCGAAGAAGGCCGTCGATCCGACCGGGATCCTCAATCCCGGGAAGCTCGTCTGACCAAGGTCGCGGCCTCGATCAGCGTGCAGTCCAGGCCGTGCGTTTCGGCGGGGATGCCCTCCAGCGCCGCGGCCCGGCGCTGTTCGAGGTCGGCGACGCGGATATGCCTGCCGTCCACGAGGATCGGCAGGCGGATGTCCGCGGCGCCGACATAGGCCACCACGTCGTCGAGCACGGTGCCGTCGTCGAGCGTGATGGCCGGCGCGGTCAGCCGCACCAGCTTGTAGCGCTGTCCGTTGCCCTCACAACGATCGAGGACGGCGAGCTGGTCCGGCGTCGCGAACCAGACCGAGTGCTCCTCGACGACACCCGGCGCGGCGGCGAGCGTCGCGGGGCGCTGCCCGTCCCGGAACCGCAGGCCGGACGCCCAGACCGCGGCGAGGTCGGTGCAGCGCGCGTGGCAGACGACGACCGGACCCGTCAGCCCCATGTTCTCCCGCAACCAGGTGATCTTGGCCGGGCACGCGTTCGACCCGTAGGCGAGCACGGCCTGGCGTTCGCGCCAGCCCTCCGGCGCGGTGTCGAGACTGTGCCCGGCGCCGTCGAAGTGGACGAACGAATGCCCCGGCCGTGCTCCCGGATACGGTTCGGCGGGAAAATCGGCGTCGGTGAAGAGTTTCACCACGTCACCGCGAAGCCCTGGACCTCGTACGACATGCCCACCTCCGAGTCGTCGACTCTGTAGCCTGCCATGTGACAGGCCCGGATCGCGACATCCGCTCGGGTGGGGAACGATTCAGTGTCCCGGCGTGATGATGTAGGCGACCCCGCCAGGACCGCTGGAAACGCCGCCATTCGTGTTGTACCGCTTGGTGCGCTGCCAAATCGTCTCGAACTGGTGTCGTTTGTAGACATTTCGGACGCGGTCGTTGCTGTTCGCCGCCGGGTCGTTCGCGATCACGTCACCGTCCTTCGTGAAGCCGACGACGACCATGATGTGCCCGGCGGTGCCGTAGCCCGCGCCGTCGAGTTCCTCGGCCTTGAACGACTGTGACGTGATCACCGGGATGCCGCGCGCGATGTAGTTCTCGAGTTCGTTCAAGGAGTGCAAACGGGTGATGTGCCCACGCAGTCCCAGTGAAGCGGCGTACGCGGTGTTGAACGGCCAGTTGCCCGTTCCGTCGTAGGCGTAGTCGAACGTGTAGCGGGCGGCGTACGCGACGGTCGGATCGACGTAACCCTCCGGAATCCACGTCATGTCCGCGCGCTTGGGCCGTTTGCCCCAGTACTCGACGACCATTTCGGTGGACGTGGGGCTGCACCAGTTCTCGCCGCCACCGCCGTATTCCGGAAACTGTCCTTTGTGGAGGTTCTGCGCGTAGGCGGGCACCTTGAGCTCGATGCCGGTGGCGCGGCCCGGCTTGGTCGCCTTGACCTCGAAACGGTCCGGGACCAGCGACGTCATCGCGCCGACCGACGTCACCGACGGCGTGGCGCGGGAACCGGCCTCGCGGTACAGGCTGACCCGCAGCCGGTACGAGCGGAGCGCGACACCCGCCTTCATGACCAGCGTGTCGACGTCGACCGCGGCGTTGGCGTCGCTCTGGCCGTCGACGCTGGTGCGCTTGATGTCGGCGTCTCCGCCTGCCCAGCGGCCCATGGCGTACCAGGAGGTCTCCGCACCCGTCGCGGTGCGGCCCTTCGCCTCGACCTTGAGCCAGGTCTTGGCCGGTGTCTTCGCGTTCCACGAAGCGACCAGCTGGGAGGCGTCGAAGCCCTGCGTGTGACTCCGTGACGTCCACTGGCCGTATTCGTAGGTCTTCGTGGTGCCGAGTTCGGGTTCGGTGTGCTCGATGGTGCCGATCGGGCGGCCGATGCGCAGCGCGCCGTGGTCGAGGTCGAGCCCCTCCAGCCTGCCGTCACGGAAACCGTGCTGACCGGACCATTCGTGGTAGTCGATCGACTCGTCGTCCGGGCGACCGGGACCCGCCTCCGCCGTCTGTGCCGTCACCGCCGTCATCGTCGCGATCGTCAGCAACGTGACCAGCCCTCGTCCGCGCATCCCGGCTCCATCCTCGAGTCCACCCGGTCGGGAAGGAATTTTCGCCGGTTACGCGAGGTATGTAAAGTTCCGCCTCCAATCACGTGAGTTCCGCCCCCGATCACGCGAATCACGTCGTTCGGCCGGGCGGCGACGGACGACTCGCGTGATTGGAGAGCGAACTCGCGTGATTGGGCGGCGATCTCGCGTGATTGGGCGGCGAACTCGCGTGATTGGGCGGCGATCTCGCGTGATTGGAGGCGGAACTCAGGCGAGCGGGTTCGGCAGCAGCAGTTCGGTGTTCTGGTCTTGGGCGGTACCGACGGCGGACAGCGAGGCGTGGATGTCGTTGTACGAGAACTCCCGGTACAACGACGCAAGCGCTTGCGTCGAGGTGTCCGAGTACGGCGCCTCGTACGGGGCTTCCGCCTCGATCAGGGTCGTGAACAGCGAAAGCGTGCCGTCGGCGTTGTCGGCGACCTCGATGATCCGCGCGTGCTGTGGGAAGTCGATGTGCGAAGCGGTGTTGATCTCCCAGAAGCCCCGCTTCGCGGTCTTGCCGACGTGCGGGGTGATCTTGTTGTGGTGCGTGTGCCCGTTGACCCACGCCAGCACATTCGGGAACCGGTGCAGCAGCGAGACGAACGTGTCGCCGTTGAGCCGGAGCTCCAGCGGATGCCGCGCGTCCGGGAGCACGTTGCCCATGGTGTCGCTGGTGTGATGGCTGAAGAGGATGAACAGCTCGTCCGTCACGTTCTGCGTGACCTTGCGCCCGAAGAAGTCGTAGTACGTCGAGCTGTTGCGCTTGAGCGTGTTCTCCACCCAGGTGAACTGCCCGAGCCCGATGGACCCGTCGGCCAGCCCGGCCATCGTCGTGGTGTCGAGGCTGATGCCGACGACGCCCGGCGCGATGCGGAAGGTGTAGTACACGTTCCGCCCGTCGGCGTTGTTCTCGCTGAACCCGTGGCCGACCGGGCCGGGGCCGGTGTTGGCGGAATCGAGGTGGTGCCGCACGAACTCCGCGGTGCTGAACGGCCGCCGCCGTTCGTCCGGGGTGACCTCGCGGATCGTGCCGGAACCGCCGAACAGCTCCGTGATCGGGACGCCGGAGCCGGAGCCGATCGCCTTGGCGAGTTTCCGCGACGTCGTCTCGTCCTTGCCGATCACTTTGAAGCGGCCGGTGTACCAGGCGTCCATCCCCGGCAGGTCCGGCACCGTGCCGACGATGCTGTCGTCGTGGTTGCCGAAGGTGCAGAACCACGGGACGTCGAGACCGGGCGAGGTGAAGGTGTTCGAGGCCGCGCCGAGCAGGCCGGGCAGCTGCGGGAAGCCCTTCTTCGTGTACGCGTCGTCCAGCGGCTTGCCGGGGTTCCAGTAGTGCGAAGACCCGGACGTCTGGACGCCTTCGTGCGCGTTCGGGTCGCCCGAGGTCGGGTTCACCGTGCCGCCGTTGAGCACCTTGAGGAACCATTCGAGTTCGATCAGCTCGTGGTTGTCGGTGTTGTCGCCGGTGGTGACCATGAAGTCGATCGCGCGACCGGTGAACGGGCCGGCTTTCAGGCTGTTGACCCGTTCCACCAGAGCCGTTGTCGCGACCGGGCCGAGCGTCTCCTGCGGCCGGTGCGCCGAACCGACGAACGGGTGCAGGTATTCGAACCGCGCTGGGCTTTCGGCGTCGGTGAAGTGCAGGTCGGTGAACTGCGCGAAGGAGGCCATCGCGCGGCGCCGGTCGTCGCGGCCGGCCTTCGGCGCGGCGAGGTCACCCCGGACCACGAGCGGCCAGCCGGGGCCCGCGGTCAGCCGGGTGTAGGCCGGACCGGTTTTCCGCGGGGCCGCCGCGGCTTCGAGGGTGGTGCCCGCGGTGCGCACCGCGCGGGCCGAAGTGCGCGCCAGCGCCCGGTCGAGCGCGTTGGCCGTCGGTGTGCACAGCAGCAGGCCGACGCCGGCGGCGCCCGCCGTGGTGAAGGTGCGCCTCGAGATGTCGGACATGGCGGTGCCCCCAGTCGTCGCGGGTGGTCGTCGCGAAGGACGATGCCGGACGACGTTAGCCGTGGGGTGAACGCCAGAAAAGGGTAATGCGAAACTTTGTCACGTTCGGCCGAATGGCCGAGGAGCCAAGCGGGCTGGTTACGCTGGCCACTCGGCGAAACGAGGAGGTGGCCCCGGTGGGTGCTTCGGCTTGGTCTGTCCGCGGCCGGTTCGACGGCGACCCGGGGGCGGCGCTGGACGCGATGAAGGCGCGCGTTTTCGAGGAGGGCGACTACCTCTGGGAAGGGGACGAACTCGGCCGCCCGGATTCGATCGACGAGCTGTACGAGGTGGAGAGCGTCCAGGAGTCCGGGACCCATTCCGTGCTCGACGTCCACGAGTTCATCAGCGCCACGGGTGAGGACGACTTCGGCACCATCCGGCCCTTGACCGACGCCGAACTCCTCGCCGCGTTCGGCACGGAGGAACCATCCGTCGCCGCCTTCGACGAACTCGACAAGGCTGGACGGCTGCCGTTCGAACGCCGGCCGCGCTGGAGCGGCAACTGCGCGCTGCTCTACGAGGACGACGTCGCCGTCGAACTGGCGATCTGGGGCGTTTCCGGGGACTAGAGCCGACAGGCGCGTTCTTCGCTACGTCAGAGTGAGGGGAAGACCCCATCGCCCCCGTCCGGTCACCTGACGTACTTGCGAGCGCCTGAAGTGTCACCGGGGGTGAGAGGTGTGTGGAAATAGGGACGTTCGGTGTCCCTATTTCCACACAGTCGGTGTCTCGTGGAAAGAACTCGATGTCACTCACGACCGCCGTGGCTCGTCACGTCTTCATCGGCGGGACGCGGCCTAGAGCCGGGCTTCGAGCCCGTCCAGGATCACCTCGACGCCTAGCTCGAACAGGTCCTCGCCGCTTTGCGTCGCGAAAGCGGGGCCGAGTCTGGCCACGTGGGGACAAGCCGCCAGCCGTTCGAGGAACCCTTCGTCCGGCTTCCGCGCGGGGAGGGTTTCCATCGAGGCGAGCACGTGCGCGGTGAGCAGCCGTGAGATACCCGCGGTGTCCTCTTCGGAGAAGCCGGCCTCCAGCAGGATCCGCGCGGTCGTCTCGATATGGCCCAGCCGGTGCGGCCCGGTGGGTGGCCGCACGCGCAGCAGCGCGGCCGCGTCCCGATGACACAGCAACAGTGCGCGGAACTGGCGAAGCCCGCTCGCCAGTTGTTCGCGCCACGGCAGGTCCGGGTCGATCTCGAAGGCGTCGGCGCAGATCGCCTCGGCGACGAGGTCCAGCAGTTCGGCTTTGTCCTTGACGTGCCAGTACAGCGTCGGCGAGCTGACGCCGAGCTTCGCCGCCAGGCGCCGGGTGCTCAGTTCGGCGAGACCGGCCTCGTCGAGCAGTTCGACGGCGGCGTCGGTGATCTTGGCCAGGTCGAGTGAGCCTTTACGTGCCACCCGCGGACTCTATCAGTGATAGATCGTTCTCTATCACTGATAGAGAACGGGGGAAGTGATGCACTGGACTTCGAAGCTCCGCCTGGTCACGGTGCTGTGCTCGATCGTCTTCGTGCTCGGGACCACGCTGCAGAACTACGTGATCATCGATTTGAGCCTGATCGAAGCGAGCATGCGGCTCAAAGGCGTGGAATCCGGCGACGCGCCCGCCTGCCTCAGCGCGTTGCGGCTGGTGGGGAACGTCTTCATCGTCGGCAACGCGCTCGGTCTCCTGGTGTGGTTTCGCCGGCCTTGGCTGTTCTGGCCGGTGCTCACGGTCAACATCGGCCAGGCGCTCGGCGTGTACGTCGTGCCGTTCGAAGTCCACCGGGCCGCGATCGCCGAACACGGCCGGCCGGGCGTACTGCCGACGCTGGTCACCGACGGCGGTGCGGTGATCCTGTCGATAATCCTGGTCGTCGCCTACGTTCGCTCGCGGCGGCTCACGCGGACAGGCGGCCCAGTTCGGCCTTGACGGCCTCGATCGCGGCCTTCGTCTCGGCGACCGGGTCCGCGCCGTCGCGGGCGATCCGGCCCAGCGCGTCGACGAGCGCGGTGTTCGCCGTCGGTGTCCACAGTGGACCGGCGGCGCGGCCGTCCTCCTTGACCAGCTTCGCCGCGTCGGCCGCCGCGGCGACCTTGTCGAGCACGCTCAGCCGTGCGGGCAGGTGGAAACCGAACCCGGTGGCGAACTCCCGCTGGAAGTCGGTGCGCTCCAGCCACAGCCACTTGACGAAATCCTTGGCGGCGTTGGGGTTCAGGCTCTTGTAATGCACCATCGCACTCAACCCGCTGACCGGAACGGACGGCGCGCCCGCCGCGTCGAGCCGGGGGAAGGCCAGGATGCCGAAGTCGTCCTTCACCGTGTCCTGGATCTTCGGCAGGTTCCACAGCCAGGTCCACTGCATGGCCGTGAGCCCGTCGATGAACGGGAGTGGATCCGCCCAGTCCGTCGAAGCGCCGAGCAGCAGCGAACCGTTGAGTTCGTGGAGTTTCGCGAACGTCGTGGCGGCGCGCGGATCGTCGAAGCCGACGGACTTGCCGTCCTTGACGTAGTCGAGTCCCGCCGACCACAGCAACGGTCCGGCCAGCGCCGCCGCGCCCGCGTCGTTGCCGGCGAACAGTCCTTTGACACCGTCCTTGGTGAGTTTCTTCGCCGCGTCGACGAGTTCGTCGAGCGTCTGCGGCGGCCGCACACCGGCCTCTTGCAGGAAACTCTTGCGGTAGAAGAGGACCTGGGTGTCCAGCGCCTGCGGGATGCCGTAGATCCTGCCGTCGACCGTCTGTGCGGCCAGTACGGAGAGGTTGAAATCCTCGCGCACGGGTCCGATGACGTCGTCGAGCGGGACGAGGAGGTTCCGCCGGACGCGGTCGACGGTCACCTGGCCTTCGAAGACGTCCGGGACCGGGCCCGCCTGCAGCGCGGCGTTCAGTTTCGTTTCGTAGTCGTCGGGATTCCACTGCACCGAGACCTTGGATTTCTGATACGCGGCCGCGTAGCGCGTGACGGCTTCCTGGACACCGGCTTCGGGGTACGGGTGGTACCACTGCGTGAGAGCCACCGATTTCGGTTTCGGCCTGGTCACTCCGGCGGAGTAAGCCGTCGAAGGGGGCGGGCTTCCCGTTTGGACGGTGTTGGACCCGCAGGCAGAGAGCGCAGAGAGCGCGGAGAACGCGGTGGTCCCCGCCAGCGCCAGGAACGCTCGCCTGTTTGTCTTGCGCACCAACAAACCCTTCGCCGAACGCCGTGAAGGCCATCTCTGGGGACCAGAGTCCCTCAAGATGGCCTTCACGGAAGGGCAGGCGCGCGGGAGATTAACCCGTTAGAGCTGACTGACGTCGAGTTTGCCTTCGGAGTGGAACGCTCGCAGCCGCTTCTTGTCGAACTTGCCGACACTGGTCTTCGGGACTTCGTCCACAAAGGTCCAATTCTCCGGAAGCTGCCACTTCGCGACCTTGTCGGACAGGAACTCGCGCAGTTCCCCGGCCGTGACGCTTTGGCCCTCCTTGACCACGACGGCGACCAGCGGCCGCTCGTCCCACTTCTCGTCGGGGATGCCGACCACGGCCGCTTCGGCCACCGCGGGATGCGCCATCACCTGGTTTTCCAGCTCCACCGAGGAGATCCACTCGCCGCCGGATTTGATGACGTCCTTCGCGCGGTCGGTCAGCGTGAGATAGCCGTCCGGGCTGATCTTGCCGACGTCGCCGGTGCGCAGCCAGCCGTCGTGGAACTTCTCCGGGTCGGGCTGGTCACCGCTCGTGCCGCCGTGGTACGACGCCGCGATCCACGGGCCCTGCACCTCGAGCTCGCCGACGCTTTCGTTGTCCCACGGCAGTTCCTCGCCGTTGTCGCCGATCAGCCTGGCGCTGACGGACGCCGGGAACCGGCCCTGGGTGTAGCGGTACTCCCACGCCTTCTCGCCGGTCGCGGCGGCGGGCGGACGCGCGACGCTGCCCAGTGGCGACGTCTCGGTCATGCCCCAGGCGTGCAGGATCGGCACACCGTAGCGGTCTTCGAAGGCGTGCATCAGCGATGGCGGCGCGGCCGAGCCGCCGACGACGACCTCACGCAGATGCGAGATGTCTTGTGGGTTCGCGTCGAGGTGGGACAGCAGGCCCTGCCAGATCGTCGGGACCGCGCCGGCGAAGGTCGGCTTCTCGATGTCGAGCATCTGGGCGATCGGGGCGGGCTGGAGGAAGCGATCCGGCATCAGCAGCGAGGCGCCGACCATCAACGCCGCGTACGGCATGCCCCAGGCCATCGCGTGGAACATCGGGACGATCGCGAGGGCCTTGTCGTGCTGCGCCAGCCGCATGCTGTCGGACATCGTGACCTGCATGGAATGCAGCCAGATCGACCGGTGGGAGTACGCGACGCCCTTCGGGTCACCCGTGGTCCCCGAGGTGTAACACATCGCGGCGGCGGACCGCTCGTCCACCTCCGGCCAGTCGAAGGTGTCCGGCTGGCCCGCCAGCAGTTCGTCGTAGGAGTGCACCTGGACGCCGTCGGGCGCCGGAAGGGTGGCGGGGTCGCCGTTGGCCACGATGACGTGACGCACGGTCTTCAGCTCGGGCAGCTGCTTGGCCAGCAACGGGACCAGCGTGCCGTCGACGATGACGACCCGGTCCTCGGCGTGGTTGGCGACGAAGACCAGCTGTTCGGGGAACAGCCGGATGTTGAGCGTGTGCAGCACCGCGCCCATGGCGGGGATGGCCAGGTACGCGGCCATGTGCTCGGCGTTGTTCCACATGAAGGTGCCGACCCGCTGATCACCGGTGATGCCGAGGCTCCGGAGCGCGTTCGCCAGGCGGGCCGCGTGCCTGCCGAGTTCGCCGTAGGTCTCCCGGCGGGCTTCTGAACCGGTCCAGGTGATGACTTCGCTCTCGGAGTGCACTCTCGCGCCGTGGCGGAGCAGCTTGCCCAGTGACAGCTGTCCGTCCTGCATTGTGCTCAACATCGCGTACTCCCGTGGTGCTCGTTCTCCGGTGAAGCTGGGGTTGGGGCCGACTCTAATGCGGGTGGGGTGAACTGGTCAGTAACGTCGCAGGCAACCGTTCGGTACAGTGTCGCGCTAACGGGTGTTCCCCGGTTCGGGTCAAGGTCATCAATAATTCGCATTTTTCCTGCCATGAAACGAAAAATGGCTGACAGTGCGAAGTCCCGACATCGCTCATAAGGGTGATGAACGCGGGCGAATCGCCGCCCGAACGGCGTGTTTCCGCAGGCTGAGGCGGGTTGCCCGTGACGTGGTCGAGGGGTAATAAGTGCGTGTCGGTTTCACGGCCGAGGAACGGGTGGCGTTTACTGGAGCCGTGGTACAGAGACGGCTGGCCAGCGCTTGCTCTTGCAAGCATGGTTAAAGGCCGTCGGCCGCGAAAGCGGAGACCTGAGATGAAAGGACTACTACGTTGGCTCTGCCCACGTTGACTCCGGAGCAGCGCGCCGATGCCCTCGCCAAGGCGGCTGAGGCTCGCAAAGCGCGCTCCGAGCTGCTTGCGTCGATCAAGTCCGGCAAGGAGAGCATCGACAAGGTGCTCAAGCAGGCCAAGGAGAACAAGACCATCGGCAAGACGAAGGTCACGCAGCTGCTGAAGGCCGTGCCCGGTCTGGGCGCGGTCAAGGTCGCCGCTCTGCTGGAGCAGGCCGGAATCGACCCGGACCGGCGCGCCGCCGGCCTGGGCGAGCGGCAGCGCGAGGCCCTCCTCGAGGCGCTGAAGTAACGATTCCGCCCAGGTCACAGGGTTGCCCGGGGGAAGGTGTTGTCTACAGAGGCTGTTGCCCGGACAACACTTTTCCCTGGTCTCAGCCGGAGCCTGGGACGCTGGTGGGGTGACGACCAGTACCGCACCGGCGACCCCGGCAGACCTGGCCGCCCGCTACGAGCGGGGCGACTTCCTCCTGGCCACGGCCCGGCACGCGCTCCTCGCGAGCGGGACCGCGGCCACCGCGACCGACACCGATCCGGCGCGGCTTTCCGAGGTGCTCCCCGGACTGTTCGCCGACTCGGGCGCGTCGATCGCGGTCGGTGTGCTGCCCTTCGACACCAGTGGCACCACGGGCACTCCGGGCCATCTGGTGCTCCCGCGCGTGGTCCATCGCGCGACGTCCGAGCACGCGGCCGTCCCGCCGCGCACCACGCTTCCGCAGCCGGTCAAGGTCACCCCCGTGCCCGAGCCGGAGGCGCATCTGGCCGCCGTCCGCGCGGCCGTCTCGGCGCTGAGCGACCGGGACCTGCGCAAGGTCGTCCTGGCCCGCGCGCTCGATCTCGACTTTCCAGAGGCCGTTCCGGTCGCCGGCGTCGTCCGGAACCTGGCGAACGGGAACCCCCGGCACGCCACCTACGCCGCGCAGCTGCCCGGCGGGCGCACGCTGGTCGGCGCCACCCCGGAACTCCTGCTGTCCCGCACCGGCGGGGCCGTCCGGTCCCGGCCGCACGCCGGGTCGATGCCCCGGTCGGCGGACCCGGTGATCGACAAGGCGAATGGTGAGGCGCTGCTGGCGTCCGAAAAGGACCACGTCGAACACGCCGTGGTGGTGGAGTCCGTCGTCGAGATCCTGCGGCCGTTCTGCCGCACCCTCGACGTCCGCGGCCCCGAACTCGTCACGACGCCGGCGATCTGGCACCTCTCGACCACCGTCACCGGTGAGCTGCTCGATGAGGACATCACCGCACTGGAACTCGCCGCCGCGCTGCACCCGACACCCGCCGTCTGCGGTACGCCGACCGGCGCCGCGCGCTCGCTGGTGCGGGAGCTGGAGCCGTTCGACCGCGAGTACTACGCGGGCGCCGTCGGCTGGGTCGACGCTGCCGGGGACGGCGAATGGGCCGTCGGGATCCGGTGCGCGGAGATCGCCGACACCTCCATGCGGCTGTACGCCGGCGGCGGCATCGTGCCCGCGTCCGACCCGCGGACGGAGCTGGACGAGACCTCGGCGAAGTTCCGCACCCTGCTGGCCGCCATGGGCCTGGAGATCTAGACGCGTTTCGTCCTCTGAACGCGGTCCTTGCGCGTGCAACTACCGCGGTTCGAGGAAGAAACACAGGGGTTAGAGGGTCTTGGAGGCTTCGGTTGACAAAATTGAGTCCGAAGTTC
>NZ_JBVJCE010000011.1:144753-180987 GCF_055588925.1 Amycolatopsis sp. NPDC041971 | reverse complement strand
CCCAAAGCCCCCCCCCCCCCCCCCCCCCCCCCCCCCCCCCCCCTCCCCCCCCCCCCCCCCCCCCCACCCCCCCCCCCCCCGGGGGTCAGAGGGTCGCGAAGGCTTCGGTGACCGAGATGGCGTCCGAGGTCAGCAGCGCGACGGCGGCCCGGTAGCCCTCGGCCGCCTTCAGATCCGCGAGCCGGGTACGGTCCGGGTCGAGGGCCCGGTGGCTCGACCGGACCAGCCGCGCCTGCTCGTCGTAGCCGGAGAACGTGATGCTCCGCAGCGGGATCTTGAGTCCCTTCCCGGTGGCCTTCATGACCGCTTCCTTGCGCGTCCAGTAGGTGAAGAACGCCGTCGCGCGCTCGTCGTCGGAGAGCCCGGAGATCGCGGCCAGCTCGGCGGGGGTCAGCGCGTACTCCATGAGCGAGTCCTCGGCCCGCCTGGTGGCCGTCTCGACGTCGAGGCCGACCGGGGTCCCCGCGGTGGCCGCGACGCCGATGAGGTCGCCGGAATGCGAGATCGACAGCATCAGCGGCGCGCCGGGGACCCGGGGGCGGCCGTGCGGCTTCCCGCAGTCGTCGCAGGTCGCGTCGAAGCTCACGTTCTCGACGGCCAGGCCGAGCCGCTCGGCGGCGACGGTCTTGGCCAGCACCCGGCCGGTCAGGAACCGGCGTTTGTCGATGTCCTGGCGGTAGCTTCCGTACCGGCCCTGCTCGAGCTCGTCGAGCAAGGCCAGGAACCGGGGTTCAGGGGACAGGGGCTCCGACCAGCGAACCGCACATTCGATCACGTCTCCTTCTTACCCGATACGCACCGGATCACTCGAGTGTTCGTTGGGTAGCGTCTTTACCCGATACGCACCGGATCACTCGAGTGTTCGTTGGGTAGCGTCTTTACCTGATTCCGCTGTAGCATCACCCGCTTTTTCGTCGAGCAGCGTCGCTTCGTCGAACGGTGATCGGCCGTCCAGGGTCCGGTCGAGCTGCTCTCGGTCGATCTCGTTGGTCCAGGTGCCGATCAGCACGGTCGCGACGGCGTTGCCCGCGAAGTTCGTCAGGGCGCGGGCCTCGGACATGAACCGGTCGATACCGACGATGAACCCGACGCCGTCCACCAGTTCCGGCCGGTGCGAGGACAGCCCGCCCGCCAGCGTCGCGAGCCCCGCGCCGGTGACCCCGGCGGCGCCCTTCGACGCGATGATCATGAACACCAGCAAGGAGATCTGTTCGCCGATGGTCAACGGTTTGTCGAGCGCGTCGGCGATGAAGATCGACGCCATCGTCAGGTAGATCGCGGTGCCGTCGAGGTTGAACGAGTACCCGGTCGGCACGGTGATGCCGACCACGGGTTTGGAGACGCCGGCGTGCTCCATCTTCGCGATCAGCCGCGGCAGCGCCGACTCGGACGAAGACGTCGAAAGGATCAGCAGGAACTCGCGGCCGAGGTATTTCAGCAGTTTGAAGATGTTGACCCTGGCGAGCAGGCCGAGGATCAGCCCGAGCACCACGAACACGAACAGCGCGCAGGTGAGGTAGAAGCCGAGCATGATCACCGCGAGGCTCTGCAGCGCCTTCCAGCCGGTCTCGCCGACGACGGCGGCGATCGCGCCGAACGCGCCGACCGGGGCCGCCCACATGATCATCGCCAGGATCCGGAACACGAGCCGCTGGATGTGCTCGATGCCGCGGCGGATCGGCTCGCCCTTCGTGCCCAGCTTCTGCAGCGCGAACCCGGCGAGCAGCGCGACCAGCAGCGTCTGCAGGACCTCGCCCTCGGTGAACGCCGAGACCAGCGTCTTCGGGATGATCCCGAGCAGGAAGTCGACGGTGCCCTCGCTCTTGGCGATCTGGCCCTGGCCCTTTTCGGCGATCTCCGGGGTCAGGTGCAGTCCGGTGCCGGGTTGCAGGATGTTGCCGACGACCAGGCCGATGACCAGCGCGACCGTCGACATGATCAGGAAGTAACCGAGCGCGAGCCCGCCCACGCGCCCGACCTTCGCGGCCTTCGCCACCGACCCGACGCCGAGCACGATCGTGCAGAAGATGATCGGCGAGATCATCATCTTGATCAGGTTCACGAACCCGGTCCCGAGCGGCTTCAGTTCCTTGCCGACCTCGGGGAACAGGATGCCGACCGCGATGCCGAGCGCCACCGCCGCGATGACCGCTATGTAGAGGTAGTGGGTGCGATCCCGCTTCGCCGCGGGTGCTGCCGTGCTCATGGGTGCCCTTCGACGAGACGGGAACAGGTCGCGAAAACTTATGACAACACCTCGGCTAACGACAACCGAAGCGGTACGCTGAACTAAGCGAGCGCTTAGTCACTGTCGAACAGGAGCGGGCTGACCATGGATTTCTCTCTGAGCGTCGAGGAACGCGAGGTACGCGACTGGGTGCGCACCTTCGTCCAGCGCGACCTGATGCCGCGTGAGCAGGAGGTGCTGCGCCGCGAACGCGCCGGTCAGCCCGGTCTGACCTCCGACGAGCTGCGCGAACTGCAGCTGAAGGCCAAGGAGTCCGGTTTCTGGGGCGTGCAGACGCCCGAGGAGTACGGCGGCATGGGCCTGTCCGCGGTGATGACCGCGCTGCTGGAGGCCGAACTCGGCCGCACGTTCGTGCCGTTCCGCTTCGGCGGCTCCGCGGACAACATCCTGTACTACGCCAACGACGAGCAGAAGGAGCGCTACCTGCTCCCGACGATCTCGGGCGAACGCAAGTCGTGCTTCGCGATCACCGAACCCGGCGCGGGTTCGGACGCCAAGGCCATCCGGACCTCCGCCCGCAAGGACGGCACCGACTGGGTCATCAACGGCGAGAAGACCTTCATCACCGGCGGCAATGAGGCCGACTTCGTGATGGTCTTCGCGATCACGGACCCGGAGAAGGGCGCCAACGGTGGCGTCACCTGCTTCCTCGTCGACCGCGACGCGGGCTGGAAGTCCGAATACATCGACACCATGGGCGAATGGGGTCCGGCCGCGCTGGTCTTCGAGGACGTCCGCGTGCCGGAGACGCAGATCCTGGGCGAGCTCGGCCACGGTTTCGACCTGGCCATGCAGTGGATCGGCGCCGGCCGCTACCTGCTGCCCGCCCGCGCCATCGGCTCCTGCGAACGGCTGATCTCGATGGCCATCGAGCACGCCAACACCCGGGAGACGTTCGGGCAGAAGATCGCCGAGCGCCAGGCGATCCAGTGGATGATCGCGGACTCCGGGACGGAACTGGAGGCCCTTCGCTGGCTGGTGCTGCACGCCGCCTGGCAGGTCGACCAGAAGCTGGACTCGCGGCACGCGCAGTCGATGGCGAAGCTGTACGGCGGCGTGAAGGCGAACGAGATCGTCGACCGAGTCCTGCAGATCCACGGCGGAATGGGCTACACGCGGGAACTGCCGGTCGAGCGCTGGTACCGCGAACTGCGGCTGCTGCGGATCTACGAGGGCACCGACGAGATCCAGCGCCGGACCATCGCGCGCAACCTGCTGAAGGGGCACGTCAAGGTCGGCGGCACCTTGGGCTGACGCCGCCTGACCCTCGCCCGTGCAATGAAGGGGCCTTTCATCGCGAAATGCGCGGTGAAAGACCCCTTCATTGCGTCGGCCTCTAGTCGTCTTCGTCGTCCTTCTGGTTCCGCATCGCGATCGGGACCCCGGCCAGGTCCTCTTCGTTGCAGAGGAGTTTCACGTCGTAGTACGGCGAACCCTGGCGGTCGTCGTAATCGAGATGGACGGCCAGCACATCGACCGGTTCCCCGAGCCACTCCTGAGCCTGGCGTAGCCATGTCGCGCACCGTTCGAGGGCCGTGGGCAGGTCGTCGTCCCGGAATCCCACCGGGCGGTAGGGGACGTCCTGAACCTGATCACGGGGGTTCGAAGGCATCGGCAACGCCGGCGAGAGACCCGAGTCGTCCAGTTCGAGTTGGATCGTTTGCTCAGTCACCCTTCGAGCGTCCCTCAGAGAAGCCGTCTGAGCAAGGCGTACCGGGTATGAGTCGCCGCTAAACGGGCACTCGCCACACTCTTGAGACCACTTCACGGCAGTTTTGCAACGCCGTGCCGTCCAGCCGGCGTTCGCAGGCGAGCGCCCGCAGCGCCAGTTCCGCGTAATGGGTGGCCAGCTGGTCCAGGGTGAGCGGCCCGCTCGGTGAGTACCAGCGCGCGACCCCGCTGCACATCTCCACCAGCGCGAGCCGGGTGACCGAGGGCTGATCGGTGCGGAAGACACCCGCCGCGACCCCGTCTTCGATGGCGTCCGCCCACAGCCTTTCGTAGGCGTCGCGCAGCCCCACCACTTCGGCCCTGGCGCCGGGGGTGAGCGCGTGGACCTCGTTGTCCACCACGCGGGTGTCGTCCGGCTGGATGGCGTGCGCGAGCACGTGCAGCGCCACCAGGGATCCGAGCCGCGACACGGGATCGGTGAGCCCGGCGGTCGCCCGCTCGGCCGCGTCGAGCAGCCGCCGCAGCGACTCGTTCATGATGGCCACCAGCAGATCCTCTTTGGTGCCCATGTAGTGGTAGAGGCTGGCGGACGACAGCTCCGCCTCCTGCGCCAGATCCCGGATGCCGGTGCCGTGGAACCCCTTGGTGGCGAACAGTTTCACCGCCGCTTGCCGGACTCTCTCCCTGGTGTTGACGACTCGAGGTTCTTTCTCCCGCCGAGAGTCCATGTTCAGAGCCAGGTCCCGGTGGCCTTGTCCCAGGAATCCGCGCGGAGGTCTTCCGCCTTCTTCAACTCGCCCTTGGCGACCCGTTCCGACGGCGTCATCGGCAGTTCCGTCACGATGGCCCAGAACCGGGGAACCTTGAAGTAGGCCAGTTTCGTCGAGCAGAACTCAGCCAGCTCGGCCGGTTCACACCGGTGCCCCTCGTTTTCGTCGAGGACGAGGTACGCCTTGACCTCTTCGCCGCGGATGTCGTCCGGCACCGCGATGACGGCGGCGAGCTTGACCGCCGGATGCAGCTGCAGTGCCCGTTCGACCTCGTCGGCGGAGATGTTCTCGCCACTGCGGCGGATCATGTCCTTGGTGCGGCCCACGAAGTACACGCGGCCCGCGGCGTCCATTGTGGCCAGATCGCCGGTGTGGAACCAGCCGCCGTCGAACGCGCGCCTGGTCGCTTCGGGGTCGTCGTGGTAGCCGTGCATCAGGCCGACCCCGCGGATCAGCAGCTCGCCGGTTTCCCCTCGTGGCAGCGGTTTCCCCGTCGTGTCCGCGATCATCACCTCGCGGGTGGGCGCGGGCTTGCCGAGACAGCCGGTGCCGACCGTCTCTTCGTGATCCGCCGGGTACATCCGGATGTCGCCGCCGGTCTCGGTCATCCCGAAGGCCTCGTACCACGGCGCGCCCCAGCGTGCTTCGAGTGTGGCGTGCAGGTCACGGGGGATGGCGGAGGCGCAGATCGCGCGGACCTGGTGTGCCTTGTCCAGTTCGCTTTCCGGCTGTCGCAGCAGGAGGGTGGGCATCAGGCCGAGGCAGTAGAACCAGGTGACGCCGTGTTCGCGGACCTTCTCCCAGAACGTGGACGGGTGGAAGCGGTCGAGTACCACCAGTGTCGCGCCGCCCGCGAGCCCCAGCGCGACGTTCCACTGTGGATCGATGTAGTGGAACGGTTGCGCGGTCAGGATGACGTCGTCGGCACCGACCATGGGGAAGTCCGTGGCCAGGCTGATCGCCAAGGTCGTCCAGTACCGGTTCGGCAGGACACAACCCTTGGGCGCGCCCGTGGTGCCCGAGGTGTACTGGATGTTGACCGGGCGTTCGCCTTCGCTCGCGAAGTCCGGGGCGGCCCCGGAACCGGTCAGTTCGCCGGGCGTGAGCACACGCTCCAGCGAGGTCTCCGGCGCGATCTTGTCCAGCAGTTCCAGGAATTCCTCGGCGGCGACGGCGAACCTGGCGCCGGAATGCCGGAGCACGTGGGCGCCGTCGAACTCGCGGTACCCGGTGTTGACCGGGACGAGCACACCGCCGATCTTGGCCAACGCCAGCCACAGCAACGGGAATTCGGGCTGGTTGCGCACCATCACCGCGACCCTGTCGCCCGGTTCCACGCCCAGCGCCAGCAAGGCGCGGGCGAACTCCGTGCTGCGCGCGTCGACGTCGGCGAACGTGAAGCTCTCACCGGTGGAATCGAAGATCCACGCCGTCTTGTCCGGCCAGCGCGCGGCGGCCCTGGTGGTCAGCCCGAGAAGGGTGTCGATCCCGGCGAGCGAGGTCATGTCCGGCTCCGGAAGGCCTCGGCCGAGGCGGCGACCTCGGCGGAGTGTTCGGTGATCAGCGCGTGGCTGACTTCGAGTTCGAGCGCGGCGTCGAGCGAACTGTCGATGCCGGAATCGAGGGCTCGTTTGGCCATCGTGGCCGCGGCCGCCGGATGCGCGGCGATCCTGGCCGCCCACGCGAGCGCGGTGTCCATCAGGTCGTCGGCGGGCAGGACCGCGTTGACCAGGCCGAGTTCCCGCGCCTCGGTGCCGCTCACCCGGTCACCCAGCAGCAGGAGTTCCTTGGCCTTCAGCGGGCCGACCAGCAGCGGCAGCAGCCGCGACGCCGCGCCGGTGACGCTCAGGCCCAGCGAGACCTCGGGGAAGGCGAACACCGCGTCTTCGGCGGCGAGGATCAGGTCGCAGCCCATCGCGAACTCGGCGCCCGCGCCGATCGCGTAACCGTGGACGGCGGCGATGACGGGCTGGCGGAGCCCGCGAAGGCGTCGGGTCACGTCCTGTAACCGATCGAGCCGCTGGCGTGAGTCACCCTCGGGGGTGGGCTCCTTGAGGTCGTGGCCGGCACAGAACGCACGCCCTCGCCCCGCGAGAACCACGGCCCGCGCGTCGGAGTGGGCGGCCGCGTCGAGTGCCTCCAGCAGGTCGTCGACCAGTTCGGCGACCACCGCGTTGAGGCGCTCCGGGCGGTTCAGCCAGATCACTGCGATTCCGTCGTCGAGTGCGTAGTCCACGGTGCTCATGACGCCGAGCCTAGACGACCGATCGATCGATCGATAGGGTCGGATCCATGCGGGTCGACACGGTCTACGAGAACGCCCGGTTCCTCACTGGAACGGAAGAATCCGTAGCGCTGGCAGTGCTGAACGGACGAATTGTCGCTTTGGGTGCGGATGTGGCCGCGCTTTCAGAGATTTCTGCGAAGCGCCGTGTCGACCTCGGTGCTTCGGTGGTGGTGCCCGGTTTCCACGACGCGCACAACCACATGGCCTGGTTCGGCATGGCGCTCGACGACGTCGCGCTGTCCGATTGCCGCAGCGTCGACGAGGTGTACGACGCCGTCGCGCGGCGAGCGGCCGAAACGCCGCCGGGCGGCTGGATCATCGGCGGCGGCTACGACCAGAACAAGCTCGCGGGCGGCCATCCGACGCGGCAGGGGCTCGACCGCGCCGCCCCTGGCCACCTCGTGCGGCTCAAGCACACGTCCGGGCATATGACCGTGGTCAACTCGGCCGTCCTGGAGCGGCTGGACCTGGGAAACGTGCCGGTGGGCGGCGACGTCGTCCGCGACGAGGACGGTTCGCCGACCGGCCTGCTGCGGGAACAGGCCCAGCTCATGCTGCGGCCGCTGACCTATCCGACGCCGATCGAGACCGTCGTCCGCGGTCTGGACAGAGCGAGTGAGCGATACCTGTCCGAAGGCATCACGAGTGTCCAAGAGGCCGGGATCGGCGGCGGTCTCGTGGGGGAGACCCCCGCCGAGCTCGCCGCGTACCAGCTGGCGCGCGATCGCGGTGTGCTGCGGGTGCGGAGCACGGTGATGGTCGCGGCGAGCGTGCTCCACGACCTCGATTCGGGCGCGGGCTTCGGATTGGACCTGGGCATGCGCACCGGATTCGGCGACGAATGGCTGCGGATCGGCGCGATGAAACTGTTCGCCGACGGTTCGCTGATCGGGCGCACCTGCGCGATGCACGAGCCGTTCGCGGGCGAGCCGGACAACGTCGGCTACTTCCAGGTACCCGAGGACGAGATCGCGCGGACGATCGCCGCCGCGCACAAAGCCGGCTGGCAGATCGCGACGCACGCCATCGGCGACCGCGCGATCACCGTCGTCCTCGACGCCTACGAGGCCGCGCTGAAGGCCGACCCGCGGCCCGATCACCGGCACCGCATCGAGCACTGTGCGGTATTACGACCCGAAGAGCTGACGCGGTTGGCGTCGCTGGGGCTGATCGCCTCGCCGCAGGGCCGGTTCGTCAACGAGATCGGCGACGGGATGCGGGCCGCGCTCGGCCCGGAGCGCGAACCGTGGTGCTACCGGCTCAAGAGCCTGCTCGACGCGGGATGCGTGCTGCCCGCCAGCTCCGACCGCCCGGTCGTCGAGGGCGCGCCGCTGCTCGCGCTGGCCGACATGGTGCGGCGGAAGACCGCGTCCGGTGTCGTGCTGGGTCCCGATGAGCGGCTCACCCCCGCCGAAGCCCTGCACGCGTACACCTACGGCTCCGCGTACGCCGCTTTCGCCGAGAAGGACCTGGGCACGCTGGTGCCCGGCAAGCTCGCGGACTTCGCCGTCCTCTCGGCCGACCCGACCGACGAGTCCACTTTGGATTCGATCCACGTCGTCGCCACCGCCGTCGGCGGCGACATCGTCTACGAACGGAGCTGAGACCCATGCCGGTGCGGAACGCGGTCGCGGACGACATCGAGGAGATCTGCGCGCTCATCGAGGAGCACGCGGTCTACGAGGACAAACACGATTTGAAGCTCGACAGGCAGGAGATGGCCGGGTTCCTCTTCGGACCCGATCCGAAGGCCTGGGTGCTGCTGGCCACCCCGCCGGGTGAGCCGGCCAAGGTCGCGGGCTTCGCCTTCTGCAGCTGGAACTTCTCCACCTGGGAGGCCAGGCCCGGGATCTGGCTCGACGACCTCTTCGTGCGCCCGGAACACCGGCGTTTCGGCCTCGGGCGGGAGCTGCTCGAGGAGCTGAGCGCGCGGACGCCCGGCCGGGTCGAATGGGACATGCAGGAGGGCAACGAGAAGGGCGAGGCGTTCTACGCCCAGCTCGGCGCCGAGCCCGTCCCCGGCTGGATCCGGTACCGCTGGCGGCCGCACGCGAGGTGAGCCAAGCCGTAAACTCCAGGGTATGGGTGAAGGGGCAAGCCGCAGGTCGTCGTCCGTTGAGGACTACGTCCGGGTGATCTACGGGCTGGTGGAACGCGGTGAGGCCGTCACCAACACGTCGCTGGCCGGACGGCTGGAGGTCAGCCCGTCTTCGGCGTCCGGCATGGTCACCAAGCTGTCCCAGCTCGGGCTGGTCGCGCACGTCCCGTACCGGGGCATCGAGCTGACCACCGAAGGCAGACTGCTCGCCCGCTCGGTGCTCCGCCGCCACCGGCTGATCGAGACCTACCTGGTGTCCGAACTCGGCTACACCTGGGACGAGGTGCACGCGGAGGCCGACGCGCTCGAGCACGCGGTGTCGGACAGGCTCGTCGAGCGGATCGCGGCGAAGCTCGGCAACCCGGTGCGCGACCCGCACGGCGACCCCATTCCCGCCCCCGACGGCAGCGTCGAGGAGATGCCGATGCGCATCCTCGACGACCTCCCGCCCGGCGCGATCGGCGAGATCGTCCGCGTGTGGGACACCGACCCGGAACTCCTGCGCTACCTGACCGAGCATTCGATCGGCCTCGGCGAGCGGATCGAGGTCGTCGAACGCCAGCCCTTCGGCGGCCCCATGGTGGTCAAGGTCGGCTCGCCGCCGGACGCGGCGACCCACGCGATCGGCAAGGAGATCGCGCAGGCGCTGTCGGTCGCCCTGCGCTGACGGCGTGTCCACTGTGGACACGTTTCGCGTGGCGCGCGAGGTGGGAATTTTCCCTACGTCCCTGCATAATTCGGATCACCCACATGCCGGGCCGATAGGTGATCTAAGGCCCTTCCGATCATGTGTTCACGCGCCTAGGCTGCGCTATTCCGGGTGGCTAGCGAGCGTACGAAGGCGATGACGATGACCGGTCAGCGGACACACACCATCGACCGGGGGGTGGCGGAAGGACGTGAACTCCGGAGGCTGCTGGAGACAGGGCCCTTCGCGGACGCCCTCAGGGCGGCGATCAGGGCGAGAGGCCTCGGCCTCGATCGGATCCGGTACCGGTTGCGAGGGCGGGGGTGCTCGGTCAGCCTCGCGACACTGAGCCATTGGCAGTCCGGCCGCTGCCGTCCCGAACGGCCGGAATCCCTGCTGGTGCTGAAGAATCTCGAGGCGGTCCTCGGGGTGCCGGAGCAGTCCCTGTCGCGGCTTTTGGGACCGCCGCGCGGACGGGCGGCCCGGTGTACGGTGCCCGGCGAGGGCCTCGTGATGCAGCGAAGCCGGGAGACGGGAACGTAAGCGCCCTGCCGAGGTCGATCGCGGACGCGGGTTCACCGAAGACAGTAAGGAGTACGGGTGCGGGCGGTCGTCTTCGAGGAGTTCGGGGTGCTGCCCGAGGTACGCGAGGTGCCGGATCCGGCGACGCCGCCGGGCGGGGTGGTGATCGCCGTCGAGGCGACCGGGGTGTGCCGCAGCGACTGGCACTCCTGGCAGGGTCACGACACGTCGGTGAAGTTGCCGCACGTCGCCGGGCACGAACTCGCCGGCCGGATCGCGTCGCTCGGCGAGGGCGTCCGCGGCTGGTCCGTCGGCGACCGGGTGACGGTGCCGTTCGTATGCGCCTGCGGCACCTGCGCGCAGTGCGCGGCCGGTGACCAGCAGATCTGCGACCGCGAGTTCCAGCCGGGCGCGACCCACTGGGGCTCGTTCGCCGACTACGTCGCCATCGAAAACGCCGAGGTCAACCTCGTCGCGCTGCCGGACTCGCTGTCCTCGGCCGAAGCCGCGGCGCTGGGCTGCCGGTTCGGGACGGCGTTCCGGGCGGTGCTGCGTCAAGGCGCGGTCCGGCCCGGACAGTGGGTGGCGGTCCACGGCTGTGGCGGCGTCGGCGTTTCGGCGATCCTGCTGGCCGTCGCCGCCGGTGCGTCGGTGGTCGCCGTCGACCCGTCTCCGCGAGCCAGGGCGCTGGCCTCGCGGATGGGTGCGCTCTCGACTGTCGATCCGTCCGGCTTCGAGGGCCACGAGGCCATCGCCGCGCACGTCCGTGACCTGACCGGCGGCGGCGCGCACGTCTCCCTCGACTGTCTCGGCTCGCCGACCACCTGTGCGGCCTCGGTCGGCAGCGTCCGCAAACGCGGACGCCACGTCCAAGCCGGGCTGATGCCGCCCGCGCAGGGCGTCGCGCCGATCCCGATGCACCGGGTGATCGGCGGGGAACTGGAGATCGTCGGCATCCACGGGCTCCAGGCGCGCGAGTACCCCGAGATGCTGCGGGTGGTGGAGACCGCCGGAATCGATCTCGGAGGCATGATCGGCGAACGAGTCGGCCTCGACGACGTCCCAGCGGTGCTCGCGGAGATGAACGACCCGGTGCCGGTCCAGGCCGGGGTGACCGTGGTCGAACTCGCACGGTGACCGGGTGAACGCACTAGGGTCAACCGGCCGATCGGAGTAGTCCGAAAGGTGGCTTCCGCCGCCGCTTTGTGGCACCTTCTCCGGCCGTGACAGTCATGGATGCCCCGTCTCGGCCGCGTTTCGTCCGGCGTGTGCTGCGCTGGTTCGCCGAGGCCGACACGATGGTGCGGGGTCACCGGCTCATCGGCGCACGTCCTGGCAAACTCGACGCGTGGACGCGCTGATCCCTCGCCCGCGCACCGAGGTCGCGCCCGGTGCCGTGCATGTTCCCGACTGGCTCGATCTCGATGAGCAACGCCGGTTGGTCGAAGCCTGCCGAGGCTGGCGCGGTTACCGGCGGACACGGCTGCCGAACGGCGGCGTCATGTCGGTGCGGACGGTCTGCCTCGGCTGGCATTGGCACCCGTACCGGTATTCGAAGGTGACCGACGACGGCTCTCCGGTACTCCCGTTTCCCGGCTGGCTGGGCGATCTCGGGCGGCGAGCCGTCTCCACCGCCTATGGTCCGTCGTCGTACGAGCCGGACATCGCGTTGGTGAACTTCTACGACTCCGCCGCGAAAATGGGGCTGCATCAGGACAAGGACGAGGCTTCGCCGGAGCCCGTCGTGTCGCTGAGCCTGGGGGACGCGTGCGTCTTCCGGTTCGGGAACACGGTCGATCGTGGGCGGCCGTACACGGATGTGGACCTGCGCTCGGGAGATCTGTTCGTGTTCGGCGGGGAGTCGCGGCTGGCTTTCCATGGGGTGCCTCGCGTCTTGCCGGGAACCGCTGATCCGGAGTTGGGGTTGGTGGGGCGGTTGAACATCACCTTGCGGGTTTCGGGCCTGGTGTAAGGACGGCTAGAACCGTCTTTGCCGATCGCTGCGTTACGTGTCCTTAAGACTCCTTCGCGGTGTTCGGGCTGGCGTTCTCTTTATGGCCTTCGCGCCTTTGAGCGCGCTCGCTGCTTTCTTCGCGTGTGCATTTCACGGGGTTCTCCCTTTAGGCCGTTCGGGCTAGCACACCTGTTCGATTTAGAGTAGTGTGGGGTTGTGGCCAGCGATGACACATTCCCGGAGACGTCCACCGAGTGGTGGCGCGTCACTGCCTTCGTGCCGAACTCGCACGGGCGACCAGGACTCGCGCCTTCGGCCGAGTCCGAACGACAACCTGGATCGAACCCATCGGCGGTCGACGTCTGTTGGGCAAGGGGCAGTCAGCGACCGGCGTAAAGGAAAGCCCGCTTCAGTGGGCGGCCGACGTGTGTGGAGCGTTGGGTCAACGCACGACGGGTTGGCCGGTCCACCCGGCGCGGTCCGCGTGGACGGTGAGGCCGCGGTAGATGCCGAGTACGCCGTCCGGTCCCAGCGGGGCCGCGCCGGCGGCCGATGTGGCGTCGATGAAGAGATCGGCCTGCAGGCCGTCGAGGTCCGAGACGGACAGCCGGTCGGAATACTGTGGCGCTCCGAGGTGGTCCCCGCTGAGGGTGTCGCGGCGGGCCGGGTGGCCGTCGACGGTGGTGTTGGGCGCGAGGACGTCGGAGCCGGGGCGGACGGACACGCTCAGGGTCGGTCCGTGTTGGTCGGGGCGGAGGCTCAGGTCGAGGGTGGCGCGCCACGACCCACCGGGGCCGCCTTCCTCGACCTCGCCGGCCACCGGTCGGAGCTCGGCGGGCAGGCCGGTGAGCTGGAACGGGAAGCGCAGTCGTTCGGTGCCGTCGATGTGCAGTGCCCCGGCGATGCGGTGGGCGGTCTCGCGCGGGTCGCCACTGAGGCGGGAGATGGACAGCTCGGCCCAGCCGCCGCGGGCGTAGCGCCACTTCAGGATGAGCGTCTCGGAGTCGCCGGGTATCCCCACCCAGTACGCCGGGGCGCCGTTGACGGCTGGGGCGCCGGTCACCGGCCCATAGGGCACCATCCGCGTGGCCTCGCCGGGAAGCCGCGTCTCGATCGGTCGGTCGGTCATGGGGACGACGCCGGCCGCGTAAAGGCGCACCTCGACGTGCGCCGCGGGGAGGGCGGCGCCCGCACCGTTGGCCGGGTCCGGAACGAACTTCGACGCTTTCACCGTCAGCCGCTCGTCGTTGATCGACGTGGTGTGCCAGTCCAGCGTGTCCTGCTCGGGCAGCCAGCCGAACGAGGCGTACCGCACCAGCGGGTCGAACCGCGGGGGCGCACTGGGCGCAGGGGCGGCCGCGGGCACCGTGGCGGAAGAACCGGCGGGCGGCGGCGAGCGGTCGATGACGGCGTAGGTGAGGCCGGTGGCCAGTCCCACGACGAGGACCGACGCCGCGACCGAGGTCATCGTGCGGACCCGACGTCCGCGCCGTGCCGTGGTCACCGCGCCCACGACGTCGACCCGGGACGGCGGGGCGGGGGCGTGGGCCAGGTCGTCCAAGAGGGTGCGCACATCCTGCTCGTTCATCGATTGCTCCTCTCCGCGGCCGGCGAGGCCGGTGACGGGGTGTCGGCCAGGCCGCGCCGCAGCGCGTCCAGGCCTCGTGCGGTTTGGCTTTTGACGGTTCCCGGAGCACAGCCCAGAACGTCGGCGACCTGCTCCACGCTCAGGTCGCAGTAGAACCGCAGCACGAGGGTGGCCCGTTGCCGCGGCGGCACGGTGGCCAGCGCGGTCCGCACCGCGACCCGGCCGGCGTGGTCCGGCTCCCCGCCGGGAGATTCCGGCGGCTCGGCCATCAGCCGGACCCTGGACCCCCACCGGCGCCGCTCGCTGAGGAACGAGCGCACCAGGATCGTGCGCGTGTAGCCGTCCAGGTTCTCCATTCGCGAGACCCGTTTCCAGTGCCGGTACAGCTGCGTGAACGCCGTCTGCACCACGTCGTCGGCCCGGTGCCAGTCCTGGGTCAGCAGGTAGGCCGTCTGGCGCAGCCAGGGCAGCCGTGTCGTCGCGTAGTCGACGTAGTCACGGTCTTGCTCGCGCACGGCCTCTCCTGTCCTCGGCAGCTCCCACCCCCCCTAATGCGCCGGCCGACCACAAGGTTGCACGTCGATTCAGTAGTTGAGACGGCGCGAAGTCCGGCTTGGTCAAGATGTCGCCCCTGTGAACCTTGCCGTTCGACCGCGACCGGTTCAACCGAGCCGGAACCGCACCCGTTGCCCCGGCCGTACTTGCGCGGCCTGGTCCAGATCCGCTTCCTCCACCACCGCGATCACCGGATAGCCGCCGGTCACCGGGTGGTCGGCCAGGAACAGGATCGGCTGCCCCGAAGGAGGAACCTGTAACGCGCCCGGCACGGCGGCCTCGGGCGGCAACTCGCCGTCTCGCGCCCGCGACAGCACGGGCCCTTCGAGCCGCACGCCCACCCGATCGACGTCGGCGGTGGCGGCGTAACCGGAAGAGACCAGAGTGGACAGTGCGCCAGGAACGAACCATGGCACCCGAGGCCCGGCGGTGACCCGCAGAACCGGTACCTCGGGCAAGTGAGCGTGAGGAGCGAGGTCGACACCGGGGTGGGGCAGCACCCGCTTTCCCACCGGCAAGGTCATACCGGCCGAAAGCACGGGAGGACCGAGCTTCCCGAGGGTGTCGGTCGCCCGTGCGCCCAGGATCGAAGGGACGTCGATGCCGCCGCGTACGGCGACATAGCAACGCAAACCGTGAGAAGCCGTCCCGAGAACGAGTTCGTCACCGGGGCCGACCGGGATCGGGGAGTCAGGGCCGGCGGCCCGCCCGCCCGCGGTGATCGAGCAAGGCGCGCCGGTGACGGCGACGGTCGCCGGAGCCGAGAATCGCAGGACGAGGCCGCCCAGCACGCACTCCAGCGCCGCATGAGTCTCGGGGTTCCCGACCAGCCGGTTCGCCAGCCGCAGCGAACCGCGGTCGGCGGCACCGGACCGGCCGACGCCGATCGAGGCCAGCCCTGGTCGCCCGAGATCCTGCACGGTGGCGAAGATCCCGGGGCGGACCACTTCGATCTTCGCGGTCATGAAGTGAACCGGATCCGCGTGCCCGGTGCCAGCAGGTTCGGCGGCTCCCGCTCGACGTCCCACACCGGCAGCGAGGTCCGCCCGATGAGCTGCCAGCCGCCGGGGGAGGCGTTCGGGTACACCGCCGTGTACTCGCCCGCGATCGCGACCGAGCCGGCGGGCACCCGGGTGCGCGGGCTCGTCCGGCGAGGCAGGTACAGGGCGGGGTCGAGTCCGGTCAGGTAGGCGAAGCCCGGTGCGAAGCCGCAGAACGCCGAGACGTAGGTCCCGTCCTCGTGCCGCCGGACGACCGCTTCGGCCGACATGCCGGCGGCGGCCGCGACGTCGGCCAGGTCCGGGCCGTCGTAGCGCACCGGCACGACGATCTCGGCGGCTTCGCGTGGTTTGACGTCCACTCCTGCCCGATCGAGGACGTCACCGGCGAGCCGGTCGTGATGGGTCCGGCCCGGGTCGAACCGGATGAGCAGGGTCCGCGCGGCGGGGACCAGTTCGAGGACGCCGTCCGGCGGGTCCTGCTCCAGTGACGCGTGCAGCCCGAGCACCTCGGACGGATCGTCGAAGTCGACCATGGCCGCGCGCGTCCCATAGGGCAGCACGCGCATCACGTGGCCTCGAGGAACGATCCGATGTGGACACCGGAAGCGTCGAGCCCCGCGCGGATCCGTCGTGCCAGTTCGACGGCGCCCGGCGTATCGCCGTGCACGCACAGCGAATGCGGCTGAAGCGCCAGCTCGGTCCCGTCGGCGGTGACGACCTTGCCGGTGGTCGCCATCGCGACCGCCCGCTCGGCCACCTCGTCGGCGTCGTGGAGTACGGCGCCCGCCAGTTTCCGGGAGACCAGAAGACCTTCCGGCGTGTACGCGCGGTCCGCGAAGGCCTCGGCGTAGGCGGGGAACCCGGCTTTTTCGGCCTGCTTGGCCATTTCCGACCCTGGCGGGCACAGCAAAGCGAGCCCCGGGTGGAACCGCCGGATTCCCTCGACCACCGCGGCCGCCTGCTCCGGATCCACCGCGGCGGTGTTGTACAAGGCGCCATGCGGCTTGACGTATCGGACCCGCGTGCCCGCCGCGTGGGCGAACGCGTCCAGTGCGCCGAGCTGGTAGAGCACGTCGTCGGCCAGGTCGGCGGGGTCGACGTCCATCGCGCGCCGGCCGAAGCCGGCGAGATCGCGGTAGGCGACGTGGGCGCCGATGACGACCCCCCGCTCCGCCGCGCGTTCGCAGACGCGCCGCATCACCGACGGGTCGCCGGCGTGGAAACCGCACGCCACGTTCGCACTGGTGACGATGTCGAGCATGGCATCGTCGTCGCCCATTTTCCAGGCGCCGAAACCCTCGCCGAGGTCACTGTTGAGGTCGATCCGGCTGAAATCCATCAGGCCACCCTGAACTCACTGTCGAGTTTGTCGGTCACGAACATGTAACCCGGCGCGTGCGTGATCGCGAACGGCGGCCGCGACGCCATCAGCGCCGCCTGCGGGGTCACGCCGCACGCCCAGAACACCGGCACGTCACCGGGTTCCGCGTCGACCGGATCCCCGAAATCCGGCTTGCCGAGATCGGCGATGCCGAGCGCGGCCGGGTCGCCGATGTGCACCGGGGCACCGTGCACGGCGGGCATCCCGCGGGTGATGCGCACGGCGTCGTCGACGCGGTCTTCGGGGATCTGCCGCATCGAGACCACCAACGGCCCGTGCAGCCGTCCGGCCGGAACGCATTCGCGGTTCGTCACGTACATCGCCACGTTGCGGCCCTGGTCGACATGCCGCAGCGGGATGCCGTCGGTGGCCAGCGCGGATTCGAAGGTGAAGCTGCAGCCGATCGAGAACGCGACCATGTCGCTGCGCCACAGCCCGCTCGCGTCCGAAATCTCGCCGGCCGGCGCGCCGTTCTGCCAGACGCGGTAGCGCGGCAGGTCGGTGCGCAGATCCGCGCCGGGTGCCAGCCGCGTCGACGGGTCGCCGGGGTCGCTGACGTCGAGCACCGGGCAGGGCCTGAGATTCCGCTGGCAGAACAGCAGGACGTCGTAGGCCCAGTCCTCGGGGACGGCGATCAGGTTGGTCTGGGTGAACCCGTTCGCCCAGCCGGTGGTCGGGTGGGCCGTGCCCGCGCGGAACAGGGCGCGGGCCTCGCCGGGGGACAACGTCGCCGGTTCGTCGAAGGTGGTCATCGCGGTGCCTCCTCTTCCGATTGTGGTCACAGAAGTTCGCGGCCGCGAGTCTCGGGCAGGCCGAGCAGCGCCAGCACGGCGATCCCGTAGCCGACCGCGCCGAACACCATCGCGCCGCCCGCGCCGAGGAAACCGACCACGGCGGGGAAGGTCGCGCCGATGGCCCGGCCGAGGTTGTAGGTGAAGCCCTGCCCGGTCCCGCGCAACGCCGACGGGTACAGCTCGGCGAGAAAGGCACCGAACCCGCTGAAGATCGCCGACATCGAGAATCCGAGCGGGAACCCGAGGAACAGCACGAGGGTGTTCGCGCCCGCCGGGATCTGCGTGTAGGCGATGATGAGGCCCGCCGACAGCACCGAGAACAGCAGGAACGTCTTCTTGCGGCCCAAGATGTCCGTGAGATAACCGCCGGTGACGTATCCGATGAACGCGCCGGAGATCAGGAACGCGAGATAGCCGCCGGTCCCGATGACGGTGAGGCCGCGGGTGGTCTTCAGGTAGCTCGGCAGCCAGGTCGCGAGCGTGTAGTAGCCGCCCTGGACACCGGTGGCGAGGAGCGCGGCGAAGAACGTCGTGCGCAGCAGGTCCGGCTTGAAGATGCCCGCCAGCGAACCGCGTTCCTTCTTCGTGGCACGGGCGGCTTCCGCGACGGGCGCGTCCTGGACGTTGCGCCGGACCCACAGCACCAGCAGCGCGGGGATGACGCCGGTCCAGAACATCACGCGCCAGGCGATGTCCGGGCTCCAGATGCTGAAGACCACGGTGTAGACGACGACGGACAGTGCCCAGCCGACCGCCCACGCGCTCTGGACGAAGGCGACCGTGCGGCCGCGATACTTCGTTTGCGAGTACTCCGCCACCAGCGCGGCGCCGGCGGCCCACTCGCCACCGAAGCCCAGGCCCTGCAGGGCGCGGAAGACAAGGAGCGTCTCGAAGTTCGGTGCGAATCCGCAGAGCACGGTGAAGATCGTGTACATCGCGATGGTGATTTGAAGGGTGCGTACGCGGCCGATGCGGTCGGCCAGGATGCCCGCGCCGATCCCGCCGATCGCCGAGACCACCAGTGTCGTGGTGCCGAGCAGGCCCGCCTCGCCGCCGGAGAGACCGTAGTAGGCGGTGATCGCGGCCAGGCCCAGCGGCAGGGTCTGGTAGTCGAACGAATCGAGCCCGTAACCGCCGAACGCGCCGACGAAGGCCCGGCGGCCTCGCGAACCGAGCGTGCGGAACCAGGCGAAGGGGCGTGTGTCTTCGGTAGTGGCTGTCGCGTTCATCGGCACCTCCAGCGGGTGAATCTCAGGGTGGCACGGGTCACATGGATAGGCAGATACAGCACTGTAGGTATTGTTCAACAATTCCACAAGAGGATCCTTGGCTGAGCCTCTTGTGCCTAGGTAGGATCGGTCACGTGACGATCGCGGAGGGTGGTCCTGCCTCGGTAGAAGGACTCGAGGCCGATCGCGGCATGATCAGCCGTACCAGCACGGCCGAACGGGTCGCGGGTGTCCTTCGCACGCGTATCGCGGAGGGGTTCTTTCTGCCCGGCGTCCGGCTGTCGGAACACGACATCGGCTCGGCGCTCGGCGTCTCCCGCAACACGCTGCGCGAGGCCTTCCGGCTGCTCACGCACGAACGGCTGCTGACCCATGAGCTCAACCGCGGTGTCTTCGTGCGGGTGCTGCCCGTCGAGGACGTCGTCGACCTCTACAAGGTGCGCAAGATCGTCGAGTGCTCGGCGGTGCGGGCGGTGACGGAGAAGCCCCCGACGTTCGCGAAGCTCGCGCGTCTGGTCGAGGACGGCAGGCTGGCCGAGCGGGGCGAGCGCTGGCAGGACCTCGGCACCGCGAACATCCGGTTCCATTCGGCGATCGCGGAACTCAGCGGCAGCGAACGGATCGACGAGCTGATGCGCGGCATTCTCGCCGAGTTGCGGCTGGTGTTCCACATGATGGCCGACCCGCGGCGCTTCCACGAGCCGTACCTCAAACGCAACGCGGAAATCCTCGAGCGGATCGAGGCAGGCGACGGCCTCGGCGCCGAAGAGCTCCTCGCGCAGTACCTCACCGACGCCGAAAACCAGCTCGTCGAGGCCTACGCCGAACGCTCCCCCTGACGCGTTTCGTCCTCTGAATGCGGTAGTCCGGGATACGAACTACCGCATTCAGAGGACGAAACGCGGGGGGTGGACGGCCGGTGCCGTCCGCCTGTCGATCTCGCCGCCGGCGGGCCAGCCGACGTTGCCGATGTCGGCGCCGCGCATCCAGAACGCGGTCCATATCCCTTGTCCGCGCGGCAGTTTCATCCGCGCTTCGAACCGGCCGTAGGTCTGGGTGAACTGACCCTGCGTGGACAGCCGCGCCGAGGTGTATTCGCAGCGCCCGTACCAGCAGTGGTAGTTGCCGGGGTTTTCCTCCTTCGCGGTGATGACGAGGTTGCACTGGCCGTCGAGCGCCGCGTTGTCCGTCCCGGACGTGTACCACTGCCGTTCGTGGTTGTTGAGGTGCCGCCGGTTTCGAAATGCCACTTCGAGGTGTCGATACCCGTGCCGGCGGGCCCGTTGAAGTCGTCGGTGAAGGTGGCGGCCACGACCGCGGCCTCCGCGGCTGGAGTCTGTGACCTCGCCGGGAATGAGCCGAGCAGGACGCCGGCGGCGAGGGCCGCGCGCGAGAACGGAAAGCGCCGGCAGGGCCACTTTGTTGTGCTGACAACAAAGTATGCAGGGTCTCTACCACTGCGACAAAATGTACTTTTGAGCTCGAATTGAGGTCAGGCGGCCGTGCCGCGCTTCGATCCGGCCGTCCGCGGGTCCGCGCCCTGGTCGAGGAGGGCGGCGACCGGGAGGGTGGCGGCTCCTATGGCGACGGCGTCCGGCCCGAGCCGCCCGAGTTCGATCTCGGTCTGGTCGAACACGTGCGCCAGCGCGTGCTCGCCCGCCACGCGCCGGATCTCGGGCAGGTACTCCTCGCCGAGCGCCAACCCGGCCCAGCCGCCCAGCACGATCCGCTCCGGGTTGAACAGGTTGATCAGATCGCCGATCCCGGCGCCGAGGTAACCCGCCGTCTCCTCCAGTACCTTGGCCGCGGTCTTGGATTGGCGCGCGGACTCCAGCAAGGCGGCGAACCGCGTTCGCTCGTCTTCGCCCGAGGCCGCCTTTCCGCCGCGTGCCTTGCGATAACGGGCGAGAACACCCTCCGCGCCGACGTAGGACTCCAGGCAGCCGCGCGATCCGCAGCGGCATTCCTGCCCGCCGTAAACGATCGTCGTATGGCCCCATTCGCCCGCGCTGCTGGTGGAGCCCCGGTAGGTGGTGCCGTCGGTGACCACGGCCGCGCCGACCCCGGACCCGATCAGGACGATCACCGCGTGCCGGGCGCCGCGGCCGGCGCCGAACCACATTTCGCCCTGGCCTTGGGTTTTCGCGCCGTTGTCGACGAACAACGGCAGCGCGACACCCTCCGCGCGAAGGAGGTCGGTGAGCGGGACCTCTTTCCAGCCGATGGTGGGCGCGTGCACCCGCAGTGTTTCGCCTTGTTCGACGGTGCCGGGGACGCCGACACCGACACCGAGCACGGACGCTTCGTCGATCCCCGATTCCGCGATCACCTCCCGGAGCCCGGACGCCACCTGGGTGACGGCCGCCGCCGCGTCCGGCCGGGGCGAGGCGGGCGGATGCTCGACGGTGGCGAGCCGGTTCATGGTGAGGTCGAACAGTTCCACCTTCACGCCGGTCTCGCCGATGTCGACGCCCGCGACATGACCGTACGCGGGGTCGACGCGGAGCAGAACACGCGGCCTGCCGCCGTCGGACTCGACCAGCCCGGCTTCGGTGATGAGGCGTTCTTCGCCGAGTTCGGCGGTCACGTTGCTGACGGTCGCGGCGCTCAAACCGGTCAGACCGCTCAATTCGTGACGGCTGAGCGGGCCGTCGAAGTAGAGTTTCGACAGCAGGAGGGAACGGTTGTGCCGCCGCAGGTCACGGACGGTGGTGCGCTTGGCAGGCATGCGGGTACCCATCTCATGGCGGCGGACCTTTCCAGGATGCCCCACGACCTTAGCCTCCGCCATGTATCAACTGGTGAAATAAGGTCGGCGAGCCGGGAGAAGGGGTGCTCAGCGGGCGGCGGTAGGGTTTGCCTCACCCTTGATCCGGCGGTCCGCTCCCTGTTTCCCGATCGTCCCGCGTCCTAGGTTCGGCAGCGAAAGTTGTTTGCCGGTACCGGAAAACGTGGGGGACAGTGATGACCGTCAGGCTCGATCGACGTGACCAGCCGGAGACGGTGCCACGGAAATCTTGGTGGCGAAGGGCAGGGATGGCGTGGCTCGGACCGTTGGCCGTCGTCGTCGTGGCGTTCCTGGCCTTCTCGATGCCGCCGTATCTGGCGATGGACCCGTCGCTGTCACGGGTCCCGCAGCCACCCGGGTTCACCTCGCACTACTGGTTCCTCGCGGCGCATGTGCTGTTCGGCTCGATCGCGATGGCCGGGGCGCTGCTGCAGATCTGGCCGTGGTTCCGGGCGAAGTACCCGGCGGTGCACCGGAAGATCGGCCGGGTGTACGTCTTCGCCGGGGTGCTCCCGGCCGGGCTGCTGGCGCTGACCGTCGGCGCGATGAGCCCGTTCGGCCCGGTGACGCGGGTGGCCAACGTCCTGGCCGGGGTGCTGTGGCTGGCGTGCACGTTCGCCGGCTGGCGCGCGGCGAGGCAACGCCGGTTCGGCGACCACCGCCGCTGGATGATCCGCAGTTTCGCGCTGACCATGTCGATCATCGTCAGCAGGGTGGTCGGGCCGATCGCGACGATCACGCTGCGACCGCAGCTGGAGACCACGTTCGGCGGCAGCGAACTCGCCTTGACCCAATCGGTCGCCGGGATCACGGCCTGGCTGAGCCCGACGCTGGTCATGCTCGCCACGCAGTGGTACCTCGATCGCCGTCCGGCCAGGAAGAAGTCAGCGATCGCGCGATGATCGTCCGCTGCACTTCGGACGCGCCTTCGTAGATCCGCGGCGCGCGGACCTCGCGGTAGAGGTGTTCGAGCAGATGCCCTCGCCGCAGCGCCCGCGCGCCGTGGATCTGCACGGCCGAGTCCACGACGTACTGCGCGGTCTCGGTGGCGAACAGTTTCGCCATCGCGGCGCGGCCGGCGAGGTTCCGCTCGCCCGCGTCGTAGGCGGCGGCCGCGGCGTAGACGAGCAGACGCGAGGCCTCGGTGCGGGTCGCCATTTCGGCGAGAGTGTGCGCCACGGTCTGCTGCTTCAGCAGCGGGCCGCCGAACGCGACCCTGGTCCGCGCGTGGGCGACGGCGGCATCGAGGGCGGCCTGCGCCATCCCGACGGCGAACGCGCCGACGCTCGGCCGGAACAGGTCCAGTGTCCGCATGGCCACGCCGAAACCGCGGTCCTGTTCGCCGAGCAGTTCTTCCCGTTCCACGCGGACGCCGTCGAAGACCAGGGTGCCGATGGGATGCGGGCTGACGAGGTCGAGGTGCTCACCCGACAACCCGGCGCGGTCGGCCGGGACGACGAACGCGGACACCCCGCGCGAGCCCGCTTCCGGGGTGGTGCGGGCGAAAACGCTGTAGAAATCGGCTTCGGGCGCGTTGGAGATCCACATCTTCTCACCGGTGAGACGCCAGCCGTCGCCATCGGGTTCGGCGGCGAGTTCCAGCGCCGCCGCGTCCGAACCCGCGTTCGGTTCGGTGAGCGCGAAGGCGGCGACGGCGTCACCCGCGGCCACGGCGGGGACCCACTTCGTGACCTGCGAGTCCTGTCCGGACTGCAGCACGGGATACGTGCCCAAACCCTGTAACGCCAGCGCGGTCTCGGCTTCGGTGCTCTGGCTCGCGAGCGATTCCCGCAGGATGCAGAGATCCGTCGCGGCGGCTTCCCGGCTCGGGCTGCCGCCGTCGACACCGGGGAACAACCGGGAGAGCAGGCCGAGCGCGCCCATTTCCTTGAGCAGTGGCCGATTGACCGCGCCTTCTGCGCCGGATTCCGCCAGTGGGCGGAGTTTTTCGGCGGCCAGGCGCCGGACTTCTTCGGCGAAGGCCTGCTGGTCGGGGCTCAGTGCGAAGGCGGTCATCGGTCGCTCCCAGGTCGCCAGCGGGCGTGTGCGGTGCCGGGTTCTCCCGAGCGCAACAGCTCCAGCCGCGGTTTCGGCCCGTCGGCGCGGCCACCCTGCGGCTTCCGGCTGCCCGCCGCGAACTGTTTCGGCCACGGCATCGGATAGCCCTGTTCGGCGGCGGCGTGCAGAGTCCACTGTGGATCGTAAAGATGCGTCCTGCCGAGTGCGCACAGGTCCGCGCGGCCGGCCAGGATCAGCGAGTTGACGTCGTCGTAGGAGGAGATGGCGCCGACGGCGATCACCGCGATCCCGTACTCGCGCCCGATCTCGTTGCGGATCCTGTCGGCGTACGGGGTCTGGTAACTGCGGCCGTACTCGGGTTTCTCCTCGCTGACGACCTGACCGGTCGAGACGTCGATGCCGTCGGCCCCGTGTTCGGCGAACGCGCGGGCGATCTCGACGGCGTCGTCGACGTCGATCCCGCCGTCGTACCAGTCGGTCGCGGAGATGCGGACCGTCATCGGCCGCTCCGCGGGCCAGGCCGCGCGGACGGCGTCGAAGACTTCGAGCGGGAAACGCAGCCTGTTCTCCAGCGAGCCGCCGTAGGAGTCGGTCCGCCGGTTGGTCAACGGCGACAGGAACGACGACAGGAGGTAGCCGTGCGCGCAGTGGAGTTCGAGGAGGTCGAACCCGGCGCGCGCGGCGGCACCGGCGGCGTGCGCGAACTGGTCGCGAATCTCGGCGAGTTCGGACCTGGTGAGCTCGCGCGGGGTCTGATTCGCTTCGCTGTACGGGATCGCGGACGGGCCGCAGATCTCCCAATTGCCCTCGGGCAGCGGCTGGTCGATGCCATCCCACATCAGTTTCGTGGAGCCCTTGCGCCCGGAGTGGCCGAGCTGGACGCCGATCCGCGCGGATGTGTGGCCGTGGACGAAGTCGGTGACTCGCGCCCAGGCGCGCTCCTGCTCTTCGGTGTACAGGCCGCCGCAACCCGGGGTGATGCGGCCGGTTTCGGAGACGCAGACCATCTCCGTCATCACCAGACCGGCGCCACCGAGCGCCTTGCTTCCCAGGTGTACCAAGTGGAAATCCGTCGGAACGCCGTCTTCGGAGGAGTACATGTCCATCGGCGACACGACGACGCGGTTCGGCAGGTCGAGGTTCCCGATCCGGAAGGGCTGGAACATCGGCGGCCGGACGTCGGAGTCCGATGAGTGCACAGTGGACGCGAACCAGATGTCCAGTTCGGCGGCGAATTCGGGATCGCGCAGCCGGAGGTTGTCGTAGGTGACACGGCGGCTGCGGGTGAGGATGTTGAACGCGAACTGCGCCGGGTCCTGATGGGTGTACTGGCCCATGTTCTCGAACCACTCCAAGCTCGCCTGTGCGGCACGCTGGGTGGAGGTGACGACCGGGCGGCGCTCGGCCTCGTAGGCTTTCAGCGCACTGTCCATATCGGACTGTTCGTGCAGGCAGGCGGCGAGCGCGAGCGCGTCCTCCATGGCGAGTTTCGTGCCGGAGCCGATGGAAAAGTGCGCCGTGTGCGCGGCGTCGCCGAGCAGGACGACGTTCTCGTGCCGCCAGCTCGCGCAGCGCACGGTGGCGAACGCGGTCCACTTCGAGTTGTTGGCGAACACCTGATGGCCGCCGAGGACGTCCGCGCACAGTTCGCGGATGACCTCGATCGACTTCTCGTCGCTTTCGCCCGGCGCCAGTGACGTTGCGGCGATCTCGCCGAACGCGCGCTGCCAGACGTCCTCGTGCAGTTCGAGGATGAACGTGCTCGCGGTGTCGCTGTACGGGTAGCCGTGGATCTGCATGATCCCGTGCGGGGTTTCGAGGACGTGGAATTTGAAGGCGTCGAAGACCAGGTCCGTGCCGAGCCAGATGTACTTGCAGCGCCTTCTCTGGAGGCTCGGCCGGAAACTGACGGCGAGGGCGTTGCGGGTCGGGGAGTTGACGCCGTCCGCCGCGACGACGAGGTCGTACCCGGCGCTCGCCTCGGCCGCGCCCGGCGCCTCGGTGTGGAAACGGACGTCCACGCCGAGTTCCGCGCAGCGTTCCTGGAGGATGCCGAGCAGGCGTTTGCGGCTCATCGCGGCGAACCCGTGCCCGCCGGAGGTGTGCACCGTGCCGCGGAAGTGGACGTCGATGTCGTCCCAGCGCGCGAACTCCCGCCGCATGGCGGCGTGGATCACCGGATCGGCGTGCTCGATCCCGCCGAGTGTCTCGTCGGAGAACACCACCCCGAACCCGAAGGTGTCGTCGGGCGCGTTGCGCTCCCAGACGGTGATCTCGTGCTCGGGATGGAGCTGTTTCGCCAGCGTGGCGAAGTAGAGCCCCGCCGGGCCGCCGCCTAACACCGCGATACGCACGTCGCTCAGGGTATGTCGCGGTATGTACGACCGTCAACGATACGGGATATGCTGACCCGTATGGAGCGCATCAACCCGCCCGAGCTCGGCCGCCCCTCCGGCTTCTCGCACGCCGTCGCCGCGACCGGGAGATTCGTCTTCCTCGCCGGTCAGACGGCGTTGGACGAGGAGAACCGCATCGTCGGCGACGGCGTGGTCGAGCAATTCGAACGCGCGCTGTCCAACCTGCTCACCGCTCTGCGCGCGGCGGGCGGGGCGCCGTCGGACCTGTGCAGCGTGACCATCTACATCGTCGACATGGACGACTACCGCGCCCACGCGCGCGAAATCGGCGCGGTGTGGAAACGGCTGGCCGGGAGCGAGTACCCGGCGATGGCGGGGATCGGCGTCAGCCGGCTTTGGGACGCCGAGGCGCTGGTGGAGGTGCAGGGCTTCGCTGTGGTCTCATGACACGTCGGAGATGGCGCGCGAGACGTGTGCGGCCGCGGCCTCGCCCAGCCGCGCGTGCAGCGTGAAGAACAGGTCCGCGGCCCGGATCCCGGCCCAGCCGGACGGCAGCAGCTCGGCGGGCAGCCCCGGGTCGAGATAGGGCAGCCGCCGCCAGTCGGTCAGCACGCGTACGTAGTCGGCGAACGCTTCGGCCTCGTCCGTGCTCTTGCGCCGTTGCCATCGCCGGAGCGCGGCCGCGTGCTCATCGAGGAAGGCGGTGTACAGCGATTCGAGCTGGTCGAGGTCCCACCAGTCTCGGATCTTCTCCCGCACGTCGCCGAACGCGAGATGCTCGGCGTGGAAGAGATCGGCGTAACCCTCCAGTTCGAGGCGTCGCAGCATGTCGGAGGTCGCGTCGCGCAGATGCGCGGGCGCGATCCAGACCCCGGCCGACGCGGTCCCGAAGCCGAGCCGGGCGAGCTGCGTGCGAAGAACGTGCCTTTTGTGCCGCTCGGCTTCCGGGACGGAGAACACCGCGAGCAGCCAGCCGTCGGCGGGGGTGGCGCGTTCGCGGCGGAAGATCCGCTCGTCGCCTTCACGCAGGATCGCCAGCGCGGTTTCGGAAAGTTCGTAACCGGCGGCCCCGTCGCGGCGCACCGCGGAAAGGATCCCGCGCCGCTTCAGCCGCGAGATCGACGACCGGACGGCGGATTCCTCGACGTCCACCCCGGCCAGCAGATCGATCAGGGAGCGGACCGAAAGCCAGCCGCCTTCGCCGCGTGAGTAGAGGCCGTACACGGTCACGATCAACTGGCGCGGTTGGGCCGTTCGCCCCGCGCCGTCGACTTCGGTTGCCTCCGGCACGGCCGTCACCCGGTCACCATACAACGAAGGCGCGCTCTCGTTTCGGCCGTGACCGAAGCGTTCCGCACTTAAGGTGGCGGCATGGAGAATCCGCTGATCGAAGCCCCTGTCCCGCCGGTGCCTCAGGACGTCGAGCCGGGTGGGGTCGGGTGGTTGCGGGCGAACGTCGCCCGGTTCAGCCGTCCGGAGGACCACGCGCGCCGGCGGGCGCTGGTGCTCGCCGAGCTCGCGACGGTGGGGCCCCTGCGGGACAAGGCTTTCGCGCTCACTCGGGAACTGCGGGACGGTGAGGTCGACCGGATCCTGTGGACGGTCCCGGTCGCCGTGCTGGCCGCCGAACTCGGCCTGCCGGACGTTTCCCGTGACATCGAGACGGTTTCCGGCAGTTATCACCCGCAGACGGATATCGGGGACGACGCCGAAGAAGCGATGCGACGGCTGATCGAGGTCTGCGGCGGTGACGTCGACGAGCGGACGGCCGCGCGGATCGGGCTTCTGGTCCAGGCCTGCGACGCGACGGCCAAGCTGCTCGGCAAGGCGCTGGCCGCCCACCGGCCCGGTGAGGACGCCGAGAGTTTGCTCGACCGGGTCCTGCGCGAAGATCCGCCGGTCCGGATCACCCGGCGGTGGGTCGGCGGCGAGGTGGTCGAGGTGGACCTGTCGGAACGGCCGTTCGGAGCAGGGCCCAAGCAGTGCCCGGGAGAGGCGCGGGCGCGGCAAGTGGCCGAGGGAATCCTCGACGCCCTCTTGTACTGCTCGAGCGCCGAAGACGACGAAGAGTTCCTCCGCAAGTGCCGGGAGCCGGCCGAGGCGCAGCGTCGCGAGGCGCGCGAGGACTGAGTAGCCTCGCCGGAGAGATCGACACTGGAGGAACGATGTCCGAAGCATTGGACTGGAACAAGAGCATCATCAAGGAGTTCCGCGAGAACGAGGGCAAGGTGGGCGGCCCGTTCGAGGGCGGTTCCCTGCTGCTGCTCACCACCATCGGAGCGAAGAGCGGTGAGCCGAGGACCTCGCCGCTCGCGTACGCGGAGGAGGACGGCAAGTACATCGTCGCCGCGTCGTACGCCGGGGCGGACAGGAACCCGGCCTGGTACCACAACATCGTGGCGAACCCGAAGGTCACCATCGAGGTCGGCACGGAGAAGTTCGACGCGACCGCGACCGTGGTGCTCGAAGACCGCGCCGAGCGTGACCGTCTCTACGCGAAGATGGTCGGCATCATGCCGGGCTTCGCCGACTACGAGCAGAAGACCGATCGGGTGATCCCGATCGTCACGATCTCCCGCTGACCACGCATTCAGTCCTCTGGACGCGGTAGTTCCCGATACCAACTACCGCGTTCAGAGGACGAAACGCGAGGGTCAGCGCGCGCCGCTGGGGGCTTCGACGGCGCTCGGCCGCTTGAGTTCGGCTTCGGCCGCACGCAGCGCCTTGCGCTCCTGGCGGCGCGCGATCAGCTTCTTGCCGGTGAGGATCATCGGCTGCTCGACCCAGCGGTGGATGAGGTCCGCGATCCCGAGCCCGACCGCGAACACGGTCAGCGCGCTGATCATCCGGTGCTCGCCCAGCGGCGGGATCGCCGCGACCACGGCGAAGTGCACCGGGCCTTGCAGCAGGTAGAGCGAGTACGAACGCTCACCGACGAAGCGCATCACCTTCGTCGCCAGCAGCCAGCGCAGCGGCCCCGGCGCGACCAGCACGACCAGCAACAGCGCCGAGAGCAGGCCATAGGCGATCAGGAGGCCGAGGTTGCTGCCGGTCTTCCACCACAGGCTTTCCATGTTGACGTGCAGTACGGCGAACGCGCCGAACACCGGGATCGCCGCGAGCGGATGGGTCAGCGGCTTGATCACGGCGTAGGAGCGGCGGTAGTGCATCGCGATCGCCAGCACGCAGCCGATCAGCAGGATCGCGTAGTGCACGGTCGACCGGTAGATCGGCACCTGCGGCCCGTTGAGCACCCAGCCGCTGGTGACCCCCACCAGCCCGGCCATCAGCGCGAACGCGGCGAACGCCAGCGCGAGTTTGCGCCAGGCCGCGGCCAGCCCGACGGCGCCCGCGACCACCAGCAGGAACGGCCAGACCAGGTAGAACTTCTCCTCGATGCCCAGCGTCCACGAGCCGCTGAAGAAGTTGTCCGGGCCGTTCGGCTTGCTGCCGGGCAGGAACTCGTTGAAGAACGTCAAGTAGTACTTCAGCGCGTGCGGGAACTCGCGGGCGAAGAACTCCCCGCGCAGCCACACGAACACCACGATCCCGCCGAGGATCACCAGGTACGGCGGCAGGATCCGGAACACCCGCCGCAGGTAGAACGCCGATAGCGAGATCCGGCCGGTCCGGTCCTGTTCACGCAGCAGCAGCGTCGTGATCAGGAAACCGGACAGCACGAAGAAGATGTAGACGCCGACCCAGCCGGACAGCCAGCTCCACTTCGGACCCGCGAAGTGGAAGAGGATCACGATGGTGGCCGCGATCGCGCGCAACCCGTCGAGCGCGGGGAACCGACGCATGGCGAGGAACTCGTCATGGTCCAAAGTGCGCACAGTGCCCCCTAATGGCGGTATCGGCCCGGAAGTATACGGGGCCCGCTCACTGTGTCTTCGCCCCGGAGGGAGGCCTTCTACCAGCGGATTCGGGGATCACCCAGCGTCACGCGCCGGCTCGACGTTATGCGTCAGCCGGAACCGGTTCGCCGGGTCGACGGCGGCCTTGACCTCGGCGAGCCGCCGCAGATCCGCCGGGGAATAGACCTTGGACGCTTCGTCGTCCGCGCCGCTCTCGCCGTAGACGAAGGTCAGCAGCTTGCCGGTCGACCAGGGCTTCAGCGCGTCGAACAGCTTTCCGTGGGCCGCCTTGATCTCGGCCAGGCCCGCGTCGTCCACTACGGACAGTGCCCGGACGGTGAAGCGGGCTTCGCGGTCCCATCCGACACCGGGGTGCTCGGGCGGGTCGGACAGCGCGCCGCCGAGCAGATCCAGCAGGACGACGGTCGGCACCGGGGCGTCCGGGCCGGCGTGTTCGAGGATCGCGTCGAGCATCGCGTCGCCGAGTTCGGACACGGTGACGTTGTCGGCGCGGTAGCCGTGCGGGAACGGCGGTTCGTTCGCGATCTTGCCCGATTCGGTGAAGGGGATCTCGGCGATCGTGTCGCCCAGCACGGGGGCGGCGGCGCGCAGCGGCGCGACCAGGCGTTCGCCCTCGGCGGCGTCGCCGAGGTAGGCGATCCGGATCTGCGCGACGTGCTGCCCGCGCAGCGGTTCGGGCACCATCGGCAGCTCCGGCATCGGGACCATGCCCAGCGAAGACGTCATTTCGCGCGGCATCTCCGCCGCCCAATCGCGCCAGGCGTGGAGCACCGCCGAGAGCGATTCGGTGCCGAATCGCAGGCTGCCGCCGTACAGCCGGGTGACCGGGACGAGCCGGAACTCGAGCGCGGTGACGATCCCGAAGTTGTCGCGGCCGCCGCGCAGTGCCCAGAACAGGTCCTGTTCGGTGTCCGGGGTGGCGCGGCGGAGTTCGCCGTCGGCGGTGACGACCTCGATCGCGGTCACCCGGTCGGCGGCCAGACCGTATTTGCGGCCGAGGAGGCTGAACCCGCCGCCCAGGGTGTAGCCGACGACGCCGACACCGGGGAAGGAACCGCTCAGCGGCGCCAGCCCGTGTTCGGCGGCCGCTTCGATGACCGCACTCCAGCGCACACCCGCGTCGACCCGTGCGATCCCGTCGTCGATCCGGATCCCGGTCATGCGGTGGGTGGTGACGAGGACACCCCCGTCGAAGGGGACGCCCACGCCGTGCCCGGTCGAGTGAACGGCGATCGGGAGGTCGTGCTCGCCCGCGTGACGGACGGCCTCGACGACGTCGGCGGCCGAAGCGGCGGGCACGATGACGTCGGGACGGCGGGATACGGCGGTCTGGAAACCGGCCAGTTCGTTGGCGTAATCCGGGTCGCCGGAGCGGAGCATGGTGGTCATGACACCAGGGTGATCTCGATTCCGCCAGAAGTCCAAGATCTGGTTTGTCTGGGAACTAGAATCATCGGTTATGGAACTGCGCCAGCTCGAGTACTTCGTCGCGGTGGCCGAGGAAGCGAATTTCACCCGCGCCGCCGAGCGGCTGCACGTCGCGCAGCCCGGCGTCAGTGCCCAGATCCGCCGCCTCGAACGCGAACTCGGGCAGCCGCTGCTCGACCGGTCGGCCAGATCGGTGCGGCTGACCGAGGTCGGTGCGGCCGCGCTCCCGCACGCGCGGGCCGCGCTCGCCGCCGTCGCCGGAGTGCGGCAGGCGGTCGACGAGCTCACCGGGCTGGTCCGCGGCCAGGTCGCGATGGGCATGGTGTCCTCGCGCGGTCCGGTCAACCTCCCGGATCTGCTCGCCCGCTTCCACAAGCGCCACCCCGCCGTGGACATCACGCTCGCCGAGGCGACCTCCGATGTCCTGCTCGCGGGTGTCGCCGACGGCCGGTTCGACATCGCGCTGATCGGGCTCTCCGGGGAACCGCCGCCCGGGATCGGTTTCGAGGTCGTCCTCGACGAGCCGCTCGTCGCCATCTCCGGGCCGGAGGATCCGCTCATCGCGCAGGCCACGATCACGCTGTCGGAGCTGGAAAACCGCTCGCTGGTGAGCCTGCCGAAGGGCACCGGCATGCGCGCCATCGTCGACGCGGCGTTCCTCGCCGACAGCGCGCAGCCGAGGGTGACGCTGGAGGCCGGCGATCCCAACGTCGTCGCCGAACTGGTCGGCCGCGGGCTCGGTGTCGCCGTGGTGCCGATGTCGCTGGCGACGTACTACACGGATCTGCACGCCATGGAGATCACCCGGCCCGCCGGGCTGCGCGCGAAACTGGCGCTGGCCTGGCGGACGGAGGGGCCGGTCAGCCCCGCCGCCCGCGTGTTCATCAGTCAGGCGCGGGCGCTGCTCGGGTTGTGAGCCGCCACAGCGAGGTCACCTCTCGCGCGCGGGCGTCGTGCAACGGATCAGCGGGATCGGTGACTCGCGGATGACGCGGCCGGATCTCCTCCCGGCCTCGGACTTCGAGACCGGACCGGTCGAACGCGGCCAGCAGCTGCTCGCGCGTGCGCAGGCCCAGCAATTCGGCGAAGTCGGACAAGATCAGCCACGCCTCACCGCCGGACTCGAGGTGCCGGGGCAGCCGGTCGAGGAACGCTTTGAGCATCCGGCTTCCCGGGTCGTAGACGGCACGTTCGAGCGGAGTCCGCGCGCGGGACGGCAGCCAGGGCGGATTGCAGACGACCAGCGGCGCGCGGCCCGGCGGGAACACATCCGTTTCGAGGGTCTCGATCCCACCGAAACCGAGGCGTTCGAAATTCTCACGCGCGCAGGCGAGCGCGCGGGGCTCGTTGTCCGTCGCCACCACGCGCTCGACCCCTCGGTGCGCGAGGACCGCGGCGAGCACGCCGGTCCCGGTGCCGATGTCGAAGGCCAGTTCCTTGGTGGGCAAGGGAATTCTCGCCACCAGGTCGACGTACTCGCCGCGGACGGGGGAGAAGACCCCGTGGTGCGGATGGATCTTCGCGCCGAGCGCCGGGATTTCGACGCCCTTCACCCGCCACTCGTGCGCGCCGACGACGCCGAGCAGTTCGCGCAAGGACACCAGCGACGCGATTTCGGAAGGCCCGTAGACCTCGGCGCAGGCCTCGCGCACGTCCGGCCCGCGACGCAACGGCAGGACGTGGCCGGGATCCAGTGGCACCAGCAGCCTGCCGAGGAGCCGCGCTCGGCGTGACCGATGGTTCCGCTGGTCCTGAAAGGGTTTCCCGGCCGCCGTTCCGCAACGGCGGGACAACGCGGCGAGGAGGTTCCGCGCGCCGGGGAAGTCGCCGTACCAGGCGAGACCGGTGCCGGAAGTGGCCAGCCGGAACGCCTCGTCGGCGGTGATCCCGTCGTCGACGGCGACGACGGTTCGAGGTGGTTCGGTGCCGACGGTGGTCAGCCAGCGCCGACCACCGTCCCTTGTGGACAGGGGGTTCATGGTTTCCGTTCCTGGATACGCCCGCGGCGAAGTGACCCCGCGGGCGTGGCTCGTCGGGGGACAAGGTCAGGAACGGCGGCTAGTAGACCACCGCGGCATGAACCGGTGTCGACACGAACCCGAGCTTACCGGAACGCGGCGGCGTGATCGGCCGCCCAGGCCTCGAACTCCAGCGCCGGCCGTCCGGTGACGTCCTGGACGGCCGAGGTGACCTCGCCGGGTTTCGTGATCAGTTCCCGGAATCCGGTCAGCATCGTGTCGACGATGAAGTCCGGCGCCTTGGCGAGCATGGCCGCGCGTGCTTCTTCGAGCGGGATCTCCTCCCAGCGCGCCGGACGGCCCGCCGCCTCGCCGATGATGCGGACGTGCTCGATCTGCGTCATCGCCCGCGCGCCGGTGAGCACGTACTTCGCCCCCGCGTGCCCGGCACCGGTCAGCGCTTCGACGGCCACCGCGGCGATGTCCTTCTCGTGGATCAGCGGCATCGACGCCTCGCCGTACACCTCGCGGACGACGCCCTCCGCGCGAATCGACGGCGCCCAGCCGAGGGTGTTCGTCGCGAACGCGTGCGGCCGCAGGAAGGTCCAGTCCACCCCCGCGGCTTCGATCGCCTCCTCGACGGTCCGGTGCCAGGTGCCGATGGCGTTGTCCTGTTCCGCCAGGGAATCGTCGACGGCGCCCGAGGACAGGAACACCACCCGCCGCACCCGATCCCCGAGCAGGGACACGGTGGGCACCAGTGCCTCGGCGGATCCGGCGAGCATCAGGAACACCGTGTCGACGCCGTCGAGCGCCGGGGCGATCGTGTCCGGATCCGTCAGGTCACCGCGGATCCCGTCCGGCGGCGGGTTCCGGCTCAGCGCGCGGACCGGGATGTCCCGCGCCCGCAACTGGGCGACCACCTGCGAGCCGACATGGCCGGTGGCACCGGCGACCAGGATCGGCTTCATGCCGCCACCGCCGAGACGATCGGGCGGTACCGCTTGACCGACCCGCCCGACATCCCCGGGTAGGTCTGCACCCTCTTCCACCGGTCCGTGGTGCCGATGCCGTCGGCGCCGGGGGCCGCGAGCGCGGCGCGGCGGGCTTCGGCACTGGTCCATTCGGCGTTGTTCAGCACCCGGGTCCCGCTGGTCCACTGCTCGTAAGTGAAGGCGCCGGCGTGGTCGATGACTTCGTAGGCGGTGAAGGAGACGAGCCCTTCGGCTCCGTTCGCCCGCGCCTCGGACGCCGCCCGCGCCGAATCGGCGTCCGGGTACTCCCTCGACACCGCGACCAGCCCGGCTGCCGGCTCCGGCCAGTGTCCCTTGTGGATGGTCATTTTCTCGATCCCCTGTTCTGTCATGCTTCCAGCGTGAAACTTAAACCAGGGTTCAAGTCAAGCTAGGATGGCGGACATGTCCGAACTGCCGTCCGAACTCACTATCGGAGAACTGTCCCGGCGCAGCGGTGTCGCCACCTCCGCCCTGCGATTCTACGAGCGTCAGGGCCTCATCGGCAGCAGGCGGACCAGCGGGAACCAGCGCCGCTATCCCCGCACCACCCTCCGGGTGGTCGCGTTCATCCGCGCGTCGCATCACCTCGGCATCCCGCTGGAGGTGATCGGCGAGGTGCTCACCTTCCTGCCGGAGGGTGCCGCGCCGGACCAGGCCTTCTGGCAGCGTGCCTCGGCTTGCTGGAGCGCCGAACTCAACAAACGCATCGAGCAGCTGGAGTGCATGCGCGACCGGTTCACCGAATGCATCGGCTGCGGCTGCCTGTCCTTCGAGCAGTGCGTTCTGGTGAACCCCGGTGACGTCCTCGCCGCCAAGGGGCCCGGTCCGGCGCGGTTGATCACCGACTGACCACAGCCATTTTCCGTTCCAGCAGCCGTCTTTCGGCGCTGTTCCCGGTTCTTCGGATCGCCGCTTCGTATTCCCGCGCCGATTCCGTCTCGCGGCCGGCGCGATGCAGCAGATCGGCCCGGATGGCGTGGTAGAGGTGGTACTCCGCCAGATCGAGACCGTCGATCGCGGCCAGCGCCGCCGCCGGGCCGTCCACTTCCGCCACCGCGACGGCCCGGTTGAGCGCGACGATCGGGGTCGGGTTCAGCTCCAGCAGCAGGTCGTACAGCTGGACGACCTGCGACCAGTCCGTGCTCGCCGTGTCGGCGGCGTCGCTGTGGACGGCGTTGATCGCCGCCTGGATCTGGTACGGCCCCGGCTGGTTCCGGCGCAGGCACGCGCGGACCAGCGCCTGCCCTTCGGCGATCAGCTCCCGGTCCCAGCGTGACCGGTCCTGTTCCGCCAGCAGTACGACGTCGCCGTCCGCGCCGGTGCGGGCCGCGCGGCGGGATTCGGTCAGCAACATCAGCGCCAGCAGGCCGGTGGCCTCCGGTTCGTCCGGCATGAGGCCGGTCAGCAGCCTGCCGAGCTGGATCGCCTCGGCGCACAGGTCCTCCCGCACCAGCCGCTCGCCCGAAGTGGCCGTGTAGCCCTCGTTGAACACGAGGTAGATCACGGCGAGCACCGAACGCAGCCGGTCCGGCAGGTCGGCGTCGTCCGGGACGCGGTACGGGATCTTCGCGTCGCGGATCTTGCCCTTCGCCCGGACGAGCCGCTGCGCCATCGTCGCTTCGGGGACGAAGAACGCGTGGGCGATCTCGCCGGTGGTCAGCCCGCCCAGCAGTTTCAGTGTCAGCGCGACCTGCGAGGGGACGGCCAGCGCGGGGTGGCAACAGGTGAAGATCAGTCGTAAGCGGTCATCACGCACAACTCCTGCCTCCTCCGCTGGTTCGTTGTCGGCGTTGAGCAGCGCGGCCTGCGCGTGCTTGTCGTCGCGCGCCGCGTCCCGCCGCAAGCGGTCGACGGCCTTGTTGCGGGCGGTCGTGATGATCCAGCCGGCCGGGCTCGGGGGGGGGGGGGGGGGGGGGGGGGGGGGGGGGGGGGGGGGGGGGGGGGGGGGGGGGGGGGGGGGGGGGGGGGTGGGAGGGGGGGGGGGGGAGGAGAAAGACAGGAAAA
>NZ_JBVJCE010000011.1:17178-144743 GCF_055588925.1 Amycolatopsis sp. NPDC041971 | reverse complement strand
TTTTTGGCGCCTCACACCTCAGGAAAGGCGGGGTGCGTTTTTTTTTTTGTGGATCTTGGGCGGCTCCCAACGGCTGGGCTTTGGTGGCACCCCCCCCCCCCCCCCCCCCCCCCCCGCCGAGGCGAAGGCCTCCTGGACCGCGTCTTCGGCGATGTCGATGTTGCCGAAGACGCGGACCAGCACGGACACCGCGCGGCCGTACTCCTCGGCGAAGACCCGGCCGATGTCGTCGGTGGTCAGGGGACGCACGAAGGGTCTTCCACGCCCTGGAACGGCCTGACCTCGACCGGCAGGCAGGTGATCTCGGCGACCCGGCGGCCCCAGTCGAGCGCGGCGTCCAGATCGGGTACTTCGACGATGGTGAAACCGCCGAGGTGCTCCTTCCCCTCGATGTACGGGCCGTCCGTCATCGCGATTTCGCCGTTCTCCTTGGCCCGGAGCACGGTCGCCGTGGTCGAGGGGTGCAGTCCGGCGGCGAACACCCAGACCCCCGCGGTCTTCATCTCGTCGTTGAGCGCCCGGATCTTGCGCATCACCGGTTCGAGCACCTCCGGCGGCGGGATGGGGCCGTCGGGGTGGTACAGGCTTATCAGGTACTGGGTCATGGCGTCCTCCTCAATCGTGCGGTGGTCACTCCCTATACGAAGGGCGTCCCGCCGATTCGACAGTGGCGGCGATTTTTCCGCGTTTTTTCTTTCCGCGCACATCGGCGCAGGTCAAACTAGCTTGTAGTGCTATCTAGGTAGTACTGCTACATTGCTCGACGTGGATCAGGACCGGCGAGGCCAGTGGTTGCGGGGAGTGCTGGCGCCCTGCGTGCTGGCGCTGGTCGCCGAACGGGAGTCCTACGGCTACGAGCTGGCCCAAGCGCTCGACGCGGCCGGGCTGGGGCCCATCCAGGGCGGCACGCTCTATCCGGTACTGCTGCGGCTGCAACGGTTCGGCCTGGTCACCGCGAACTGGCGGGACGGCACGGCCGGGCCCGCGCGCAAGTACTACCGGATCACCGCCGAAGGCCGGGAAACACTGCGGCACGCCACCGCCGACTGGCAGGAGTTCTCCGCCGGGGTGGCCTCGATCTTGCGGGAGGGAAGATGAACCACGACGGATGGCTTTCCGCGCTGACGCACGAACTGCGTCGTCGCGGCGTCGGCGGGGACGCGGCGCGGCAGGTGGTCGCGGAGGCGGCGGTGCACCTGCGGGAAAGCGGCGGAGACCCGATGCGGGTCTTCGGGCCGCCCGCCGCGTATGCCTCGGCCGTGGCCGAAAGCGTGGGACGGCCGAGGCGCCGTCCCGGCGAGGTGCTGCTGGAGGCTCGCGGCATCACGAAGAAATACGGCCGCCGGACGGTGCTGGACGACGTCGGCCTCGTGGTGCGGTCCGGGGAGATCGCCGCGGTGATCGGGGCGAACGGCTGTGGCAAGAGCACCTTCCTGAGCATCTGCGCCGGGCTCACCGGCGCGGACAAGGGCGAGGTCCGCGTGCGTGGTTCGCTCGGCTACTGCCCGCAGGACGGTGGCACGGCGGACTTCCTCGACGCGGGGGAGCATTTCGTCCTGATCGGCGCCGGCCGCGGGATGGCCCGCGAGGAGTCGGCCCGGATCGGGGCGGCCCGTGCCGCGGCGCTGGACTGGACGCCCGGGCGGGGCGGTCAGGCCCGGCATCTTTCCGGCGGGACCCGGCAGAAGCTGAACCTCGTGCTCGCCGGGCTCGGCGAACCGGACGTGCTCCTGCTCGACGAGCCCTACCAGGGGTTCGACAAGGGCGCCTACCTCGACTTCTGGCATCAGGTCTGGCAATGGCGGGAGGCGGGCAAGGCGATCGTGGTGGTCACCCATCTGCTGAACCGGTTGGACCGGGTCGACACCGTGCTCGAACTCTCCCCGGCCAGGAAGGCGGTCGCGTGAAGAAGATCCTGACGGTCGCGGAGATGGCGCTGCGCGAACTGCTGCGGCGCCGGTCGGTGCTGCTGATCCTGGCGCTGCTGCCCTTGGTGTTCTACTTGAGCAGGCGCGGTGATCATCTCGGCCAGTCCATCCGGTTCGTCTGCCTCGGCCTCGGCTGGGCGCTGAGCACCGCCGCGCTGTTCGCCGGCAGCGCGAGCCGCGCCATGGAGCCCCGGCTGAGGCTTTCGGGTTACCGCCCCCACCACCTTTACCTCGGCCGCTTGAGTGCACTGTGGACGGTCGGTTTCCTTTTGTCCGCGCCGTATTTCGTGCTGATCCTCGTCGACCAGCACGACGTCCGGTACGGCTCGGTCGCGTTGATCATGGTGCTGACAGTCGCCGTGTCGGCGCCGTTCGGGCTGGCGCTCAGCGCGGTGCTGCCGCGTGAACTCGAAGGGACGCTGGTCCTGCTGGCGGTCGTCGGCCTGCAGATGATGGCCGACCCGTCGAGCCTGATCGCGCGGTTGCTGCCGTTCTGGTCCAGCCGGGAGATCGGCACCTACGCCATCGACCACACGGACATCGGCTATCTGACCAGGGGGACCGCGCACGGGCTGATCTCGATGGCGGTGCTGCTCGCGGCGGTCGCCGTCGCGTCGGGAATCCGGCTGCGGCACCGCTCGCACCTCGAATTCGTCTGACTGGTACTGCCGGACCCAGGCTGAACAGACCGTGCCATCTCCGGGCGGCGCCCGGTTTCCTGGACTCACAACGCGAGAACGAGTCCACTCAGGAGACACAGAGATGACGAACTCCCCGGCACGGCACGCGAACAGGGTCGCCGTGGTCACCGGCGCGTCCAGCGGAATCGGCGAGGCGACCGCCCGGCGGCTCGCCGCCTCCGGGGCGGCGGTCGGGTTGATCGCCCGGCGGACGGACCGGCTGGAAACGCTGGCCAAGGAGATCGAGCGCGGCGGCGGTACCGCGCTCGTGCTCGCGGCCGACGTCGCCGACGCCGAGGCGATGCGGGCGGCCGCGGCCGAGGTCGAGGCGAAACTGGGCCGCGCGGACCTGCTGTTCAACAACGCGGGCGTGATGCTGGCCGCGCCGATCGACGAACTCGCGACCGGGGATTGGCGGCGCATGATCGACGTCAACATGACGGGCCTGATGAACGTGATCGGCGCGTTCGTCCCGCATCTGGTCGCTTCGGCGGCCGAAAAGGGTGTCGCGGACCTGGTGAACACCTCGTCCATCGGCGCGCAGGCCGTCTTCCCGTCCTTCGCCGTGTACGCCGCTTCGAAGGCGTACGTGACGCACTTGTCGAAGAACCTCCGTGCCGACCTCGGTCCGAAGAGCGTGCGGGTCGCGGCGATCGAACCGGGCTTGGTCGAGACCGAGCTTCAAGGACATGTCACCGACACAGGCGCGCTGGAGTGGCTGGACGGCGTGCGCGAGACGCTGACCTGGCTGAAGCCGGACGACATCGCCGAAACCGTGGCGTTCCTGACCTCGCTCCCGGCACGGGTGAACCTCCAGCAGGTCACCGTGATGCCCACCGCGCAGGTCTGAACCGGGTTCAGGGGAACAGGAGCCGGGCGATCGCGCGGGCGGCGGTGTCCGGGTCCTCCAGGTGTTCGGCGCGGAGCGCGCCGGTGAGCCACAGGTTCGCGAAACCGTGCATCAGCGACCACGCGGCGACCCCCGCCATCTCGTCGTCGCTGACCGACGACGCGCCGCTGGTCAGCAGAAGCCCCGCGCGGTCACGCGCGGCGGTCAGGGTCGCGTCGTCCTCGCGGTGGAGTTCGGGGCGGAACATCACCTCGAAATGCGCGCGATGCTCGATCGCGAAGCGCACGTAAGCCACCCCGACCTCGACGAAATCCCGCTCGCCCTCGGCCGCGAGCGCGTCGGCGAGCAGGTCGAATCCCTCGGCGGCCAATGCGGTGAGCACCCCGGCCTTGTCGCCGAAATGGTGGACCGGCCCGGCGTGGGAGACCCCCGCGCGCCGGGCGAGGTCGCGGAGGCTGATCCCGGCAGGGCCGTGTTCGGTGATGGCCGCGACGGCGGCGTCGAGGACGGCCCGGCGGAGGTCGCCGTGGTGGTAGGGACTCATGCCCGTGAATCTAGTCATTGACAAGATGGCTCGCAATCGCGCATCTTGTCAGTGGAAAGTTTCGCTGCTCGAAGGGCCTGCTCATGGATCCCGGTCTCGTACCCGTTCTGATGCTGATCGCCGTCACGGCGACGTTGTCCCTGCTGGGCGCCGTCGGCGTCCGGCGGCTGAAGCCCTGGCCGGTGGCCGTACGCGGTGGCGTCGCGGCCCTGTTCGTCACCACCGGCCTCGTGCATTTCATCGGCATGCGCGAGGAACTCGTCGCGATGGTCCCGCCCGCGTTGCCCGCGCCCGGGCTGCTGGTCACCGTGACCGGCGTACTCGAACTCGCGGGTGCCGCGGGGGTGCTGTGGTCGCGGACGGCGCCGTGGGCCGCCGCCGGGCTGACTCTCCTGCTGCTGGGGATGTTCCCGGCGAACGTGTACAAGGCGCTGCACGGGCCGGTGACGTCGGTGATGGACGAACTGGTGCCGCGCGGCCTGACGCAGGTGGTCTTCCTGGCCGCGACGGTGTCACTGGTGGTGTATTACGCGCGTACGCCGAACAGCCCCTTTGCCCAAAGGAGACCTTAAGCCTTTCCCAAATCCGGGTGCCGCCGCCGGAAATGGGCCCTACCATCCGGGAATGAAGATCTCATTGTGGATCGGATTCTGCGGGCTGTGCGTCCTCGCCGGGCACCTGCTTCTCGGTGCGGTCGGTGTCGTACTGCTGATGAGCTGTCTCCCGGCGGGACGCGATCACGAATCCGGTGTCAGAAAAGAGAAAACGCCTGTGCGGCTGGCCTGAGGAGAAATCCTCAGCCCAGGGTGCTCGCGAAAGCGAGCGCGCCCAACGCCGGAATCGCCACCGCCGTGAGCACCATCGTCCTGCGGCTCGGTCGGGGACTTTCCAGTAAGGCGCGGATACCGGCCGGAACCAACGCGACACAAAGTCCCGCGGTTCCGATGATCGAAACGAATTCGGTTCCCTTCAACACGCCCAAAGGCAGAAATCCCATCGTCGCCAGGCCTATCGAGGCGATGACGCCGAGCACCTTCGCGCGGTACGCGGCGAAGGCGAGGACGTACCAGCCGAACATGATCGTGAACGACAGGAAACTGAACAGATGCAGGTCCTGGTACGACTCGCTGACCACGCTCTCGGCGAAGCCGGCACCGCGTCGTTCGGCCAGTCTCAGCGCGGCCTGGTCGATCCCGGCGTGGAAGGTCCGTTCGAAGAGTCCGATGAGGACGGACAAGCCGGCCCAGGCGGCCAGTGCCGGCCTGGTGCGGCCGATCTCCGTGGCGAGCGCGATGATCGCGGGGAACAGCAGCACGTTGCCCGCCAAGAAACACGTGTACGCGGCCGTGATCAGCGCGGGATGCTCGCTCATCGCCCTGAGCTGGTCCGGGAAGAAGAAGTCGAAGGGTGACCGCAACAGCGTTCCGGTGAGCAGCAGGACCGGGCCGAGGACCATCGAGACCGCGGCCACGCGGCGGCCGGGGAAGGTGGGGTTCATACCGCTCAGCCTGCTGGGAAGCGGCGGTTTCCGGATCGGACCGTGGGCTGGACTCCGATATCGGACCACGGGTTGAGCCGGTCCGATGGTTTCCTCGCCGCGGCGACGCCGCCGGGCTATGTGCCTTGGGCCGCTCCGGCCGGCAGGAGGTCGTGGCCGTTCCAGGTGAACCGGGCCGTGGTCACCGCGTCATCGCCGTCACCGCCGGTGATGAGCTGGTGGATGCCCACGCCGCCGAGTTCGGCGTAGGTGCACCATTCGTGGTCCGAGGTCAGCATCAGGTCGAGGTCGAGCGCGGACAGCAGGCCGAACACCTGCCCCCGGTTGGTGGTGTCGACACCGACGAACACCTCGTCGAGGAGGATCACCCTCGGCGCTTCGGGCGCGGCCTGGTAATGCGCGGCGACGGCGGCGAACAACGGCAGATGCAGCGCGATCGCCTTCTCCCCACCGGAAAGCGCGCCGTGCAGCTTCTTGGTCAGCAGCTGCCAGCCCGCCCCGTTCGCGCGGTCCACCTTGACCACGAACCGGTGCCAGGACGTGTAGTCGAAGACCTGCGCCAGCTGCTGCTCCCAGCTGGTCGCCGTGTCGTCCGCCTTCGCCTGTTCGACGCGCTCGCGGAAGAACTTGTGCAGTGACACGCGGTCCTCGGCGGTCAGCCGGTCCGGATCCTTCAGCAGCAGATCCCGGGCGGTCTTGGTGCCCGGCGGCAGATCGGGGGAGACCTGCCAGACCAGCCGGACGGCGACCCTGGACGCGGTCCGCACGCGTTCCAGGCGCGCGTTCATGCCGTCGACGAGGTCGTTGGCCTGCCGGATACGGGCCGCGAGATGACGGCGGGTGTCGCCGGTCAGTGTCTTGTCGAACAGGTCGCTTTCGCGGTCGGTGATCTCGTGCCTGCTCTGTTCCGCTTCGGCGTAAAGGATCTTCAGCAGTTCGGCCGCGCCGACGCGCAGCCCGTCGACGACGGCGGTGAAGATCTGGACGTCCTCGTCGGTCTCCAGATCGAGTTCCGCCCGCGAGCTGAGCGTGTTCCGGCAGGTGTGCACGGCCTCGGAGAGCCGGTGCAGCGCCTCGCCGAGATTGCTCGGCGCGTGCGGCACGGACGGCCACGCCGCGGCGACCAGCCGGGCCGTGTCGAGCGCCGACCGCACGCTGTCGGAGGCGGACAGGGTGGCCTGGAACTTCGGCAGGTCCTCGATCCCGCCGTCCGCGGGGAAGACACCGGTGGCAAGTTTCCGGAACCGGTGCGCGGCGGCCTCCTGCTTCTTGGCGGCGTCCTCGCGGGCGGCGGCGTCGGTCGTGCGCCGGACGCCGAGCGCGCCGAGCCGGACCGCGAGTTCCTTGGCTTCGGAGTTCGCGGTGCGGAGTTCCACGGCGAGCTCGCGCAGTTTCGTGCGCAGGCCGTCGATTTCGGCGAGCACCTCACGCTGGCCGGTGCCGACACTGCCCTCGATCGCGTCGAGCATCGCGGTGAGCTTGGTGCGTTCGGCCGCGGCTTCGGAAGCCTCGTCCTCGCGCCGGGCCGCGTTCGCCTCCGACCGGTCCGCCTGTTCGGCGCACAGCTCGGCCCGCTGCTTCGCGGTGATCAGGTTTCCGTGCTCGTACAGCCAGTTCTCGCCTTGGTCGGAGTAGGTGCGCAAGGCCGTGGCGAGCGCGGCCAGCGGCGCGCGTTCGGTCGGCAGCCCGTTTTCCGAAGCCTGGGCGGTCAGCTCGTGCAGGGCGGTCCTGGCCTCGATCTCCAACGCGGAGACGGTCGCCTCCCCGTGCCGGACGGCCGCGTCGGCGGCGGTCAGCTCCGCCTCGGCCGCGGTCGATTCCCCTGTCGCGGCAAGGAGATCCTCGTGGCCGGGGCGGGCGGCCCGTTCGATCTTGATCAGCTCGCGCCTGCCACGCAACGCGGCCAATTCGCCTTCCGATTCGGCGATCGTCTTCTCACAGCGGGAAATCTCGTCCCGAAGCCCGGCGATCCGGCGCTCCCTGGCGCGAAGGCGGGCGGCGGCACCGATGTAGGCCGGGGCGTCCTTCGTCCAGCTGCCCGACAGGCCGCCCATCCGCCAGGCGCCGTCCGCGCCGACCGCGGCGGGACCGGCGGGAAGCTCGTCGTCGAAGGCGATCACTTCGAGGATCCGGCGAATCTTCGCCGGGGAGAGTTCCGCGTCGGGTTCCGGCACGAGGACGTCGGCGAGCGAACGACCGGAGGCCACCACCGGCAGCGTCCCGGTCTCCGCGAGGACGTCGTGTCCTTCGACGACACCGTGGGAATTCACCCAGGCGTCCAGCAGCCCGGCGCCTTCGAGCGCGGCCTCGATCCCCGCGTGCGTGCTTTCCGGGACCGAGCCGGCGAAATCGACCAGCCGCCACAGCGGAGCGCCGCTCATCTCCGTCCGGTCCGCCGTGCGGGTGCGCGGCGCCTCGGGCGCGAGGACGTCCTCTGTTTCGAGCACACCGGCCTCGACGAGGAGTTCGTCGTGCTCGGCGCGTGCCGCGGCCAGCGCGGCACCGGTCGCCGCTTCCCGCCGGACGATGTCCTCCAGCACCGTCTCGGCGACCACGCTGATCCTGCCCAGCAACGAGACTTCCGCCTCGGCGTCCCGGACGAGCGCTTCCACGTCGGGGAACCGCAGCTCACGGCAGCCGATCGCCCATTCGGCGAGCCGGGTGCGCAGATCGCTCAGCGCGAGCTCTCGCGTCGCCGTCGTGAGATCCAGTCTTTCCCTCGCGGCCGAGAAATCCGACCGCGCCCGGTCGAGATCCGCCTCCGCTTGGTGACGGCGGCCGACGGCGCGATCGCGGGTGTCCAGTGCCCTGCCGACGCTCTCGACCTGATCGCGTTTGCCGCGGACGGCGGCCTGCAGCAACGGACGGAGCCGGGCCGGTTCCGATGCGCCCAGTCCGGCGACGAGTTCGTCGTGTACCCCGGCCAGATTCGCGCGGATCGCGGCGGCGCGGACCTCGGTCTCCATCGAACGGACGAGATCGGCCTGCCGTTTCGCGACCTGTTTCGCCGCCCGCGACCGCTCCTCGTCGGCGTCCGCCTCGGCACGGAGCCGATCCGCGTCCGCACGCAGCGTTTCCGCCTTTTCCCGCGTGGACAGGCTTCGCTGCCGCAGCTTGTCGAGTTCCTGGCCTTTTCGGTACGAGTCGGATTCGGTCAGCCCGGCGAGGCGGGCTTCGGTCTCTTCGACGTCCTTTTCGAGCTTCGCCGCACGCTCCTCGGCGGCTTCCTTGCTCGCGGCGACCTCGTCGTACTCCTCCGTCGAACGACGGGCGGCCGCGGCGAGTTCGTCGAGTGCGGTGGTCGCGGCGATGAGGTTCGCGGCGCCCGCGCGCAGCACACGCCGCGCGTAGGTCTTCTGCCTCGCGGCGAGCGCGCGGGTCGCGTCGACCTCGGTCTCCAGCGAGCCCAGCCGTTCGCGCTGCGCGTCGAGCCGTTCGAAACCCTCGGCGAGCTCCGCGATCTCCTGCTGCCCCAACGGCGGAAGCGCGCGGGAGAGCAGATTGGACAGCAAGCTCGGGTCGAGCCGCTGCGAAAGCTTGGGCATCCGCAACTGGAGCAGCGCGGTGATCAGCGCGTCGTATCGTTGTTCGCTCAAGGTGGGGAACAGTTTCGCGCGGATCTCCGCGCGGTATTCGGCCGCGCCGGCGTGCACCGTCCCGTCCTCGCCGAGGGCCTCCGCCAGCGCGTTCTTGGTCAGCGGCTGGCCCGCCTCGTTGACCAGCCCCACGCCGTCGCCCACCCGCAGGCCGGTGGTGAAGAAGTCGGCGTGCACCGTACTGGTGTGCGTACTCGCCTGAAGCCGTGCGCCGCAGGTGAACCACTTGTCCCCGGCCATGCCGAATTCGAGCCACACGTACCCGACGCGCGTGGCGCCGGAAGCGCCTTCACCCATCAGGTTCCAGTGCATGCTGCGTTCACTGGTGCCGAAGGTCGACAGCCGGTTGGCGCGCAGGCTCGCGTCGAACAGGAAGGGCAGCAGCAGCTCCAGCGCCTTCGACTTCCCGCTCCCGTTGGGGCCGCGCAGCAGCAGCCGCCCGTCGTGGAACTCGAAGATCTCGTCGTAGTAGCGCCAGATGTTGAGGATGCCCGCACGGGACGGGATCCACCTCGTCACGGTCACGGCGCCTCCTCGTTTCGGTCGGTGTACCTCGCGGCGGCCGGAAGTGGCCGGACGAGTTCGCCTTCGGTGCGGATCAGGCCGAAGCCGGTCAGCACCGCGAGCGCGTCGACGGTCAGCCGTCGCACGCCGTCCTTGCCCCGGTAGGTCTTGGCCCAGCGCGGAAAGCGTTTCAGCAGCTTCGCGGTGGCGTTGCGCAGGTAGTCGGTCGTCCGCGGCTCGTCGAGTACGTCGAGCAGCAGGAGCGCGGCGACCTTGGCGTTGCTGCCGTCGTCCGGGAACCGCTCGTCGGTGGCCAGCCCGTCGACGTCGACGAGCAGCACCCCCTCCGCGCGTTCTTCGAGGACGAAACCACCCTGCTCCGCGGCACGCCGCAACAACTGGCGGCCGGTCGGCGACCCGAGGTACGCGCGCTCCTCCGCGGTCAGTTCGGCGAAGTACAGCACCGGGTCGTCCATGAGACGGCGGAAGACCGTATGCCGCAGCCACAGGTTCCGCTGGACGTCCGACGCGCTCGGCGTGTCCTCGTGGCGGCCCGACGAGAGACCGTAGCGCTGCTCGTACGACACCGCCTCCAGCAGCTCCTCGAACCGCAGCGCGACGTCGTCGGCGGGCACGGCCAGCCGCGACGGCCCGACCGGCGCGGCGAGCATCCGCAGCAACAGGGTCGCGTCGACCCGGAACAGCACCTTCGCGGCGACATCGTCCACAAAGGACTCCGGGTCGCCGTCGGCGGTTTCGAGGACGCCGAAGGATTCCAGCAGTTCGAGGACGTCCACGAACGCGAGACGTTCCGCCCTGGTGGCGACGTCGAAGGTGGTGACGAGGTCGTCGGCGGCACTCGCTTTCGCGACCCGGCCGGCGAGCAGGCCGATCGTGGTCACCGGCACCGTGAGCAGCTCGGCCGCCGCCACGCACAGCAGGACGTAGCGACGGCGGTCGAACGCCGCGCGCCCGGAACGCACCCGTCGCGCCGGGCGGGTGGGATCGGCGGCCGCGCGGATCTTGACCAGCCGGGCGTAGCCGAGCCGGGGTTCGACGGTGAGCGTCCAGCCGCAGTAGTAGTCGAACCACTGCCGGATGGGTTCGCGGCGGCGCCGGATGAGGTCGAAGGTCTCGGGGGAGCCGCGTTCGCCGATCAGCGGAGTGGCCAGCAGTGCCCGGATCCCGCGCGCGACCTCTTCGCGTTCCGCGATGACCAGTTGGTTCGTGAGACTCACGCACCGCCTCCGGCCGTACTGATCTCGATCTCGTAATCGGGGCCGCGGAAGACGCCGCGCGTGGTGGTCAGGCGCGCGACGGCGCCGTTGCGCGACGGCCTCAGGACGATCTCGATCCGGCCGTCGGACGTCGTGCTCCGCCGGGTGCCGTCCGTGCCGGGGCTGCCGCCCAGCGCCTGGCCCAGCAGGTCCAGCAGCCGCTCGAAAACGGTGTGGTCGAGCTTCTCGAACGCCGAAAGCCGCACGACCCCGCCGGTGTCGAGCATGCTCCACGCCGCCTCGAGTTCGGCGCGTTCCGCGATCGCCTTCAGGACTCGTGCCGCCCGGATCTCGGTGACGTCGCGAACCCGCCCGGTCCGGGTGAACCGCTCGGTGCGGCCCGCCGACCGGAGCAACTCCGACACCTCGACCGGCGGCGCGTCGAGCCACGACGCCGTCGTACTGACCACTTCCGGATCCGCGTGGGCGAGGTGCGCGTGCCGCGCGGAACTGAGCCCGAACATCGTGGACCACAGGCGATGCAGGTCCTCCTGGGCCGGGACGACGGTGAACCACCGCGCCAGCTCACGGAAATCGGCGACCGCGCTGCTCGCGCGCCGCCGCGATTCGGTGATCCGGTCCAGGACCTGGAGCAGGGTGATGATCGCCCGCCGCGCGACCTTGTGGAGGTCCTCGACCCGCGGCGTCGTCCCGTCTTCGGGCAGGAACCACGCGCGAAGCCCGTCCCAGCGGGCTTTGCGGAGCTCCAGCCAGCGCTGATCCGGGTTCGGCAGTGCGGCGCCGTTGAGCGCGCGCCGGTGCACCCGCTCGACGCCGTGGTCGTCGATCTCCTTGATGCGGGTGGCGATGGTGTGGGTGTGATGCTCGAGGTCGTTCAGGAACTCCTGCAGATACGCGACCGTGGCTGCCTTGACCTCGTGGAACGTCGCGAGGTCGGCTTCGGCGTGCAGCAAGCGCTGGAGGTCGCCGTTGAAGCGCTTCGTGTTGTCGCGGAACGCCTCGAGGTGACTCTCGACTTCGGCGAGCGTGCTGAACACGCGCCTGTCGGTGCCGTCCTCCACCTGCCGGACGAGCGCGCCGAGCCGCTCACCCAGCGCTTCGAGCGTCGCGGTCTGAAGGGCGCCGGTCGCGTCGAGCACCTCGTTCGCGCGGACCACACCCGCGTACGCCGCTTCGCCCTGCCGAGTGAGCGAGTACTGGAGATTGCGGCGCTCGTACTCGGACGCCGTCCGGTAGTCGCCCGCGTGGTTCTGGACGACGTCGAGGTGGCCTTGGCTCCGCAGCTGGTCCAGCGCCTTGACCAGGTCTTCGTCGTCGAGCGTCTCCAGCCAGCCGACCTCTCGCAGCCGCGTACGGACGTCGTCGATGCCGAGCGCCGTCACGAGCCGCTCGTTCGCCTCACCGAAGGCGTGCAGGATCGCCAGGGGAAGCCCGGACCTGCTGCCGTCGGTGAAACGGAACAGCTCGGGCGGAACACGGATCGGATCCATGCGTCCTCCGGCGGATGGTGCGTGGAGCTACACGTTAGGGGGTCACCCAGACGAGTCCGAACGGACCGTCTTTTTCACGCAGAGTGCTCAGGTCGTGAACAGCTCCAGGTGCACGGTGGTCCCTTGGACGGTGACCTTCCGGACCACACGGCGGCCATCGACCATCCGCTCGTCCGCCGTGACGCCGGGCGGGAACTGGGACGCCTCGAGCAACTTGGGCACGTCCTCCGCCGGAAGGGTGAGGACGACTTGATACCTGGAGTCGATGCCGCGGTCGTACTTCGTCTCCAGCACCTTCCCGCTCGCGGGCATCGAGATCCCGCCGAACCGGAAGGCGTCCTCCGGTTTCGGGGTATCAGGTGTCGTCGCGCAACCGGCCAGGAGGAGGGCGAGGACTGCCAGCAGGGTCTTCACCTAGCGTGAGACGCACGGCGGACGTAAGCGTTCCGTCACACTCGGACGGGGATGACAGGCGCGGTCCGGCACGTTGTACTGGAGGTCAACGACCAGAGGAGATCAATCGTGACGGAAAAGGCTGTTCTCGCGGGCGGCTGCTTCTGGGGCATGCAGGACCTGTTCCGCAGGCACCCCGGGGTCGTCTCCACCAGGGTCGGCTACACCGGCGGCGACGTGCCGAACGCGACCTACCGCAACCACGGCTCACACGCCGAAGGCATCGAGATCGTCTTCGACCCGGCGCGGCTTTCGTACCGCCAGATCCTGGAGTTCTTCTTCCAGATCCACGACCCGACCACCCGCGACCGGCAGGGCAACGACATCGGCGCCAGCTACCGGTCGGCGATCTACTACACCGACGACGCCCAGAAGCAGATCGCCGAACAGACCATCGCCGACGTCGACGCCTCCGGCAAATGGCCCGGCAAGGTCGTCACCGAGGTGACCCAGGCCGGCGATTTCTGGGAGGCCGAGCCGGAGCACCAGGACTACCTGGAGCGCATCCCGAACGGCTACACCTGCCACTACGTGCGGCCGGAATGGCAACTGGGCGAGCGCTGATCGTGTCCCGGCCTGCTCGAGTCCGCCTCAGGGCAGGTCGGGATCCGGATGCTCGACAGCGAACCGGTCAGCGGTGTCGTGGTCGACAAGGGCATGCTCGGCAAGCCACTCCACCGCGCGACGGTTCGCGCGGCTGTCGCTGAAGGCGTGCCAGGCGGGAACAAGGTGCGGGTACTCGTCGTGTAACTCGTTCTTGAAACGGCGGAAGGGGCCCTTGCCGCGGAGGGCCCTCGCCAGGCGTTCGCCGGCTCGTTCGTCGCTGATGCCTGCCGCGAAGTCCGCCATGTCCTGGTACCAGACAGAGGACGGCACGGGGTCGATCGCGATCTGGTCCACGTCGTCGAGGTCGATCGGATTCTCGCCGTCTATCCCGCCATCCCGGGTCCAAAGGCCGATCTCGCCTGTCCGTGGGTCGACCAGGTGAATGTGCTCGTAGTCGGTCTGGTCCTGCAGGGCCATCGCGATGTCACCGAGGTCGAACTTCTCCAGGCCGAGCATGCCTATGCCCTTGCGGCGAGACGCTGGTTGGCTTCGTCGAGGTCAAAGCGCGCGGCGTCGAACTGGCCAGGGTCATCGAGGCCGAGCCAGCCGACTATGTCCTGGTGTTCCTCGTGGCCGGGATCGCCGAGGATTTGGATCAACCTCGCGTAACCGCCGGTACCGCCGACGTCCTCCGGCGGGCAAGCCCCTTGGCCCGCGATACACCGCGGATAACGCCCGTCGGACGTGGCGACCGTGGCTTCCTCGACGAGAATCTCGTGGTCCCAGCTGTCGCCGAAGTCGTAGTTGTACTCGAGGCGGTCACCTGGTTTCACCAAGTCTTCCAGCCGCACTTTCCGTTCGTCGTGGTACTGCAGCTCAGGTTCGGCCCCGCCGTAGTAGGTCTTCCCATCGAGGAAGTAGTGCAGGTGGTAGTTCTCCCAGCCCATCGCGGCCTGGATGACGATGTGCATCCGGTCGAGCGGGATGGTCGCCGGAATCAGCACCCGGCGCCACACCGGAAGGCCTTCGATCTCCAGCAAAGTGATCTTCACCTGGTAGACCGGATCACCGGCCTCCGGCTCGCCCAAGATCCGCCGCATGCCGAACCGGCCGAGTTCGGTCAGCTCGGCCGATTCGCCCCGGAGGGTCACCGCTCCCAAGCGTTGCAGCACATCGAGCGTCTGCTTGGTGTCACGGTCATTCGTGCGCCGCAACATCTCAAACTGCAGTTCGGTGAGATCGTCCAGGATGTAAGGCGCGTTGACGACATCCCAGACGATCGCGCGCAACCTCCCGATGTCGACGCCACCGTCGGTGTTGTACAACGCCGCCAACGCGGCGCGGCTGCCGTGTGCGAACTCCGGGCGCAGTAGTGACTCGCCGAATCCCGAGTGCAGGAACGCCTCGCCCAGCTTGTCGAACCCGGTGAACAGCGCGAGCCACAGCTTGTGCGGGTCCCCGAGGAGCGCCTGGTTCTTCTTCACCCGCACCAGTCGTTGGCCCGTCTTGCGGACCAGCCCCGCCACCTTGGCGCACTCCACGACGAGCGCCAGGTCGAGCAGCTCCTCGCTCGACCTGGTTTTGTACACGCGGTCGCCGATGGCCCGGTCGAGCACGTCGCCGGTGCCCAGCAACGGGACCAGTGTCCTGGCATCAGCCAAGGTAAGCCGCCCGGTCTGGGTGAGTTTGCGCCCCGTGCCCACCCATTCGGTGAACGCGCGCGCCTGCTCGACCAGTTCGGCCTTCACCGCGAGATCCATGCCACCCCTTTCAGGCTTTCCCGGAGTCTAGGTTCGCGAATGACCGTTGGCTCGCAACCGCGCGGCGTTGTCGAGAAGGTCGGCAACGGTTCGTCGTGGTGGATCGGTGATGGTCGTGGTGTGCTCGTCGCGGAATCGGCGAAGCAGTTCCCTCCGCACGGCCATGCCGTCCTCTTGAACGACCCGCTGCAGAAGCTCGTTCTTGTCGGCGAGTGGCAGATTCGTCAGCCAGGCCGCGACCTGGCCGAGGTCATCCGCGAGTGGTGGGCTTGTCCGGGCCGCGCTCGCGAGCAGTTCGTCGTCGAGGCGGAGGAAATCGGCAAGTGCTCGTTGCGGTGCGGTGAGCGTCGAGAGACCGGGTGGCACGGGCGGCTCGAGGTTGGCATCGTCGTGGGGTTCGAAGGCGCATTCGTCACGCTCCCAGCCGCCATAGCCCGCCAACCAGGCGAGATAGAGAGGCCGGAGGTCACCCGCCGCGAGTTCGGCGCGGACTCCGACGGTAGCTGCCAGCCTCGCTTCGGCCGCGTAGTCGAATTCGTCGGGGTCGTCCTCGCTCGTCAGGGAGAGCACGAGGAACTCGTCCGCCGTCCAGGCTGACAAATAGTGGCCGACGCAGTAATCCCTGACCGCGTCGAGGTCCAGGAGGTGACGGGGCAGGCGGAACATGAGCCTGCGCGTTCCCCAGTTGGCCACATACACGTGCGCGTCGTAGTAACGCTCCATCAGCCGGTTCGGGTCGCCGCTGAAGTCGCCCCAGTGGTACTCGTTGACGAAGCTGGTGGCGGAGATCCTCGCGCGGGTGGAGAGGGAACGCACGGCGGCCTGCTGACGTTCGTCCAGCGGCTGGTCGATCGCGAGGAATTCGTAGTACTGGTACTCGCTCATCGCGTGCCTCGAGCCAGGTACAGGTCGCCAAGCCCAGCTTTGATCCGCTCCGCCGTCATACCGTTTCGCCGCTGGTCGACGTACTGCGCCGCGGCGAGCGGCGCCAAGATCGCATCTGCCCGGAAGTGCGCGTCGGCGTCCGGCTCGATCTCGCTGATCAACGCGACCAGGTGACTGTGGTGCAGCCGGTACGCGCCGGTCACGAACCGCGCCATCGGCGTCGCCGTCTCCGCGACCATCAGCAGTTCGCCGTGGGTCTCGAGCCTGTCGACGTACGCGTCCATGAACGCCTTGAGCCTCTGGGCTGCCGGCACTCCCGGCCCGAGCGGTGGCGGCCCGCTGATGAACGCCTCCTGGAACTCGCGCTCGTTCTCGTCGAGCAACGCTTGCGCCAACGCGCCCTTGTCCGGGAACCGCCGATACACGGTCCCGATCCCGACGCCCGCCTCTGCCGCGACCTCGTCCAACGCGAGCCCGTCGATCCCTTTGGCCGCGACAAGCCTGGCCGCCGCCTGGATGATCTTCTGCCGGTTGCGAGCCGCGTCCGCCCGCTCTGGAGCCCCGGCTCCTGCGATGGGAAGCACCCTATGAGCCTAACCGGTGGACAAGTGGAACTTTCTCCAGTTAACTAAGTGGAGAAAGTTCCACTTAAGGAGACTCGGATGTCCGTCGAACACCTCACGAGCGATCACGCTTCGACCTGGTTCCAACGCCTCGACCAGCAGATCTTCTTGGCCGACGTCCTCTCGAAAGACAGCGGCGCGGCGATGTCCGTCGGCTTCGCCCGCTACGGGAAGGGTGAGAAGAACCCGTGGAAGATGACCTACGACGAGGCGCTCGTCATCACTTCCGGCACCTTCACCGTCGAGGGTCCCTCGGGCTCGGTGACGGCTCGGGCGGGTGAGGTGATCTACCTGCGGGCGGGTACCGAGCTCGTCTACGTGGCCGATGAGGACACGGAACTGGTCTACGTCACGTATCCGCATTGGCTGGCCGCCACGGAGTCGTCAGCAGAGGCGCATCGGCTCAACGATTTCCACGAGGCCGGGTAGAAGGGGCTACCCGGTCATCTCTTCGAGGAATCCCTGGGTTTCGGGGTCTTCCGAGAAGATGGCCGTCCCCCTCATCCCGCGAGTGAGCAGGACCTTGTAAGTGTTCTTGACCAGCGCGCTGAAATGCAGCTCGTCCGCCTTCTTGACCTCGGAGTCCTTGGAGTTCGCGCGAACCGCGCACCACATGCCGTCGCGACGGACCAGATCCTTGCCGAAGATCACGCCCGACCAGTCGTATTCGAAGCCCTGAGCGGTGTAGATGCAGCCGACCTGGCCGAATCCGCGTTCATCCGTCGCCCAGTAACTGGATCCGGGAACGTCGGGCACGGACTTCTCACCCTTCGCGTTCCAAGGCCGTTTCCACGCGCCGAGTTGGACGTCGTCCACGAGACGGAGACCGTCCGAAGTCTTGACGGGATCGCTCCACGGCCAGCAGAAACCGGCCGCCAGCCGGGCGACCCCGCCGTGCTGGGACCGTTGCCGCAGCACCCATGATTCGAGGGCCTCGGGTGACGCGGCGGTGGTCAAGGTTATGCCTTCGTCGAGAGGCCCCGCGAGCTTGCTCCAGGGAATGGGTGGCTCGGCGGAACCGAGCCCCAGCAGCCTGGCGACCCAGGTGTCGTAGGAAACCGAGCCACCGCACCGCAACTGGTCGTGCAGGCGGACGATCTCGACTTCACAGCCGAGAGCGCGGGCGGCCGTGGTGATCTCCTTGAGGGAGCCCATCTCCCCCGGCCGCACGACCTGGTGTTCGTCGAGGAGGAACACGGGCACGGTCGCCACGTTGATGAGCTCGTTGACTTGGCGATCGGCGCGTTCGCGCTTCTCCTTCTTCGTGAACCTGTCGACGCCCTTCTCCCGGATGCGATGTGCTTCGTCGCAGATCAGGACGTCCAGCTCGCGAGGCTCACAGCCCACGTAGGCGTTGAAGTACTTGAACAATCCCTGGACCCGCGTGTTGCCGCGACCCGCGTACTTGCGCATGGTCGAGGTGAACGACTTCGAGCCGGTCGCGTGGTGAACGGCTCGACCACGGCGGGCCAGTTCACCGAGAAGACTCAACGCGATGACGCTCTTGCCCGATCCCGGCCCGCCTTCGACGACGACGACCGTACGCGTCTGCGCCGCCCGAGAGCGCTCGACAGCCTGCAGTACGAGTTCGTAGGCGACCTTCTGTTCGTCCAGGAGGACGAACTGCTCGCGGTCCTTGATCTCGGCCGCGGCCAGATCGAGCAACGGCTTGGTGGGACGGTGCGCGAAACCGCTTAGTTCATCTCCGATCGCGATATTGGACTGCCTGGTGGCCGCGGCGTCGAGCACGGAGTTGAGATGCTCGCCCATCGCCGCCTTGTCGTCCATGGTGAACAGCCGGCTGGTGGGGCGAGGGTTGTCCTGGAGGAGACCGGACACGTCCGTCCGCCGTGCGTTGTGCAGGTACGCCACCGCGTGCACGGCCTGCGGCCGCTCCACCAGCGCTGGGGTGTGGTCCACGAAGTACTGGCGATATCCGTGCACCTGTTCGGCAGGATGGAGGTGTTTCCCCGGGAGGCCGGGAATGTTGATCACCTCGGACAGGTAAGACTCGGCCTTGGACCACTGCTTGACCTCGAGGAAGACGAACGAACTCTGCCCGTCGCGAGGGTGGACGCCGCAAAGCACGATGTCGATGCGCTGCTTGCTGTGCGGTAGTTGATGTTCGAGGAGGACTTCGACGTCGCCGAGACCCGCGTCCACGAGATCCGTCAACACGATGGGCAGGCTCCGTTGCCAGGAGGTCACCTCACTGGTCCCGATCCTGCCGCCGAAGGCGAATCCGGCCTGTTCCTTCAACCGGCTGTGCAGGTGTCCCGCACGGGCTTCGATCAACAGATCGGCCGCACGGCCGCGTGCAAGAGCCACTCGTCCCTCCCCTGGGCGTGGGTCGCTCCACTGCTCCCCAGCTGGCGATCATAACCCGCTAGAGTGATCCTTGCCTTCACGCAATAGCGCGAACGGCCAAGAGACGGGAACGGCCCTGGGGAGGGTGGCTTGCCGGTCATCAAGACCGCGTACGACCTGCGCGAAGAACTTCAGCACGAACGTATTCTCATCGAGTTGGCGAAGCACGTGGGCGTTACCTACACGGCGTCCGAAGAGCGTGGTGAAATCGGTTCTTGGAAGCGCAGTCTTCCGGTACTTGCCAACACGTTGTGCTCCGCCGGGCCGGGTCATGAGCTCCTGACGCGAGTGGGTGATAAGTAGTATGTGGCCCGGAGATGTGTAAACGTAGACTGAGGCCACAAACTGACCTTGCAATGCCCTGGGTGCGGGCGGCAAAGTCTGCTCGCAGAACGCTTAGAGTTCACTCTCAAGAGAGCGTCGGCTCGCCTTTTCCTGCAAGCACTATGTCTGCTAGGTGAAATCTGAATATATAGCGACTGGCCTAGTTCTCTGCTTGGGAAAATAGTCGTTTCTCGAATAAGACGAACTGTGCGTTTTTCTGATCCGCAAGGCGTTCGGAAATGGTTTCAGAGGCTAGCTCGCTTGGGAGAGTGGAAGAGAACTTGAGTCCATGAAGGGCGGACTTATTGACGTGTGGATGGGAAAGCGCTGCGCTTACTGACAGCGTGCGCAGCAATTCGTTATTCGACAGATCTGGTTGCAAGCGTAAGGATTGATCGGTAGTCCGCTGCCGAGGATCCACGACTCGCGGGAAGCTGGCTTGCAACGTCCGGTTGGCTGCGATACCAGCCCAAGTCCACCATCTGAGCTCGCCAGACGAACGCCGGAACACAGTCGCGTTGTCGGCAACGTCTCCGGAGTGCTTCTCGCGGAGCTCGGCGAGTACCGATGCTGCTCTGCGGGTGAACCGGACCCCTGCGGGATTGGTGCCCAGCAGGACCGATCGCTGGCTGCGGGTAAGGGCGAAAGACAGCCCACCTTCGCTCCCGCCCCACTTGGCGCGGCCGGGGAGGTCGCTTGGCTCGACGAAACAGCGCCTCCGTTTCCAGTCAATGTGCCCGACCTTCCAGCCACGTCCAGCGAGAAGCAGGACACGTGGTCCGTCGTGGCTATCGGCCAGCAGAACATCGTCCCCCACTCGGCCGATCTCCTCTCGGCCGGTCAGGACTGTGAACTCCGGTGGCGCGCTGAACACGGCGAGAAGGTCCATGAAATGCCGTCGGCCGAACTTCTTCTCCGCCTCGAGCCCGATGAACGCCATCGGGCCGTCCCGCTCGAGGTAGCCTTCGGCCAGTAGATGATCAAAGATCTCGGTTTGGTGCTCATCGAACAACGGCAGGTCGCCCCACCACTCTCGCCAGGTGTGCGTCCCAATTTTGTTCTCTTGCAGGGCGAGGGCGAGCATCTGCTGCGCGGCGATGTGTCGAGGGTGTGGCGGGGCCACGATCGGTTCCACCCAGCCTGCTCCCCACCGTTCGAGCAGACCGGCTGTGCTGAGTACGGCTGATTCTTCGAGACACAGAAAGAGGCAGTTTCTGGTGCCCCCTGCACGACGTCCTGTCCGGCCCAGACGCTGGAGAAACGAAGCCACCGTCCGGGGAGCGTCGATCTGGATCACACGATCGAGATCTCCGACATCGATTCCCAATTCCAGAGTGGAAGTCGCAACGATCACGCAGTCGCGAGCTTCTGCAAAGGCCTGCTCTGATCTGCGGCGTTCGTCTGCGGAGAGCGATGAGTGCGACAGGAACGTGGTGATTTCGCGGGCGCGTAGTGCTGCTCCGAGTTCTTCAGCGCGTCGGCGGCTGTCGACAAACACCAGTCGCTTCTCGCCTCGGTGCAGTGTTGCGATGACGGTGGCCGCGTTGTCAATTGAACCGACATGATCGACGGTGATGTCCGGCGTGGTCGTCGTGCCACCGCTGGGCGCAACTACCGATCGTGGTCTGGAGTGTTGCGAGCCCTGAAGCCACCTCAGCAGTTCGTCCGGGTTGCCTACTGTGGCTGACAAGCCAATTCGCTGAAGCGGGCGGCCTGCGATCCGAGAGAGTCGTTCGAGGACCGCGAGCAAGTGCCAGCCGCGGTCGTCGCCGGCGAAAGCATGGACCTCGTCCACTACGACCGCTCGAAGGCTCGAGAACAAGCGCCGGGAATCAATGTTTGCCGACACCAGCATCGCCTCGAGCGACTCTGGCGTGGTCAGCAGGATATCCGGCGGTTCCTGGAGTATTCGTTTGCGGGCGCCGGAGCTGACATCTCCGTGCCATAGGTCGGCAGTGCGACCGAGCCAGCCCGCATAGCTCGCCAGTCTGGGTTGAAGGTTATTCAGGAGGGCCCGAAGCGGACAGACATACAACACCGACAGGCCCGTCCATGACTGTTCTTCCATGGAGCTGAGCAGGGGAAACATTGCAGCTTCGGTCTTACCGCCTGCTGTTGGCGCCAACAGGATCGCATCGGATCCGTCAAGAAGCGGGTCGATCGCTTCGGCCTGGAGCGGGCGCAGCCCCGGCCAGCCCAGCGTGTTGACGATGTGGTGCACCAGCGCGGGAAGCAGCCGGTCGGATCCGGAACTCACGGGAGATCCAGATCGATGTCGTCGACATCGGCGACGGTGTTACGTTCTTCCTCGGAGAGCTCAGAGCTCTTGACGGTTACCGGATAGTGCACCCTCGGGTCGAACTCCTCGTGTTCGTCGACCCGGTCGAGCACGTCCTGAACGAGTTTCCGGAGGAAGACGCGGGGTGCGACACCTACCTTGCCACCCATCCCGCCGGTGACAGCCCGAGCTAGTTCATCGACATAGGCGTCGTCCACGCGAGCGGCGATCCGTTCGGGCTCCTTGGCATCGCCGACATAGAGATCGCGGACGTTCCGACCAAGCTCCCCAAGCCGGTTCAGGTCGAATCCGGGAAGCCGGAGCTGAACCGCACGTGGGTTGTCGAAGCGGGCGTCGGTGGTGAAGTCGGTCGCAAGTCGCTGAGCGAGCGGCGGTAGGCGTTGGACGCCTTGTTGCCCATCGAAAAACGCAGGAGTGCCGGTGATCACCAGGAAGAGTCCTGGAAAGCGGCCGGTGTCGATTTCGTCCAGCAACTGGCGGAGAGCGTTGAGGCCCTTCTCACGCACATCACCCCGAACGCGCTGGAGGGTCTCGATCTCGTCGAGCACGACCAAAAGGCCCGGGTGACCGCAATCCTTCAGCACGGTCAGCAGGCCTTGGAGAAAGCCGAGCGCCCCGAAATGGTCGAGGTCTCCGCGCACTCCGGCGGCTCGCTTCGCGGAGGCCGCCACTGACTTTTGCCCGCCCAGCCAAGCGATTACCGCTTCTGCGGTCGCCGCGTCATCGGCACGCTTCGCATGCCGGTATCCGCGGAGAGCCGAAGCGAACGCGGGGGTTGTCCTGGCGACATCACCTAGGCGACGCTCCATGAGAGTGTCCACGGCTTCGGCGATGGCGTCTTCGTCCTCCTCGTCGACTTCGCCAGTGTCGAGAACCTCCTCTTCGAGCGTGTAGAACCAGGAATCGATCACTGATCGCAACGCACTCGGTTGGTGGGTCGCCGTAGACAGTCGTTCGGTCAGCCGCCGGTACACGGTTTCGAGGCGATGTAACGGGGTTTCTGTCTCCGAGATCTGAATCTCACTCGTCGCCAACCCGGCTCGCTTCGCTCGTTCGGCCAGCCAGCGTGCGAAGAACGTCTTACCTGAGCCATATTCCCCGCGGATTGCGTGAAAGGCCGCGCCGCCGCGCTTGATCGTGCTCAGGTCGTCGTCGAGCGCTCCGGTGAACCGATCGAGGCCCACGGCGAACAGGTCGAGCCCGAACTGTGGAACTGTGCCGCGGCGCAACGCATCCACCACCTCGCGACGACGAACTGAACTGACCGGACTCACGGCTTGTCCAAGTCGAATTGTGTTCGAAGGAGTTCAAGGTTGAGTTCCACCGTTCGGCCACCATCGATGAGTTCGAGCACCGGGTAGCTCTCCACGTTGAGCAAACGCTGAACGGTGGCGAGGAATCCATCGATGTTTCTGGCTGCTTTGCCTGCGGTGGAGGCAACTGCGGCAAGCGAGAGCTTGCCGCCTGCGGCGGCAAGGCTGTCAATTACGGCGGCCACGACGTCGCTATTGGGTCCACGACGGATGAATTTCTCTTGCGTGGCGAAGATCTTCGAAGCGGTTACCTGCTGGCCAAGAGTCTTCTGCACGGCCGGCGCAGGTGGTATGGGCTCCGGCAGCACATGATCGAACAGCCCTGGCCCGTCGGGGATAGCCTTTTGTTTCTTACGCGGCGCCTTGGGTGCCGGAGCGGGCTCCACAATTACCTGCTCTGGGCTGCCCCGCCACCACGAAGGCGTTGTCTGTTCAGCGGGCAATCCCGCCCAACCGTCCGGTAATACGTCGACAGACGGCAGCAGGACCAAGACGGGAATACTTACCTCGGCCAAAGCGGCACCGCCGTGGTACCCCGCACGCTTTTGCGTGTATCGGATATCCTCGCGCCACGGGAGAACCACCTTTCCGTTCCCTTCGAGGACTCGCGGACCGTGCAGCGCGGCTTCGCCCTCAGCCGGTGCTCCTGTCCGCCACCGTCCACCGTATTCGGCAGTTGCGGGGGATGGGCCGCTAGCGAGGCCACGCTCGAGAACGTGCCCGTGGTCCGAAGTCACTACGACCGGCCGTCCGTAGCTGCGTGCCTGAGTAAGCAGGCTGGTCAGGTACCGGATGTCCTGGAGGCGCCAGGTCGTCCCATCGCCCTCGCGACCGGGGCCGAGCGTGTCATCGATCGTGTTGAGTACGACACCGACGACTTCGACGCCTGCCAACGCCGCAACGAGCTCGGGATTGAGACTCTGGCCGGCGCCGCCGCCGACTTCGTTCTCGTGGAAAAGTCGCGCTTGCTTGTGGTGCTTCTTCCAGAACGCGGCAAAGCCGTCTTTTTCTGTCGACTGGCCTCCTGCGATGGGTTTCCCGCACAAGAGGGACGGCCTGCTCACCGTCGTGATCGACGGAAACACTGACACTGCAGCCAGACGAGTGCCGGATACTGGGCTGGCCTCCAGCCAGTTGGGCCGACGGCTCAGTTCGTCGCCGAGCTGCGCCGCGACAGAAGCGCTCATTCCATCGAGCACGATGATCAGGGGAGCTGAGTCACCGGCCAGCGGAACCGCGGCTGTCGTCAGGATGTCTTCGATCAGCAACGCGCCTTCGGACAGCTGTGCGCGAGCATGCGGAACCCAGGAGGCCAGGCGGAGCGCGAATTCTTCGTCCGACGCGGTGCGTCGAGCCGTCACCTGCTCACAGAGATCGCGGTAAGCCTTGGCGCTCACCGGTTCGCCTGCCACGTCGCCTGCCCAAAGAACAGCAAGGGCGTAGTCGACCCAGCCCCATTGGGCCACTTGCTGTTGCACACCTGCCGACACGGACGGGACTCCGGATTCCGGTGTTGCGAGCCACCGTGCGAGCCGGACGGCCATGGTCGCTGTGGTCTTCTGAGAACTGAACAATTCGGCGAGGCGATGTTCGCGGAGTTCGCCGAGCGCGCGGTTCGCAGCCTCCGGATCGGGGAGCGCCGCGCCCACCGAACGAAGACGTGCTCGCCATGCGGAGGGCAGTAGAGGGTTGCTAGACAAGGCCTCGGTAAGGCCGGTTTGCTTGGCCAGCTCGTCGGCCCGTTCAAGCACGGTGAGGACGTCATGGCGGGCAGGGGAATCGGCAGGTCCGGCGGCAGTGATCCACCGGCTCAGCGTGCCGTCGACCGCCAGGGCGAACGCTTCGACGGCATCTGAGCGGATACCGGGGAAGAGCCCACCGACCGACACCAAGGCGTCGCGCGACAGCGATTGATCGCTTAATGCCGCGCCGACGACCCCCAGCGCCAGAGCGTCGCGGCCTCGACCAGCCGCGACCAACGTGAGAACAGCCTCCGCCGCCAGGCCGAGACGCTCGACGAGCCAGCTGCGGATGCCGTCACGTTCAGCGTTGTCCAGTTCAGCCCAGCTGGTCGTTGCGGTGCTCCGGGACCACTCGAGCAGGCGGTCGAGGTCGAGAGTTGCGGCGTCGACGCCAAGCCGCTGTCCGACGAGAGCCAGCAAGGCGTCGTCATAGGTCAGCACGCCACCACGGCGGGGCCAGCCACTGGTGGGTTCTGCGTCGAGGACTGCCTGGACGAGCCAGGTGGACTGCCAGACTCGGGGGTCCAAGCGATTTGCGCCGAACCGAAACTTCAGGTTCTCGACCGGGTCGATTCGCAGCAGGCTGGTGTCGAGAGCGTGTCCCCGCAAGTCCCAGTCGAGCTCGGCAGGCTCTACACCGGTGGTGACTACCAGCACACCAGAGGCCGCTCCAGTGTGCTGGTAGTCCAGCCATTCGGCAGTGATCCCCAGTATGGAGGGTTGGTCGGTGACGCGCACTGCCCGCTCGCCTTGGTCACCTTCGATCGGCTTCAGCCGGAACTCGGTGCGTTCACCAGGCTCATACCTGCCATGGACAAGCACCAGGCATCGGCCTGGCTGCTTGTCCAGCGCGTGTCTGTGTTGCATGAGCAGCGACTCGATCCCTGCTCGCGTGATAGGCGGAACCTGGGCCATCAAGCCTTCCCGTCGACAACACGCCACGAGATCTCTATCTCCTGACCCGGGTGTTCCTTGGCGAACTCACTGACCGATTGCTGCACGGCTGCCATCGTCTCAGTCAACTTTGCGGGAGTCGCGTCAGCGGTCACCCGGCGTGTCTGCTGGGCCATTGGCGTGGGCATGGGCGTGGGTGCTGGCGGCGGTGGCGCCGGCGGGGCTCCTGCTGCTGCCGTGGCATCCTGGATGATCTTGAGAGCGATTGCCCGGAATCCGTGCAGCATGGGGCCCAGCTGCCGGGTTTGCTCGTCGGCTTGGGCCGTCTCCGCTATGTCGGCCATCAGGCGTTCGGTGCGGTCTCGAATGCCGTCAGAACGGTCAAGATACGGCTGGATCGTTCGCAGGAGTTCGAAGTCTGCTGCGTCGAGTGCACTCAGGACGGACTGGGCCGATGAGATCGTCCTCGCCAGCACACCGTCGTTGTCTGGGTCCGGCAGCTGTGCGAGCGTCCTGATCAGCTTTGTCGAGTCGCTAATGCCGAACAGCTTGGCCAACAGGTCCGCTGCGGCGCGGGTCGCCACTACTCGTGGTGATGAAGTCTCGATCCCGAGTTCGGATGCATGCTTATGCAACGCCTCGTGCAGGCGGTGGACGACGTTCTCGTGTTCACGGACCTGTTCGAGCACACTATTGGTCAGCTTGGTGATGTTGCGCGTGAATCGGGCTGCCGGGGCCGACACCCCCAGAATCGCTCCCGCTCGGTTGCGGGCTGCCTCGAATTCGTCCTCGGTAGGCAGTTCTTGTGCGCGCAGAGCCCAACCTGGACCGATGTTGCCGACGTCTGGGGCGTCTTGCGGGATGGTCTCGCGGACCCAAGCTCGATCGGCGAGCAGGGCGTATACGGAGATGATCAGGTTCTCGACTGGCTTGTCGAGCCCCTTGTAGTCAAGCTCTTCCAGCCACCGTCGAATGTCGTCGACCGAGTAGTCACCTGCGACTTGCATCCTTGCCGCGTGCTGTTCGATACGCTGTCGCCACTCGTTGCTCAGTGTGAGCGGGCCGTCGTGGACCTCACCCAAGCCGAGCGGGTGCACGATCTTGCGCATCAGGGCAAGGTTGCTCTTCTCCAGTTCAACGCGGCCGCCTTGTTCAGCTGCTTTGGTGATCCAGTTCAGCGCCGTACGAAGCTCACCGACGGTGACAGCTTTGCGTTCCTTCTTCGGATCGAAGTCCGGGTGATTCGGGTACTTCGCGCCCAGGAGGCTGTCGGCCAGTTCGAACATGTTGTATTCGAACGGAGCGCCGACATGGAGCCGGGGAGTGTGCTGCGGGAACATGCTGAGCACTCGCCCGGGTTCGCCCTCCGGGTCGATGAGGTTCGACTCGTCACCGCGGGAGAGGCCGTAGAGCTGAGTCAGCACGCCTCGAAGGCTCGACGTGAGGTTTTCCTTGTGCACCTCGAGCTGGGTGCGTAGGCGGATCCGGTCCTCGGCCGATCGGTTTGCTGCGACCGCTTCGAGCCTACCTCGCTCGAGCAGGTGGTTGATCTTCAGCAGGCGACCGAGCTGGTTAAACCGCTGCTCAGACCAGAAGGCCGGCAGCCACACCAGGGTGGGGTAGGCGTGGCCATGCTGTTTCAATTCCTCCACGCGCTCGGCGTCTTGCCGGGGTGAACGTCCGGGTTCGTCGAAGGGATAGTCGATGACGAACCGGATTACGCCGTCAAGGCTGGGCCGGAACTGGAAGTCCGGCATCGACTGTGGGTCGCGGACGTTCTCGAATACGAACTCGGCGGTCCGCTTGGTGCCTCGCCAGACGATCTCACGCTCGCTCACGAAGACACCGGTGTCCTTGACACCCATCGCCTCCCAAAGCTGGCTGCGTAGCCACTTTCGCCGGTTGGCGGTGTTGTCTTCGTCGTTCGCGTTGTCCAGTAGCGGTTCGATGTCGAGGTCGGACAGGTGCAGGCTGAACACCGGGTTTTCGTCACCGTCACTGCGCAGCTCGCCGAACTCGGTCTTGAGGTCACCCAGCCTGGTGGTCGCTAGATCGCCCGGCTGAGCAGTGCGTGAGGTGATCGAGCCGTAGTTCAATGCGGCCAGCCGCTGCCCGGTGAGCCGGGTCAACGCGGGCACGTCTGGAGCGAGGGATGCCAGCAGCAGCGTCTTGACCAGACGTTCGTCTGCGATGAACCGGGCATCGGTGGTCGAGCCGTACTTACCCTCCAGGTAGCGGCGAACCCTCCGGTGGAAACGCTGGCCTGCTTCGGCGTCCGTACGCAGCTTGTCGGTGAAGGCTGCCGTTGCATCTTCGGCGATGACGTCCCACAGGTCTCCGAGGGGAATGAGATCGCCCAGCTTCATGTCCGCGCGCCGCCGATGAAGCATGTCCTGCAACAGCTTGAGGCCAGTGCGCTCACGCTGCAATGCCCCGGAGAGCGCCACCAGCACGTTGAGCAGAGCCGGTGAGATCGGGTAGACGTCGCGAAAGTCGGACCAGTCCGCGTGGGTGGCCCCGTTCGCGTCGAGCAGCGCTTCCTTGACGTTGGATTTGGTCGACTCGATGTTCTTGAAGGCCGCGTCAAGCAGATGGGCCTTGCCGGGGAGCGGCTTGAGAACGCGCTCCTTGACGATCGCTGGAAGGTTGCGGTCTTCGAGGCTGATCGTGTCGAATCGCCCGGCGAGATACTGGACCTGCTGTTCGAGGTTGCTGACCTCGGAGCCCATGATGTCCGAGCCGATGAGGGTGCCGAGATCCCGCTGACGGGAGACGAACGAAATGATCGGCACCGGCCGATCGCTGTCCCCCGACTCGATCAGCTTGACCAGCTTGTTCACCTGGACGTTTACGAAGTCGCGGCGGGACAAGTAGCCCTGCAGCCAAAGGATCAGCTCGTCGAGGAACAGCACAACGCCGTCGTAACCAAGTTGCTGCGCGTGCCGGCTGATGACGGAAAGGCCGTTCTCCAGTGGGATGTAGGCGTCCTTGTCCCCTAACGCTCCGCGGGCATAGGAGGCCATTGGACCGGACAGGAGCGCTGAAACCAGAGCGTCCCGCCGTGGGTCTCCAGGCTGCGCACCGAATGCCTTATCAAGTTCTAGACTGGTCCAAACGCTGGGAGCCGCTCCCTCGATTGGTTCCAGGTCGTCCAGGTCTGAAGGCTTGGCATCCTCGGTCCCGAGCATCTCCGCGAACTTGACGTCGCCCACCGCGGCACGCAGATTTTTGGCGTCCAGAAGCATCGCGTCGTCACGGAAGACCGCAGGAACCGGCTTGCCCGGCATGGTGTCCTGCACATGCTTGACGTAGCCGCCGAGGATTGCCGCGTCCAGGTCAACCGACCCGATCAGGTGAAACGGCACCATGAGGAAGTTGCGACCGGACAGCCACTCATCGTGTTCGGCGACGACCTTCCGCAGCTCGGGCTTGTCGCGTGCGGTCTTGTTTCCGTTCAGAACGGCGTGCAGAACGGTCAGGAAGTGGCTCTTACCGGAACCGTACGAGCCGTGCAGGTAAGCGGCATGAGAGTTGCCGTCGCGGACTGCAGCCCGGATCAGCGCGAGGGCCTGGGTGAAGGCGCCGCGCAGCTGATCAGTGACGACATAATTGTCGACCAGCTCGTCCGTCGCCGTGAATCCCTTGGTCAGGTCAATCTTGAAGTCGCCCCGGTTGACCTCCTCCGGCATGTGGATCACATCCCGGAGGTACACCTCCTCGGCCATTCTCGTCCCCTCCCTCTAGCTCTTCCTGCGGCCGCGCCGCGTCTGCTCCGGCCGCCACTTGCTCAACGCCTCGTCGGTCAGCCCATGCTTGGTCTGCTGCTGCTCGAGCACGGTCTGGAACTCCTCCGCGGGGTTCCCGCCCCACTCTGCGTCGTAGCCAGCGTGCCACTGCTTGACCCAGGGCATGAGCTCGGCCAGCCCTGCGAGCAGCGGCGCGATCTTGTCGGTCTCCCATCCTTCCTGCTCGAGCCGGTCATTGATCACGTTGACCAGCGCGAGCGCCTGGTCCTTATGATCCCAACCTGCCCAGCCGAGCAGCAAGGTCGGGTCAGCTTCTGGGCCAGCTCCGGGGTAGGAGATGAACCGTTCCTTCGGCACGTCGAGCTTGCCGCGGTGTGACCAGTAGGACGTCTTGGCGAAGTCCGAAGAGGTGTACTTCGGCGGTACCTTGATGTCGAGCCGCTTGCCGGTGCGGTCCTCCTCGCGCTGCTCCTCCCAGACGGATTCCCACTGGGCGCGTTTGCGCAGGCCGGTCTCCTTGTAGCGCATCGCGGCGAGGTAGGGGACGTGCTCGGTGGCGATGACGTGCTCCAGCACATCGGCGAGTCGCAGATCCCGCTTGCCGAGGTGGTCGGCTGCGTACAGGGCAGCGACAGAGTTGACGTCCTCGTTGGTGCGGAGGAGGTCGGCGAGCTGGCTGACGGTCAGTGTGCGCGGGCCGGTCAAGCCATCGCGGAGGGCGAACCAGAGGTTCTTGTCTTCGCACTTGTCGAGCAGCCAGGTTTCGAGGGCCTTGCGTTCTTTCTTCTCCCACGGCTCGGTTGCCCAGCGGCGCTTGCACTCGGGGCGCTCGATGAGCGCGATGTCTCGACGGTTGGTGATCGTTTCGATCCGCTTCTCGACGACCCGCTTGTAGGCCTCGGGCCAATGCTTGGGCAGCTCGGTGATCGGCTTGGACCCGTGCCTTTCGAACCATTCGAGGTCGACTGATTCGTCCATCGCCGCGCGACGAGCCAGGGCGATCTCAAACGCGCGCTCGCCAAGACTGACGCCCGGCACTTCATCCTCATTAGCGCACAACTGGTTCGCCTCGCTGTCGGAGATTAGCTCGTAAAGCCGATAGACGTTCCAGTCCAACTCTTCCTGTTTCGCGATCAGCTTACTTCGGAGATTCTCATACTCAACTTTTGAGTAGTTCAAATTTTTTCGAGTCGGCACAGTCTGATTGATGATCGACAAGGGTTCTTCCCGTGCCAGCTGGTGTGCTAGCGAGTCGATTTCCCTCCCTTTTTCGGCCGAAATATTTTCAGGGATTGGAAAATTCTGTAATTTCGTTGAGTTGAACTGGAAAAACCTTTCCCAGTCGTTGCTGGTGAAGCCGCCACCTTCGCCGCGAATGCCTTTGTCGTGGCATACCTGCTTAAGCCAGAAGCACGCTGTTGACGAGTTGAGAACGGCGATCAGTGCCAAGTGGTCGTCCTCGTTCGCCTCTGCAGGTAGTTTGATTACGGGCGCGGTCTGCTTGAAGACGTTTCCGCCACGATCTAGTACAAAGTGATTATGTGTTTGTACTTCTGCAAATGCGATTGAAAGCGGCGTGGAGTATGCAGATGAAGTGTGTTGCATGTAATCCCACCAGTCGAGACCTGCGTCCTCCATGTTACCCTGAAAGGTTCGGCGTGCAGCTAGAGGTGTTCGCCAAGGCCATAGTTCAGTTTGCAGTTCTTGGGTGAAATTAGTATTGTAGGGATACCAGATTTTTTCGGTCGGGGCAGCATGCCAGTCTCGAACGATATCGCCGACCATGAGTGGTCGCAGTGCTGAACTTTCGGGCGTGCGAATGGGGCGCACGTAGGCTTCATCGGCTCCGGCACGGATGGCGCGACCAATTGGTTTCTTGATGCTCTTTTCCAGAGGGGTGGTTTTGGCTTCAATTGCTTTTGTGAGAGGGCCTGCGCCGCCGCCGCTCAGCGACCAAGGGTGCGAGGCCAATGCTGACCGGTTGATGTCCGAGACGGAGATCCACTCGGACTCGGTTCCGGGGATGTTGATCTGCTCAGTGATTGCTTTCCAGACGAAGCCGCGGGCGGTATCTGAAGGGGCCGCCGGCTCGCCGCGGATACTTAGAACGGCGCGGATCGTTTTAGAAGGCGCTGGCATTTGCTTACGGCCGATCAGTATTACTGTTGGCGTGCCGTGGCCAGGAATGTACACGCCAGATGTATCGATAACGTGAGTCAGGTCAACTGTCGGGAAGAACTGTTCGATCAGCTTCTTGCCGAATTCGCGCTTCATGAATGAGTTTGCGGTGATCTGGCCTACATAACCGCCGCCGGACGTTCGTGTGGCAAGGTGGAACAGGCGCTCAGCGAATGGAATCGACATCGCATATGTCCCCGAACAAGCCTTCCATCTTTCGCGGTAGTTCTTGTTCTCGTTGCTGTCCTTAACTGTGATGTATGGCGGATTTCCGACGACGATGTGGTATGAGGCTTGCGTGAGTAGGTCACATGAGTTGATGTACTTTTTTACATCCTCAGTGCGATAGGTGAACTCAGGCTCTTCGATGGAATCCGTTTCAAGTTGCTTGCCCTTGACACCTACACCGTGCAGCAGAGAATCGCCGACAGCGACGTTGATGGGGAATTCGCCGGCAGCGGCGAGTGTGCCGGTCCCGGAGGCTTTGAGCGCGGCGACCAGGAGGCGAAAGCGGGCGATCGAGGCTGCAAAGGGGTTCTTGTCGCAGCCGTGTACCGACTCAAGGGAGCGTCGGATCAGGATCCAGTCGTCGACACCCGGAGACGTACGACGCCATTCGTCGAGGAGGCGGTGGAAGATGCCCAGCAGGAAATGGCCGGAGCCGCAGGCTGGGTCGATCGTGCGCAAGCCCTCGCGAGTCCTCTCGACGCCGCCGCCGAGACGGTGGATCTCTACCACGGGATCGAGGCCGAACGTCTCGAGCGCAGGTGTAATAGTCAGGTCGAGGATGAACTCCTCAACAAAATCGGGGGTCTGGAGCAGCGCGTAGGTCTTCTTCGCGTGGTCTGATAGGTCCTGGTAGATGTCACCAAGAAAGCGAGTGTTCCAGGACTCGTCTGTGAATTTATGGACAACCACGCCGTCTGGGCCGCGGCGGCGCCAGAACGTGAGGAGGGCGGTCGCCGCCTCGAATGAGGGTGTCAGCTCCCAAAGTGGGTTGTACTGGCGGTCGAACAGGCCGGCGGCGGTCGGGTGAGCTTCCGCTAGGTGAGTGAAGGCAGCCTCAAGCCAGTCGCGGTCGTTGAGGTGCGGGTCGGCTCGGAAGAACGCTTCTTGCCGCTCCTCGGCCATGGCCAGCGCATCGCCTGGACCGGACAGGAACGGCTCTGGGATCAGGCCGTTGTCTTCACAGAACCGCACGTAGACGCAACCGAGCAGCCAGGCCACTGCGGCCTGCGTGACTCGATCGTCACGCCAGGTTTCGTAGGTCGAGGCTGTGCGGTCCGCGGCGACGGCCTTCCGGTACTCGTCGCGCAGGGGACCGTTGAACTCTGGTTCGGCGCTGCGCTCGCGCAGGTCGTCTTCCAGAGTCTTAAGCTGCTTCCGCAGGTCTGTCAGCAGAGCCTTCTGATCGATCCCGTTCGCCACGCGTGTGTACTCCCTGTCCCTCGTGCTCACCGTGGCGTGATCGCTGCGGAGCCACTGAGCGCTACTCAACGTACCAATCCGTTACGTGAGCATGAGTGGGTAGCGCGCCTAACTTACGTAGAGCTCGGCGAGTGCCTGGACATCATGCTGGCCTTGCTCTGGGAGAAGTCGTCCAGCGAAGCAGCTGCCGAGATCGTCGTGTAGCCCGCGCGTGCACGGAGCCGTCGCAGCTCAGTGTCCATCTTGCGGCGGCGTGGCTTGGATTAGTCACTTTCGGTAACGTGCCGATCCTGCTGCAGCAAAGTTGCCTTGTGACTCTTTGTCACCCGACAAGACGACTGTGTTGCGTAGGTAGTCCAGAGCTACCTTGGCTTGACTAGCTACGGAAGCTGGTCCATTCAAGCTCGCAGGGTTCCGATACGCAGGCGAAACCGACATCGAGCTGCGAGGAGACGGCGGCGAGCGCTACGGGCGTGTGCTCACCGCGGCCGGGTTTGCCTGCTGGTCGACGACGGCTCGTGGGTCGAGTTCCAAGGCTGGACGTCGACAGGGTGCGTGCGGTGCTGCGCGACAAGGCGCTCCTCAGCGCCGACCGGCCCGAACCCGGACGAGCGCTAGTGAAGGACTTCGCCCCGCGTCTCGATGCGCTCGCCCGTACGGTCGAGCAGGGTTTTCGGCTCTGTGAGGTCACTGATGGGCTGCACGGAATAACGTTCGCGTCGAGGTGCTCGACATCGACCTGATCCGGGACATCTCCGCTGCCCTTGCAGACCATTCTCGCGTGGCTGACCTAAACGATCCCGGTACAGCCGCCGCATGGTGGTCGACCAGCGGCTCCCGTTGCCGATGTAATGTATGTCATCTTTGCTTGACTGCAACATGGCACTCGGGCGCGCCCAGCCCCGGCACTTGGTCGCCTGGGGCTGTACGGAACCTTCTGAGTCGCGGATCTAGCCGAGTTCGATCTCGGACTCGATCTCGGCGAGAACATCGAGCTGGGCACTGAGCTCCGAATACAGTTCCGGGAGGGCTTCCGAGACCTCGAGCGCCACCGCCAAGGCATAGCGAATCGGCTCGTCGGCCGGATATGGCCATCGCTGCGTATTTCGCACCACAACGACCAGCTCAGGGTGCTCGTCCTTGTCCCAGGGGCCGACCCAGTCCTTCCGCGCCGCTTGATTGGCGCCGAGCAGACGAGATCCGTTTGCTGGCATCAGGTCGATGTTGTTCAGATCTTTGGAGGTCTCTTCTGCGGAGGCTGCGAACTTCGCGCGCACCTGATCGACATCGACCCCGCGATAGGCATAGACGGACATCCGGCTGGACAAATAGCTGAGCCGTGTCGCACGGGTCGGCGGGTCGAAGGCCAATCCGATGGCCATCCTCTTGTCGCCTCGGCTGAAGAAGGCTTTCGGAACTGGGATGGTATAGAAATGAACTTGGTCAGCGGCCAATGTCTCCTCGCTCAACAGGACTACGCGATGGTCACTGGAAACCTCGGCCCTTTCAGTGTCGACTCTGCCGAAACCGGACAAACGTCGGCTATGGTATTCTGTTTCTTTCCCCGACTCGCCTTCGATGACCTTAGCTACCTGCTGAGCGGACGCCAGTAGCAGTGCGCGGACGCCAGTCGCCTGGAGCCGGGGGTAGCGTCCGAGCACGCGGAGAGCTGCGTGGGTGACGAGCGGGGCGGCGAAGCTGGTACCGATGCTTCGCGCAAGAAGAGCGTCTGGTCGCCCGCCTGCGGCGCCTACGACCCCTCCGAGCCTGGTGTCCGCGACGACACGCTTTCTGTCGCTGTCGTACGTGAATGTTCCGCCGGGCGCGGACAACTCGGGCTTCACGGCGTTCTCGATGCCGGGGCCTGTCCTGCTTACCGGACTCGGTTCGCCGGGCTTTCCCATCTGCTGAAGCGCAACCGACTCCTGTGCTGCTCGAACACCTTGATGGCTGTGTGGCACCAACGCGCCGACTGTCAAGGCCAGTGCGGACATGGCAGGAGGAGCCAGCCCAGTCTGATCAGACTCGAGCAACCCTTTCGCGTAAGTAGGACCGGAGTATTCGAAGGGCGAGACGTTGCCTGAGCTGACAACGATCACCAGGTTTCGTTCTCGCGCGAGCTTGTCCAGAACCGCGGCGATGCCCGACGGCGCCGGCGGATGGTAGGGATGCGTGGGGTCACCGACGGATAGGTTGATGACGCGGGCTCCGCGGTCGGCGGCCAGGACGATTGCGTGTTCTATCACCGATTGCCAGAGTTCGGCGGTGGGGAAGAGATTCTCGCCATTGAGCACTCTGATGCCCAGAATTCGTCCGACTGCACGAAGTTCAGTGCGGTACGAGAGTTTCTGTTCAAGGGAGCCATAGATGGCGAGGCTGGCGACGAAACTTCCGTGTCCCGATTCGTCTGCGCCGTCTGGTAGCTCGTACGTGCCGCTGAGAGTTTCGTATACAGCAGGAGCTAACAGTGGATTTCCTGCTTGAATGCCCGAGTCGATGATTGCCACGAGGGGTGCGTTCGGCGCAGGAGGCCGGATGAGAGGCAGCTTGGCTACGGGCCAGGTATCGATCTCGCTCTGGTTGAAGATCGGCTGGGGGAGCAGGGACGCTCGGCTGATTCGGTCTGTCCGGACAACGTCCAGAACGACTCCTGCCGGGATTTCAGCTCGGATAAGGGAGAGGCCGACTTCGTGGCGGCATGTGCGATCCAGGACATCCGCTCCCGCATTGGTGAGCGCGACTCGCGTTTCCTCGTAGCGCTTGATCGTGTCTTCCCTGTCCTCGCTACACCAGCAGGCGAGATCGATCCTCAGGACTTCGTCCGGACTGGCAGATGTAAGCCGCTCCGCGAGGTCCTCGTCGATAACATCGGACGGCTCCAGCGGCCGGATGCGTTCGATGGCATCGAAAAGGCCTTGATACCGGGGTTTACCCGCTGGAGTGGACTCTGTCTCATATCGGGTACGCAGTTCGAGGAACTTGGTCATTTCCGGGTCAGACGAGAAGGCGGCCAGGGCTTGATCCCCGCGAGCCTCGAGGACACGCAGGCCCGCGCCCTCGAGGGCGTCGGCCACGTTGATGACCGCGTCGTTGCACTCGATCACCATGATCAGATTCGGATCGATACCCAGGATGGGTTCTCGTCGAGCGTGCAGGTCACGAAGCGAAGCAAGCTGGTGGGCAAGGTCGCGCGCGTGACGTTTGTGGTCCGCATGGCGTGGGCCGCGTCCCCCGCCCCCGGTGCCCTTTCGCCGTGGAAGCGGGTCCAAAGCGCGCGCGATCTTCAGGTGGGCGTGCTGACGCTCAACGCCCAACGCAAGCTGCGGCGTCAGGGACATACCCTCCGGCATACCTGTTTAGAGACCCCGTGGCTACGCTCGGTATCGAAGATCAGCCGGATTGCCTAGTCTGATCCCACGTTCGTGATGACCCCGGCGAGCGTGTCCAAGCGCTCGCGTAGACGCTGCCATGCCGAGGTCATGGCTTCGTTGTCCACCGCAGGCTTGTCCGCGAGGACAGTCCGCCTCAGCGCGTCGAAGCACACCAGTTCGATTTCCGCGGGAGTGCAGTCGGCTAGCTTCTTTGCCCAGGCCAGTGGCGTGATTTCCGACCGATGGGAACGCAACTTCAGCTTGATCAGATCACTGGACTGCTTCTGGCTTAGTTTGCCGAAGCTGATCACTTCGTCGAAGCGACGCCATACTGCGGTGTCGACCAGCTGTGGGTGATTGGACGTCGCGACAACCACCGATTCACCCTGCATGTCTTCGAGGAGTTGCAAGACTGTCGCGGCCACCCGCCGCATCTCGCCATGGTCACCGGCCTGGCTACGCTCCTGGCCTAGGATGTCGAACTCGTCCAGGAGCAGGACGCAGGGCGTCTGTTCGGCGAAGTGGACCACCGCTTCGATGTTTCGGGCGGTGTCGCCGAGGAACGACGAGGTTAGGGCGGCTAGCGACGCCGTGGCAACTGGCAGGCTCAGTTCGGCGGCAATGGCATGCGCAGTGGCGCTCTTCCCCGTTCCCGGTGCGCCGAGCATGATCAGGCGCGAGCGAGGCCTCAGACCGTGACTAGTCAGAATCGAGCGAGACCGGAACTCGCTGACGATCTCATCCACAAGCGTTCGCACGTTCGAGGCCAGAACCAGCTCATCCAGCTCATGCCGCGGCTTCGTGAGACGGAGTAGTGGACGTTCGTCGCGGCTCTTCGGGATCGCCTTGAAGGTCAACGACAGACCGGGCCCAGGTCGCTGCTGTGAGTTCAGTTCACGTTCGAGCTCATCCGCAAGGAGCCGATGATTCTTACGTCGCTCCTCGGCGATCAGCTCACTTGCGGCATGGCGGAAGCCGACGTCGTCCGACTGGATATGGCTAGCGAACAGGCGACGGATGAGGTCGCTGTGCGCCATGACCGTTCCTCCCAGATCCGGATCCCGGAACTACCGAACTTCTGAGCCTCAACCCTACGTTCTTGGGTCTGTGTCTGCTGTAGGCGGGACGGGCGTTGTTGAAGACGTGCAGCTCAGGCGACCTCGCCTTTGTGGAGCTCGTCGAGGTACTTGCTGCGCAGGAGCAGGACCTCGTGGTCACCTTCGGTACCGACAATCTGGCTTGCCAGGCTGGGTGCCTCTCCGGCGGTCTCCATGGGGCACAGCAGCCACAGGCCATGCGGTGTTGCCTGTGGGTCACGAGCTGCACGCTGCAGCTCGGTGAGGAAACTGTGGCCGCCGGCGTCGAAATACCGGCCGATCAGGCCGGCATTATGCAGGAACAGCACACTTCGCGGTCCAGCTTCAGCCATGGTGGCCATGAGCCGGTTCTGAACGCGCTGCCAGCTCACCGACACGTAGGACGCTAGTCCTGGCGGCACTGTGCCGTCGCGACCAACGCGGGTGTCGGCGACCAGAACTCGGTCCCACCCCTGGTTGCGCTCCTTCACCAGCGCCCGGAGCTCGGTGAGGAATAGCCGACCAAGGTCGACGGCCTCCACATCATGTTCAGACGCGACGAGTGTTGCTGCCCCGGGCAGGTTCTTCGCCTTGACCTTGAGAGCCAGGAATCCACCCAGCCTGCGTCCGTCGACAAGCCTTGCTGTGATCAGCTCCGAGGAACTGCGCCCAGTGTTGAGCGCGGCATGGTCGATCGAGGTCAACGTGCGTGAAGATGATCGAGCCGGTCGCTGACTTTCCGCAGGCCTCGGTGGGCAGAAGCGATTCTTGACTGGATCGAAGGTCAGGCTGCTGCCAGCGTCACGCAAGGCCTCGCCAACGTCGATCGGTGAGGGGGTTCCCAGCGAGATCTCCGGGAAGCGGACCCTGACCTTCGCGAGAAGCGCATCCAGAGTGATTCCGTCGTCGCTTACCCCAGCTGCGGCTTGCGAGATGCGCAAACCGCGAACCAGACCGAGGTCGAGCGGATAGAGTTCCAGGCGGCGGGAGGCGGCTGAATGCGCGGACATCGAAGCGGCCAGGGAAAGAAGGCGAGTGTCGGCCAGCGGTGACATCCCCTCCGGCCGTTCGACTGCATGAAGGTCGCGCAGGGCTGTCGCCGAGCTAGGCAGCGGATCGCGTTTCGAGATCCCGTCGGCCGCCTGGCCCAGTGCGATCGCGTAGTCGCCCAATTCGTTGGGGCTTGGGTCGTCGGAGCCATCGAGGGATTCGGCAGCCAGGAGTACGCGCTCGTTGCGCCGGAGAACCGCCAGTGCCGGCTCGGACCTCTCGAGATCGTCCTTGCCCGGTAGAAGCAGCTCGGTGTCCACCGCTGCCCGGATGATCGCCGAAGCATTGCGCAGCGCGACTACCGGATCGTTTTCGGTCGACCCATGCCTCGCGAGGAACTCAGCCGCGACCTCGGGCGCGGTGGCGATTCGACCAAGGTCGCCGAGGACCTCCACGACCTCGCGGCGGATTGTGTCCATCCAGTCGAAGGTCTGCCACTTCCTGAGGGAACTGACGTACTTCGTCGACACCGAGGGTTGTGTGAGTCCCACTGCGTCAGCGACAAGGCGTTGCACAGGCCAAGTACCGATGTCGGCGACCGACCCGTCGACTCTCGGCAGCCCTAGTGTTAGACGCTCTACGTTGGGGCCTTTGTCTTTACTGTTGAGCTTGGGCTTGGTCAGTAGACGTTCCAGCAGCAGCTCGACAGACTGGCGCTCGACATCGACCGGGACAGCCAGTTTCTCCGAATCCGGCCCGTCCGCGACTCCGGTATCTGTGCGAAGCTTCGCGCTCCACTGCCGGTGTCGCCTGGTCAATTCGCGACGTGTGAGCGCGCCAGCCCCTCGGGCACGTGTGATCGTCGAGGCCGGGATGTCCAGCAGCTCGCCAACTGTCGTTGCGCCGAGGCCGTCGGCCACCGAAGCAGCCCGAGGGCTGAGGCCAGCCGCGCTAAGCGGTGTTGTCAGCTTGGCGGCTTCTGCCGCGCGGTCGAGCACCTCGATGTCAGACCGGTCGGCTGCGGTGTTCCGTACCGTTTCCTGCGTGGTCGCAGGACGTGCTTTGTCGGCTTCGGTGAAGACCGAGCGCCAAAGGTCGTCCATCTCGCGCAACGATGTGAAGCGGTGTGCGGTGTCTCGATGCAGTGCCCGCTTGAAAAACGCAGTAAGACCGTCTCGAAGTCGGTCGTCGAACAAATGCCCTTCAATTTGGGGCGTCTCGTCCTGGGTGACTGTCGGCGCATTAATGCCTTCACCCCACCGTGGACGCTCACCGGTGGCCATCTCGTACAGCGTGACGGCGGCCGCGTACCGCTCGGCGTGGTCGTCGTAGAATTGTCGCCGCGTGGTGTGTACGAACGGGTCGAGATAACCGCGGGTACCTACGGTATCCGTCGGAGATGCCTTGGCCAGAGAGAAGTCGAACAGCTTCAGCTGTCGCGACCGGTTCGCCCGGCGGTGGATGCCGAGGTTGTCCGGCTTGATGTCGCGATGGTGGATCTCGGCGGCTTCGAGCTGGTACATCGCCAGGATTAGCTCTCGGCCGAAGTTTTCCAGGTCGTGGTAGCTGAGCCTGCCCTCCTCGCGCAGATGCTTTGCCAGCGAAACTTCACCGGCGAGTTCCAGCTCCAGCGCGGTGTGACCGCCGATGAGGCGGGGTCCGTCCAGCAGCTGAACAATCGTGCCACCCGTGACCTTGCGGAGGGCCTCCGCCTCGTCATGCAGTCTTGCGGCCCGGCTGTCCTCATCCAGCGCGACCTTGAAGACTCGCTCATCGACGACGGCGCCGTCGTCAGTTTCCCTGAGCCGCTCGACCTGCAGGGCGCGCGCGGTAGCCCCGGTGCCGAGAACGCGGCGTACGAACCATTCCTCGTCCACCTCCTGCCCTGCGATCGCCTCAAGCGGGTCCACAAAGGACCTTCCGGCAGGCATCGGCGTGGCGTCTTCTTCTGCGTCGTCAAGCCGGTCGAGGAAAGCCGCCGCCGAGTCGAGACGGAGGACGACGTCCGAGCGGCTAGCGTCGTAGATCAGGTCGCCGATCTCGGGAGGCAAGGTGTCGTCCACGGCAGAGACCTGAAGGCCTCCGTCGGTGCCTACCCGCTCGACTAGCTCGGAACGACTCGAGGCGGGCGGACGACTGGTCAGCACCAGGTAGGACACCGAACCGAGGCTGAAGACGTCCATCTCCACTGGATCCGGATACTGATGTTCGGCCTCCGGGGCCAAATACCGCAAGGCGGTGTCCTCGATGAACGCACCGTCCAGCGATGAATCTCCAATGGACCTCAGTGACGTGGTCTCGAAGTCCCTTGCTGCTGTTTGCCAGTCGATCAGCCGGAGTACAGGGCTAGAGCCGTCTGGCCGACAGGAGACGTAGATCGACCGGGGTGACAAAGCACGGTGATACAGCATCCGGTCATGGGCGTATTTCAGGGCTTCAGCAAGCTGGCGGACCAAACCAAGGCGGGTTTCCGAGGTCAGTGAGTCGCTGAATGTCGCCAGGTATGCGTCAAGCCTGAGGTCCGACTCGTGGTGTCGGAACAGAATCGCAGGCCGGCCCTGGTGTTCTCCGAACTGGCGGGCTTGGGCGATGCCTCGGTGGTCGATGCCCTGCAGCACCTGGTACTCACGTTTGGCGGCCCGGTGGGCCTTTTCGGCGTCGGCCTTGCTGGTGCCCGAGCTGATCAGATAAATCCTGAGGCGGCCCTGCTCGTCGAGTTGGCCGTCGTCGCGCCTGACCAGCCTATCTTCCCAGAATGGCCCGGCGTCGAGTGCTTTCGGGTCGAGCTTCCAGAAGTCGCCGTAGCGCAGATGCGCGGTGGCGGGCAGGATGCCGATGGCCGTCATCAGCTGCGGCAAGACGCGTGACGCGAACTCCGGACGGATCCTGTCCGCCTCGCGGTGCGGAGGGCGTGCGAGGAGGTCGTCCCAGACAGCGGGGAGGCCGCTGTTCGCGTGGCGTGCGTAGACGTTCGGCGTTTGGAACTCGTCCAGTTCGCTGCGAAGTCCGGCATCGGTCAGGAACACGATCGGTTCGATCCACGGAACCCGGCCGGTGTAGCCGACTTTCTGTGCCGCGCGAGTCAGCTGTCCTCGCAGCTCCTTGGCTTTGAGGTTGGTCATCTCAAGCGGATTCGGCAGAGTACGGACTCGTCCGCTGTGCCGGTCGGTGAACCGCCAGGTCGAGCCGTGGTTGACCACCCTGCCGGGATGCGCCTTGAGCTCGAGTAGATAGAGGCCTGAGGGGACTGCAATCAGCAGGTCACACTCGTTGCTGCGGCTGGAGGCCGCCGTGAACGAGAACGTTGCCCAGGCACGGTAAGGCTCGGCGTCCGGCATCTGGCGCTTGATGAAGTCGAGGCCCTCCTGTTCCCAGGCATAGTCCGACTGCTTGCGCTGATACCAACGTACTGAGGAGGAGCCTGAATTGGCGCCCGGTGTCACACTGCCTCCCTCGATCCCTGCCGTGCTCGCTGGCCGAACGGAGTGTAGTCGGAGCCACCGACAGAGAGCGGTGCCGTCAGGATGCTCGCCGAACCGTGGTCTGCACGGCCATATTTTCTCGGCAGCTCAGAGGCCTGCCTGGTCGTTCGATGAGGCTCGGTTTGCGAGCATGCGTCTGACGTAACGCCGTGCTTCGCTCCTTGAACATCTCACGACGACTGTGGCCGCTTGATCGTGACAACGGCTTGAACCGCGAAAATGCAACACGCCAGAACAAGGAGAATGCCATGCCCGACATCTGACCCGTATCCGTCCTCGGTGTGCCCCCGGCAGGATTCGAACCTGCGACACCCGCTTTAGGAGAGCGGTGCTCTATCCCCTGAGCTACGAGGGCATGTACTGCCACGCGCAGCCTACCGCGTAGCTACGCGAAGGAGCACGGGAGGGCGGAGTCACTCCCAAGCAGACCAAGCCGCCAGCCCGGTGAAGGCCCCGAATGGCCCGAACGGCGGTTGCACATGAGCCGCGTGGGGTCGCGCCCAGGAGAGACACTGGCCGTCTAGTGACACTCGACCTGCGGATCCGCCCAGGAGCGGCGACACTCTCCACCAGCAAATCAGGGTCTGAATCGACACCTAGATCGACACAGATGACCCATGCGGGTCACTCGTACGTGTCTGGTTTCGAAACCCTGAACAACAGTAGGTAATCTTCGTTAACGGGACGCGAGACGCCGCTCCCCCGGCTGCCGGAGGGCTTCGTTGATCAAGCTCATGTTCGCCGACGACGAGGAACTGGTCCGTTCGGGCCTGCGTGCCATGATGTCGGGCGCTGCCGACATCGAGATCGTGGGCGAGGCGAGCGACGGGAGATCAGCGGTCGAGGTCGCCCGGCGGTACCACCCTGACGTCGCGTTGCTCGACATCAAGATGCGGGCGCCTGACGACGGCATTCGCGCGCTGAGGGCCATTCTCGCCCTGCCGGATCCGCCGACCGTGGCCATGTTGACCACGTTCGACATCGACGACTACGTCAGTCTCGCGCTCAGGCTCGGGGCCAACGGCTTCCTGCTCAAGGACATCGATCCGGCGGCGCTCCTCCGGGCGGTGAGGGATCTCGCCAGGGGTGGCGCGGTGCTGGATCCCGGGGTCGCGGCGCGCATGGTCCAGTCGCATCGGGACGAGCAGCGGGCCGCGCAGCCGGCGCGCAAGCTGCTCGCGTCGCTGTCCGACCGGGAGCGTGAGGTGGTCGGGTTGATCGGGCAGGGGCTGTCCAACGCGGAGATCGGCGGACGCCTTCACCTGTCCGAGGCCACGGTCAAGGGTTACGTCTCGGCCGTCCTGTCCAAGATCGGCGCGGCGAACCGGGTGCAGGCCGCGCTGCTGGCCTACCGCGGTGGCCTGCTCGACCAGTAATGATCCTCACCGCGCTCGAGTTCCTCGGCTTGATCGCGTTCGCGGCTTCGGGGGCGCTCGCGGCGGTGCGGTCCCGGTTGGACGTCTTCGGGGTGGTCGTCGTCGGGCTCACGACCGCGCTCGGCGGCGGGATCATCCGTGACGTCCTGCTCGGGATCACGCCGCCCACGAGCCTGCGGACTTGGCCGTATCTCGCGGTCTGCGGCGGGACGGCGCTGGTCGTGTTCGTCTTCCACCCGCAGATCGCGAAGTTGCGGCGCGCCGTGCTGCTGGCCGACGCGCTCGGGCTCGGCGTGTTCGCGACGGCTGGGACCACGATCGCGTTGAACGCGGGCGCGACTCCCTACGCGGCGTGCCTGATCGGGATGACGACGGGTATCGGTGGTGGCGCGGTGCGTGATCTCCTCCTGCGGGAAATCCCGCTCGTGCTGCGGAAGGAGATCTACGCGGTCGCCGCGCTGGCGGGGGCCGTGCTCGTCGTGATCGGTCACGCTCTGCGACTGCCGCCGGGGCCGGTGACGGCCGTAGCAGCCGCGGCGGTGGTGGCGGTCCGGATGCTCGCTTTGTGGCGCAGATGGAACGCGCCCGTTGCGAAAGGGCCCGAGACCGGCTGAAACGTCTTCTGGATCGCCGGATTTCCTTTGTTGGTTCTGTGTGTGTTCTTAGGCGAGTCTCAGCACTCTGCGTAAGACTGTCGCCATGCGCATCCTCGTAGTGGACGACGACAGGGCCGTCCGTGAATCACTCAGGCGATCCCTTGAGTTCAACGGCTACCAGGTCGAACTTGCCGGGGACGGCGCGCAGGCCCTGGAAGCGATCATCGCCAACAGACCCGACGCGATGGTCCTCGACGTGATGATGCCGCGGCTCGACGGCCTGGAGGTCGCTCGACGCTTGCGAAGCACCGGTGATGACCTGCCCATTCTCGTGCTGACGGCGCGGGACACCGTGTCCGACCGGGTGTCCGGCCTCGACGCCGGCGCCGACGATTACCTGCCGAAACCCTTCGCGCTCGAAGAGCTTCTCGCTCGCCTTCGCGCGCTTCTGCGCCGGGCCATCCCGGATCCGCAGGCCGGACAGAACGCCGAGATCCTCTCGTTCGCGGACCTCACCTTGGACCCGGGGACGCGCGAAGTGCGCCGGGCGGGCAGGGAGATCAGTCTCACCAGGACCGAATTCGCGCTGCTGGAGCTGTTCCTCTCCTATCCGAAGCACGTTCTGACCCGCAGCCGGATCCTGGAGGAGGTATGGGGATACGACTTCCCGACGTCGGGCAACGCGCTGGAGGTCTACGTCGGCTACTTGCGCCGAAAGACCGAGGCTGGGAACGAACCGAGGCTGATCCACACGGTGCGGGGAGTGGGTTACGTGCTGAGGGAAACCCCGCCGTGACGGACGCGGTGCCGGTCGTCGACGTGTCCGAAAAGGACCCGCGCGGCGACCGCTGGAGCACGCGGCGCTTCTCGCTCCGCGGCCGGGTGACGTTGCTCGCGGCCGCTTCGGTGGCGGGGGCGGTGGCGTTGGTGTCGCTCGGCGCGTACCTCGTCGTGCGCGACAACCTCTACCAGCAGGTGGACGACAACCTGCTCGCCCGCGCGAACGCCGCGGTCGACTCGCCACAGGTGCAGACCGAACTGCAGCAGGTTCCCGGCGCCTTCCTCGCCAGCGCGGACCTGCAGATCGGCCAGCTGACGGTCGGGGAGAAGGTCCGGCTGACCTATCCGCAGTCCGGCAGCCGCCCGCCGTACGGCGAGGACGAGATCGCGGTGGCCACCGGGGACAAGGCGTTCTCCCTGCGCACCGACCCGAAGACCGACAGCCGGGTCGTCGCCCTTCCGCAAGGGGCCGGGCAGGCGATGGTGCTCGCCCAGTCGCTCGGCCCGACCAAGCGCACCTTGAACGAGCTTTCGGTGGTCCTGTTCCTGATCGGCGGCGCCGGGATCCTGGTCGCCGCGGCCGCGGGGACGGCCGTCGCGAGAGCCGGCTTGAGGCCGGTCGACAGGCTGACGTCGGCGGCGGAACGCGTCGCCACCACGGGTGACCTGCGGCCGATCCCGGTCAGCGGCGACGACGAACTCGCCCGTCTCACCCAGAGTTTCAACACGATGCTGGGCACGGTCGCCGAATCGCAGGAACGGCAGCGGCAGCTCGTCGCCGACGCCGGGCACGAACTCCGGACCCCGCTGACGTCGCTCCGCACGAACCTGGAGCTGCTGCTTTCGGCGAGCAGGCCGGGGGCGCGGACGCTGTCCGACGAGGACCGCAGTGACATCGAGGCCGACATCCGCGGTCAGCTCGACGAGCTGACCCAGCTGATCGGCGACCTCGTCGAACTCGCGCGCCAGGACGAGCCGCGGATCGAGCACGAACGGGTCGAGATGGTCGACGTCGTCGAGCGCGCGCTCGACAGGGCGCGCCGCCGCGCGGGTGAGATCGAGTTCGACGTCTCGCTCCAGCCGTGGGTGCTGACCGGCGACTCCAGCGCGCTGGAACGCGCGGTGCTGAACCTGCTGGACAACGCGGTGAAGTTCTCGCCGGAGGGTTCGACGGTCGGGGTCCGGCTGTACCCCGTCGGCGACGGCACCGCGGTGCTCGAAGTCGAGGACTCGGGGCCGGGGATCGCCGACGAGGACCTGCCGAAGGTGTTCGACCGCTTCTACCGCTCGTCGGAGGCGCGGACGCTGCCCGGTTCGGGGCTCGGCCTTGCCATCGTCCAGCACGCGGCGCAGCGGCACGGCGGCGACGTCTACGCGGGACGAGCTTCCGCGGGCGGCGCGCTGATGACCCTGCGGCTCCCGGGAGCCCCTGCCTGAGGGGTGATTACTCTGACGGGTGATGAGCACCGAGAACGCGCCTGAGCCGCCGCCCCGCCGTCTGCTGTGGACCCTGCTGGTGGCCGCGGTGCTGCTGATGGCCGACCAGCTGACCAAATGGTGGGCCGTCGACGCCCTCACCGATCGCGCGCCGATCCCGGTGATCGGTGACTTCATCCGGTTCCGGCTGCTCTACAACCCGGGCGCGGCGTTTTCGCTGGGCGCCGGATCCACCTGGATCTTCGCGATCCTGGCCGCGGCGGCGGTGGTCGCGTTGCTGTGGATCTCGCGCAACGTCCGTTCGGCGGGCTGGGCGATCTCGCTCGGGCTGTTGCTCGGCGGCGCGACGACGCATCTGGGAGACCGTCTGTTCCGCGAACCCGGTTTCGCGCGCGGTCACGTCGTGGACTTCATCGACTACAACGGCTGGTTCGTCGGGAACGTCGCCGACATCGCGTTGTTCTTCGGCGCCGTCTCGCTTTTCGTGCTGAGTTTCCGCGGCGTCCCGATCGACGGCGTCAAGGAGACGGCGAAGGAGTAATAAGGCAGAACTCGTTCCCTTCCGGATCCGCGAGCACGACAAGCCCGTCTTCGGGACGCACGCGCAAGGAAAAGACGACGTCGCGAAGCCTGGCCATGGCCTCATGGTGGCAGGAGAATCGGCTCGTCGCGCCATGTTTGATCGTGTAGGATTTTGTGTAGTTGATCCAGGGAGGCTTCGTGCTCGCGCGGCAGCGTCAGGCGGTGATCCTCGAGGAGGCACGCCGGACCGGGGCGGTCCGGGTCAGCGATCTCGTCGCGAAGCTCGGCGTTTCGGATATGACGGTGCGCCGCGACCTCGATGTGCTCGCGAGCCGGGGGCTGGTCGAGAAGGTCTACGGCGGCGCCACCTCCGTCGTCGGCAAGAGCACCGACGAACCCGGTTTCGAGGCCAAATCGGTGCGCCAGCGCGCGCAGAAGGAGGCCATCGCCGCCCTCGCCGCCGGGCTGGTCCGGCCGGGCACCGCGATCGGCGTCTCCGCGGGCACCACCACGTGGACGCTGGCCAGGGCACTCGACGAGGTCCCCGGCCTGACGATCGTCACGAACTCCATCCGGGTCGCCGACGTGCTGCGTAGCGCGAACCAGCCGGATCGCACGGTGGTCCTCACCGGCGGCGTCCGCACCCCGTCGGACGCGCTGGTCGGGCCGGTCGCCGTGCAGAGCCTGCGGTCGCTGCACCTGGACGTCGTCTTCCTCGGCGTGCACGGGATGGCCGACGGCCCCGGTTTCACCACGCCGAACCTCACCGAATCCGAGACCGACCGCGCGCTGGTCGAAGCGGGCCGCAAGCTGGTCGTGCTAGCCGACCACACGAAATGGGGCATCGTCGGCATCTCCACCATCGCCGGGCTCGAAGAGGCCGACGTCGTCGTCTCGGACGACGGTTTGCCCGACAGCGCAAGGGAAACGCTCGCCGACCAGGCGGGTGAGGTGATGATCGCCGAAACGGCGGAGACGGCTGAGGCCGAAGAAGCGTGAAGAAGACGCCGGGACACGCGGACAAGCTGCGCGCCGACCGCTGACGGGGCCATACTCATGTGCGATGCACAGCTTTGGCTCAGGATCTTCTCAGGACCATCCCGCAAGGTGAAGACATGACCGAGAACGACCCCAGCGGCCAGGACGCCGAGAAGGCGCGGCCCGCCGGCGCTCAGCCGGACGCGGAGCAGAGCGCGAGCTGGGCGGCGCAGCCCGCCCCGCGCCAGACTGACGCGACCGGCCTCGGCGGCCACGCCACTCCGCACACCGGAGCGCAGCAGGCCTACACCCCGGAACAGCAGTACAACCCGTGGTCACCGCACGCTCAGGCGCAGCAGGAGCACCAGACACAGGGCCAATACACCCAGGGCCACCAGGTCCCGGGCCACCAGACGTCGTACACCCAGCCGGGCCCGTCGGTGTACGCGGTCCCGCAGCAGCGCCAGGCCTCGAAGTCCACTTCGGGCAAGCTGCTCGCCGGTGTCGCGGCGATCGCGCTGGTCGTCGGCGGGGTCGCGGGCGGCACGGTCGGCTATCTGACCGGTGACGCGTCCGGCGGCTCCTCGGTGAACGCGCTCGACGCGCCGAAGCCCGCCCAGCAGACCGGCAACCTGCCCGCCGGTTCGGTCGAGGCGGTGGCGCAGAAGCTGTCGCCGAGTGTGGTCGAGCTCCAGGTGTCCGGACGGTCGGGTGCGGGCGAGGGCTCCGGCTTCGTGCTCAGCACCGACGGCTACGTGCTGACCAACAACCACGTCGTCGAGGTCGCCGCCGGTGGCGGGCAGATCCAGGCGGTGTTCCAGGACGGCAAGAAGGGCACGGCGACCGTCGTCGGCCGCGACCCCACGACGGACATCGCCGTGGTGAAGGTCAGCGGCGTCGGCGGCCTGACCCCGGTGGAGCTCGGCCGGTCCGACGACCTGCGGGTCGGGCAGCCGGTGGTCGCCATCGGCTCGCCGTTCGAACTCACGGGCACGGTCACCTCGGGCATCGTCAGCGCGCTGAACCGGCCGGTGAGCGCCGGAGGCGGCGGCGATCAGACCACGGTGATGTCGGCGGTGCAGACCGACGCGGCGATCAACCCGGGTAACTCCGGCGGCCCGCTCGCGAACATGGCGGGCCAGGTCATCGGCATCAACTCGGCGATCTACAGCCCGAAGTCCGCGCAGGGCCAGGGTGGCGAGAGCGGCGGCAACGTCGGTATCGGCTTCGCGATCCCGATCGACCAGGCACGCCGCACCGCCGACGACATCATCAACACCGGCCAGGCGAAGCAGACCTTCATCGGCGCACGGGTGCAGACCGCGCCGACAGGCGGCGCTCAGCTCGGTGAGATCTCGCCGGGCAGCCCCGCGGAGAAGGCGGGCCTCAAATCCGGTGACGTCGTGACGAAGCTGGACGACCGGTCGATCCCCAACGCGGACGCGCTCGTCGCCGAGATCCGCACCAGGGCACCGAACGACAAGGTCAAGTTCGCTCTCGCCGACGGCAAGGTGATCGAGGTGACCCTCGGCGGCCAGCCGGTCACGCCGAACTAGCACTCCCCAACGCTCGGCCGCCGTGCGCGGCCGAGACCAAACCCCGGCTCGAACCCCCAGCGGGCCGGAACCAGAGGCCACGCGCGACCGGCTGCCAATCCCGGTCGCGCGTGGCCCTTTTTACGCGCTTTCCGGCGGAAGAACACAGCCACGAGCACGCCGAGCCAGACGACCGCGAGGCTGACAAGCAGTCCGGTCAGCGTGTCGGCGTCGTGCAGGCCAGGGGCGCGATCTGGATCGGTGTGTCCGCCGACGGTCTCTTCGCGGGTGTCACCGCGACCGGGATCGCGCTGCCGGCGCTCACCACGCGGCGGCGGATCCTCGCGCTCCCTGGCGGTTTGCTGCTCGGGTTCGGGCTCTTTCTCTCCTGCGGCCTGCCGATCGCGATCGGCCCGGCCGTGCTCGCCGGGGACACGGCGGGCGGGCGCGGAGTTCCTCGCCGAGCCGAAATGGTCGTTCCGCGAGTCGGTCACGCTGATCGTGGCGGCCGCGGTACTGGCGATCGCTTTCGCCGACCTGTCCGGCCTGTCGAAGGCGGAGGTCGAACGCATCTGGCTACCGTTCGAGGTGTGGCCGCTGCCAGCGGTGGCATTGCTGCCGTCGAAGGGACGGCGGTGGTGGCTCGCCGCGTCGGCGGCGACGGCGCTGGTGGTGAACCATCTGGTGCTGACGAGCTGGTGAGTACCTGTTGGCGGAGCTGTGACGAATTCGGAAAGGTGACGATACGCGTGAACCCGCCCGGCCGAAGGCCTCGCTATCGCGGTGGCAGGGCGCCCTTGCAACCCGACGTGAGTCGGTCGAGCAGGCAGCGGCCTGCCGACGTCGATCGCGGCCGCGGGTTCACTGGCAGACGATGAGGTGGACGGTATGACAGAGCAGGGCCGCGTACTCGTGGTCGACGACGACGAGACCGTGCGGGACGTCGTCCGGCGGTATCTGGAGGTCGCGGGTTTCGACGTCGACGTCGCCGGGGACGGCGCCGAGGGGTTGCGGCTGTTCTCCGCGACCGGGCCGGATCTCGTGGTCCTCGACGTCATGATGCCGGGCCTCAACGGACTCGAGGTGTGCCGCCGCCTGCGGCAGGTGAGCCAGGTGCCGGTGGTGATGCTGACCGCGCTCGGCGAGGAGGAGAACCGCATCGCCGGGCTCCAGCTCGGCGCCGACGACTACGTCACGAAACCGTTCAGCCCCAAGGAACTCGCGTTGCGCGTGGCGTCGGTCCTGCGGCGGGCGCGGATGCCGCGGCCCGAACCGGCGGCACGCGTGCTCACCGACGGCGACCTCGCGTTGCAGATGAGCGCCCGGCAGGCGGCCCTCGGTGGCACCGAACTTCCCTTGACGAGCCGGGAATTCGACCTGCTCGCGTTCTTCCTCACCCATCCCGGGGTGGCGTTCTCCCGCGCCGATCTCCTGGAGAAGGTCTGGGGGTGGGACTTCGGTGATCAGTCCACAGTGACCGTCCACGTGAGACGGTTGCGGGAGAAGATCGAGAAGAACCCCGCGAAACCCGTCCGCGTCGCCACCGTCTGGGGTGTCGGCTACCGGTATGACCCGGTGCGGCGATGATCGGCTCCGGTGAGTCGTTCGGGGAGATGCTGGCGCACGTTTGGCACATCCTGCCGTTCGCGCTCATGTTCGCGTTGCCGGTGGTGCTGCTCGGCGGCTTGGCGCTGTACCTGCTCAGGCGCGGTTCGCTGGCCAGCACGATGACGATCCTGGTGCTGATCCCGGTTCTCGCGACACTGATCGCGGTTCTCGGGATCAGCGGGTTCATGTTCACCCCCGCGCTGACCACGATGACGCTGGTCTGCCTGCTGGTCGCGCTGGTGACCGTGCCCGCGGCGCTCGTGCTCGGCCGCGCGATCGCGCGCCGCAGCGTCTGGGAACGGGAAGCGCGGGAACGGGAGCGCGCGGCCGAGGCGTCGCGGCGCGAACTGGTCGCGTGGATCAGCCACGATCTGCGGAGTCCGCTGGCCGGGATCCAGGCGATGGCCGAGGCGGTCGCGGACGGCGTCGTCGCCGAACCGGTCGAAATCACCGGCTACGCGCGGCGGATCAGTGGCGAGACCATGCGGCTGTCCGGCATGGTCGGCGACCTGTTCGAACTCTCACGGATCACCGCGGGCGCGCTGCAGCTGACCATGGCCGCCGTGCCGCTGCGCGACGTCGTGAGCGACGCCGTCGCCGCGCAGGTGCCGCTCGCCGAGCAGAAACGCGTGCGGATGATCGAATACGCCGACGTGTGGCCGGTCGTCTCCGGCAGCGATCCGGAACTGGCGCGGATCGTGCGCAACCTGGTGTCCAACGCGGTGCGGCACACCCCGCCGGACGGAACGGTCGCGGTCCAGATCGGCATCGAAGGCGGTGAGGCGCTGCTGGCGGTCTCCGACGGCTGCGGCGGGATCCCCGACGACGAGATCGGCCGGGTCTTCGACGTCGCGTTCCGCGGGACGACGGCGCGCACCCCCGAACGCGGCGGGCTGGCGAGCGGCGGCGGACTCGGGCTGGCGATCGCGAGAGGCCTCGTCGAAGCCCATCGGGGCCGCATCGGCGTCCGCAACCACGGGCCCGGCTGCCGGTTCGAAGTCCGGCTGCCGCTGGCCATGCCCTGAGCGTGTCAGTGGCGTGTCACCCCGGATGGCAGCAGGACCTACGAGCTGTCCATGACCTACGGGGACTCCGAGGCCGACCGGGGGCAGGCCTACTACAAGGCGGATCAGCTGCTCACCGACAAGGTGCTCTGCGGAAAGTAGCTCAGAGCCGCAGGAAACCCATGTCCGGGAAATGGGCCGGCGCGATGATCGCGCCGGTCTCTTTCGCTTCGGCGAGGAAACGCTGCCGCGTGCGGAGCGCGAGATCCGGGTCGACGTCGCCGAGGAAGCTCACCCGCGTGTCCGTCAGCTGGGCGGGCGTGTGCAGGACGTCGCCGAGCAACAGCAGGCGCTCGTCGTCCGCGGTGATGTCGAGGACGTAATGGCCGGGCGTGTGACCGGGGGCGTGCCGCGCCACGATCCCGGGCGCGATCTCGACGTCGTCGCCGCTGATCGCCTCGGTCAGCCCCGCCCCGCGGGCGGTCTCCATGCCGACACGGCTCCATTCGCCCGTCCCGGCGGGCGCGATGAGGGCGTCCCAGTCCAGTTGCCCGAAGACGACGTGAGCGCCCGGGAAGGTCAGGTCGCCTTCGGGGGCGATCCAGCCGATGTGGTCGTTGTGCAGGTGGGTGAGGAAGACGGTGTCGATCTCGTCGATGGGGCAGCCTGTCTTGTCCAGCGCGGCCGCGAGGTCGCCGCCCGTGCCCATCGGCGGGGTGGGGTCGCCCTTGGCGGGCGTCATCCCCGGCGGGAAGGCGAATTCGCGCGGGCCGAGGCCGGTGTCGACGAGGATCGTGCGGCCGTTGCCGCGGATCAGGTACGCGCCGGTGGGGACGTGCACGGTGCCGTCCTCGTCGAAGACGTCCGGGTGGGCTTCGGGGTCGAGACCGGGAAAGAACGGGAGCGGCAGCCTGATCAGGCCGTCCCCGAGCGCTTCGATCTCGATGTCTCCGACGGTGATGCTCACCAAAGCCCCCAAATAAGTCGATTCTCGTTGCCGGGAACGACAACCCGGCGGGGGCCGGGTCTGTTCCCGGTTTCAGGGACCGACCGGTTCCCGCAGCTCAGTGGTGGGGAAACCGGCGATGCCCTCGGCGAAACCGGTCCGCGCGGTGAAGCCGAGCAACCGTTCGGCGCGGGCGGGGTCGGCGACGACGTGCCGGACGTCGGCGGGACGGGCGCCGCCGACGATTTTCGGCGCAGCGCCAGGACGTTCGCCCTCGCCACGTCGTGGACGTGTACGAAGTCGCGCTACTGCGCGCCGTCCTCCAGCACGATCGGTGCCTCGCCGCGTAGAAGCGAGGATCGGAACAGCGACGCGACGCCCGCGTACGGGGTGTTCTGCGGCATCCGGGGCCCGTAGACGTTGTGGTAGCGCATCGCCCAGACCGTCCCGCCGGTTTGCCGGGCCCGCCGCCCCCAGATGTTCCTGCGCGAGCTTGGTGCGGCGTAGGTGCTTCGCGGCCGCAGGGGAGCGTCCTCCGGGACGAGCCGCCACTCGAGTTGCGCGCCGCATGCCGCGCACGTTGGTTCGAAGCGGCCGGCGTCCACATCGGACTGTTTCCGTGGCGACGGCGGGACGATCCCGTGGCCGGGGCAGGCGTAGCGACCCTCGCCGTAGACGGCCATCGACGAGGCGAGCACCAGTTTCCGGACCCAGGCCCGGTGCATCCCGGCCAGCAGCACGGCTGTCCCGTAGTCGTTGTTCAGCGCGTACGACGGGGCGTCGGACGGATCGACGCCGTGCCCTACGACGGCCGCCTGGTGACAGACCGCGTCGACGCCGTCCAGCAACTCGGCGACCGGTTCCGAGTCGGTGACGTCGCCCCGCAGGAACCGGTGGCGGCCGGTGTACCCGGGCGGGCGCGACGAACCGTGGGCGGTGCGCAGGAGATTGTCGAGGACGACGACCTCATGACCTTGATCGGACAGCAGATCGGCGATGCGGGAGCCGATGAACCCGGCCCCGCCGGTTACCAGTGTTCGCACCTGCCCGACGCTTGGGGCGATCCGCGACCGCGGCGCCGGATCCCCGGCTCACGTCAGGGAATCGTCACAACTCGTGGCCCGCGGCACCACGGGAGCGAAGATCAGCCGAAACCGGATACGGTGTGCCTATGGAACGGAGCGCACAACGGCTGGGCCGCGCACTGGTGGTCATCGTGGACGACAGGGTCGCCCACGGCGAACACGAGGACAACACGGGACCGCTGGTCACGGAGCTGCTCGAAGAGGCCGGGTTCATCGTCGACGGTGTCGTGGTGGTCGAAGCCGAGACGGCCGCGATCCGCAACGCGCTCAACACCGCGGTGATCGGCGGCGCCGACCTGGTGATCACCGTCGGCGGCACCGGGGTCTCCCCGCGCGACCGCACGCCGGACGCGACGGCCGGTGTGCTCGACCGCCCGATCCCGGGCATCGGTGAGGCACTGCGCGCGTCCGGTCTCGCCGCCGGCGCGGTGGACGCGGGCATCTCACGCGGACTCGTCGGCGTCTCCGGCAGCACGCTGGTGGTCAACCTCGCGGGTTCACGCGCGGCCGTCCGCGACGGCATGGCGACGCTCTCGTCGCTGGTGCCGTACGTGATCGACGAGCTGTCGGGTCTCGAAGAGGCCTAGTTCTCGGCCAGCGGCCCGGCCTTCTCGCGGACTTCGCCCGCGTCCCACCGGCCGGCGTACCCCGCGACCGGTGCGAAAATGGTCGTCATGCCAGGTGAAGACGAGGACAAGCGCCCCGCCGCGGCGGCCTCTCGCGCGGAGAAACAGCGCCGGGTCGACGAGATCTTCGGCGACGTCCTGCCGGATACGACCTCCGACGAGCGAGAGCCGGGGCAGCGTCGCCCGGACTCCGACTCGTGGTTCCTGGAGAACCGGCCGCCTCATCACGACCGGTGATCCGGATCAGCTCGCGCGGTTCTGCTGCGCGCGCAGCAGGTCGCGGATCTCGGTGAGCAGTTCGACGTCGGTCGGCTCCGAGGGTCCCGCCTCTTCGCCGCGCTTGCGCCGCTCTTGGACGTGCTTGACCGGCAGCACGATCACGAAGTAGACGACGGCCGCGACCAGCAGGAAGTTGATCGCCGCGTTGATCACGCCGCCGAAGTCGAGGAACGTGGCGTCGTTCTCGGCGAGGATGTTGAACCCCAGCCCCTTGGCGGCGTCCGACCCGCCGATGGTGTTGATCAGCGGTTTGACCAGGCCGTTCGTGAAGGCCGTGACGATCGCCGTGAACGCGGCGCCGATGACCACCGCGACCGCGAGGTCGACGACGTTCCCGCGCATCAGGAAGTCCTTGAAGCCCTTGATCAAGACGCTCTCCTCTTTACCTGGGACGGTTCGCCGACCGTCCCTTTTCCGATACCGGGGGACGCGGGCGCCCGCCTCCACAAGGCAGGGCGCGAGCTAGCGGAGGGTAACCGTTATGGACCGTTCCAGCGAGGTGGCCGCGACCCGTGTCGCGATCGCGGAGGGCAGGGAAAGCAGCACCAAAGGTCCCTTGCTCCCGGCGACGGAGGTCTTCGGATCGCGGTCGCGCTGCTCGCCGACCGCCGCCACGACAGCCATGTCGGCCAGCACAGACGCTTCGCGCCCGGCTTCGGCGGCCGCGACGACGTCGACTCGCTGACCCGGCCTGAGCAGTTCCGCGACCCCGGCGTCGGCGAGCCTCACCGGGACGGTCGAACTCTCGGGATCACCCGGTCCGGGGATGGCCGCGTCCAACAGCCGGACGTCCGTCAGTGGTTCACCCGCCCGTGCCGCGCCGACGAGCATCCGCCCCTCCGCCGAGTCGGGCCGGCCCATGGCGCCTTGTGGACGGACGTCGTCCGGAAGGTCGACGAGCTTGAGATCCCCGGCGCGCAGCACTGTCCCGGCCGGGAGGTCACGAGCGGAGACCACGGTCGCGGTGCCGGGCGTGCCGCGGGCGGACGCGGGCAGGACCAGCACGAGCAGGCCACTGAGCAGCAGGGACAGGGCGAGCCAGCGGCGGAGCAACCGCGCGGGCCTGCCGTGGAGTCTTCGCAGGACGGGCAGCGTGTGGAACACGGGATTCCCCCTCGTCGATCGGTGATGATCTCGACGTTAGGGGCCGGTGCGATGCCCTGGAAAGAACGAAAACCCCCGGCTGTGGATAACCGGGGGCCTGTGGACAACTCGGGACGTCAGGAAGCGGCGGCGGCCGTTTTCGTCGTACTCGTGGAGGAGGATGCCGCGCTCTTGGTCTCCGACTTCGACTCGGTCTTCGACTCCGACTTGGTCTCGGCCTTGGCCGGGGCCGAGGTCGTGCCGGCCTTCGAATCGCGCGAATCGGTGCGGTAGAAACCGCTGCCCTTGAAGACCACGCCGACCGAGCTGAAGACCTTGCGAAGCGAACCCGAGCACTGCGGGCACACGGTCAAACTCGCGTCGGAGAACGACTGCACGGCCTCGAAAGCGTGGTCGCATTCCTTGCAGGCGTACTGGTAGGTGGGCACTGCTGCTCCTTCGTGCACTGGCACTCAGCCGACAAGAGTGCTAACACAACACGGTACCGGGGCATTCCGGCGCAGGTCAAACAAGGTTTCCCAAGGTCACATGATGGCCTGGTCACGCCCTCTGTTCCGCGGCTGTACCGCGCCGGGAGCAATGTCTACGATCGTGGCCGTGACGTGGACCGACCGCGTGGACCGGTGGACGCGGACACACCCGGGCGTTGTGGACGTCCTTTTCGCCCTGGCCGTCGCCGCGCTGCTGGGGCCGCCTTCGCTCGACATCCTCCTGGTGGCCGACTCCCCGGCCTGGGTGCTGTGGGTGGCGGGTCTTTGCGGGTTCGCGGTGCTCGCCGCCGTCGCGTCGCGGCGGATCGCCACCGAAGCCGCGTTCCTCTCCGCCGGACTCGCGATGGCGGTGATCGTCGCGCTGCCGAACACGGTGGTCCGGCCCGCGTCACTGGGGCTGGCGAGTGCGGGCGACAGCATGGAGATCCCGCTGTTCTTTCTCCCGGCGTCGGCGGCCTACCTGGTGCTCCTGTACGCCGTCGCCGCGCACCGGTCGTTGCGGGAGAGCCTGCTCGCCCTCGGGGTCAGCGTGCTCGGAGCGTTGCTGTGCACCGCTCGGACGGCGACGGCCTACGGCGCGCTCCCCGCGGGGTGGCTCACGCTGCTGCTGGCCGTTCTCGCCCTGGTCGCGGCGGTGGCAGGCACCTGGGCCGTCGGCCGTTTCCGGTTCGACCGGCGGCGACGCCTCGCCGACGAGGCCGCGGAAACCGCCGAGCGCGCCGCGGCAGGCGAACGACAGCGGATCGCCCGCGACATGCACGACATCGTCGCCCATTCACTCGCGGTCATCGTGCGTCAGGCCGAAGGGGGCTCCGCCATCGCCGCCAAATCACCGGACCGCGCGGCACAGGCGCTCTCCGTCATCGCCGGGACCGCCCGCGAGGCACTGGCCGATATGCGGGGCACGCTGCGGGTGTTGCGGGAGGCCGAGTCCCCAGAGGCGCGGCCTTCGCTCGCCGGAATCCCGGCCTTGGTGGAGCGGGTCCGCGCGACGGGCGTCGATGTCCGGCTGGCCGAACAGGGACGGCCCGACGCGCTGACGGCGAGCGCGGCCGTGGCGGCGTACCGGCTCGTCCAGGAGGGCTTGACCAACAGCGTCAAGCACGCGGGCCCGCGCACGGGTGTCACCGTCACGATCACGCACACCCCACACGCGTCGGCGTTCGTCGTGGAGGACGACGGAGCCGGCGCCGGCGAGCGGCCGCCGCTCCCCGGCACGGGTGCCGGCCTGAACGGTGTCCGGGAACGCGTGCGAGCCGCGGGCGGTACTTTCGAGGCCGGTCCCGTCGACGGCGGTTTCAGGGTGCGCGCGGAGTTCCGCGTCGGCGAACAAGGAGCTTCGAGATGACGATCGACGTCGCACTTGTCGACGACCAGGAACTGGTCCGGACCGGTTTGGCCATGGTCGTCGACGCGACCGACGACATCCGGATCGTCGTCCAGGCCGCCGACGGTGTGGAGGCGGTCGCGAAGCTCGCCGAGACACGGGTCGACGTCGTGCTGATGGACGTCCAGATGCCGCGGATGGACGGGGTCGAGGCCACCGGAGTGGTCGCTGCCCGAGAGAACGCGCCCAAAGTGATCCTGCTGACGACGTTCGACCTCGACGAATACGCCATCGCCGGCCTGCGCGCCGGGGCGAGCGGGTTCCTGCTCAAGGACGCGTCGGCCGACGAAGTGCTGCACGCCATCCGCGCCGTCCATGCCGGCGACGCCGTGATCGCGCGCTCCACGACCCGCCGCATGCTCGACCAGCTCGCGGTCGCACGCGAAACGTCTCCGCTGCTGAAGCGGCTCACCGCGCGCGAACGCGACGTGTTGCTGGAGATCGCGCAGGGATACTCCAACGCCGAGACCGCGAAGCGGCTCTTCCTCTCCGAAGCCACGGTGAAAACGCACGTCGGTCACGTCCTCGCCAAGCTCGGGGTCCGCGACCGGGTGCAGGCGGTGATCTTCGCGTACGAGAACGGACTCGTGCGTCCGAGCTGAGCCGATCTCATCATTTCGGTGGAGTGGCCGACGACCTCAGGCCGAGGCTTCCCGTCGAGCCGGCGAGCAGCCTGGTCCGCATGCAGACAATCGACACAACCCCCGAAGCGACCACCACCCGTGTCCGGTGGCGCGACCCGGCCACCTGGGGCGGGATTCTCGCGCTGTCCGGTGGCGTCTTCCACACCGTCGTCGCCGCTTTGATGCGCCAGGAAGTCTGGGCGCGGATCTTCGACGAAGGATTCTTCAACACGGTCACGCTGGACCCTTCGCCCGACCGGCTCCCCATGGCCGAGGCGTTCTGGTTCAGCCCGGGGAGTTTCGGGGTGCCGCTGCTTCTGCTCGGCGCGCTGGTGGTCCGGCTTACCCGGCGCGGCGAACGCGTGCCCGGCTGGCTGGGCTCGGGCGTCGTCGCGTGGGCGGTCCTGCTCGGACTGCTGGGCGGTTTCGACGGCGGAACGATCATCCTGTTGCTCATCGGTGCTCTGTTCCTGGCCGGTGCCTGGCTCAGGAAGAACTAGCACGGCAGCGGTCGTGGAATCATGAACGAATGATCGAGTTGCGGGATCTGCTGGCCGACGTCGCCGCCCGTGTCACCCGTTACCGCGAAAGCGTCGCCGACGTCCCGGTCTTCCCCGACGACACGACGGGCGTCCGGGAGAAGCTCGGTGACCTGCCCGAGAAACCCGCCGCGCCCGCCGACGTGATCCGTCGGCTGGCCGACGCGGTCGAGCCGGCGCTGGTGGCGAACACCGGGCCGCGGTACTTCGGTTTCGTCACCGGTGGCGCGTTGGACGCCGCGACGGCGGCCGACATGCTGGCGACCGGCTGGGACCAGCCCGCGTTCAACAAGATCACCTCGCCCGCCGCCGCGATCGTCGAGGAGGTGGCGGGCGAATGGCTCAAGGACGTCCTCGGTCTGCCGTCCGGCGCCTCGTACGGTTTCGTGACCGGCGGGCAGGGCGCGAACACGGTCGGCCTCGCCGCCGCCCGGCAGCACGTCCTGGCGCGGGCCGGGTGGGACGTCGAGCGCCGCGGGTTGCACGGGGCGCCGCCGCTGCCGGTCGTCGCCAGTGAGGAGCGGCACGCGACGATCGACCGGTCCCTCCGCTTGCTCGGCCTGGGCACCGACGCGGTCCGGCCGGTCCGCGCGGACGGCCAGGGTGCCATCGACATCGCCGATCTCGAGCGAACGCTCGACGGACCCGCAATCGTTTGCCTCCAAGCCGGAAACGTGAACACCGGCGCGTTCGACGACTTCGCCGCCGCAGCGGAGATCGCCCACCGGCACGGAGCCTGGGTCCACGTCGACGGCGCGTTCGGGCTCTGGGCGGCCGCCGCTCCCTCCCTCAGGCGGCTGACCGCGGGCTTGGAAACGGCCGACTCGTGGGCGGTCGACGGGCACAAGTGGCTCAACGTCCCCTACGACAGCGGTTACGCCTTCTGCGCCCATCCCGAATCACACCGGGCCGCGATGGCGCTCACCGCCGCTTACCTGACAGGCCAGGGAGATGGCGGGGTGAGAGCGCCGAGCGACTTCGTTCCGGAGTCCTCCCGCCGGGCGCGAGGATTCGCCACGTGGGCGGCGCTCAGCGAACTGGGCCGCACGGGGATCGCCGAGCTGGTCGAACGATGCTGCGCGCTGGCCAGGAGGTTCGCCGAGAAACTCGAAGCGAGCGAAGGCATCACCGTGGTGAACGACGTGGTGCTGAACCAAGTCCTCGTCAGCTTCGGCGACGAAACGGACAGGGTCGTCGAAGCCGTCCAGCGGTCCGGCGAGTGCTGGATGGGCGCGACCACCTGGCACGGGAGGCGTCTGATGCGCATCTCCGTGTCCAACTGGAGCACCACCGAAGCCGACGTCGACCGCGGTGTCGCCGCGATCCTGGCGGCGAGAGAGGCGATCAGGAATCGAGAAGCGCCGCGAACCGGTCTCACCTAGCGTGACCGTCATGGACATCGCCATTCACGGGAGCTTCCTCCCGCAGACCGACCCCGAAGCCGCGCTGGCGTTCTACCGCGACACCCTCGGCTTCGAGGTGCGCAACGACGTCGGCTACGAGGGCATGCGCTGGATCACCGTCGGCCCGCCGGGGCAGCCCGTGTCGATCGTGCTGCACCCGCCTGCCGTCGACCCGGGCATCACCGAGGACGAGCGCCGCGTCATCGGCGAGATGATGGCCAAGGGCACCTACGCGAGCATCCTGTTCTCCTCCGACGACCTCGACGGCCTCTTCAAACATCTCCAGGAGGCGGGCGCCGAGGTCATCCAGGAACCCACCGACCAGCCGTACGGCCTGCGTGACGGCGCCGTCCGCGACCCGTCCGGGAACCTGATCCGCATCCAGCAAAGGCACTGACATCACCGGGTGCGGGCGCGGACGTGGACCCGTTCACCCTGCTTGCCGAACAGGCTGAGCACCTCGACTCGCCCGCGGCCGGTGGCGCCGAACCAATGCGGCGTCCGGCAGTCGAACTCGGCGGCCTCGCCGGGACCGAGCACGACGTCCTGGTCGCCGAGTACGAGCCGGAGCCTGCCCCGCAGCACGTAAAGCCATTCGCGGCCGGCGTGCGTTCGCGGGCGGGGCTCGTCGTCGCCCGCCGGGATCGTCATCTTGTAGGCACGGGGCCCGTTCTCGTGCCGCGTGAGCGGGATGAGGACGCGGCCGTCCGAGGGCGGTTCGAGCACTCTCGGTGACGAGACGATCTCGTCGACGCGCAGGCCCAGCGCGGCGATCACCGGCAGCAGCAGTTCGAGACTCGGCTTGCGTTGTCCGGATTCGAGCCGGGACAGGGTGCTGGTGGAGATGCCGGTGGCGCGGCTGAGCTCCATCAGCGTCGTGCCCTTCTTTTCCCGGGCACGGCGCAGCCGGGGCGCGATCGATTCGATCGCCGCGGTGACGGTGGGGTCGCTCTCCATCTCGCCAGCACAGCAGCTTGTCCCGGTTCCGGCAAAGTTCTTTGCCGAAACAGCCAGAAGCCGCCGATGCTGGCGCCATGATCGAGACCAAGCGCCTCCCCCTCGGGGTCTATCTCCTTGCTTTCAGTCTGTTCGCGATGGGGAGCGCCGAGTTCCTGATGGCCGGGGTCCTGCCTTCGGCCGCCGCGGATCTCGGCGTCTCCCTGTCGTCCGCGGGCGCGCTCATCACCGCGTTCGCCCTCGGCGTCGTGCTGGGCGGTCCGCCGTTCGCCGTGCTGAGCTTGAAGTGGCCGCGGCGAACGGCATTGATGACCACGCAGGCCGTCTTCGCCGCCGCCATCGCGACCGGCCTGCTCGCCGGCGACTACTGGATCCTGCTGGTCACCAGGTTCGTCGCCGGTCTCGCCTACGCCGGTTTCTTCGCCGTCGCGGCCGTGACCGCGATCAGCCTGGTGACTCCCGACCGCAACGCCCGCGCCTCCGGCGTCGTCGTCGCCGGACTCAGCGTCGCCATGGTGGCCGGAGGGCCGACGGGCACCCTGCTGAGCAACCTCACGGACTGGACCGGCGGCTTTTGGGGCGTCGTGCTGCTCACCGTGCTGGGCGTGGTCGCGTGCGCCGTCGGCCTGCCCGCCACCGCGTCCGCCGCGCCGAGCCTTTCGGGAGAGCTGCTCGCCATGCGGTCGCCACGCCTCTGGGGCATCTACGCGATCACGATCCTGAGCACCGCCGCGTACATGGTGTCCTTCAACTACCTGGCGGCGATGCTGGCGGACGTCCTTCCGGCGGTCTGGATCCCCGCGGTGCTCGCGCTCTTCGGGATCGGCGCCTTCGCCGGCCTGTCCCTCGGCGGCCGGATCTCCGACAGCCGCCCGCACCACGCGCTGCTCGGCGGCGCCGTCGGCATCACGGTCTTTTCGGCGCTGCTCGCCCTCTTCGCTGCTTCAGCCTGGGTTGTCGTGCCTACGGTGTTCCTGCTGGGAGTCGCGGCCTTCGTGCTCAATCCGGCGCTCTACGGGCGGGTGTTCACCATCGCCTCTTCCGCCCCGACCCTCGCCGGCGCGACCACGGTCTCGGCTTTCCAGCTGGGCATCAGCCTCACTCCGGCCTTCGCCGCCGGGGCGCTGAACCTGGGGGCTTCGCTGACCGCCATCCCGTGGATCGGCGCCGCACTGGCGCTGGCCACGATCCCGCTAATGCTCCGCGATCGCTCGCAGGACCGCATGCTCACTTGCTAGTTGCTTGCTGGATGGCCCAGGTCGCCAAACCCGGTACAGCTCGGACGTCGGGCCATGACGCGGTTCTACGAGGTACTCGGCCTGCGGGTCGGGCCGGTGTCGCACCCGGGCGGATAGGTCGAAATGCCCGCCGGGGGCGGGATGCCGGTCGTTCGGCGACGACGTGGGCCGATGCGAACTGGCCTTCGAAGTCGACGAACCGCGGACAGCCTGATCACCGTGCTCCTGACGAGCGGATTCCAGGTGAGCCTCGGGCAGGCGGCGATCGTTCTGAGCGCCGCCCCGCTCGGCTGGGCGGTGACCAGCCTGGCGGCCGCCGAGTTCACCTCGGCGCGCTTTCCCGTCGTGGGCTTGAGTCTGACCGCCCCCGGCACCGCCGCCCTTGCCGTCGGCGGCTCGTTCGCCGCAGCTCTCGTCGCCTGGACCGTCGCCGGAATCGGTGTCGGACTCGCCTATCCGGGCCTGTACCTCAGAGCCACGACTGCGGACTCGAGCGGTTTCACCGCCGCGGAACTGGCGACCGCCGTCATCACCGCGGAATGCGTCGGGCAGTTGCTGGGGCGTTCCGCCGGCGGCGCGTTGAGTTTTTCGGGTACCAGGTTGCTGGCTTCGTACACGCTTTTCGCGGCCGCCTTGGCGATCGCCGCGAGGTGATCCGTCCGTGGGCTGGAACCGGTCGCCGACGAGTCACGGCCAGTACGGTCGGGCCTGTTCCGCCGCGCGGACGATGGCAGTTCCATCGATTGTCGTAGCGGTGGCGCCGATGCCCATTTTCTGCCACTCGATGACGAAGTCGAAGGGGGCGGGCGGTGGAAGTGGCCAAAGCCAAAGATGGTGGTCGCTCCGGTAATACCGGTCGTCGCTGCTGAATCCGCCGCCCGCGTCGACGAGCCTGGGAGATTCCGGTCGATCGGCGGGATTCGGCCAGCCGTGGAAGGTATTGCCGACCGTGGTGGCCTTCGAGCCGTCAGGAAAGCTGACGCCGAACTTCAGATCGGCATCGGTCGGCTCCGGAGGGAACCCTCTGGTGGCATGTCTGTCAGTCAAACCTTTCCAGGCCGTCTCATCCACTGAACCCCGCCGGACGGCCAACTGCAAGGTGAAACAGCAGCCTTCGCGAAAGGCAAGGGCGTGCTGTAGTGCGACGACTGTGTCGTCCGTCCTGACGACGAACTGTTCGATCGGTGCGGGATGGCCCAGTATGTCGTTGGGTGGTCCCTGCCAGGCGGCAGTGTGCATATGGTCACGGTACCTTCGGAGCCGAGTCGGTAGCTGGGGATTTTGGGGCGTGGACGGGCGGCAATCCGGTTGACGCGGATTCCCGCCCGTCGTCATCGGTTCGAGCGCCCTACAGTCCGCTGATCGAGACGGACGGACGGCCGGAGTAACAGACGGTGCCGTCGACGAGCTGTGCCACGCCGCTGCTCACGTGATCGAAGGTGTAGGAACGCTGGTACAGGTTGGACCAGGTCCAGGCAAAGCTCCCATTGGTCGGTCTGCTCGGTGCGCTCTGATGGGATGTGCCGTTGGCATCGCTCAGCGCCACCGTCCAGCTATGGCCGATGGTCCCGGTATAGACCCCGAAGCCACTCGCGACCTGGACGTTGCTGGGCCCGGTCTGTCTGACGGCGATCCAAGAGACGCCGCAATTGCCCTGCACTCTGTCGTAGTCCGAGTTCTCCGGGCTGGCGTTCGCAGTGGGAGTCTGGCTCAGAATGGGGCTTTTGGGCAGCCGGGAAGCAGGGTCGACAGGGACGGACTGCCGGTCGCCGTCGGCATGAGTGACGATCTTGTAGCCGTTGGCCTTGGCGACCTCTTCGTTGAATCCCGCCACATACATGCCACGCCGCAGCTCGTGCGTCTGACCGGTCGAGCCGCCGGTTGCGGTCGTCGAGGCCCCGGCAGGAGCGACGAGGGTCAGCGCACTGACACCGGCGGCACCGAGAGCGGCCGCGGCCGCCTGAACAAACCGCTTGGCTTTTGCTTTCATTTCTCCCCATCTCTTGTTGTCGCGAAATCGGCACATCCCCGATGCGATACTTCACCGCATGACGAAATGATCGAAGACAATGCCGGCCGTCTTCGATGCAACAGGACCTCATATTTCTGTTGCCCTATGCGCGGCGAGGGAAGGGTGAGCCCCTTGGATTTCGACCGCAGGACCCTTCCCCCGAGTCGCGAGCGGCAACGTCCATACTGCCCTCGGCCTCGTGGTTGTGGCCAGTGGGCAACACCGGCCATCTATGTCCGGCCGCCGGGGGACGATCGGCATCTGCGCTATTGTCGATGATGGGGGCCTAGGCAATCGAACGCGGGAGGGGCCGCGGAATCGTGATCAATAAATTCGGTGAGATAGTGCGACGATATCGTGAGCGAAGAACGATGACGCAGAAGGAATTGGCCGACGAATCCGGGTTGTCGGAGCGGACGATACGCCGATGGGAAACCGGCAGGCACCGCAACCCGCAGCTGATGTCGGTCCGCCGGGTGGCCGACGCGCTGTCCTTGGACCCGGTCGAACACGAATCGCTGATCGATGCGGCAGTCTCTGTTCCCGCCGTCCGTGAAGGCCGTGCGGGACGATGATGGCGATGAGCTGCTGCTGTGCTCTGCTGCTGTACGGACAGCAAAAAGGCCCTTCCCGATTCCCTGGGAAGGGCCTTTTTGCTGCGGTGGAGCTGAGGGGAATCGAACCCCTGACCTTCTCGATGCGAACGAGACGCGCTACCAACTGCGCTACAGCCCCTGGTGAAGCTTGCCCCTCATTTGAAGCTCCATGAGCCTATCAGTGGCTCATGGAGCCCCAAAACCGGGGGTCACTCTCCGGCGGCCCGGCGGAAAGGGCTGGTTCCGGGCTCGTCGAGCTCGTGGAAAGCCGGGTCCTCGTCGTCGAGGTCGACGACGACGGCTTGGCGCCGGAGGCGGGACATCGGGGACGGTTTGCGCTCCACGACCGCCGGGCGTTCGGCGGTGGCGACCTCGACGTCCTCGCGGGATTCGCGGGATTCGTCGTCGGCGATCGCCGGGCGGCGCGGGGCGCGGGTGTTGTTGAAGCGGGCGAGGCGGCGCTGCCGGATCTCGTTTTCGATGCGGACCTGGCGGCGCAGGTAGGCGAGGTAGCCGATGAGGACGGCGTCGACGACACCGTTGGCCCACCAGACCGTCGGAGTCAGGAAACCGGCGACGGCCGCGGTGGTGACGACCAGCACCAGCAAAGCGATGACGACCCGTTGCCGGAACACGTATTTGGCGCGCGCGGCCATGTCCGCCGCTTCCGGGTCGAATCCGCCCCGGCCGGGCCGGTAGCCGGCGCTTTGGCGTTCTCTTTCGGGACGGGCCGTGTGCGAGGGCTGGGGAAGCGGTTCGGCTTCCGGCTCCTCGTCTTCGAGGTCGGCGTCGAGCTCCGCCTCGAGTTCGGCCAGGTCGTCTTCTACCGATGGTTCCGTGTTCTCCGCCATCGCGAACTCCTCCGGTCCCTCGTGGCGTGTGCTCCCACTCCGCACGACTCGCGCCGCCAAGGCCGAGTCCGTCGTCCGTGCGACCTGCTGGCGCTTGCGGGCGACCATGGGCACGAGAACGACGAGCCATGCCGCTGCGAGCGCGACGATGATCACCGAACTGGGCATCTCCCGTCACCTCCCCCGATCCACTGCTGTAGTCACGCTAGCCACAACAGTCACACACGCCGCGCAGACTCGCCGGTTTCGATCTCGGAAAATGCCTCACCAAATTAGGTGAATCTCACAGCTTGTGGTAACGCGGTCACCGGAACGACCCGGTGACGGGGTCAAACGCGCTCCGCGAGACCCTTCGCGACGAGCCGCGACACCAGTCCGTCACCGGTTTCTTCCTTGGTGACGGCGTAGCAAAAGTGGTCGCGCCAGCCGCCCGCGACATCGAGATACCGCTCGAAAAGGCCCTCTTGCCGGTACCCTGCTTTCGCGAGAACCCGCAGGCTGGGGGCGTTCTCGGGACGGACGGTGGCTTCGAGCCGGTGCAGCCCGCCGAAGTCGAAGACGTGGTCGGTGACGAGGGCGACGGCGCCGGTCGCGACGCCGCCGCGAACGATGTCCGATGACACCCAGTAGCCGATCCACGCGGACCGGAGCGACGCCCGAATGACGTTACCCACAGTGATCTGTCCGGCGAAGCGTCCATCCACCGTGATGGTGAACGGGAGACATTGCCCGCGCCGGGCCAGCCCGCGCAGGGCCAGCCATTGCGACGGCCACGACCAGTACGCGTTGCGATCCGGCCATGGCCCGACGCCGGTCGGTTCCCACATTTCGAGGTGTCCGCGATCCCGCAGCCGGACGCGGCTCCACTCGCCGGCGTCCCGTAGCCGGATCGGCCGGACGGCGAGGACCCCGGCGGGCACCCGGAGCGGACCCAGCTTCGCGGGCCAGCCCGGATGCCTGCTCTCGATCGGATAGGCGACGCCGGAAATCGGTGCGCCCATTACGCCCGCTGGGCCAGGAAGGTCACCTTGACCTGCTCGCCCGCGGCGACCTCGGTGAGGTCTTCGTCGATGTTGATCAGGCAGTTCGCCTCGGCCAGTGACGCGAGCAGATGCGCGCCGGAGGTGCCGAGCGGCTGCACCAGGTACTCGCCGTTGCCCTCGTCGCGCAGGAGTTGCCCGCGCAGGAAACCCTTGCGGCCCTTGGTCGAGGTGATCGGGGACAGCAGCCGCGCGCCGACGATCCGGCGGTGCGGGTTGCGGGTGCCGCGCGCGGCGCGGATCAGCGGGCGGACCAGCACCTCGAACACGACCAGCGCGCTCATCGGGTTGCCGGGGATCAGGAACGTCGGCACCGAATCGGGGCCGAGCCTGCCGAAGCCCTGCACCGAACCGGGGTGCATGGCGACGCGCGTCAGGTCGATGTGGCCGAGGTCGGAGAGCGCCGCGTGCACCTCGTCGCCCGCGCTTCCGCCGGCGCCGCCCGCGACGACGACGATCTCCGACATCAGCAGGCGGCCTTCGACGATTTCGCGCAGCCGTTTCGGATCGCCGGGGACGATGCCGACGCGGCTCACCTCGGCGCCGGCGTCGCGCGCGGCCGCGGACAGCGCGTAGGAGTTGACGTCGTAGACCTGTCCGACCGACGGGGTGCGGTCGATGTCGACCAGTTCGTCGCCGACGGACACGATCGAAACCCGCGGTCGCGGGTAGACCAGGACCTTCGCCCGGCCGACGGCGGCGAGCAGGCCGACCTGGGCCGAGCCGATGGTGTCGCCCTTGCGTACGGCGACGTCGCCGATCTGCACGTCTTCACCGGTGCGGCGGACGTAGCCCGCGGACGGCACGGACTTGTGCACGGTGACCTTGGCCTGGTGGCCGTCGGTGTAGGCGGTCGGGACGACGGCGTCGGCGAGCGTGGGCAGCGGCGCGCCGGTGTCGACCCGCACGGCCTGGCCCGGCTGTAGCCGCCGCGGCTGGCGGGAACCGGCCGCGATCTCGCCGACCACCGGCAGCTGCACCGGCTCCTGACCGGCGGTGCGGACATCGACGCTTCGTACCGCGTAGCCGTCGACGGCCGCCTGGTCGAAACCGGGCAACGCGTGTTCGGCGACGACCTCTTCGGCGCACAGGAGGCCTTGGGCCTCGGAGATGGCGACACGGACCGGGCGCGGGCGTACCGCGGCGTCCAGGGTCAGCGCGATCTGATCCTCGACGGAACGGAACTGTCCCGCGTCTTCGGTCTCTGCCGCTTCGGCGATGGGCTCCGTCATGACTGGAAGATCTCGATCCGTTCGTTCGACCAGGCACGCGATAAAGGCCCGTCGGTGAACTGAAGTTCACCACCGTTACCAGGAGTGATGCGGTCCGAAGCCGCGGAAATCGCCCGATCGGGCAAGCTCCTCGTGATCCGTGCCGCCGGGGTGGTCGCTGCGCCTGTCATAGGCGTGAAGCCTAACCTGACCACGTGGTCAAGCCCGGCAATGAACACTTGAGCAAAGCGGAGTGGCGCTCCCGGATAACCGCCGAACGACGTTCGCAAGTGTCGGAAGAGCGGATCCGGGAGGCCGCGGCGCTCACCGCCGCGGCCGCTCGGCTGCCGGGCGAAGTCGTCTGCGCCTACGTCCCGTTCGGTACGGAACCGGGCTCGACGACACTGCTTGATCAACTTCTCCACCTGGGCAAACGTGTGCTGCTGCCGATCGTCCCCGAGGCGCCGGGGCCGCTGGAGTGGGCCGTCTACGAAGGCCCGTCGAGCCTCGGGCCCGGCCGGCTGCGGGGGCTGCTCGAACCGACGGGGCACCGTCTCGGTCCCGACACGCTGGGGACGGCCGATCTGGTGTTGATCCCCGCGCTCGCCGTCGACGACGAAGGCGTCCGGCTGGGCCGGGGCGCCGGCTACTACGACCGGTCGCTCGCCTTCGCCGCGCCCGGCGCCGCGCTGATCGCCGTCGTCCGGGACGCCGAACTCGTGCGTGAGTTGCCCGCGGAACCGCATGACGTCCGCATGACCGGGGTACTGACCCCGGAGCACGGCCTGGCGCCGCGCCCGGTAATAGACTGACGCCCCGACGCAGTGGTTCAGAAAGGGCACAATGAGCTCTGACGCGCACCTGTCCGATCAATTCGCCGAAACGCTGTCGAAAATGCGTTCCGCGGGAGCTCACGCCATGGAGCTGGCGGCCCTGCGACGGCGTCTCGAGCAGCTGTCCGAACCCGGCGCCGGCCAACTGCCCGGAAACGAACTCGAACCTCTCGAGGACATCAGCAGGCTCGTCGACCTGCCCGAGCCGGACGCCGAAGAAGCGCGCCGGGTGCTCGACCGCACCGCCGTTCTGAAGCTCAACGGCGGGCTGGGCACGAGCATGGGGCTCACCGGTCCGAAGTCGCTGCTGGAGATTAAGCCGGGGAAGACGTTCCTCGACGTCATCGCCATGCAGGTGCTCTCGACCCGCGAAAAGTACAACGCGCGGCTTCCGCTGATCCTGATGAATTCCGCGGGCACCCGCGAGCCCTCGCTGGAGTTGCTGAAGAAGTATCCCGATCTCGCCGACGACGTCATCCCGGCCGACTTCCTGCAGGGCCGCGAGCCGAAGATCACCGCCGACGGGCGGCCCGCCGAATGGCCCGCGAACCCGGAACTCGAATGGTGCCCGCCGGGACACGGCGACATCTACATCGCGTTGGCGGTGAGCGGGATGCTCGAAACGCTTCTGGCGGAGGGCATCCGCTGGTGTTTCGTGTCCAACGCCGACAACCTCGGCGCGCTGCCGGACGCGCGGATCGCCGCGTGGCTCGCGAGCGAGAACGTCCCGTTCGCGATGGAGACCGTGCTCGGCACCGCGGCCGACCGCAAGGGCGGGCACCTCGCGCGGCGCGCGGGCCGGATCGTCCTGCGTGAATCCGCGCAGGTCCCCGACGGCGACGACTCGTTCGGCGATGTCGCCAAATGGCGTTTCTACAACACCAACAACATCTGGGTCGACCTCGAACGGCTGAAAGCCCTGCAGGACGCCGACCCGGCCGCGCCGCGGCTGCCGCTGATCGTGAACCGCAAGACCGTCGATCCGGCCGATTCGGCCAGTACTCCGGTGATCCAGCTCGAGACCGCGATGGGCGCGGCGATCGGCTCGGTCGAGGGTGCGCGGGCCATCGAAATCCCGCGGAGCCGGTTCGCGCCGGTGAAAACCACCGACGACCTGCTTGTCGTCCGGTCCGACGCGTACGTGCTCGACGAGGGCGGGGAGATGATCCCGGAGTTCACCACCCCGCCGGTCGTGTCGCTGAGCAAGGAGTTCTACAAGCTCCTGCCGGACTTCGACGCGCGTATCCCTTCGGTGCCTTCGCTCAAGGAGTGCACGAGCCTCGCGGTGGACGGCGACGTCACTTTCGGGAAGAACGTCGTCGTGCGGGGCGATGTGAAGATCACCGGGCCGAAAACCGTTCCGGACGGCGAAATCCTCTAGTCGCGCTGGGTGATGAACACGTACTCGCGTCCTGGACGATCGGGGGCGTCCCGGACGTCCAGGACGCGAAAGCCGTGTTCGGCCAGCAAGGATTCGAGTTCTTCGCGTTCGCGGAACCACAGCTTCGAGTCCGAGGTGACGACCTCGCCGTCGGGGAACCGGTAGCTGTACCGGAACGACACGAACGGGAGGTCCACCTCGGTGACCTCACGCCATTGCTCGACCTCGCCGACACCGGGGACGTCGATGATGTCGTGCGCGGTGTCCGCGGCCCAGTCCTCCCACACGCGGCGGCCGGGACGCCGGATCTCGAACACCAGGTGACCACCGGGCACCAACGCGGTGCGGACGCCATCGAGTGTCCGGCGCCATTCGTCGTCGGTCAGGAAGACCTGGGCCACGTTCCCGGTCATCACCGCGAGATCGGCGCCCGCCGCGCCCACGGCCTTCGCGTCACCGTGGACCCAGGTGATCTTCCCTGCCGGGTCCTTGGCCTTCGCGATCTCCAGCGACGCCTCGGCCGGGTCGACCCCCACGACCTCGATCCCGCGCCCGGCCAAAAGGACGGCCAGGCAGCCGGTGCCACAACCGACGTCAAGCACTCTCTTCGCCCCGAGTTCGCCGATGATGGCGAGGTAGTGGTCCAGGTCGTCGCGAGCGCCGTCGAAGGCGTCGTAGATCGGTGCGAGCCGGGCGTGGGTGAAGAGCGCGTCAGGCATTCGGTGACGATAGTTCCGGGACGCGTTCGAGAACCACGGATTTACTGTCGCGCCGCCAAGCCCGTTCTCCCAGCGCCGCCAGGAAAGCGGGCAGCAGCACGCCGCGGACCAGGGTGGCGTCGATCAGTACGGCGACCGCCATCCCGACGCCCATCATCTTGTACTCGATCGCGCTCAGCGTGATGAAGACGCTGAACACGCCGACCATGATCATCGCCGCGCCGCTGATCACTCCCGCGCTGGTGCCGGTGCCGCGGACGATCGCGGTGACGGCGCCTTCTGCCCGGCGTTCGCGGATCCGGCTGAGGATGAAGATGTGGTAGTCCATGCTCAGCCCGAACAGCAGGACGAACATGAACATCGGCAGCCAGCCGACGACCCCGCCGTACGGGGTGAATCCCAGCAGGGACGCGAAATGGCCGTCCTGGAAGATCCAGGTGAGCAGGCCGTACGCCGCGCCGATCGACAGCAGGTTCAGCAAGATCGACCCGAGTGCCACCGCCACGGACCGGAAAGCCAGCAGCAGCAACACGAACGCCGCCAGCAGGACGAACCCGAACACCAGCGGCATCCGCTCGACCACTCGGTCGGCGAAGTCGCGGGCGCTCGCCGTGCGCCCCGAAACCGCGAACTCGACGCCGTCCACCTCGCCGATCGTCTGCGGGAGTACCTCGGTGCGCAGTTTCGCCAGCGCGGCATCGGCTTCCGCGTCGCGGCCCGCGCCGGACAGCGGGACCCGGACGACCACGGCGTCGTCGACGTTCGCCACCGTGAGGGGTTTGTTGAGCACGCCGGAGGTCTCCCCGATCCGCCGGTCGAGATCCATGATCGCCGACCGCAGCGCCGGGCTGTCGACCGGGCCGCCGGTTTCGGCCGTCAGCACCACCGTCGCGGGGTAGACGGCTCCAGGGAAGGCTTCCTGGGTGCGGACGGCGACGTCGATCGTCGCGACCGACCGCGGCAGGCTCTCCGCCGGTGTCGGGTCCTGCAGCCGCATGCCGAGGGCGGGCAGCGTGAGCAGGATCAGCAGTGCCACCGCGAGTCCGCCCCACAGCGACGGCCGCCGGGTGACCACGCGGGCCGTCGCGGACCAGAACCGTGACTTCTCCGCAGCGGTGCGGTGCTTGCCCAGCCAGGGAATCCGGCCGCGATCGACCTTGTCACCCAGCAGCGAGAGCAGCGCCGGGAGGACGGTGACCGCGCCGAGCACGGCCAGCCCGACCACGAACGCCGTGCTGATCGCGAGACCGGTGAAGTTGTCGAGTCCGGTGAACACCAGCCCGCTCACGCACAGGGCCACCGTGATGCCGGAAACGACCACGACGTGCCCGGAGGTCCGCGCCGCGATGCGGATCGCGTCGTCGACGGAGTGTCCGCGCGCGCGTTCTTCCCGTTGCCGCCGCAGGAAGAAGAGCGAATAGTCGACGCCCACCGCCATCCCGATGAGCAGCGTGATCACCGTGGTCGCGCTGTTGATCGGGGTGAAGTCGTCGACGACGGACAGGAAGCCGAACGTCGCCGCGACGGTCGTGCCCGCCAGCAGCAACGGCACCGACGCCGCGACCAGCGCGCCGAAGACGATCAACAGAATCACCAGCGTCAGCGGCAGCGAAAGGAGTTCCGACCGCTTCACGTCCTCCCGGATGCCCTTGTCGACCACGGTCGACAGGCTGAGATCCCCGGACTGGCCCAACCGGACCGACGGATGCCGGGACGCGACCTCCTCGACCAGCGCGGACGCGGTCTCGAAGTTCGGGCGGATGTCCTTCTTCCCGCCCGCGATCGAAAAGCCGACGAGGCCGGACGCGCCGTCGGCCGAGATCCGCTCGGCACCGTCGGTGGCCAGTGGTGAGCGGACGTCGGTGACGGAGCCGGATCGGGTCAGTGTGGTGACCAGGTCTTCGGTCGCTCGCCGGAGTTCCTCGTCGGTGGCGAACGGTCGTGAGCCGGGCTCCTTCGCCTGGACGAGAACGTTCTCGCGCAACGGTTCGTAGGCGTCCTGGGCGTTCAAAGCGGTCTGTGCGCGACCGGACTCACCGGGATCGGTGCTTCGCCGGCTTTCGCCGTCCAGCAGCATTCCCGACAGCAGGGCGACGACCACGAGGGCGACCCAGCCGACGAGGGTGACCGCGCGGTGCCGCAGGGACCAGGCGGCGATCTTTTCGGGCAGCATGAACTACAGTCCTTTGCGTGAAGGAGTGAGATGCCTCGGGCGAGGTTTTTGCTTCTTCCTGCCTGGGCCGTCGAGTTGCCGCTCGGCGGCCCAGGGTCTTTCACCGGTGGTCGAGCCGTGTCTAGTCGACCTCCTTGAGGATCCGCTCGACAGTGCCCACGCTCTTCCTCAGTTCGGCGAGGCGTCCGTCGAGTTCGGTCAGTTTGCGTTCGGTCTCTTCTTGCGCCTGGACGGCTTTTTCGGCGAGCCTGCGGTACTCGTGCTCGCGGACGAGGGCGCCCTTGGCCCGGATGGTCGCGCCGAACTGCCACACGACCACCGTGATCACCACGGTGAGGAACACGAAGATGCCGATCAGCCCGGCGACCTCCTGCCATTGATGCCACTTCACGGTCGTTCCCCCTCGTCGCCGGGTGCCGGTGTGCTCAGCGTCGGCGCCGCGGCGGCGATGGTGTCCGGGCTCAGCTCGACCACGAACGGATTCACCTCGTAGAACTTCATCGCTTTCCCGTCCTCCGACAGCTCCAGTGCGGCCGATACGAGCCCGGCCGCCTCCAGTTTGCGCAGGTGGAGCTGCAACAGCGCCCGGCTGATGCCGAGCTCGCGCGCCAGCTGGCTCACATACGCGCGCTCCGCGCGCAGCGCCGCGACGATCCGCAGCCGATGCGGATTCGACAGCGCTCCCAGCACCCGCAGCAGCTCGTCGCCGGACGGTCCGGTGGCGGTCATGCCGCACTCCTGCACATGCCAAAGAAATCTAGCAGGTGCCGGGTTGGTCTGCCAGGTGCTCGAGCCAGACGTTCGGCTCCACGTAGACGCCGAGGTCCAGCGCCGAAGAGGCGAGCACCGGCGCGATCCCGCCCGGGACGGCCGTGAGGCCGTCCCGGAGTTCGACGCCGGTCCACGCCTTCCATCGGGCGAAGGTGCCGGTGACCGTCATCGCGAACGGCGCCACTTTCACGAACCGGGCGCCGAGTCGTTCATGCGTGCGCAGCCACGGATCCTCCGGCAGGCCGTCCGGGCGACGGCGAGCGATGTAGTCCTCAAAGGACAGTCCTGATGCGTTCTCCTTCCCGGCCGGGCGAACCGGCACGACGAGTTTGCGCATACCTGTTTCCGAGGCGCGCTTTCTCAATGCCTTTAACGCTTTTGTGGCCAGGCCGCCGCCACGACGGCCGGGCGCGACCATCACTTCGAGTGCGATCAGCGTATTCGTCTCACGGGTGCTCATCAGGTCTTCGGCGGCCCAGATCAAGGCGGCGTCCCAACCATGGTTCGGCAATTCCGGGCGTTCGGCCGTCGGAAAGCCGACCGGGACGGCGGCCGCTCTCGCCACCGGGACATCGTCTTCCAGCAGCACCAGGAAGTATTCCGGCCAGCGGGCGGCGAGGTGGGAAGACTTCGCCAGCAGACCGGCCGGGTCGTGCTGGAGGAATTCGCCGCCGACACCGCCGAGGGCGAGCGCGGGCTCGCGCAAGTCGGGCCGGGTGGCCAGGTCTTCGATCACGATCATGTCCTCAGTAGACCCGAGGACACGCGATTCTCACGAGGTGGTTTTCGGGCACGGCATCATCCGTGCGAGGTGGTGCGACCGCTCAGCGTACGGGCAGCGCGCGGCGCCGTCCGGTGATTCCGGTGGTGTTGAGGTTGGCGCGCTCGCCGGCGGAGTGACCGTCGAGGTAGCCGCTGCCGGACAACCGCCTCGGCGGTGCCGAGCGCAGGTCTCCGTATTGCTCGTCGTAGGCCTGCTTGACCATCGCCGTCCGGTCCTGGATGACCAGTTCGGCGGAGCGATGGCCCGCCGCGGTGGTGTGGGTGCGGGCCGCGGTGTCCTCGCTGTTGCGGAGCCGTTCGTAGACCGCGCCGGAGAAGCCGTGCAGCCAGGTGCGCCTATACGCGGCCAGGGATTCGCCCGCGAACACCCGGTTCTCCGGGCGGACCCGGGTCAGCTGGGTGGTCGCCTGCAGCAGCAGGCTCGTGTACAGCAGTTCCGTGCGTTCCAGATCGGAGCGGAAGCCGAACACCGTCACCGCGGTGACCGACTGGCCGAGCCGGTGCAGCAGGGCCCGGCAGCGCAGCGGATGCGCGATGTTCGTGAGCAGTCCCGCCTTGTCCCGGCTGTACGGGTTGTCGAGCGGGATCATGATCTGGGTGATCTCGTCCGCCGTCGCCCCGGAAGCGGCCAGCAACGCCTGATCGATGCCGTACCGGGCGATCAGTTCGGCGGCCTTGGTGTTGTACGACTCGGCTTCGGCCTCGGTGACCGCCGGGTCCTCCGCCTTCGCGAGGAGTTTCCGGACGCGCGCGAGCAGCGTGTCATGGTCGGGCATGGCCCTCCTTCCTGATTGGGTTGGAGCGGATCAATCTAGGAGAGAGGTCCGACAATATTCGGGCGGGATGTCCGCATCCCGGCAAGGGGGCGGTATGTCGATCGACGTCTCGGTGGTCGGCGCGGGTCCGAACGGGCTCGCGGCGGCGTCCCCCTTCTTCCGCTGGTTCGACCTCGCCGGGCACGGAGTCGACCTCCTGCGGCCGGAGATCGCGTACGCGCACCCGCTCGACGGTAACCGGGCCGGACTCGCCTATGAAGATCTCGACCGGACCTGTGACACCCTTGGTACGGACGGTCCCCGGTGGCGCCGTTTGCTGGGTCCGCTGGCCGGGCACACCGGCAGCCGGATCACGGATCTGTGGCGGCTGGCGAAGTCGCGCACGGTGATCCTCGACATCGCCCGCGCGGTTCCTTGAAATCGCCCGTGATCTGCCGCCGTCGCGATACCGGAAGGCGTGTACGCCGCCGAAAACGCCGTCGTGCGCGGGGGAGATCCGGAAGACCGGTTCGTGCTCGTGTCCGATCCGATGACGATCGATCCGTCCCGCGGGGTGCCGGGCAAACGGCCGGTGTGGGCGTATTGCCATTTGCCGCACGGGGATCCGCGAGACGTCACCGAACTCGTCCGGCGGCGGATCGAACGGTTCGCGGCCGGGTTCTCCGACATGATCCTGGCGAGCCGCTGTCTCACCTCGCCGCAACTCGAGGCGTACGACGCGAACTATCCCGGCGGTGACGTCGCCGCCGGGGCGGTGAACCTGCGGCAGATGCTCGGACGGCCGGTTCCGCGATGGAAGCCACATCGAACCCCGCTCGGCGGCGTCTTTCTCTGTTCGGCCGCGACGGCGCCGGGGCCCGGCGTGCACGGGATGGGTGGCTGGCAGGCCGCGAAGTCCGTACTGGGCAAAGACTTCGATCGTCTGGTTCACGACCCGAGGTAGGCGTCCAGCGTGACGGCCAGCGCCCTTTCCGGTGACGGCGCGAAGCTCGCACCGGCCAGCCCGCCCCACAGCCACAGCTGGGCGAGACCGTGCAGCGACGCCCACAGCGAGGACGCGAGCAGCCGCGGATCGGTCGTGGGATGCCAGCCGCCTTCCTGCAGTTCGGCGACCATCGCGGCGAAGAAGTCGAACACCGCGCTGCTCACCCGCGTGAGTTCGGGATCGTCCGCGTCGATGAGGTCGCGGCGGAACATCAACTCGAACATCGCCGGATTGGCCAGCGCGAAATCGAGGTAGCCGTGGCAGGCCGCGATGAGCCGTTCGCGCGGTGTCCCGTCCGGCAGGCCGGTGCCGCGTTCGAGCAATTCGGTGTAGCCGCGGGTGGCGACCGCCGACAGCAGGGAAGCGCGGCCGGGGAAATGCCGCAGCGGCGCGCCGTGCGACACACCGGCGGCCTTGGCGATCCCGCGCAGCGTCACGGCGCCGACGCCCGCTTCGGCCAGCAGGTTCGCCGCGGTGTCGATCAGGCGGGTTCGGGCGCCCACGGCCGGGCCTCCTCGTGGACGGGCAGGAGTTCGGGGCGTTTCGGCAGGAAACCGTCGCCCGGCTGGCGGCCGACGATCCGGTTGCGGAAGCGGGTGGTCGCGACCGGGAGGACTTCCCGCGACAGCCACCGCAGATCCGCGCGCAGGCCGGATCTCCCGGCCGGACCGGGCAGCGGGGCGAGCCAGGCCGGATCGTGGGTGACGCCGAGTTTGCCGAGCACGTGCCCGGCGAGGCGCCGGTGGCCCTGCTCGGACAGATGCAGCCGATCCGGGCCGAAATAGCGGGAATCGTGCGCGGCGTCGTCCGGCCAGAGGTCGACGAGGGTCGCGCCGTAGCTGACGGACGCTTCGCGGACGGCATCGTTCAACGCGGTGAGGCGCGGGCGCATGCGGTGACCCATCGGCATGCGGTGTGAGATGTCGCTGAGGGTGAAGGTGACGACCACCGGCGCGCTCTCGGTGCAAGCGCGGATGACCGTGTCGGTGCGGCGGGCGACCGTGCGCGCGTCCCAGCCGCGGCTCATCACGTCGTTGCCGCCGCCGAACAACGCGATCAGATCCGGCCGGAGCCTGCTCGCCGCCGGGGTCTGCTCGGCGTGGATCTGGTCGAGCCTGCGCCCGCGGACCGCGAGATTGGCGTAGCGGAAACCGGGCTCTTCCTCGGCGAGACGTGCCGCGACGAAGTCGGCCCAGCCGCGGTAGAAGCCACCCGACGGATGCGGATCGGCCAGCCCTTCGGCACAGCTGTCGCCGAGCGCGACGAAACGTTGGTAGCCCATCCAGATCTCCGTAACCGCTGGTTCACCTTGTGGACACTGTCTATCAAACTGATGTAGACGCTGTCTACTCGGTACTCAGGCGAGCCCGATGGGTGAAGGCGACGGCGCGCCACAGAACGTCTCCCCGTACGACCACAGCGCCGCCGCGTCCTGTTCAGTGACGAGAGTCGGCCGAGTTGAACGGCCCGGCACCGCGAGGAGGCCGGTTGCCCGGCCCGGCGCCCGGCGGTGCCTCGACAGCGTGGTCGAAGGCGCCGCCGGGCTCGCGCACCGGCGTCACGTCGGGATAGCGGCTCGCCACGCTCAACGCGGCCTTCGCGAGTGCGTCGTCCCAGCGATGTTCACGGCCGAGGGCGGCATTGAGGTCGGCCCCGGTCGTCCGTGCCGATTCCGGCGATCGTGGTTCCGGTGACGTGATGTGCCCGGGCCGTCAGCGCGAGGAAGTCCATGGGGCAAAGTATACGAACGATCGTGCTATCTTCTAGGGATGAGCGCACTCGAGGTGAACGAGGTCTTCGTCGGGCGGCCGTCCGTGCTGGGGACGAAGCGCGATGTCCCGGTGTACAGCGCCATCGCGAAATCGCGGGTGGAGAAGCCTTTCCTGAAGCTGGACGAGATCAATCTGGCCGGTGACGACCAGGCGGACCGGACTGTCCACGGCGGCGTCGACAAAGCGGTTTACCTCTACCCGGCGACGCATTACGAGGCCTGGTCGGAGCAGGGTTTTCCGGTGGTCGCGGGCGATTTCGGGGAGAACGCCTCGGTGACCGGCGCCGATGAGTACGACGTGCGCGTCGGTGACGTCTGGGCTTGGGGAGAGGCACTGGTCCAGATCTCGCAGCCGCGGACGCCGTGCTTCAAACTCGCGATGAAGACCGGGCGCAAGGACGTCATCCCGGCGATGATCGATTCCGGCCGCAGCGGCTGGTACCTGCGGGTGCTCCGCACGGGCGAGGTCCCCACCTCGGGGCGGATGACGCTCGAAGAACGCGATCCGGTGAATCCGACGATCGCCGAGGTGTACGTCGCGTCGTTCACCAACGTCGCCCAGCTGGACGAAGACCGCCGGGACGCGTACTGGGCACTGCTGGACCGGGTGCTCGCGGCACCGGCGCTTTCCCGGCAGTACCGTGACGGCCTGGAATCGGCGAAACGGCGGCGAGAGGAAGGGAATGCCGGTTGACGGCCGGGTGGCCCGCGGCGACGCGACGAGGCGGATCGTGCTCCGGCGCGCCGTCGATATCGCGTCCGTCGAAGGACTCGAAGGGTTGTCTCTCGGCAGGCTCGCCACCGAGCTGGAACTGAGCAAATCCGGGGTGTTCGCGTTGTTCGGTTCCAAGGAGGAACTGCAGCTCGCGGCGATCGAGACGGCGAGCGCGATCTTCGCGGAGAACGTCGTCGAGCCGACACTGGAGGTCGAGCAAGGGATCTCCAGGCTGCGCGCGCTGTGCGCGAACTGGCTCGACTACTCGGAACGCCGCGTTTTCCCGGGAGGCTGTTTCTTCTTCAACACCGGCGCCGAGTTCGACGCGCGGACCGGCCGGGTCCACGACGCGGTCGCGAAGGCGAGCCTGGGCTTCGTCCGGTTCATCCGGTCCACCGTCGTCGAGGCGAGGGAGGCGGGGCACCTGCGGGCGTCCGTCGAGGTGAACCGGCTGGCCTTCGAACTGCACGCGCTCGGCCGGGCCGCGAACGCCGATTCGGTGATGTTCGGTGGCACGGAGCCGTACACGCTGGCCCGCGCCGCCATCACCGCCCGCCTCGACGCCGCGGCCGTGCCATGAACGGTCCGTTCCTTGCAAATTTCGCAAGGAACGGACCGTTCATGGCGCGTTACTTCCAGTCGACCTGCGTGGACCGGTAGAAGTCGATCCCCTGCCGAACCCACCGCGGGCTCTGCTTCGCCAGCCGGAGCCGGTAGGCGTCCCAAGTCCGGGAAGCCTTCGGCGACCAGCCGATCTCGGCATGTCCCGGCAGTCTGGGAAACGCCATGAACTCGATGTTGTCACTGGTGATCAGCGTTTCCGACCACAGCGGCGCCTCGACGCCGATCACGTTCTTCTCCGACACGCCCTGCAGATACGTGGCCGGATCCCAGTCGTAACCGGTCTTGACCTCGATCAGCCCGGCCCAGCTCAGGCCGAGCGGCGTCTGCGGGTGGTACTTCATGTCGAGGTATGCCTTGTTCGCCGGCGACATCAGGATTTTGTTGCCGCGAGCCGCCGCCTCGGCCACGTTGGCGTCCGTTCCGGTCGTGCCCCAGAACTGCGGAACGGCCGAAACCGGCGGTTTCGTCTTGGCGATGTCGTGCCAGCCGGTGATCGTCTTGCCGTACTTCGCGACGATCGGATGCACCTTCGTGGCGAAGGTCTGGTAGTCCGCCGGGGTGGTCGAGTGGGCCTCGTCGCCCCCGATGTTGATGTACTTCCCGGGGGTGATCGCCGACAGTTCGCGGATGACGTCGTCGACGAACTTGTAGGTGATGTCCTTGTTGATGCACAGCGAGCTGTAGCCGACCTCGATGTCGGTGCGCGGAGGCACCGCGACACCGTCGCAGTTCAGTTCGGCGTAGGAGTGCTGAGCCGCGTTGGTGTGCCCCGGCATGTCGATCTCGGGAACGATGGTGATGTGCCGCGAAGCCGCGTAGCGCACGAGGTCCTTGTACTGCTCCTGTGTGTAGTAACCGCCGGGAGCGCCACCGACAGCCGTCTGGCCGCCCACGGTCGCCAGCTTCGGCCAGCTCTTGATCTCGATCCGCCAGCCCTGGTCGTCGCTCAGGTGCAGGTGGAGGGTGTTGATCTTGTACTGCGCGATCTGGTCGATGTAGAGCTTGACCTGCGCCGGCGTGAAGAAGTGCCGGGCGACGTCGAGCATCGCGCCGCGGTAGCCGAAGCGCGGGTAGTCGAGCACCGTGCCGCCCGAAACCACCCATGACCGCTTCTGGACGGTCTTCGCCTCGATCGCCGACGGGAACAGCTGACGCAGTGTCTGCACTCCGAGGAACAGGCCCTCGTCGGTGTTCGCCTTCAGTGTCACGCCGGAAGAGGAGACCTTGAGCTGGTAGCCCTCGGTGCCGGCCCGGTCGCTCGCGTGACCGGTTTCGAGCGAGATGGCCGGGCGGCCGCCGCGGTGGCCGGTGACGACGGGCAACCGGTAGCCGGTGGCGGGCCGGAGCAGTCCGGCCAGGTACTCGGCGACCTGCTTGCCTTCGCGGTCGGTGCGGATGACGGTGGCGGGGTTGAGCCGGAAGTTCGCGCGGGGATCGGGCTTCGCGTCGACAGGCGCGGGGACGACGTCGGCGACGGTCCGTTCGGCTTTCGCGTGCTGTCCCGCGCTCGCCGTCGCGGGCAGGCCGAACGTTACGAGACTCAGGACGGCCACGCCGAGCACGGTTCTGGACAGGCGTTTACTCATGGAGCACCTCCGGTCGGGTACCTGGAGACTCTCTGCTTCTAGAGGTATAGACCAATAGGGCAAACACGACAACACCCGATCGGACCAGTGCGCCGTGCCGATCATCGGTCATTCGCCACGCAGAACCGCTTTCAAGGCATCGAGAACGCTCGCGTCTTCGATGGTCGAGGGCACCTGCTCGTCGCGGCCGTCGGCGATCCCGCGCATGGTCTTGCGCAGGATCTTCCCGGAGCGTGTCTTCGGCAACGCGTCCACAATGGACACGGCACGGAACGCCGCGACCGGCCCGATGTCACGCCGCACCAGCGCGACCAATTCGGCCTCGAGTGTTTCGGCGTCGACGTCCACACCCGACTTCAGCACCACGAAACCGCGCGGAAGCTGCCCCTTGAGCTTGTCCCGGACGCCGATCACCGCGCATTCGGCGACGGCAGGGTGGGACGCCAGCACGGCCTCCATCGAACCGGTAGAAAGCCGGTGGCCCGCGACGTTGATGACGTCGTCGGTGCGACCCATGACGAACAGGTAACCGTCTTCGTCGACGTATCCGGAGTCACCCGTCAGGTAGTGACCGTCGTACCGCGAAAGATACGCCTCACGATACCGCTCGTCGTCCTGCCACAACGTGGGCAGCGATCCCGGCGGAAGCGGCAGTTTGATGGCGATGCCGCCCTCCCGCCCGGCGGGAAGCGGGTCGCCCGCCTGGTCCAGGATTCGCACGTCCCAGCCCGGCACCGGTTTCGTCGCGGAACCGGGTTTGACCGGCATCGGCTCCAGCCCGCGTGGGTTCGCCGCGATCGGCCAGCCGGTCTCGGTCTGCCACCAGTGGTCGATCACCGGCACGCCGAGCTTGCCGTGCGCCCAGTGATAGGTCTCCGGATCGAGCCGTTCACCGGCCATGAACAACGTCTTGAATCCGCTGAGCTGGTATTTCTCGATTTCGGCCGCGTCCGGGTCGACCTTCTTGATCGCCCGCAGCGCCGTCGGCGCGGTGAACAACGCCTTCACCCCGTGGTCGGCGATGACCCGCCAGAACGCGCCGGCGTCCGGGGTCCCGATTGGTTTGCCTTCGTACATGATCGACGTCGCCCCGATGAGGAGCGGCGCGTACACGATGTAGGAATGGCCGACGACCCAGCCGACGTCCGACGCCGTCCACCACACGTCACCGGGCCGGATGTCGTAGATCGCGCCCATCGACCAGGCCAGCGCGACCGCGTGCCCGCCGGTGTCGCGCACGACGCCCTTCGGCTTCCCCGTGGTGCCGGAGGTGTACAGGATGTACAGCGGATCGGTGGCGGCGACCGGCACCGGGCCGGCGGGGGAGGACTTCGCGACCAGTTCGGTCCAGTCGGCGTCGCGCTCTCCCATCTCGGCGTGAGCACGCTCCCGCTGCAGCACCACGACCTTGTCCGGCTGATGGACCGTGCCCGCTAGCGCCTCGTCGATGATCGGCTTGTATTCGACGACCCGGGTCGGCTCGATCCCGCACGAGGCGGCCACGATGACCTTGGGTTTCGCGTCCTCGATCCGCGCCGCCAGCTCCTTGGGCGCGAACCCGCCGAACACCACCGAATGCACCGCGCCGAGCCGGGCGCACGCGAGCATCGCGACCACGGACTCGGGGACCATCGGCATGTACACGATGACGCGGTCGCCCTTCCCGACGCCGAGAGACGCGAGCGCGCCGGCGAAGCGCGCGACGTCGTCCAGCAGTTCCGCGTAGGTGAACCGGCGTACCGAATCGGTGACGGGGGAATCCCAGATCAGCGCGGTCTGCTCGCCGCGGCCGTCCCGCACGTGCCGGTCGAGCGCGTTGAACGCCGTGTTCAGTTCCCCATCCGGAAACCATCGGTAGAAGGGCGCCTTCGACGCGTCCAGGGCCTGCGTCGGCGGACGGGTCCAGTCGATCGCCTGCGCGGCTTCGAGCCAGAAACCCTCCGGGTCTTCGAGGCTCCGCTGATACGTCTCGGCGTGCATCGAATGCTCCTTCGCGCTCGGGTACCGGACCCCATCATGGACTTCAGGCCACGTCGATGCCCGGTGATAACGGCGCGGAGACGCCCGCGACAACCCGGCAACCCTGTGACGGCATGGAGCGTCCTAAGCTGGACTAGGGGTAAAAACGCCGGAAACGGCCTCGACGAGCGAGGGGAGCAGGGTCCATGGGACTAGCGAGCGCGCTGCTTTCGTTCGCGCACAGCCTGTTCGGGCCAGGGATCTGGCCAGGGGACTGGGTGTGGGCGACGAGCACCGCGGGAGCGCTGGTCGCGCTGCTGCCCGCACTGGGAGCGATGGTCGTCGCGATCATCCGCAAAGGCACCGGCAACCGCTACGACGTGGTGACCCTGTCCATCTTCGGCGGGATCGGCGCCGTCGCCGTCTTCCTGCTGCCGTGGCTGCTGGCCACCGGTGTTTCGCAGGTCTACCAGGAGGCCGCCTCAACGAAGTCGGGCGGTAAGTCCGGCTTCTCCAGCGGCGACCTGTCGACCTTCACCTCCGACTACAGCCCGCTGATCGGCGCGCAGAGCGAGTACCTCGGCCGCGGCCAGAACGTGTACGAGGTCCTGTTCTATCCGAGCGGGATGCAGCTGAGCTACATCTTCTACCTGATCCTGCTGGTCGGGCTGCCCGCGCTGTCGCTGCTCTTCGTGATGCTGCAGGCACGGACCGCGTTCCGCCGCGGACCGAAGTGGCCTTCGCGGTTCTTCTGGATCCCGTTCGTGCTGATGGTGCTGGCGAGCATCGGCATGGGCGCGAACACCGCCGTGCACTTCTGGCTCGGTTTCCTGCCGTTCAGCGTGCTGGGCCTGATCCCGGTCGCGCTGGTCGGCCCGCCGCCGTGGTCGGTGATCAACCGGCCGGACCCGCAGCCCCGGCAGAAGGTCGAGCCGTACCGCCCGGAGCCGCCCGCCCCGAAACCGCAGCCGCAGCTGCCGCCCCCGCCCGCCAAGCAGTACCCGGCGACCGCGCTGGCACAGGCGCCCGAGCCTCCCGCGCTGGCCGCGGTACCCGGCCCGGTCCCGCCGCCTCCGGGTTCCCGGAACTCCGGCGGCGGCCGCTACAAGCGTGTCCGGCGGCTCGGCCACGGCGGTTTCGGCACCGTGTGGGAAGCGGTCGATACGCAGCTCAACCGCACTGTCGCGCTGAAGATCGCGCACGCGCCGGATCGGGACACCGAAGAGCGGATGCAGCGTGAGGCCCGTGCGCTGGCCGTGGTGAACCACCCCAACTGCGTCCGCGTGTACGACCTCGTCGAGGAGCCTGACGGGCTCGCGCTGGTCATGGAGTACCTCGAAGGGCGCTCGCTGGCCGAGATCGTCGACTCGCAGGGCCCGCTCGACGACATCGCCGCCGGACGGCTCTGGTCGACCATGGCGGGCGCGCTCGCCGCGGCGCACGAAAAGGGTGTCCTGCACCGGGACCTGAAGCCGTCGAACATCATCCTCGACCGCAACGGGCTCGCTCACCTCATCGACTTCGGTATCGCCCGCAGCCAGGGCGACTCGAAGATGACCGCGACCGGGATGATGATCGGCACGCCGGACTTCGTCGCTCCCGAGCAGGCGATGGGCTCCCCGGCGAGCCCGGCTTCGGACGCTTGGCAGCTCGCCGCGACGGTCAGCTACGCACTGTCAGGCCAGCCCCCGCGCGGCACCCGGGAGACCCCGATGGCCGCGCTGATGGCCGCCGCCCGTGCCGAACCGGTCTCGAAGCTGCCGAACCGCAGCGCGCACGCGCGGATCCTCATCGCTTCGCTGGACCAGGAACCCCGCCGGCGCCCGACGCTCAGCGCCGTGCGCCGCGACGTCGAAGGCTGGCTCGCTCGCGCGGGCAAGTCGCCGGACGGCCCGGTCACCCAGATCGTCCCGCGACGCCCTCCGCAGTCGCAACCGCAGCCCCGCCAGCAACCGCAGCCTCAGCGTCACCCGCGCTGACCTGCGGAAAGAGAGCAAGGGACCTTTGCTACCGTTAGTTAGTGTGCTAACGGACGCTAGCAAAGGTCCCTTGCTCTCTCACTCGATGATCACCCAGGTCCCGTCGCGCCAGCCCATGGTGAAGATCTTGGGGTCCCCGTCCATGATCGTCGCCTTCGGCGCGATCGCGTCGGGTGGGACGGTCACCTGGTCGGGCCCCTTGCTCTTCACCTTCGCGCGGTCGACCCGGGTGACTTTCAGGTTCTTCAGATCCGCGGGCGTGAACATCTCGAACAGCATCGGCGTGAGGCTGCGGCACTCCTTCATCCCGCCGTCATAGGCGGGCGCCGAAATCCGGCACACGGTGTCCAGGTCCTTGGCACCCAGCGCGTGATGGAACTCTTCCATCACGCGCGCGGCGCCGTCCGGTGTGTGCGTCACCGCCCCGCCGGTGGCGGGCTTGAGGACCGTCGCGGCGGTCGCTGAAGAGGCTGTAGCGCTTGCGCGCGTAGTCGACGTAGGTGCGCTCGAGCTGCTGCTCGGCGCTTCGGAAGTGCTCGGAACAGCCGAAGTCTGTGGTGACGCGGTCCCCGCTGTCTGCTCTTCGCAGCCCGCGATCAAGAACAACGCGACGGCCGCGCAGGCCGCTCCGAGCGGTCGGATCATCATGATGCCCCCTGTCGAACTGCGACTGACCAGGGGAGAGTAACAACTTAGTCCTAAGTGTCACAGTGGAATCGGGAAACGCCCTACGCGTCGCCGTTGATCAAGGCGACCATCGACACCGCCAAGATGAGCTGCGCGGATACGCAGGTCCGCTTCATCGCTTCCTTCTTCTTGCCGATGAAATCGACCTGCACCACCTGACCATTCGCGAGCTGGACGCTCACGGCACAGGTCTCCTCGGTCTGTTCGTACCTGGCCTTCAGCAGCCCGAACTTCCCGTTCCGCACCTCCGCGCCCTGCTTCGGTGGCACGGTTTCGAGACCGCCGGTGCCGGTCGTGTACATCCCGACGGCTTTCGCATAGGCGACCTCGTGGGTACAGGTCGGTCCGACAGGGCTTTCGCCCTTCTGAGCACTTTCACGGCCCGCGTTGACCCCCGCGTAATTCGCATGGGTGAACTTGACGACCTCGCAGATGTCGGCGTTCTTCAGCGCCTCCGCCGACGGCTCCTGAACGGTGCTCGGCGCAGGCTTGCCACCGGCGAGCGGAACGAATTTCTTCAACACCACTTCGGCGACCTTCTTCGCCAGTTCGCAGTGTTCGGCGCGGACCCCTCCTTCGTCGTTGTCGACGTCATAGGCGTCGACGGCGATCGAGGCGTAGGCGCGTACGTCCATGTTGACCGAGCAGAAGGTCGCCGGTTCCGGGTCGAAGGCATAGACCCGGCCCTTGATGCCGGCGATCTCCACCGGTTCCATCACCGGGGAGTCCTGCGTGATCCAGCTGTACGGGCTGTAGGCGTGCACCTGCGCGCCCTTGTTCCCCGGGAACACGAACTGGCAGCCGCTGAGCGTGCCCTTGGTGCTGACCAGGCCGAGCGGCTGCAGATCGGGTTTGATCGAATCCAGCCAATCGCAGCCTTCTTCGCCCTGTTTCACGGGCAGGGCCAGCGGCTGATCGAGCACCTGATCGCTGAAACCCGACCCGTCCGCGGGCGGGTCGTACTTCGGATACTTCGCTTCGCCGCCGCTGGTGGCGGCCGGAGCGGCACCCTCACGGAAGGCTTTTCCGTCGACGGCGCTCGAACACCCCGTGAGCAGCAGTGCGATGGCCACGAGATACGGCCAACGAGACATGGTGACCCCCAGAAATCCCTGATTCGGACAGGAGTCTAAGTCGCTTTCAGGGGCCTCGCTGGATCTTGGGGCAACCGGTCGCGGTCACTTCCAGGACGGAAGCCACAGCTCGGCGTTCCAGTGCTCGTTGGTGATCGCGTTGCCGTTGAGGATCGGCCACAACCAGGCGAAATTGGCCACCACGAGCCCTACGTAAAGGGCGACGACGAGCATGCCGGTGCCCCGCCGCTCGAAGCCGCGTTTCGCACTGCCGAGGATCTGCCCGAGGATCAGCGTCAACCCGAGTATCAGGAACGGCGCCAACGGCGTCGCGTAGAAGTAGTACATCTGGCGGTCGAGGTTGGTGAACCACGGCAGGAAGCCGGCCAGGTAGCCGACGAGCACGGCGGCGTAGCGCCAGTCCGCGCGGAAGAACGACCGCCACACGCTCCAGCCGAGCATCGGCAGCGCCAGCCACCACATCGCCGGCGTCCCGATCAGCATCGTCGCCCGCACGCAGGTCGACTCACCGCAGCCGGTCGCGTCGGTGCCCCCCGCGTACGCGTAGAGCATCGGCCGCAGCCCCATCGGCCAGGTCCACGGCTTCGACTCCCACGGATGCGGTTTGTCCTTGGGCGTGACCAGGTTCGCGTGGAAGTCGAGGACGTTCATCGAATAGTCGCCGAGCGACCGCAACGCGGGCGGCATCCACGCCCAGAAACCGGGATCGATGTCCTTGATCGCCACGTAATTGCGGTCGGTCGCGGTCTCGCTCGCGAACCAGGCCCAGTAGCAGGCGAGGTACACCAGGATCGGAACGACGACGATCGCCCACAGCGCGGGCAGCACGTCGCGGCGCAGCGTGCCGACCCAAGGCCGCTGCACGCCGGCGGCCCGGCGCGCGGCCACGTCGAAGAACACGGTGAGCAGCCCGAACGCGGCGATGTAGTAGAGCGCCGACCATTTGACGCCGAAGGTCAGCCCGATCATCAGGCCCCCGGCGAACCGCCACCACCGGAAACCCAGCTTCGGGCCGAACCGGGATTCGTCGATCCAGCCTTCGCGGACGGCCACCGCGAGCCGCTGCCGCACCTGGTCGCGGTCGCACAGCACGCAGGCGAACGCGGCGAGCACGAACAACGCGATGAAGATGTCGAGCATGCCCATACGTGATTGCAGGTGCAGAACGCCGTCACTGATCACCAGGATCCCGGCGACCGCGCCGAGCAGGGTGGAACGGGTGAGCCGCCGGGCGATCCGGATGATGAGGAACACGATCAGCGTGCCCGCCAGCGCGGGCATGATCCGCCAGCCCCAGGCGTTGTAGCCGAACAGCCACTCGCCGATCGCGATGAGATGCTTCGCCAGCGGCGGGTGCACGATCAGCTCATAGCCGTAGTTGTCTTCGTAACCGCCGTTGCGCAGCATCTGCCACGCCTGCGGGACGTAGTGCTTCTCGTCGAAGACCGGCGTGCCCTTGTCCGTGGGCGTTCCCAGGTTCTGGATCCGGACGATGCCGCCGATGAGCGTCAGCACCAGCGTGACGACCCAGCCGCGCAGGCGATCGGTCGGCATGCCGCGGCCGAGGAGAGAGGCCTCCCGATCGCTCGGTGGCCGGAGCGCGTCGACCGGATCCGGCCGCACGCTCTCGTTGTCACGGGTCAGCAGTGCGGTCACGGGGCATGATCCTACGGGCGGAAGAGTGAACTCGGTGTCCGGATCTGCGAACCGGTTAACCTTCGGGAATGACCGAAGGACGCCTCGTGCTGGCAGCCACCCCGCTCGGAGACGTCCGCGACGCTTCGCCGCGCCTGTCCGAAGCCCTCGCGACGGCCGGCGTGATCGCCGCGGAGGACACCCGGCGCCTGCGCTCCCTCACCGCCGCCCTCGGCGTTTCGCCGACCGGCCGCGTGGTCAGCTTCTACGAGGACGTCGAGACCGCTCGCCTGCCGAAACTGCTCGAATCGCTCCAGTCGGGGGAGACGGTGGTCTTGGTGACCGACGCCGGCATGCCGAGTGTCTCGGATCCCGGCTTCCGGCTGGTGGCGGCCTGTGTGGAGGCGGAGGTTCCGGTGACCTGCCTGCCCGGCCCGTCCGCGGTGACCACGGCGCTCGCGTTGTCCGGCCTGCCGTGCGACCGTTTCTGTTTCGAAGGGTTCGCCCCGCGCAAGCCCGGTGAACGCGCGAAATGGCTCGGTTCGCTGAAGGACGAGCCCCGCACGGCAGTGTTTTTCGAATCTCCGCATCGCCTCGCCAGCACGCTCGCCGACGCCGCCGAGGTCCTGGGCCCCGACCGCCGAGCGGCCGTGTGCCGCGAACTGACCAAAACCTACGAAGAGGTCAAACGCGGCAATCTGCCGGAGCTGGCCGCCTGGGCCGCCGGCGGGGTCAAGGGTGAGATCACCGTCGTTCTCTCGGGGGCGCCGCCGCGTTCGGTGAGCGTCGAGGACCTGGTCTCGGAAGTCTCGTCGCGGGTCGCGGCCGGCGAACGCCTCAAGTCCGCCGCCGCCGAAGTCGCCGAAGCGACAGGTGTGTCGAAGAAGGAACTGTACGACGCCGTGCTCGCGTCGCGTAAAAACTAGGAGAGCAAGGCCTTCACGGCCGCATACGCCTTCGCGGCATCGGGTTCCGCGCCGGTGATGACGTCGGTGTAGATGAACGACTCGCCGATCCGCACCAGCAGGTAGGCCAGGTCCTCGACCGGCAGTGGCGGGGTGAGTCGTCCGGCCGCGACCTCTTCGTCCAGGAACTCGCGCATTTTCGCGATCGCGCGACTCTGCACCACGCTGGCCTTCGTCGTCAGGATCCGCAGCGCCCGCTCGGGCTCGTTGCGCAGGAACTCCCGGAACGGTTTCGAACCGTTCACGGTCCGGACGAAGGTGCCGACGAGCTCGGCGATCCCTTCCGTGCCGCGTCCGAGTTCGCCCGAAGCGCGTGCTTCGAATACTTTCACGGTCATCGACCACAGGATCTCGCCGAGCAACTGATCCCGGCCGCCGACCCAGCGGTGCAGGGTGGCGCGGCTGATCCCCAGCTCGCCCGCGAGGTCGCCCATGTCCACCCGGCGCCCTTCCAGGAACCGGGCGCGCGCGAGCGTGAACGCGCGCAGAGCGTCCGGGCGCGGCGAAGTCAACTGGCGTTCGAGTGCGGTTTCGATGAGTGAAACATATCACGGCATGTCTCAAGGGTGAGACATATGCAAGAATGTCTCATCTCGAAGAGGAGGATGCGGATGCGCGCAGTACAGGTGACCGAATTCGGCGGACCCGAGGTGCTCAACCTCGTCGACCTGCCCGATCCCGTCCCCGGCCCGGGTCAGCTGCTGGTAAAGGTCGACCGGATCGGCGTCAACTACGCCGACACGCATCAGGCCGAGAACTCCTACCTCGCGCCGAGCGAGCTCCCGCTCGTGCCCGGTGGCGAGGTCGTCGGCCGTGCCGCCGACGGCAAGCGTGTCGTCGCGCTGCTCAACGGAGGCGGCGGCTACGCCGAGCGCGCGGTGGCCGACGAGGTCACCAGTTTCGCGGTGCCCGACGGCGTCGATGACCTGACCGCGCTGTCCTTCATCGTCCAGGGCACCACCGCCTCACTCCTGCTGCGCAAGACCGCCCACCTCGAACCCGGCGAATCCGTCGTCGTGCACGCGGCCGCGGGCGGGGTCGGCTCCATCGCCGTGCAGCTCGCGAAAGCCTGGGGAGCGAGCCGGGTCATCGCGACCGCCAGCAGCGACGAGAAGCGCGCCCTCGCCCTCGAGCTCGGAGCCGACGTCGCCATCGATTCGCGCGCCGAAAACATGACCGACGCGCTTCGCGAGGCGAACGGTGGCAAGCGTGTCGACATCGTGCTCGACATGACCGGCGGCATCGTCACGGACCAGAGCATCGCCGCCCTCGCGCCGTTCGGCCGCCTCGCGTTCTACGGTATGGCCAGCCGCGAGCAGCCGAAGCCGATCGAGGCCCGCAACCTCCTCGGGCACAGCACCACCGTGTCCGGCATGTGGCTCCCGCACGTCTTCAAACTCCCCGGAAACGTTTTCGGCCGCGCGCTCGACGAGCTTTTCGAGCTGGCCCTCGCGGGCCGGGTCCGTGCCGTCGCTGGTGGCGAGTACGCGCTGTCCGACGCACGCGCCGCCCACGAGGCCCTGCGCTCGCGCGGCACGATGGGCAAGCTCCTGCTGGACCCCGCCAAGTAGCTCAACCGAGCAGGCCCTCCAGCGGAGCGGATTTGTGCAGGCATTCCTGCCATTCCGCTTCGCTGTCGGAGTCGGCGGTGATCCCGCCGCCGACTCCCAGCTCGATCGTGCCTTCGTGGATTTCGAAGGTTCTGATCGCGACATTCAGTTCCAGCCCGGCGATCGGCGAAGCGAGTCCGATCGCGCCCGTGTAGACGCCGCGCGCGGCAGGCTCCAGCTCGGCGATCAGATCCAGCGCCCGGATCTTCGGCGCCCCCGTCACCGAACCCGGCGGGAAGGTGGCCGCGAGCAAGGCCGCGTCGTCGACACCGTCGGCGAGCGATCCCTCCACAGTGGACTCCAGATGCCAGACGCCCGGCGCGGGCCGGACCGCGAGCAGTTCGGGGACACGCACCGTGCCGGTGGCGCATACCCGGCCGAGATCGTTGCGGACGAGATCGGTGATCATCACGTTCTCGGCGACGTCCTTGGTGGATTCCCGCAGCCGCTGCGCGAGGTGCTCGTCGGAAGCGTCCCTCCGTGGCAGCGTGCCCTTGATCGGCGTCGACCGGACATGATGTCCGCGCCTGGCAAGGAAAAGTTCCGGGGAGAACGAGACGACCGAGCCCCAGTCGCCGGCGAGGAACGCCGCTCGGCGGGCTCCGAGTCGACGAGCGCCTTCGGCGAACAACGCGATCGGATCGCCGGTGAAGTCTCCGCTGAAGCGGGCGCAGATGTTCGCCTGGAACAGCTCGCCGGCTTCGATCGCGTGCACACACGCCTTGACGGCGTCATAGTGCTCCGACGGAAGCGGACGCGATAACGGGCCGGAACTCCAAGCCGGCGCATCGGGAGCCTCGGCGAGCGAGGATTCCACCGCGGCCACTTCGTCGACGGGATCCGGGGCGCCGTCGGGAACGAGGGCTTCGAACCACCACGAACCGTCCGCGTCCAGCCGCAGCACCCTGTCGACCCAGCCCCAGGCGGCCGGAGGAAGCGCGCCGGATCGGCCCGACGGATCGATCAGGTCATAGCCCAGGTAACCGAACCAGCCGCCTCCGACGGCGCCGGGCACCGCGTCACGAACGAAAGGCATCCGAGCGGGGATCGCGAACGCTTCGGCCACATCCCGGACCGGAGTCAAGGAAGCGCTCAGCGCGATGATCGCGCGCGAAGAGAACCACTCTCCGCAAAGCGCGGCAGGCGGCGCGAGACCGAGGTTCCTGGCGCGTACTCCGAGAACCGCCAGTGCCCGTTCGGGCCCGACGTCCGTCCGCAGCCTCCGGCACATCAACCGCACGCGACATTGTCACCGTTCGAGTGGCCGGAAACGCAACCCGCGTCCACCGGAAAGTGAGATCCGCGACCAAGCGGCTACAACACGCACATCCCTCGTCACGGAGTGGGCACTACAGAAGTACGTCCGTGAGCTTGAAGGGATAGACCACGGCGTCCTGCGCGATCGGTCCGTCCACACCGGGCAGTCCCGTGCCGAAACCGTGCTGGTGCAATCCCAGCCGCGAGTGGAACCAGCCGGGCCTTCCCGGGATTTCGTTATGCCTGACCAGCCACAACACCACTTCGCTGTCCGCCCACTTGTCCGGCCGCAAGCGGTTCGTCCAGCAGTCGAGCCCCGCGTACACGAGAACGCGTTCGACGCGCGCGGCGTGCCTGACATGTTTGATCCACGCCTTGATGAACCGGTCGTCGACGCTGGGCGCCTCCACTTCGAGCGCCGGCGCGAGCGAACCGGGTGCGAAGGCACCGAGCGCGCTCGCCGTCCGCACGAAATGCTCGGCCTGGTCGTGGACGGCGCCGGGCCGTGCGTAGTGCCGTGCGCCGGTGTGGATACCGGCGTCCTGCGCGCCGGCCAGATTGCGTTCCGCCACGACGTCCCGCCAGTTGGTGTTCTCGGTGACGGTGACCGACGCGAACCGGATGTCGGCACCGCGCACCGCCAGCCAGTCCGTCACCGTCTCGCGGTGGGACAGGGTGACGCCGTGCTCACCTTCCGGATCGATCGAACTCACCTGCCTCGAATTTCGCCCCAGTACGACCGAAAGGTCACCTTACGTCGGCGGAGCGACCGTAAGGTGACCTTTCGGTACAGCGTGTCTCAGGCGTTTTCGCGTTGGAACGTCCTCGCGCCCCACCAGATGGCCAGAACGGCCATGACCAGCACCACGACGCTCCCGGTGAACAACGCGTCCATCGAGAAGTCACCGCGGAAACTGTTCCGCTCGACATCCACCACGTGTCGGAACGGATTGAACCGGGAAATCGTGTACAGCCACTCCGGCGCCGAGCCCGCGGTGATCGGGATCAGGATTCCGGAAAGCAGCAGCAACGGCATGAGAACCGCGTTGAGCAAAGCCGGGAAGGTGTCTTCGCTCTTGAGGGTCAGCGCCAGCGCGTATGAGCACGACGCCAACGTGACCGACAGAAGGAAGACGATCACCAGGCTGAGCACGACGCCGCCGAACGGCGCGTTCAGGTCGAAGACCAGATACGCCAGCGCGATGATGAGCAACGCCTGGACGACCGTCTGCAGCGCGTTGGCGAGCACCTTGCCCAGCAACAACGCCACCCGGCTCACCGGCGTGACCCGCATCCGTTCGACCACGCCCGAACGGAACTCCGCGAGAAGCCCGAACCCGACGAAAGAGCTGCCGAACAGCGCGAGCTGCGCGATGATCGCCGGCGTGAAGATCATCCAGCCGTCCACATCGGACAGGCCTTGCGCGTTGAGCGCCTTCACCAGAAGCGGCCCGAAGAAGAACAAATAGAGAAGCGGCTGCATGATGCCGATGGCGAGCCACGTCGGGTTGCGCAACGCCGCGAGCATGTCACGGCGGAAGATCAACCAGGTGTCATGCAACATGGGTGGCCTCTTTTTCCGCGGCGTCGTCGATCGACGCGCCCTCTTCGGCGTCGCGCAGGCTCCGTCCCGTCAGGGTCAGGAAGACGTCGTCGAGCGTCGGCCGGTGCACCTGCATGGACGTCATCGCGATGCCACGCGCGTCCAGCGCCCGCAGCAATTCGGGCATCGCGGTGTCCCCGCGCGGCACCCGGAAACGCACGGTGCCGTCGGAAACGGTCATCTCGTGCGCTCCTTCGAGACGGCCCGCGATCTCCGCGGTCTCCGCCGCCGATGCCGGTGAGACGCCGATCACGACACTGTCACCGGAAACCCTCGCCTTCAACGAGTCCGGTGTTCCTTCGGCGACGATCTTCCCGTCGTCGATGACGATCAGCCGGTCCGAGAGCGCGTCGGCCTCGTCCAGATAGTGCGTCGTCAAGAAGACCGTGACTCCCTGCTCGTCGCGCAGCCTGCGGATGTGGTCCCACAGGTTCGCCCGGCTCTGCGGGTCGAGTCCCGTCGACGGTTCGTCGAGGAAGACGAGACCGGGTGAGTGGATGAGCCCTAGCGCGATGTCGAGCCGGCGGCGCTGCCCGCCCGACAGGGTCGCGGTCGTGCGCTGGTCGAGTCCGGCCAGGTCCAGCTGTTCGGCGAGGACGGCCCCGCGCGCGAGCGCGTCCGCCTTGCTCATCCGGTACAGCCTGCCTTGGAACTCGATCTCCTCGACGACCTTGCTCGCCGGCGCGGTGCCGCCGCCTTGGGCGACGTAGCCGATTCGCCTGCGCACCCCCAGCGGGTCGGTGAGCAGGTCACAGCCGCCGACCGTCGCTTCGCCCGCGGTGGGCTTGAGGAGCGTCGTCAGCATGCGCAGGGTCGTGGTCTTCCCGGCGCCGTTCGGTCCGAGGAAGCCGACCAGTTCTCCGGCCGACACGTCGAGATCGACGCCTTTGACGGCGTGGACCTCGCCCCCATTGCGGCCCTTGCGGCGGAAACGCCGCTCAAGGCCGCGTGCCTTGATCATGTCTACCCCTTTCCGACCTCAGCTAGTCAAGTTTGACTAGCTGACGGGACTGTGCCCTAGAAGTCGTTCCGTAGTCAAATTTGATTACCGGGGCGGTGCGCCGAACACCGAGTCCTCATCGCCTTCGCCCGCCATCACGTACTCGCCGGCTTCGAGACGGCCGATCAGATCCCGCATCCACGTCACGTTCGCTTCCGCGTGCGCGCTCCACAGGCGGTACAGCTCGCTCACGTGGGGCGGTTTGCCCAGGTCGACGGCGTGTTCGCGGGCGTAATGAGTCGACTGGGCGTGTGCTTCCATATTCGCCAGTTGCTGTTTCAGGAGGGCCAGGACCTGCGCGCGGGGCAACGTCGGCATGAACGTGACCGCCGCCGACAGCGAGTACCCGGTCGCGTCGTCGCTCGACAACGCCCTGCCGAGCTGCACGAGGAACTCGGTCTCGCCGTCTTCGGTCAGCCTGTACGCGGTCCGGTCGGGCCCGCCGCCCGCCTCGACGTCCTCGACCTGTTCCAAGAGGCCTTCGGTGGTCATCTTCTTCAACGCGTGATAAATCGAACCGGGCTGGACATTGCCCCACTTGTCGGCCGCCCACGAGAGAAGTTCGCGTCGGACCTGGTAGCCGTGCGCCTTCCCGTACATGCGCACGACACCCAGCACCAGCAGACGCGTGGCGGACACCGAGGCCTCCGATCCTCTCCCGGACAACAATGCCTTGGACGACGTCCGTAGGCTAAACAAGCATGAGCACCCCAGTGTTGACTGCGGTGGCCTGGCCCTACGCCAACGGCCCCCGCCACATCGGCCACGTGTCCGGATTCGGCGTCCCGTCCGACGTCTTCTCCCGCTACCAGCGAATGGCCGGCAACCGGGTGCTCATGGTGTCCGGCACCGACGAACACGGCACCCCGATCACCGTCCAGGCCGACAAGGAAGGCATGACCTCCCAGCAGACGGCCGACAAGTACACCCGTCAGATCGGCCAGGACCTGCAGGGACTCGGTCTCACCTACGACCTGTTCACCCGCACCACCACGGGTAACCACGCCGAGGTCACGCAGCAGATCTTCCTCGCGCTGCACCGCAACGGCTACGTCGTCCCGAAGACGACCCGGGGCGCGATCAGCCCGTCGACCGGCCGCACCCTGCCCGACCGCTACATCGAGGGCACGTGCCCGATCTGCGGTTACGACGGCGCGCGCGGCGACCAATGCGACAACTGCGGCAACCAGCTCGACGCCGCCGAGCTGATCAACCCGAAGTCGCGGATCAACGGTGAAACGCCGAAATTCGTCGAGACCGAGCACTACTTCCTCGACCTGACGGCGTTCGTCGAAACCTTGGGCAAGTGGCTGTCCAGCAAGACCGACTGGCGCCCGAACGTCCTCAATTTCACGAAGAACCTGATCGACGACATGCGGCCGCGGCCGATCACCCGCGATCTCGACTGGGGCGTGAAGATCCCGCTGGACGACTGGCGCGACCAGCCGCTCAAGCGCTTCTACGTCTGGTTCGACGCGGTCATCGGCTATTTCTCGGCGAGCGTCGAGTGGGCACGCCGCTCCGGCAACCCGGACGCCTGGCAGGAGTGGTGGAACAACCCGGACGCCCGTTCCTACTACTTCATGGGCAAGGACAACATCACCTTCCACGCCCAGATCTGGCCTGCACTGCTCTTCGGTCACAACGGCGAGGGTGATCGCGGTGGGGCGGCGGGCAAGTACGGCAAGCTGCACCTGCCCGACGAGATCGTTTCCAGCGAGTTCCTCACGATGAGCGGCTCGAAGTTCTCGACTTCGCGTGGCACGGTCATCTACGTCCACGACTTCCTGCGAGAGTTCGGCCCGGACGCGCTCCGGTACTTCATCTCGGTCGCGGGTCCCGAGACCCAGGACACCGACTTCACCTGGGACGAATTCGTCCGCCGGACCAACTTCGAGCTGGCCAACGAGTGGGGCAACCTCGTCAACCGGTCCATTTCCATGGCCCACAAGAACGTCGGAGCCATTCCGCGTCCTGACGCCCCCACGGCCGCCGACGAGGAGCTCAAGGAGCTCTCCCGCAAGGCGTTCGACACCGCCGGCGCCCATCTGCAGCGGTCCCGGTTCAAGGCGGCGGCCAGCGAGGCCATGCGCGTTGTGACCGCCGCGAACCGGTACCTCTCGGATCAGGAACCCTGGAAACTCAAGGACGACCCGGCTCGCCGCGACAGTGTCCTGCACACCGCCCTGCAGGTCGTCTCGGACGCCAACACGTTGCTGACCCCCTTCCTGCCCCACTCGGCGCAGAAGGTGCACGAGGCACTCGGCGGCACCGGTGTCTGGGCGGCCCAGCCCGAACTGCGGGAAGTCGAGGACCTCGACATCCCCGGCCGGATCAACCCCATTATCACCGGGGACTACAAGGCCGAGCAGGCGCGCTGGAAGTCCGTGCCGATCGAGGTCGGCAAGCCGCTGGAGAAGCCGTCCCCGTTGTTCGCCAAGCTGGACCCGGAACTCGGCGAGACCGGTCCCGAATGGGCGCCGATCTCGAAATGACCAGCTGATGGGTGCGGAGAAGAAAGAGTTGCCGCCGATCCCGGACCGGTTGCCGGTTTCGGTGGTGGACGCGCATACCCACCTCGACGCGTGCGGCGCGGTCACCGCGGCTGATGTGACAGCCATGGTCGACCGCGCCGAACGCGCCGGTGTTTCGCGGGTGATCACCGTCGCGGACGATCTCGCGTCCGCTCGCTGGGCCGCGCAAGCGTCCACTTGGGACACTCGGGTCTGGGCCGCCGTCGCGATCCATCCCACGCGTACCAAGGAATTCGGCGAGGCCGAGAAATCCGAAGTGGAGAGTCTCGCGAAAGAGTCCAGGGTGGTCGCGGTCGGGGAGACCGGCCTCGACTACTACTGGGACTACTCGCCGCACGACGCGCAACAGGACGCCTTCCGATGGCACATCGATCTCGCCAAGCGGATCGGCAAACCGCTGATGATCCATGATCGAGACGCCCACGACGACGTCCTCCGGATCCTCGAGGAAGAGGGTGCGCCCGACCAGGTCGTCTTCCACTGTTTTTCGGGGGACGAGCACATCGCGCGCCGGTGCGTCGACGCGGGATATGTCCTCTCGTTCGCGGGAACGGTCAGTTTCCGCAACGCCCGCGGTCTCCACGAGGCGGCACGGATCGTGCCGGCGGACCAGTACCTCGTCGAAACGGACGCGCCGTTCCTGACCCCGCATCCGTTCCGGGGGCGGCCGAACGAGCCCTACTGCGCCGCCTACACGGTTCGCCATCTCGCCTCGCTCAGAGGCGAGGCGGTGCACGAGGTGGCCGAATCGGTGCGGGTGACCGCTGAGCGGGTCTTCGGTTTGCTCACAGTCACCGCCGGTTAAACGGATTGCGACATTAGTGATCAACAATGGTCCACTCTGATGAGTGACCAACGTCACGACACTCCGGGTGGTGTTTGCGCAACCCAGTGAGGTTCGTTACTGTCCCGTGATCGTGCCGGTCGGTACCGCTCATGCGGTTTCCGGCTGTTACGCCCACAGTCACGTCAGTGCACGTCGGGGAAGCGGAAACAGGAGAGGTACGGCCTGGAACCGTGACGATGGCGCTGGCTGCGGGTGTCGGACTTCTAGAGGTGTGCCGAAGTGCGCATCGAGACGAAGGACGTAGTGGAGTGGTTGTCGAGCTCCTCGACGTCTTGGGAAAGGGAACGACCCAGTGACTGGTAGCAGTAGGCAGGATGGCTCGCGCCTCGGCGCAGAGACGAACACCTTCGCTTCCTCCGGTTCGGTTGCCGTGCTCGACCGCGACACTCAGTACGGCGAGCTGGACTACTCCGACGATCCGCGCATCACGCATCAGGACGTCCTGGCCGCACTCGGCCCCGACGCCGACACGCTGATGGCCGAGATCGACGTCGACGTCGACGAGCTGGTCCGGCTCATCAGCGCCGAGACCACCATGCTCCCGCCGATCGTCATCCCGGACGAGATGGCCGCAGACCGCACCGCGGGCGCGCCGATGAAGGCCGCGACCAAGGACGAGGTCATTTCGAGCGCGACCCGCGTCTGGAAGAAGCGGTTCCTCAAGGGAACCGTCATGGCGGTGCTGCTCACCCTCGGCGGTGGCGGCGCGGCCGCGATGGCGATGAACAAGAGCGTCACGCTCGACATCGACGGTAAGCAGCAGACCGTCCACAGCTTCGGTGACACGGTCGGCGAAGTCCTCGAAGACGCCGGCCTTTCGGTCGGCGCGCACGACTCGCTCTCGCCCTCGCCCCAAGCGGAGGTGGGCGACGGCGGCGTCATCAAGCTGGAGCGCGGCCGCAAGCTCAACCTGATCGTCGACGGCGCACCGCAGCAGGAGTCCTGGGTCCGCGCGACCAACCTCGGCGAAGCGCTGAACCAGCTCGGTCGAGCCGACCTCGCCAAGGCCGGCACCTGGACGTCGCTCCCGCAGAACGGTGAGCTGCCGCTCGAAGGCGCCACCGTCGAGGTCAAGACCCTCAAAAACGTCACGGTCTACGACGGCGCGAACGAACCGCGCAAGGTTCAGACCAACTCGGTGACCACCAAGGAATTCCTCGGTGAGCTCCGGATGTCCCTCGGCCCGGACGACGAGGCCATCGGTGGTCTCGACGTCAAGCTGGTCGACGGCGCCGAGGTCCACATCAGCCGGACCGGCGTCACCATGGTCAAGCAGAACGAGGAAATCGCGCCGCCCGAGCAGAAGGTCGACGACCCGGGGCTCGAAAAGGGCAAGACCAAGGTCGAAGACCCGGGCACCCCTGGCCAGAAGACCGTGACCTACAAGGTCACCAACCGCAACGGCAAAGAGGTCAGCCGCGAGAAGGTCTCGGAAGAGGTCATCACCGAGGCCAAGCCCAAGATCGTCAAGGTCGGTACGAAGAAGCCCGCCGATCCGGTCATCGGGGACGCCGGCGCCTGGGACCGCATCGCGCAGTGCGAGTCGACCGGCAACTGGTCCGCCAACACCGGCAACGGCTACTACGGCGGCCTGCAGTTCAACAAGAGCACCTGGGATGCCTACGGTGGCGATCAGTACGCCGCGTACCCGCACCAGGCCAGCAAGGCCCAGCAGATCGCTGTCGCCGAGAAGCTCCGTGACGATCGCGGTGGCTACGGCGCTTGGCCGCACTGTGGCAAGAAGGCCTGACCGTCGAATAATTCTCCTTTCCTGAAGGTCATCGTGTGGGTTCCGCCCCGCACGGTGGCCTTCAGGCCGTTAAGGGCTCCTGCGGCGGCGTAGCGCCTCCAGATCTCGGTCTCGACAGTCGTGCCCACCATCGCGGAGGCCGTATATGAGCCACGTTCCGGGATCGTTCGGCCGGGTTGCCCTGCCGCGCGGCTCCGTCGCCACGGTGTGGGCTTTGGTGGCCCTGAGGCCGCGCCTGGGACGGTTTGGGGTGACTTGCAGGGTCCTCGGCCGGCTCCGCGGGCGGAGGCTGCTCGGTGACCCGCTCCGACGCCTGTCGGGGCGACGGGATGTCCGGACTGCTTTCCGCGAGATCGACGATCTCCGCGAGAGCGTCACCGCGTCTTTCCGCCGGCGTGCGATCGTCGGCTTCTCCATTCGGAGCCGGATACGCCCGAGGCACCAGAAGCGCGTTCAGGCGGGCGCCTGTTTCGGGGTCGAGGTTGCCACGCAGGTCCCAACGACCGGTGCGCTTCTGCCGCAACCAGAACTCGCTTCGCTGAAGTTTCGGACTGGGATCGTCTTTGGGGTTCCCGTCCGGGTCGAGACGGGCGAGCAGCTCCGTCCCCGCCACCGTGACGTCGCGCGGTCTGGCGACGCCGGCGAGCTCGACCAAGCCTTTCTCGGCCTCGTGCCGCGTGCTGGCGGCGATGTGGGCGGGTAGGCGCTTCATGACGGTGACGATCCGGTCGATGCCGGCCTCGGCCAGCGCGCCGGTGGATGCCGCGGTACCGGTCAAAGGCGCGACGGGGTCGATCGACGTGCCGTCGCGCGTCCGTCTCGAATTGAGCGCGAGCGCTCGAGCGGTCACCTTCTGGGCCTCCGCTCGAGGCACCCGAGCGACATGTTCGTAAAAGACGGCGATCGAGTTGTATCCGTAGAGGTCACGGACACCGCGGGACTCGATCTCGGCCAGGATCTGGCCGACTTCGGCGATCAGACGTCGCCCTTCGCGTAGCCGTGTCTGCAACTCGTCGAGAAGCAGGTCGGCGTCACCTTCCGGCAGGTTGAGCGGGAAGGCCTTGGGAATGTTTGTGCTGGTCATCCCTCGATTGTCGAGGCAAATTCGAACGAATGCACGGTATCGATCGGGTGGATGATCATTACCCTCCGGGGGCGCCGACCTGCGCGTATCACACTGGAGTGGGATAGGTGTCAGTTCGAAACGCCACAAGGATGATGGGGACGGGATCACGTCGGCCCCCTGTCTGAGGGGTTGAGCTGTTCCCACTCCTCGCGGAGCACCCCGTAGACGACGGCGTCGTGCACGCCGCCGGACCAGCGTCGGGCGCGCCGGAACCGGCCTTCTTCAACGAAACCCAGCCGCCGTCCGACGGCGATCATTCCCGGGTTGCCCGAGAACGTCGCGAAGTCCAAGCGCAGCGCGTCGGTGCGGGAGAACAAGTAAGTCGTCCACAAGCGCAAGGCCTCGGTGCCGAATCCGCCGCCCCAGTACTGCTCGTCGTAGATGACCAGCCCCATCCGGCGCCAGTCGGTCTGCCTGCTTTCCCAGTACCAGCTGACCCGGCCGATCACCCTGCCGCCGCCCACATCGCACACGGCGAGGCTGGCGCGGGGATCGGGCCCTTCGGCCTTGGCGGCGGTAAGTTCGATCGCCGTGGATTCGGCGGCCGCCGCGGTCGGGGTGCCGAAGTAGGGCCCGTTGGTCTTGTGCCAAGGTCGCGCGGGATCGAGCAGGTCTTCGAGTGATCGGAGATCGGACGGCCGCCAGCCACGCAGCCGGACTTTGTCACCTTCGAGTACGACGTCGTCCACCGGCCAATCGTGGCTTGCCGCGGCTGACTACGATCGTCGGGTGACTGAACTGCTCGGCCCTGCGGAGATCAGGGCGCTTGCGGCCGAGCTGGACGTACGTCCGACCAAGAAGCTCGGCCAGAACTTCGTGCACGATCCCAACACGGTGCGCCGCATCGTCGATCTTTCCGGGGTCGGCGAAGGTGACGTCGTGCTGGAAGTCGGGCCGGGCCTCGGCTCGCTGACCCTCGGCCTGCTCGCGACCGGTGCCGAGGTCGTCGCGGTCGAGATCGATCCCGTGCTGGCGGGGCGGCTGCCGGACACCGTGGCCGAACGAGGCGGGGCCGAAAGGCTGAAGGTGGTCGGTGCGGACGCTTTGCGGATCACGGCGGACGACCTGCCCGCACAGCCGACCGCGCTCGTCGCGAATCTGCCGTACAACGTCGCGGTTCCCGTCGTGCTTCACCTGCTCGCCGAGTTACCGTCGCTGACCAGCGGTCTCGTGATGGTCCAGACCGAGGTCGCGGACCGAATGGCGGCAGGCCCGGGAAGCCGGACTTACGGCGTGCCCAGCGTCAAACTGGCGTGGTACGGGAAGACGCGCAAGGTCGCCGCGGTGCCTCGCGCGGTGTTCTGGCCGGTTCCGAATGTGGACTCCGCACTGGTCGCTTTCGAGCGGGGCGAAGTGGTGTCGTCCGTCGACCGGGAGCGGCTGTTCGCGGTGGTGGACGCCGCCTTCTCGCAACGGCGGAAGACTTTGCGTGCCGCATTGGCGTCATGGGCCGGTTCCGCCGAACGCGCGGGGGAGTTGCTCGAAAAGGCGGGGATCGACCCCAAGACCCGCGGCGAGCAGCTGGATGTCCACCAGTTCGCTCGGATCGCCACGGCGGCCGGCTGACGGCTGCGGCAGGTGTGACCGGCACCGCGCGGACCTGAGCTGGTCAAGGTCAGCACGAGTGCGTAAGTCCTCTTCTCGATTTGCCTGCGCCGGACCCGTCTTGGCAGGCAGCGCCCCTGTCGCGGTCTACGGACGTCTCACTCTGTCTCAGAATATGGACCCCGCATCCTGTATGATGGACGCGACCAGACGTGTGATCTGCGCCTACGCGCTTGCTTTCATCCAGTGGGATCGGTTTTACTCAGTGAACCATCCCGAGCGACTGAGAGACCTGGCTCGCCGAAGTCGCAGCAACCACCCTCCACAGGGCAGGTGCTACAGCCAGGACCGATGGAGGCTGTGCCTAATGAACAGGGTCACCCACCCGCTCCTGCTGACCAGGCGACGTGTCGTCGATGAAGGTCGCCGCACGGTAAGTGCGTGTCGACGCTCCACCGTTACTGCCTGAGTCCTTCCCCTTATCTCTGAATCCGTCCGTTCCGGACGGTTACTCGGTGACGGTCGGCGCGCTCGAAAGAAGCAGCGCCCCATGTGCATGGAGCCCTTCGTGATCACTGTCGAAAACCTGTCCAAATCCTTTCCCCTCAACGGAAATCCCGTCGTCGCCCTGCGTGATGTGAGCGTGGACATCCAAGCGGGCTCGCTTTTCGGAGTCGTGGGTCCGGCCGGCTCCGGCAAGTCGACCCTCGCTCGCTGCATCGGCCTTCAGGAGCGCCCCGACCGCGGGGTCGTCCGGCTCGACGGCCTCAACACCGGAACTCTCGACGGCCGTCGTCTGCGCGAGATCCGCCGCCAGGTCGGTGTCGTAAGCACCAAACCGGAATTGCTCGCCGAGCGCACCATCGCCGGCAACATCGCTTCGCCGCTCGAACAGCTGGGCCTCGACGGGCCACAGCGCCGCAATCGGGTCGGCAACCTGCTCGACCTGGTCGGGCTCACCCCCCGGGCGGGACAGCGGCCGGGCGACCTGACCGAGGGGCAGTTGCGGCGGGTGGCCATCGCCAAGGCTCTCGCCGCCGGGCCCTCCGTGCTCTTGGCCGACGACCCGACCGCGGGTGTGCAGCCCGAGGAGTCCGGCGCGGTTCTGACCGTGCTCGATCGTGCGCGTGCCGAGCTCGGAGTCACCGTATTGCTCACCACTCCCGACGCCGGCGTGGTCCGCCGTGTCTGTGACGACGTCGCGGTCCTGGAGGCCGGGGCGATCATCGAACGGGGAACCGTGCTCGACTTGGTCTCCGACCCGAACAGCCGGACCGCACAGGCGCTCCTTCCCGCGATCGAGACCGGGCGGGCGCAGGCCTCGAAGTACGACCGCGCGGTGGACGTCGTGCTCGTCGGCTTCGCTTCGGTCGGTGCGCTGCTGCCGGAAGCCGCCGGTCGTTTCGACGTCGAACTTGCCACCATCGGCGGCGGTCTGACCCGGATCGGTGACACGCCGGTCGGCCGGTTCCGCCTCGGTGTGCGTGGTGAGCGCGCGGACGCCGCGCTCGCCTGGATCGCCGAACGCGGCGGCCACGTGACCCACCCGGTCCGCGGACCGCAGGGCGTCGCCGCCTGATTCCTCCGCGAACGGGCCGCTCAGGACGAAACCTGTCCGGGCGGCCCGTTTCGTGCTTGCCTCGTCCTGTTCTCTTTTCTCCTGGTGACAGCACAAGTGAAGCGGCCACGTAGTCTTGACTGGTGCTCGCCGTCGTACCGCCCCCAGTGACCGTCAGGGTCCCCGCCAAGGTCAACCTGCACCTCTCGGTCGGTGACGTACGCCCGGATGGCTACCACGAGCTGGTGACCGTGTTCCACGCGCTTTCCCTGACCGACGAGGTGACCGTCGCGGTCACTGAAGACCCCGGCGTCGAGGTCTACGGCGAAGGTGAAGGCGTTGTGCCGACAGGGGCCAACAACCTCGCCTGGAAGGCGGCACAGGCACTGGCCGCGCACGTCGGCAAGGCGGACGGCGAATCCAAGGTCCGAGTGGTGCTGCGCAAAGGCATTCCGGTCGCGGGCGGGATGGCCGGTGGCAGCGCCGACGCGGCCGCGACCCTGGTGGGCCTCGCGTCGCTTTGGAAGCTCGACATCTCCCGCGACGAGCTGGCGGGTATCGCCGCGAAGCTCGGCAGTGACGTTCCTTTCGCGCTCTACGGTGGAACCGCGTTGGGTACCGGCCGAGGCGAGGAGCTGGTGCCGGTCTTGTCGCGGCACACGTTCCACTGGGTTCTGGCCTTCGACCAGCGTGGTCTTTCGACTCCACGGGTGTTCGGCGAACTGGACAGGTTGCGTGAAGAGGGCAGCCCGCCGCGGATCGGTTCGCACACTCCGGTGGTCGAGGCGCTGGCGTCCGGTGATCCGCGGCAGCTGGCGCTGCTTCTCGGCAATGACCTGCAGGCGGCCGCTGTCTCGTTGCGTCCGGGACTACGGCGCACGTTGCGGGCCGGGGTCAACGCGGGCGCGCTCGCCGGCACCGTGTCCGGATCCGGGCCGACCTGCGCCTTCCTGTGCGCGGACGCGCAGTCGGCCGTCGAGATCGCCGCGGAACTGTCCGGTGCGGGGGTCTGTCGCACGGTGCGTGTCGCGCACGGGCCGGTCCCCGGAGCCCGGCCGGTCGGCGGGGATGACGCGCCGCGGCCGGCGCCGCCTCGGGTGCACGCATGAGGGTGTCCGGAATGGACATCGACTAATTCGTTGTGTTGCAAGCTTTGTGGAAAGGATCGGCTGAGGCATGGCCAACTTGGTCAACCTGGAGTCGGTGAGCAAGTCCTTCGGGGTGCGCCCGCTGCTCGACGGTGTTTCGCTCGGTGTGGCGGAGGGGCAGCGTATCGGCGTCGTCGGTCTCAACGGGGGCGGGAAGACGACGCTGCTGGAGGTCCTCGCGGGGATCGCCGAGCCGGATACGGGACGTGTCAGTCAAGTCCGGGGCCTGCGGATGGCCGTGGTCACCCAGCGGACCGAACTTCCCGACGGCAGCACGGTCGGGGATGTCGTGCTGGAGCGCTACGGCGCGGAGCACGAGTGGGCCGCTGACGCGCGAGTCAGGTCCATTATGGATGGTCTGGGAATCACGGCTCTCGGAATCGAGAAGCCGACGGTGAACTTGTCCGGTGGCGAACGGCGCCGTGTCGCGTTGGCGGCGGCCCTCACCGGTGAACTGGACCTCGTCGTCCTCGACGAGCCGACCAACCACCTCGACGTCGAAGGTGTGCGCTGGCTCGCGGACCATCTGCTCAATCGCAGGATCGCGGTCGTGGTCGTCACCCACGACCGGTGGTTCCTCGACACGGTCGCGAGTGTGACCTGGGAGGTCGCCAACGGTCGCGTCGAGCAGTACGAAGGCGGTTACGCGGACTGGATCTTCGCGCGGGCCGAACGGGCGAGGCTGGCGGCGACGGCCGAGGAAAAGCGGCAGAACCTGGCGCGTAAAGAGCTCGCATGGCTGCGTCGCGGCCCGCAGGCCAGGACGTCGAAGCCGCGCTATCGCGTCGAGGCGGCGGAGGCCTTGATCTCCGACGTGCCGGAGCCGCGGGATTCGGTCGAACTGCAGACGTTCGCCCGTCGTCGGCTGGGAAAGACCGTGTTGGAGATCGAGGACGCCACGTTGACCGTCGGCGGCGACCGCATCTTGCTCGATCACGTCACGTGGCGGATCGGGCCCGGCGATCGGATCGGTCTGGTCGGCGTCAACGGGTCGGGCAAGACGACACTGCTCAAGCTGCTCGGCGGTGACACCGAGCCCGAGACGGGCCGGCGCGTCCAAGGCAAGACGGTCAGTCTCGCGCACCTACGGCAGGAACTCGACGATCTGCCGGGTGATCTGCGCGTGCTGCAGGCGATCGAAGAGATCTCGGGGCGGGTCGTGTTCGGCAAGCAGGAGCTCACCGCTTCGCAACTGGCCGAAAAGCTGGGGTTCCCCGCGTCGAGGCAGTGGACGCCGGTCGAAGACCTTTCCGGTGGGGAGCGGCGACGCCTGCAGATGTGCCGGCTTCTGATGGCCGAGCCCAACGTGCTGCTGCTCGACGAACCGACGAACGACCTCGATATCGACACCCTGCAACAGCTGGAAGATCTGCTCGATTCTTGGCCGGGCAGCCTCGTCGTCGTTTCGCACGACAGGTATCTGGTGGAACGCGTCTGCGACACGATCGTCGCCCTGTTCGGGGACGGGCAGGTGACGCATCTGCCGGGCGGGATCGAGGAGTACCTGGACCGGCGCGTCAAGAGCCTCGAGAAGGCCGGTGGCGACCGGAAACAGGGCAACGGGCAGGCTTCCACGTCCAAGAAGAGCGCCGCGGACCAGCGGGCGGCACAGAAGGAGCTGTCCCGTCTCGAGCGCAAGCTCGACCAGCTGCACACGAAGGAAGAGAAGCTGCACGCGGCACTGCTCGCCGCGGCCACCGACCCGACGAAGCTCATCGAGCTGAACACCGAACTGAAAGCCGTCGAGATGGAGAAGGACGAGGTCGAGGCCCAGTGGCTGGAGACCTCCGAAGCCGCGGAGTAGTTCGCTCGACGGCGAGCGCGTCTTTCGGCGCGGACAGTAGTGTGACGCGCATGAGTCGGTTCGTGGACACGCTCGTCGCCACCGCGACGGGGCGAGGTCAGCAGCGGGGAATGGTCACCGGGGAGCCCAAGGAACCGGTTCGGCGTACGTGGGCCGAGATTCACGAGCAAGCCAAGCGGGTCGCCGGGGGCCTGGTGACGGCCGGGCTCGAGCCCGGCAAAGCGGTCGCGGTCCTGGCGGCGGCGCCGTCGCTGATCGCGCCGACGGTTCAGGCGGTATGGCTCGCCGGCGGCAGCGTGACGATGCTGCACCAGCCCACGCAGCGCACCGACCTCGGCGAATGGGCCGAGGACACCGTTCGCGTGTTGCGGATGATCGGATCCGGCCTGGTTCTGCTCGGTGAGCCGTTCGACCAGTTGGCGCCGGTACTCACCGAGCACGGCATCGCCTTCCAGGTCATCACCGAGCTGCTCGAGGCCGAACCGCTGGCGGAACCCGTGCCGACGGCCGAATCGGACACGGCGCTGTTGCAGCTGACCAGTGGTTCGACGGCCGACCCGAAGGCCGTTCGGATCACCTACGGAAACCTGTACTCGAACGTCAAGGCGATGGTCGAACGCGCCGAGTTCGATTTCGATGTCGACGTGATGGTTTCGTGGCTGCCCACGTTCCACGACATGGGGATGGTCGGCTTCCTGACGGTCCCGATGACCTTCGGTGTCGAACTCGTCAAGATCACGCCGCTCGAGTTCCTGTCGGGACCGTTGATCTGGCCGCAGCTGATCAGCAAGTACAACGGCACGACCACGGCCGCGCCGAACTTCGCCTACGCGATCGTGGGCAGGCGCATGGCCCGTGTGGAGGACGACAACGCTTACGACCTCTCGAAGTTGCGGATCGCGCTGAACGGCGCCGAGCCGATCGACGAGACGGCCGTGCAGACGTTCGTCGAGGCGGGGGCCCGGTTCAAGATGCCCGCCGAATGCGTTTTCCCCGCGTACGGCATGGCGGAGGCGACTCTCGCGGTTTCGTTCGCGCCGTTGTTCACCGGTTTGACGCTGGACGTCATCGAAGCCGACGCGCTCGAGGCGGACAACCGCGCGGTGCCGGTTCCCGAAGGCGACCCGCGGCGCGGGACCGAGGAGGTCCGATCCTTCGCGGTGCTCGGACCGCCGCTCGACGGGCTCGAAGCCGAGATCGTCGACGACAAGGGCACCGTGCTCGGCGACCGCGAGGTCGGGGAGATCCGCCTGCGCGGCGAGGCCGTGACGCCGGGCTACCTGACCATGGAAGGTCCGCTCGCGACACAGGACGAGAACGGCTGGCTGCTCACCGGCGACCTCGGTTACCTGATCGACGGCATGATCGTGATCTGCGGCCGCCGCAAGGACGTCATCATCATGGGCGGCCGGAATCTGTACCCGACCGACATCGAACGGGCGGCGACCTCGGTCGAGGGGGTCCGGGCGGGCAACGCCGTGGCGGTGCGGATCGACGCCGGCAGCCGCCGGGAGCGGTTCGCCGTCGTCGTAGAATCGAAACTCGCCGGGGACCCGGAGACGGAGAAGACGCTGGCGAAGGAGGTCGCGGCCAAGGTGCGCGGCGCCGTCGACATGCGGCCGTTCGCCGTCGTGGTGCTTCCGGCGGGAAGTTTGCCCAAAACGCCCTCGGGCAAGGTGAAGCGGGCCGCGACCGCCACCCAGTTCGCGGACAGGATCGCCAAGAACGCGGCGACCAGCTGACACGAAGGGCCGGGGCCGCGAATATCGCGGGCCCGGCCTTTTCGTGGCACCTCCCGGTGATCAGCGGCGTCGCCAGGGTGGCTTACGGGTGTGGGTGTGTTCCAAGGCGGGCGCGATGTAGTAGTCGGCCGACTGGGACAGTCCGGCCAGCGTTCCCTCGACGTCCCGGAGGAACGCGTCGACCGCCGCGGGGTCGTAGCCTCGTTTCGAGAGCGGTGCTTTGGCGAACGCCACGTTGTGGACGTCCGAAACCGACAGATCGTCGTCGCCGTCGAGAGTCGCCGCGACCCGCTCGAGGAACGCGTCGACCGCCGGTTCGTGATAGCCCCGGGCGCCGATCGGCGCCCGGTCGAACTGCCGGGTTCTGGCCTCGAACGCGGTGACCGGCACTAGCGCTCCCGCAGGAACTCGACAGGACCGCGGTCCGGAACGGCGCGTTCGGCGGTCGCCTCGTCCTCTCCACGCGCGCCGGGCACGCCGAGTACGTGCTGGCCGGTCCGGCGGGCGAGTTGCTCTTCGACCTTGTCGAGGAAAACGTCGACTTCGCGTTCGTCGTAGCCGCGCTTGCCGATCAGCGGGCGCGAGAACATGACGTGGTGAACCTCGGCGGCCGTCAGGTCGTCCCGGTCCGAGATCGTGTCGGCGATCCGCTCCAGGAACGCGTCGACCTCGTGTTTGGCGTATCCGCGCCGCCCGATCGGGGCGTTCGGGAACGTAGCGCCGGTGATGTCTTCGGCCGCAAACGACATGAAACTCTCTCCGGTTTCGGTGGGGAATGCGATCTCCGCATTCCGTCCTAACGGGTTTGAGAGTTCCTCGGAAGAGCTCGCGCTATTCCACGACTCGATCAGGGGCGTGGTGAACGCCTTCGAGTGACGAGCTGTAACACACCGCCATGTGAGCGGTTTCACCCAGCGTGGAATGTGTTCTGGGCCGCGGCGAGACCGGTGCTGATAAGCGCTTCAACGGCGTCGGCGCAACGATCGAGCTCGAAAGCGAGCTCTTTGCGTTCGACCGTCGAGAAGTCTTTTAGCACGAAATCCGCCGGATCCTGGCGGCCCGGAGGGCGGCCGACGCCGAAACGGACACGGTAGTAGTCCTTCGTGCCGAGAGATTTGGTGATCGAGCGGAGCCCGTTGTGCCCGTTGTCGCCGCCGCCCAGTTTCATCTTGAGCGCGCCGAAGTCGACGTCCAGCTCGTCGTGGACGACCACGACACCGGCCGGGGGGATCTTGTAGAACCGGGCGGCGCCGACGACTGGGCCACCCGAGAGGTTCATGTACGAGCGCGGCTTCGCCAGGACCACTCGCTGCCCGGCGAGCCTGCCTTCGAGGACTTCGGCGCCGCTCTTGTGGGCTTTGAACTTGCCGCCGACGCGGTGGGCGAGCTCGTCGAGCACCATGAAGCCGACGTTGTGCCTGTTGCCCGCGTATTGGGGGCCGGGATTGCCGAGGCCGGCGAGCAGGATCTGCTCGCCGGCCCCGGGAAGTACTGCTTCGGTCACACCGGTGACTTTATTCGGCGTCCTCGGCGGAGGTCTCCGCCGCCTCGGCAGTGCCCTCGTCGCCCTCGAGCGCGGACTCGGACGGCGACTCGTTCACGGCGACGACCAGGGCGTCGGGGTCGGTGACCAGCGAAGCGCCCTTCGGCAGGGCGATGTCCGAGGCGTTGATCTGGGTGCCGGCGACGACGCCCTCGACCGAGACCTCGACCTGCTCGGGGATGTGCAGCGCCTCGACCTCGATCTGGATGGCGTCGAGGTCGGTGGTGACCAGGGTGCCCGGGCCGGGGGTGCCGGTGACGACGACGGGGATGTCGACGGTGACCTTCTCGCCGCGGATGACGACCAGCAGGTCGACGTGCTCGATGTAGTTCTTCAGCGGGTGGACGACGATGGTCTTCGTCAGCGCCAGCTCGCTCTTGCCCTCGAGGTCGAGGGTGATGACGGCGTTGCTGCCGTTCTCACGCACGACGCGGGCGAACTCGATGGCGGGCAGGGCGTAGTGGCGCGGTTCCGAGCCGTGCCCGTACAGCACCGCGGGGATCTTGCCGGCGCGACGCGTGCGGCGCGCGGCACCCTTGCCGAATTCGGTGCGGGGCTCGACGGACAGGCGTACCTCGGACACGGTGTAGCACTCCTTCAATTCACAACATGTTCGGCGAAATCATGCTGAGGTGGGGATGGTTCAGGGCGGTTCCGGTGTTCGGCGGCGAATTCCACAGGCGTGCTCGACCGCGTGTGGCCACTCAAGCCGCCGCGTCGATCACGTCGGGCACCAGGTGCTCACGGAACCCGCCTCGCCGAGACCGGGAAAGTGTAGACCAACCGGTCGTGCGGGGGTCCCGCCGGGTGGCTCGTTCAGGTGACAAGTCGGTGACAGCTGCTTCGGGAACCCGCGGATGCGGTGGTGCGTGACCCCTTTTCTAAGGTGTGATCTCCTCTCACTCGAGACAAAGGGGGCGGAATGCCGGCACGACGGTTGAGGATCGGCGCGATCGCCACCTTGTGCTGCCTCGTGGCCGGTTGCGACGTCGCGATCGACGGCGCGGCGGGGATCTCGCCCGCCGAGCAACAGCGGGTGGACCGGCGCGCCGAGCAGCGCGGCGCGGTGGAGAGCGCGCTGAAGGGACTCGAGCAGGCCCCGGCCGTTGTCTACAAGTCGACAATCAAGGATGCTTCGGGTCAACCCGCCGAACTCCAGTTCCGGATCACCCGTAACGGGAGCGCGCACGGCGCGCTGCCGGTCGACGGCAAGGCCATTCAGGTCATCTCCGCCGACAAGCAGCTGTACGTCTCGGCCACGCCGGAGTACTGGAAGGCGCACGGGCTCGGCGACAGCGACCTGTACGGCACCGGCTGGGTCCGCACGGACAGCTCGGACCTGCCGGTGAACGCCGTCGAGGTGCTCAACCCGCGCAAGGCCGCGTCGACACTCCGGACCGCCGCGGCCGGGATGAACCCGCTGGCCGATCCGGTCCGGTCGAAGCTGCCGGACGGGACCGAGGTCTACGACGTCGGGAGCGGGCTCGGGACACTGCGGGTGACCGCCGCGGCGCCGCACCGCGTCGTCAGCTTCGCGCCTTCCCTCGTCGCGGCGGCGGGCGGCAAGACGCTCGGTGCCGAGATGCGGGTCGAGCCCCTCGCGGGGGACGCGCTCAAGAAGCTCCAGACCGATCTGGACGCCGCTGTCGGCGGGATCGGGCAGCCGTTCGACGCGCTCACCCAGGTGAACGTCAGCGTCGTCAACGACAAGCTGGACTGCACGGATTTCGTCGGCACCTGCCGGGCGACCATCGACGTCGCCAACACCGTCATCGGCGGGGTGAGCGGGACTCCCGTGCACCTGACGCTGACCGTCGACTTCACCGCGCAGTTCCTGGGCGCCCAGTCCTGCACGGCGGACGCGAACGCGGCGCCGGACACCACGACGAGCATGGCCTGCGAGGTCAAGTTCAGGTTGCCGAATCGGAACGCCAGCTACCAGGTCCAGGCGAAGCCGACGGCCCGCGGTGAGGTCCGGGTCCCGGTCGACGTCAACGGCGTTCGCGAAAAGCTCAAGTCCGAGTTCGCCACGCTGGGCGGCTGAGCCGCATACACACCTCGGGGTGCGTTGCATACGTTGAAGTAGCCGAACGCGCGTTCTTAGCATCGGGGTGGTCGCCGATGAAAAGGGAGAAACACGAGTGGCGAAGTTGGTTGTTTTCGGAGGAACCGGGTACGCGGGTGGAAAGATCGCGGAGGAGGCTCGTAGCCGCGGTCACGAGGTTCTCGCGGTGTCGAGGAGCGCCGAAGGTGAGGGGACCAGGGCGGGATCGCTTTACGACGAGGCCTTCCTCGCCGAGGTCGCCAAGGGCGCCGACGTCCTGGTCATCGCGGTGCACGGGCAGAGCGGTCTGCTCGACGCGGTGCCCTCGATCGCCCAGGTCGCGAAGGACAACGGCGCGCGGATCGGCGTGGTCGGCGGAGCGGGCAGCCTGCGCGTGGCCGAAAACGGGCCGCGATTGATCGACACCCCCGAGTTCCCGGACGAGTACAAGGGTGAAGCCGGAGCGCACGCCGAGGTGCTGGAAGCGTTCCGGAAACTTCCCGAGGACGTCGACTGGTTCTACGTCAGCCCGGCCGCGGAGTTCGGTGCGTGGGCCGAGGGCGAGCGGACCGGTGAGTTCCGGCTCGGCGGCGACGTACTCCTGACCGACGAGAACGGCGGTTCGAAGATCGGTGGCGACGACTACGCGATCGCGTTCGTCGACGAGATCGACAAGCCGGAACACCGCCGTCGGCGTTTCTGCGTCGCTTACTGACCGGACAGTTCTTTCACGACCGGAGCGAACGTTTCCAGCATCGGTTCGAACACCGTGATGTAGGAGAAGCCGTACCGCTCGCGACGCTCCTGTAGCTGCCGGACGATCTCGGCGACGGTGCCGAAAAGCAACTGAGGTGTTTCGAGGAGGGTGTCGACGTCGAGGCCGTCTTGGTCTTTGACTTCTTCACGCCAGGCTTCGGCGGCCGCGCGCCGATCGTCCGTGACCACGACCCGCTGGACGAGCATGTTCAGTTCGGGAGCCCGGCCGTTCGTGTGCGAGCGGAAGAAGGCGACGCGTTCGTCCATGCGATCGGCGTCGTCGAGGCGGAAGGTGCCCGGCGGCTTTCCCGGTGCTTGACGAAGGCCCGCGAAGCCGGCGATGTCGGCTTCGCGGGCAGCGAGGGAAAGCACGCCGTCGCTGTTGCCCGCGAGGAGCAGCGGCGGGGGCGTGATCCCTTCGCCGGCGAAGTGTTCGCGCAGGTGGTCCAGGCTTTTGGCGAGGTACTCGATCCGTTCTTCGGCCGGGGTCCACGGCAGGCCGGCATCGTCGAATTCCGATTTCATGTGGCCGGAACCGAGGCCGAGATCCAGCCGGTCGCCCGTCATCTTCACCGTCGTGACGACTTCGCGTGCGAAGAGCGCGACGTTGTAGAAGGCCATGTTGGCGACAAGAGTGCCGACGCGTGGCCGTTGGGTCACCGCGGCGGCCATGGTCAGCGCCGGGAAAGGCGCGTTCCGTCCGGGCCCGAGATGATCGGGCACCGAGATGACATCGAATCCGAGGGTCTCGACGCGACGGCACTTCGCGACCCAGTCTTCGCGGTTCTCGGGGCCCCACAGGTTCACGCCGAACTTGAATTTCCCCATGCATGGCAACCTAGCCACGTCGGGCAGCCGGGCGTGCGCCGTTTCGCGAGGAGCCGAAAACGCAGCAAGGGGACCTTTGCTGTCACTCTCCGGGAGAGAGCGATAGCAAAGGTCCCTTGCTGCGACGAGGTCAGGCGTTGCCGTCGAAGAGGGACGTGACCGACCCGTCCTCGAAGACCTGCTGGATGGCCTGCGCCAGCAGCGGCGCGATGGACAGCACCGTCAGGCCCGGGAACCGCTTCTCCTCCGGGATCGGCAGGGTGTTGGTGATGATCACCTCGCGCGCCTTGCAGTTCGACAGCCGCTCGGTGGCGGGGTCGGACAGGATGCCATGGGTCGAGGCGATGACGACGTCGGACGCGCCTTCGTCGAGCAGGGCCTCGGTGGCCTTCACGATCGTGCCGCCGGTGTCGATCATGTCGTCGATCAGCACGCACAGCTGACCGCGGACCTTGCCGACGACGCGGTTGGCGACGGCTTGGTTCGGCTTGTCCGGGTCGCGGGTCTTGTGGATGAAGGCGATCGGCCGGTCACCCAGCTGAGCCGCCCACTTCTCGGCGAGCCGCACCCGGCCCGAGTCCGGCGAGACGACGGTGATGTTCTCGTCCTGGTAGGTCTTGTTGATGTGCGCGGCTAGCACGTTCTGCGCGAGCAGGTGGTCGACGGGGCCGTCGAAGAAGCCCTGGATCTGCGCGGTGTGCAGGTCGACCGTCATGATCCGGTCGGTACCCGCGGTCTTGAACAGGTCGGCGATCAGGCGCGCGGAGATCGGCTCGCGGCCCTTGTGCTTCTTGTCCTGCCGCGCGTACGGGTAGAACGGCATGATCACGGTGATCCGCTTGGCGCTCGCGCGCTTGAGGGCGTCCACCATGATCAGCTGCTCCATCACCCACTCGTTGATGGGCGCCGGGTGGCTCTGGATCACGAACGCGTCGGTCCCGCGCACCGATTCGTTGAACCGGACGAAGATCTCCCCATTGGCGAAGTTGTGCGCGGTCTGCGGAACGACCGACACGTTGAGGTGCTTGGCGACCTCTTCCGCGAGTTCCGGGTGCGCGCGCCCGGAGAAGAGCATCAGGTTCTTCTTCGGTGTTCCGGACTTCGAGCTCATGCTGGCGACTCCCCGTCGTTTCCCTTATTCGAATCGGACACGGCGGTGGTGTCCTGCTTCGCGGCGGAAGCTGCTTCCGCCGCGGGTGTGCCCGGCCTGCGCCGGGTCACCCAGTCTTCGATGTTGCGCTGCGGCCCGGTGGACACGGCGAGCGCGCCCGGGGGCACGTCTTGCCTGATCACGGTGCCTGCCCCACTGTAGGCGCCGTCGCCGATGGTCACCGGGGCGACGAACGTGTTGTCCGCGCCGAGCCGCACATGGGAGCCGATCGTGGTGTGGTGCTTGTTCACGCCGTCGTAGTTGACGAAGACGCTGGAACACCCGATGTTGCTGTTTTCGCCGATGGTCGCGTCGCCGACGTAGGTCAGGTGCGGAACCTTCGTCCCGGCGCCGATGTCGGCGTTCTTCGTTTCGACGAAAGCGCCGAGTTTGCCCTTGGTCCCCAGTTTGGAGCCGGGACGCAGGTAGGTGAACGGGCCGACCTTCACGCCGTCGCCCAATTCCGAATCGGAACCGTGCGTTCGCACCACCGACGCCCCCGCGCCGACGGAGACGTTCTCCAGGGTGCTGTCCGGGCCGATCTGCGCGCCCTCACCGACCGACGTCGAACCCTTCAGCTGCACGCCGGGCTCGATGACGACGTCACGAGACAGGGTCACACCAGCGTCGATCCAGGTGCTCGCGGGGTCGACGACGGTGACGCCGGCCCGCTGCCAGCCGCGGACGATCCGGCGGTTCAGTTCGGCGCCGAGGACGGAGAGCTGGACGCGGTCGTTGACGCCTTCGGTCACCCACGGGTCGTCGATGACCAGTGCGCCGACACCTTTACCGTCGCCGCGGGCGATGCCGAGGACGTCGGTGAGGTAGAGCTCGCCCTGCGCGTTGTCCGTCGAAAGCCTCGAAAGCCCGTCGACCAGGATCGAAGCGTCGAACGCGTAGACGCCGGAATTGATTTCGGCGATTTCTTGCTGTTCGGGGGTGGCGTCCTTCTGCTCGACGATCGAGGTGACGACGCCGTCTTCGTCGCGGACGATCCGGCCGTAGCCGGTCGGGTTCGCGACGACGGCGGTCAGCACGGTGACCGCGTTTCCGGTGGAAGTGTGCTCGGCGACCAGGGAAGCGAGCGTTTCGGTGTCGAGCAGCGGGACGTCGCCGTAGCTGACGACGACGGTGCCGGTCAGTCCGGCGGGCAGTGCCGAAAGCGCGCACGAGACGGCGTGCCCGGTGCCCTTCTGTTCCTCCTGGACGGCCGTGACGACCTCGCGGCCGAGGGCCTCGCCGACCTTCGCCAGCTGAGCGCCGACCGAGTCGCGACCGTGGCCGATGACCACGACCAGATGGTCCGGGCTCAGTCCCGCGGCGGCCCGGACCGCGTGCTCGACCAGGGGACGGCCGGCGATCGGGTGCAGCACCTTCGGGGTGGACGAGCGCATGCGGGTGCCCTCACCCGCGGCGAGGATCAACGTGCTCAGCGGGCCGGTCACGGCACTCCCAACATTTCACCAACGGTGGTTGTCGGGCATTGATCCTACGTGGGCTGCTCGGCGTCCCACGCGGGGTCGGTCGGAGCATCCTCGCCGGGCCAACCGGTCGTCGGATCGATGGCCATCGAGTTCACCGACGAAACCTGGTTCCCCCCGCCGCGTTTCGCCTGGTACATGGCCGCGTCGGCGCGTGCCAGCACCTGTTCGGCCCGCTCCTGCGGGCGGAGCGAGACCAGGCCGACGGAGAGGGTGACGCCGTGCGAAAGGTGGTGCGGCAGAGATGCGACGGCATTCACAGAACGACCCAGCGCCTGCTTCGCCGCCGACGCCGGAGCCCCAGGTAGAAGCACGATGAACTCGTCTCCGCCGTAGCGGGCGACGACGTCGTCGCCGCGCAGGGCGTCGCGCAGCGTGCTCGCGATGACACGGAGCACGTTGTCGCCCTCGGCGTGCGACTGCTTGTCGTTGACGTCCTTGAAACCGTCGAGATCGACCAGCGCGACGGCGAGCGGCTGGGCGTCGGCGGACGACGCCAGCGAACGCAGCTTTTCGTCGAGCGCGCGCCGGTTCGGCAGCCCGGTGAGCGGGTCCTGCAAGGCCTGCTGGGTGATCGCTCCGTGCTCGGCGGACAGGCGTTCGTGCTCCCGGCGCGCGTTGAGCGTGGCGATCTGCGATTCCCGCAGCGACCACATCTCCGTTTCCAGGATGGTCGCGTAGTCGATCAGCGACTGGCTCGCCCCGGACGCGTAGTCCGGAGTGGTGTCGAGCCTGGCCAGCTCGCGGGCGAGGTTCAACCGCATCGACGGCAGCGAGCCTTCCTCGTTGTCCTCGCGAACGTCCTTGAGCACCTGCAGCGCGTCCTCGCGGCGGCCCTCGTTGTCCAGGCAGCGGGCCAGCGCGATGGCGATGATCTCGCGTTCGTGCGGGAACACCAGTTCCGGATGCAGCAGCGAGTTCAGCCGGTCGATATGGGACGAATCGGGTGACGCCAGCGCGGCCGCCGCGGCGAGTACGCCGACCTGGTCGATCGCGGGCACGCCGGCCCTGCGCGGGAACAGCGACTCGGTGAACGGCCCTTCGGCCGCCTGCGCCATCGACGCCGCGGTGCGGAACTTGTCCGCGCCCTCGTCGTAGCGCTCGATGCGTTCGAGCCGCAGGCCCCAGCCCAGCAGCATCTTGACCCGGTTGATCAGCTGGAGCGCGATCTCGTGCGGGCTCGCGCTGTCGCGGATCGCCTGCGCGGCGCGGGCGATGGCCTCCTCGGCCGCCTCGTAGACGCCCAGCTGGTTCAGCACCAGCCAGCAGTCGACGAGGGTCGTGGAGAGCATCCGGTCCCAGTTGCGCCTGCCGACCTGGCGGTCCGGGACCGCGGAGTCGTCGAGGATGGCCAGCGCCCTCGCGATCTCGGTGAGGGCCGCGTCCTCCTGTTTGGCGATCACCAGACGGCGCCCGCGCATGGCGTGCGCGTCGGCCCGCATCAGCGCGAGACCGTGCCGCCTGGTGTGCGCGAGCATCTCGTCGAGCCTGGGTTCGGCTTCGGCGGCGAGACCGCGGGTGACCAGCCTCGCCATCGCCGAGTAGCGCAGCAGCTGGGCCACCAGCAAGGGTTCGCCGCGGCGCTGCGTCTCGTCGAGGAGTTCGTCGAGGCTGGTGACGATGTCCAGCTGTTCGGCGAAGCTGACGCGCTGGATGGCCGCCCCGAGTTCGCGCGCGCGGCCATGGAGCCAGGCGTCGGACATCTCCGCAAGCGCCGGCCGCCTGCCACTGGTCGTCGCGTCCTCGGTCAGCCGCACACACCCCCACCGTTGAAAACGCCGCTGGTCATCTGTTCGTCTGCTCCGCCGCCAGGATTCGAACCTGAACTGTCAGAACCAAAATCTGAAGTGCTGCCGATTACACTACGGCGGATCGATCCTGGTCAGGATAGCCATGCCGGAGACGTCCGCGTGCGACCGGGGGTTGCCTCACCTTCGCGGGCACTCCACAGGGGACGAAACCTCCTGTACCGTAACTTACGGCATCGTAGGTAAGGTCACCCTTAGGGAAACCTCAAGGGTTGCGCACAGAAAAGAAGTGACTGCATGACGGCTACCCTGGACCGTTCCCAGAAGCCCGTGAAGGGCCCCAAGCCGGTAATCGAAGGACATCGATCGAGCGGCGTGCAGCTCTCGGTCTACCTCGGGGTCATCTTCCCGCTCGCCGCGTTACTCGTGGCCGTCCCGTTCGCCTGGGGCTGGGGACTGACTTGGGTCGACGTCGGCCTCTTCGTGGTCTTCTACGCGATCAGCGGACTCGGTATCACCGTGTCGTACCACCGCTACTTCACGCACGGCTCGTTCAAGGCCAAGCCGTGGCTGCGCGTCGCGATGGCGATCGCCGGCAGCATGGCCGTCCAGGGCCCCGTGATCACCTGGGTCGCCGACCACCGGCGCCACCACGCCTTCTCCGACCGCGACGGCGACCCGCATTCGCCGTGGCTGTTCGGGACGACACCGGTCGCCATCGCCAAGGGTTTCTGGCACGCGCACATGGGCTGGCTGTTCGACCGCGACCAGACCAACGCGGAGCGGTTCGCGCCGGACCTGGTGAAGGATCCGGCCATCAAGAAGGTCGACGAGCTGTTCTGGCTGTGGAGCCTGCTCACCCTGGTGCTGCCCGCGATCCTGGGTGGACTGATCACCTGGTCGTTCTGGGGCGCGGTGACCGCGTTCTTCTGGGCCGGTCTGGTGCGCGTCTGCGTGCTGCACCACGTGACCTGGTCGGTCAACTCGGTGTGCCACATGATCGGTGAGCGCCCGTTCGCCGCCCGTGACAAGTCGGCCAACTTCTGGCCGCTGGCGATCTTCTCCTTCGGCGAGTCGTGGCACAACCTGCACCACGCCGACCCGACCTCGGCACGGCACGGTGTGCAGCGCGGCCAGATCGACATTTCCGCGCGGCTCATCTGGATCTTCGAAAAGTTCGGCTGGGCCTACGACGTGCGCTGGCCGACCCCGCAGCGCCTCGCGCGCATCGCCACCGAAAGCAAATAGCGAGGTCGCGTTAGTCTTCTGCGATGGCGGGGAGAAGACGGACCAAACGTGAAGCGGTCACCGGGGCGCGTCCTGTCGCCCCGGTGGCCCGGGTGCGGATGACGGGGACCGAGCGCAGGCAGCAACTGCTCAACGTCGCCAGGGCCCTTTTCGCGGAGAAGGGTTTCGAAGGCACGTCCATCGAGGAGATCGCGCACCGCGCGAATGTCTCCAAACCGGTGGTGTACGAGCATTTCGGCGGCAAGGAAGGCATCTACGCCGTCGTCGTCGACCGCGAGACGCAGTCGCTGCTCGACCGGATGGTCTCCACCCTCCACGGTGGACACCCTCGGGTGATGCTGGAGCAGGCGGCGATCGCGTTGCTCTCCTACGTCGAAGATTCGCACGACGGCTTCCGCATCCTGGTGCGGGATTCACCGGTCGCGAGTTCGACGGGCACGTTCTCGACGGTGCTGAACGACATCGCCAGCCAGGTCGAGCACATCCTCGCGCAGCAATTCGCCGCACGGGGCTACGACGAGAAGCTGGCCGCGCTGTACGCGCAGGCGCTCGTCGGGATGGTCGCGCTCACCGGGCAATGGTGGCTCGACGCACGGAAGCCGAAGCGCGACGAGGTCGCCGCGCATCTGGTCAACCTGGCGTGGAACGGTCTGTCCAATTTGGAACACAAACCGAAGCTGCGGCTGTACTGAGATCGTCGGCTAAGCCGAAAATCGAAGTTCGCGTCACGAGTGGGATGCGACGAATGCCCCGAGGTGGATGCTTATCTCTGCCAAGGGAAGCGGGCATCCGCCAAGGTGCTGCTGTGCCTGGACAAGCTCGAGCAGCGGTCGTCAGCGCACGACGCCGGTGTCCCGCAGGTGGTCGAAGATGATCTTGCCCACCGCGGAGAGCCGGTCTTTGTTCTCGTAACCGAGCCAGGCAACCTCCTCGATTTCACTGCTTGCCGTGAGAGTCCCGCTGAATTCGGCCGTGTAGCAGGTCGTCCGGACCAGGAGGCCGGACGCGTGGCCGTCGGCCTGCGCTTCGAAGACCCCGGCGGGCGCGATACTCACCGGATCGATCTCGACGGTCAGTTCCTCGCGGATCTCCCGGATCAGCGTCTCGGCGTCGCTTTCGCCGGGCTCGCGTTTGCCGCCGGGCAGGTAGAACACGGACTTGCCGTGCGAGCGGGCGGTCAGGACCAGGCCGTCCCGCAGGTGCAGCCAAGCGATCTTGTCGATCATGGATCAGCCCAGCGCCGCGGCGGTCTCGGCGGTCGTGAGCACTTCGCCCAACCGCGGGAACACCTTCGTGATCGCCGATTCGTGGGAGATCGCGGCGATACCCGCCATCGCGTCCGAAACGGCGATGGTCTCGTAGGCGTGGTCGATCGCGGCCCGCAGCGTCGATTCGACGCCGTACTCCGTGGCGATCCCGGCGAACACCAGCGTCTTCACGCCGAGGCCGCGCAGGAGTTCGTCGAGTCCGGTGCGGGAGAACGCGCCGATCGTGTGTTTGGTGATCAGGTGCTCGCCTTCGCGAGGCGTCAGTTCGGCGACCAGTTCACTGCCGGGTGGCTGCTCGTCGACGTCCGGCCGGTGCGCCCGCACGTGGACGATCGGTGAGCCGGCCGCGCTGAAGGCGTCACGCAGCAGGACGGCCTTCGACACGACTTCGGTGCCTTCGATCGGGACAGTCTCGAGCGCGACGATCCGCGTCTGGAGGTCGATCAGGACGAGTGCGGTCGTCGCCGGGTCGATCTTCGTCATGCGGGAAGCCTAGTGTTCCGATGCCGTGGTCGCGGCGTCCCCGTCAACGGCGGCGCGCACCTCGGCCGTCAGGCGCCTGGGGTGACGCGGAGCAGCTTGTCGTCTTCGCCTTCCGAAGTCGTGACGTAGAGCGCGCCGTCCGGGGCGCTGCGGACCGCGCGGAGCCTGCCGAACTTGTCGTCGAACTCCGGCGGCAGCGTCACTTCGGTGACCTTGCCGGTGTCGTCGAGGCGGAACAGCAGGAGCTTCTGCCCCTTCAACGCGGTCACGGCCAGCGAGCCTTCGAGCGGGCCCCACTGCGATCCGGTGAGGAATTCCGCGCCGCAGATGGCTTCGGTGACCTCACCGGTCGTCCACAAAGGACTGACGGCGTCCGGGAAGCGTTGCTTGTCGGTCATCGGCACGCTCTCGTCGTAGCTGGTCTCGGTACCGCCCTTCGACGGGTCCCAGCCGTAATTCGCCCCCGCGCGTTCCAGGTTGACCTCATCGTCGATGGTCGGCCCGTGCTCGGCGGTGAACACCTGCCCGGTGCCCGGCCGCACCGTAACGCCCTGGACGTTGCGGTGACCGAAGGTGAACACGCGCTGCTCGTTCGGGTTCGCCGACGAGATGAACGGGTTGTCCGGCAACGCGTTCCCGGTCTTCGCGTCGATTCGCAGCACCTTGCCGGCGAGACTCGTCCGGTCTTGCGGGTGCCGCGGACGGGCGGTGTCGCCGGTGCCGACGAGCAGCGCGCCGTCCGCGCCGAACGCGGGACGGCAGCCCGAGTGCCTGCCGCTGGAGTTCACCGGCAGCCCGGTCAGCAGGTCCTTGACCTTCGTCGCGCTGGCGGCGTCGTCGGAAAGCCGCCAGGTGACCAGCCGGATGTCGACGGCGTTGTCACCCTTCTTGTGGGTCTGGCAGGTGATGAACTCGCGCGACGTCGCGAAGTCCTTGCTGATCACCATCCCCATCAGGCCGCCTTCGCCGCGTACGTGGACGTCGGAGAAGTCGGCGGTGACGTCGCGCTTCGTGCCGCCGTCGATCAGGGCCAGCTTCCCGGGGCGCTGGGTGACGAGGATCTTCCCGTCCGGCAGGAAGCCGACGTCCCAGCCGTGTTCGAGCCCGGCCGTCACCTGCTCGACCTTCAGCGTCTTCACGGCGGGCTTGGAGGTGACCGGTGGCGCGCTCTGCACCGATTCGCTCGACGCCCCGGAACAGGCCGTGAGCAGCAAGAACAGGGACGCGAACGCGACGACGGCGGTTGTGCGCATGACATCAGCATGCCACCGTGCCCGCCCGCCCGCGCGGAACGAACCGGTCACCGGGTGAGGATCGCGGCGGTTTCGGCGTCGGCGGGAAGGAACGTCTCCAGTTTCAATTCCGACACCGTGACGTCGGCGGCCGTGGCGAACGTCGTGACGGCCGTGATCAGGCGCAGTTCACCCGCCGAAGTGGACAAGCGCATCGGCACGGCGAAGCCGAGATGATCGGGTCCGGGCGGGCCGGACTCCGGAACGTAACCTTCGAGTTCGGCCAGCAAAGCGGCGAGCCGTTCGTCGGGCGCGTGCGCGATTTCCCGCCTCAGCCGTTCCAGGATGTGCCGCGCCCAGTCCGCGAGGTTCAGCACCCGCGGTGCCATCCCCTTCGGATGCAGCGCGAGCCGCAGGGTGTTGACCGGTTCCTCCAGCAGTTCCGGCGCCACGTCCTCGAAGAGCGGGCCGAGTGCGTCGTTGCGGGCGACGAGCACGCCGTACCGGTCGACCACGATGGCCGGATACGGCCGGTGCCCGTCGACCAGCCGCCGCATACCGTCCAGGACCGGCCGCAGCCTCGGGTCGTCCAATCCGGTTTCGGGGAAACCGGGCGCGAACCCGGCCGCCAGCAGCAGGCCGTTGCGCTCCCGGAGCGGGAGTTCGAGCGATTCGGCGACGCGCAGCACCAGGCCACGGCCGGGGATCGACCGGCCGCCCTCCAGGAAACTCACGTGCCGCTGGGTGGTTCCGGCCCGTAGCGCCAGTTCCAGCTGGGACAACCGCCGCCGCTCGCGCCAGCCCCGGAGCGCGGGGCCGAATCCGGAAACCATGGTCGTCATCTTGGCCGACTCGCGCGCGGCGCCGCCATTCCCTCGAAGGAATGCAAGACGATTGCCCGCCGCGGCGATGCTTCCGGCGTGGAATTCGCTCTGGTCGTCCCCACTTGCCGGTTCATCCTCGCCGCCGGGCGCACCGCGGCCCGAAGGTGGCCGGCGCCCTGCCCGGGGTAATCGCGCGGCGGACTGTCGGTGCCCCCACGTAGGCTGGGACGGTGACAAACGCTCCATTGTCCGGACTCCTTCATTCCATCCTTCCCGATCCGGCCCTTCGCGGGGTCGTGGAGCGGGCCGGTGCCCCGGTGCTCGAACTGCAGGGCGCGATCGCCACCCGCCAGCTGGTCGTGGGCGCCCTCGCCGCGGACGAGGGCGCCGGCCGCCCCGTGCTCGCGGTGACCGCCACCGGCCGCGAGACCGACGAGCTGACCGCTTCGCTGAAGTCGTTCCTCGGCGAAGGCGCCGTCGCCGACTTCCCGTCCTGGGAGACGCTGCCGCACGAGCGGCTGTCCCCGCGGGCGGACACCGTCGGCCGGCGGCTGGAGGTGCTCCATCGGCTCAAGACGGGAGCCGACGACCTGCGCGTCGTCGTCGCGACCGTCCGCAGCCTCATCCAGCCGATGGCGCCCGGGCTCGGCTCGCTCGCGCCGATCGATCTGGTGGTCGGCGAGGAGCAGAGTTTCGAAGGGCTGCTGGAGCAGCTGGTCGAGCTCGCCTACACGCGGGTCGACATGGTCGAGAAGCGTGGCGAGTTCGCCGTGCGCGGCGGCATCCTCGACCTGTTCGGGCCGACGGCGCAGCATCCGGTGCGGGTCGAGTTCTGGGGCGACGAGGTCAGCGAGATCCGCGCGTTCGCGGTGTCCGACCAGCGGTCGCTGCCGGGGGACATCCCGCACGTCAGCGCGCCGCCGTGCCGCGAGCTGCTGCTCACCGAGCAGGTGCGCGCGAAGGCCGCCGAGCTGGCGACGACGTACGAGGCGGACGCCCAGCTCACCGAGATGCTCACCAAACTTTCCGGCGGGGTCCCCGTCGAGGGCATGGAGGCGCTCATCCCCGTGCTGTGCGAGGGCGAGCTGGACCTGCTGACCGACGCGATGCCCCAGGGCACGCACGTGCTGCTGGCCGATCCGGAGAAGATCCGTGCCCGCGCGGCCGACCTGGTCCGCACCGGGCAGGAGTTCCTCGAAGCGTCCTGGACCACGGCCGCCGCGGGTGGTCAGGCCCCGATCGACCTCGGCGCGTCGGCGTACCGAGACCTCGCGGAGATCGCGAAGCACGCCCAGGAGACGAAGCGCTCCTGGTGGACGCTGACGCAGCTGGCCAGCGACGATCCCGACGTCTACCGCGTCTCGATCGAGGCCGCGCCGAACTACCGCGGCGAGGTCGAGCGCGCGACGACCGATCTGCGCGCGCATACGGCCGCGGGCGGGACGGCGGTCCTCGTCGTCGCCGGGCACGGCACCGCGGCCCGCGCCGTCGAGCAGCTTTCGGCCGGAGACGTGCCCGCGTCGCTCGCGGAAGGCATCACCGGTCCGCTGACGCCCGGCGTCGTGACGGTGACCTGCGGTGGCCTTTCGGACGGCTTCGTCTCGCCGGAGCGAGCCCTGGTCGTGCTGTCCGAATCGGACTTGACCGGCCGCGGCTCCGGCGCCGGGACGTCCACAAAGGACTTCAGCACCAAGATGCCGTCGCGGCGCCGCAACGCCGTGGACCCGCTCGCCCTCAAAACGGGTGATTACGTCGTGCACGAACAGCACGGCATCGGACGGTTCATCGAGATGGTGCAGCGCACCGTCGCCGGCGCCACCCGCGAGTACCTGCTGCTGGAGTACGCCTCCTCCAAACGCGGACATCCGGGGGACCGGCTGTTCGTGCCGACCGATCAGCTCGACGAGGTCTCCCGCTACGTCGGCGGCGAATTGCCGACGCTGAACAAGCTCGGCGGGTCGGACTGGAAGAACACCAAGGCCAGGGCGAAGAAGGCGGTCAAGGAGATCGCCGCCGAACTCGTGCAGCTCTACGCCGCGCGGCAGGCCGCGCCGGGGCACGCGTTCGGGCAGGACACCCCGTGGCAGGGCGAACTCGAGGACGCCTTCCCGTTCACCGAGACCAACGACCAGCTCGCCGCGATCGACGAGGTCAAGGCGGATATGGAACGCGGCGTCCCGATGGACCGCGTCATCTGCGGCGACGTCGGCTACGGCAAGACCGAGATCGCGGTGCGCGCGGCGTTCAAGGCGGTGCAGGACGGCAAGCAGGTCGCGGTGCTGGTGCCCACGACGCTGCTCGCGCAGCAGCACCTGAACACCTTCACCGAACGGATGAGTTCGTTCCCGGTGAAGATCAGGGGGCTCTCGCGGTTCACGAACAAGACCGAATCCGACGCGGTTCTCGAACAGCTGTCCTCGGGTGATGTCGACATCGTGATCGGCACGCATCGCCTGCTGCAGACCGGGGTCCGGTACAAGGACCTCGGCCTGGTGATCGTCGACGAGGAACAGCGGTTCGGCGTCGAGCACAAGGAGCACATCAAGTCGCTGCGGACGCACGTCGACGTGCTGACCATGTCGGCCACGCCGATCCCGCGGACGCTGGAGATGTCGCTCGCCGGGATCCGCGAGATGTCCACGATCCTGACCCCGCCCGAGGACAGGCACCCGATCCTGACCTACGTCGGCGCGTACGACGACAAGCAGGTCGGCGCCGCGGTCCGGCGCGAACTGCTGCGCGACGGCCAGGTCTTTTACGTGCACAACAGGGTTTCCTCGATCGAGAAGGCCGCGAAGCGCATTCGCGAGCTGGTGCCGGAGGCGCGTGTCGTCACCGCGCACGGGCAGATGAACGAGGACAAACTCGAGAAGATCATCCAGGGTTTCTGGGAGAACGAGTACGACGTGCTCGTCTGTACCACGATCGTCGAAACCGGGCTGGACATCTCGAACGCGAACACGCTGCTCGTGGAGCGCGGTGACCTGCTGGGGCTCGCGCAGCTGCACCAGTTGCGCGGCCGGGTCGGGCGCGGGCGGGAGCGCGGGTACGCGTACTTCCTGTACCCGCCGGAGGCGCCGCTCACCGAAACCGCGCACGACCGGTTGGCGACCATCGCGCAGAACACCGAACTGGGCGCGGGCATGGCCGTCGCGATGAAGGACCTCGAGATCCGCGGCGCGGGCAACATCCTCGGCGCCGAGCAGTCCGGGCATATCGCGGGCGTCGGTTTCGATCTGTACGTGCGGCTCGTCGGTGAGGCGGTCGACGCGTTCCGCCGTCACGCGGGCGCGGACACGGCGGAGGAAGACGAGCTCGCCGACGTCCGGGTCGATCTCCCGGTGGACGCGCACATCCCGCACGACTACGTCCCTGGCGAGCGGCTGCGGCTGGAGGCGTACCGCAAGATCGCGGCCGCGCCCGACCAGGCCGGGCTCGACGCGGTGCGCGAGGAACTGGTCGACCGCTACGGCCAGCCGCCCGCCCCGGTGCGGCGGCTGCTCGCCGTCGCCACGTTCCGGCACACCTGCCGCGCGGCGGGCGTCACCGAGGTCGCCGTGCAGGGCACGTCGATCCGGTTCGCGCCGCTGCCGCTGGCGGATTCGCAGCTGGTGCGCCTGAAGCGCTTGTACCCCAAAGCTCTCTTCAAGGCGGTGACGAACACGGTTTCCGTGCCGAAGCCGACCGAGGGCCCGGCGGGCGGCCGGATCGGCGCCCCGGCACTGCGGGACGAGGAACTGCTGGACTGGTGCGCGAAGCTGCTGACGAATCTGATGAAGTCGCCCGCACCCGTCGCGTGACACGACCTTCGTGCGGGACTGGGGCCGGGTGGCGGCGGCCGTTGGGGCGCGTTGGTCGTGGGGGGGGGGGGGGGGGGGGGGGAGAAAAACCACCCCCCCCCCGCGTTCCCCCTCCCCACCGAGGGAGGGGGGGGGGGGTGGTGGGAGGCGTAGTCGGGGGAGCCCCGCTTTC
>NZ_JBVJCE010000011.1:0-17168 GCF_055588925.1 Amycolatopsis sp. NPDC041971 | reverse complement strand
GGGGGGTGGGGGGGGGGGGGGGGGGGGGGGGGGGGGTTGGTGGGGGGGGTGGGGGGGGGGGGGGGGTTGGGGGGAAAACCCCCCCCCCCCCCCCACGACTGGTTTCCCCGTCCGAAGCGGTATGAGAGGGTAGGCGCTGTGATGCGGATCATGGGGCGCCGTCGCGCGCTGGTCGGGGTTCTCGCCGGTTCTCTCCTTCTCGCCGGATGCAACGCCGGACCCGGGCAGGTCGGTACGGCGGTGGTCGTCGGCGGCAAGACCGTTTCGGTGGATCGCGTACAGGAGCTGATCGACAAGGCCGTGCGTGAGCACCCGTACGGGCAGCAGCTCGCCAAGGAGCACAAACTCGACCTCGTCGGCCGCGAGATCGTCCGCCAGGAGATCCTGCACGACCTCACCGAGCGTGCCGCTCAGCGGGAAGGCATCGGGGTCGACGAGTCCCTCGTGGTGAACGCGTTGCAGAACGATCCGCTGGCGAAGCCGATGGAGGCCAACCCCCAGGACGACCCCGAGCTCAGCGTCCAGCAGCTCGTGGCGAGGGTGCGGGACCACCGTGAATCCCTGGTCGACGCGGCGATCCAGACCCAGCTCGCGATGAAGTACCTGGACAAGCTCAGCGTCACGTTCGACTTCAGCTCGGTCTCCTCGACCGACGCCACCGGTTCCGACGCGGACCAGTTGCGCGAGCAGGCGATCGAGAAGGCCCGCCGCTTCGCGGCCTCGCCGAACGCGGCCGCCGAACTGATCGCGCAGGACGAGCAGACGCCCGGTATGCAGGCGGGCACCGGACAGAAACTGCCGGCGATGCAGTCGCCCGCGACCGCGGCCACCGTCCTCTTCGGTCTCGAGCCCAACACCGTCGCCGCGTTCAAGCCGACACCGCAGCAGCCGCTGTGGGTCATCGTCGTGATGCGTGAGCGGACCGCCGACAAGCCGGTCGCTTCGGATCAAGCCGCGCAGCCCAGCGCTCAGCAGCTGACGAAGGTCGGTGTCCGTCTCCTCCAGTCGTACCTCGACCAGGTCGAGCTCAAGGTGAACCCGCGCTACGGCGTATGGGATGTTGTCGGCATGGACCTCGCGCCCAACGATGCTTCGAAGAAGGGCATCGTGCTGCCTGTGCACGGTGCCGCCCCGCAAAACCCGTGACCGCTGCCGTCGTCGTGCTCGTCCGCGGGGCGACGCTGCCCGCCGCGGCACTCCCGATCTTGCGGAGCAGTGGTGCCGTGTACGCGGCTTCCGATGTCGATCCCGACGTCTTCGGGGTGCCGGCGCTCGGTGACACGCAGGTGCTCGACCTCGTGCTCATCGCCGGTTCGCGAAGGGAACCCAAGGCCGCGGCGCTGATCCGGGCCGGTGCGCGGGTGGTCGAAGCGCCCGTTCCGCCGCTGGTCGAGGCCGCCGAAGTGATGGACCGCCTGCGCTCGCCGGGCGGATGCCCGTGGGACGCCGTCCAGACGCATGAGTCGCTGCGGCAGTACCTGGTCGAGGAGACCTACGAGCTGCTCGACGCGATCGAAGAGGGCGACCGGGCCGCCCTGCGCGAGGAACTCGGCGACGTCCTGCTCCAGGTGCTGTTCCACGCGCGCGTGGCCGTCGAAGACGCGGATGATCCGTTCGGGATCGACGACGTCGCGTCCGAGCTGGTCGCGAAACTCGTCGGCCGTCATCCGCACGTCTTCGCCGACGCTCCCCCGGTCGAGACCGTCAGCGACCAGAACCTCAAGTGGGAAGAACTGAAACAGGCCGAGAAGAGTCGCCAGTCCATTGTGGACGGCGTCGCGCTCGGCCAGCCCGCCGTGGCGCTCGCCGGGAAGCTCGGCCAGCGCAGCGGCCGTGCCGGGATCCCGCTCGACCTGTTCCCCGAAGGTTCCGAAGCGGCGGCCCAGTTGTTCCGGGTGGCCGCGATCGCGCGCCGGGCGGGAGTCGATCCCGAAGGCGAGCTCCGTGCCGTGGCCAAGCGGTTCGCGCGCGACATCCGCGATGCCGAACAGGCGGCGCGCGACGCCGGTCTGGAACCGACGACGCTGGAGGCCGACGGCTGGCGCGAGTTCTGGCCGACTTCCTGACAGCTGGGCCGACCGGTTCGCGTAGGCCGGAGCCGTTGTGACGCGGAACACAATCGAGTGAGAACCGTTTCGGCGGTCTCCGCGTCTTGCCGGGTGTGAAAGGAACGGAACCGGACGAAGAGCAGCTCGTCCGCCGCACGGCCAAAGGTGACCGCGCGGCGTTCGAGGAGTTCTACCGCCGCACGTCGCCGTGGCTGGCCGTGCGCCTGCGCCGTCGCTGCGCCGACGAGCAGATCGTCGCCGAGGTGATGCAGGAGACCTACCTCGCGGTCTGGCGCGCGGCGGGGGCGTTCGCCGGTTCCGCCGTCGGCGGGAGCGCCGTCGGCTGGCTGTGGACGATCGCCGCGCGGCGGCTGGTCGACGCCTTCCGCCGCCGGGCGAAATACGCGCAGCCGCTGCCGGTCGCCGAAGCGGCCGTCACGCCCGCCGCCGAGGACGAGGCGCTGGCCGGTGCGGTCGGCGACCACGTCGGCGACGCGCTGCGCCGGCTCGCTCCCGAACTACGCCAGGTTTTGCAGGCCATGGTGCTCGACGGGCTGACCGTCCGCGAGACCGCGGTCCTGCTCGGCCTGCCGGAAGGAACCGTCAAAACCCGCGCCAGGCGGGCTCGGATCGCGATGCGGGAGGCGCTGTCGTGAACAGGGAACACGTGTCCGGACAGTTGCTCGCCGCGTACGTCCGCGGGGACGACGGCTTGGCGGGCGACGAGGCGTGGGCTGTCGAAGCCCATCTCGAATCCTGTGCGGAATGCCGGGGGAGGTTGTCCGCGATCGGCCTGCCGGCGGTGTCGGTGCTGGTGGACGACGTCTGGGCCGGATTGGGCCCGAAACTCGCCGAAGTGGGGCCCGGGCCGATGCGAAAACGGTGGACTAGGCGGCTGCACACCTGGGTGACGCCGGTGATGCTGCCGTGGCTGGTGATGATCGTGCTGATCCCGGCACTCGGCTTCGTACTGGACTGGGCAGGGTGGACCGCGAGCGAGAACTACTCCTTTGTCCAGCTCTTCTCACCGCTGCTGCCGGTGCTCGGGGTCGCGGTGTCGTGGTCAAAGGGGCTCGATCCCGCCTACGAACTCGTCACTTCCACGCCGAGGGCCGGGCTGTACCTGCTGCTGCGCCGGACGACGGCGGTCCTCGCCGTCGTGTTGCCGATACAGGCCTTCTCGGGCTGGCTCGGCGGCGGCGGATTCGGGCTCGGGCTCCTGCCGAGCCTGGCCTTCACCACCGGGACGCTCGCGCTCGGCGGTGTGATCGGGGTGGTGCGGGCGGCTTACGTCCTGGCCGGGATCTGGGTGGCGGTGATCTTGGCACCCGCGGTGGCTTCGCAAGGGCGCGCCACCGCGCTCGAACCCCGGCTGCTCCCGGTGTGGGGCGCGATCTTCGCGCTGACCGCGGTCGTGGTGGTGCTCCGGCGGAGCGTCTTCGGCCTGCTCACCGGATCCGAACGATGAACGAAGGGGAGAACATGATGCGTGCTGTCGGGGCCGCGGAGGTCGCACCGACGACCTACGCGTGGCAGATCAAGGCGGAGGGACTGAAGGTCCGCGTCGGCAAACGCAAGTTCGCCGTGAACGGGCTCGACCTGGAACTCGGCACGGGGGTGCACGGTCTGCTCGGCCCGAACGGGGCGGGGAAGACCACGCTGATCCGCGCACTGGCGACGGTGCTCCGGCCGGCGGAGGGCGGGCTGGCGCTGCTCGGTGAATCCGTCGGGGGACTCACCGACCAGCGCCGCCTGCGCCGCCGTCTCGGTTATCTGCCGCAGAATTTCGGTTTCTACAAGCGATTCACCGTCCGCGAGTTCGTCGAGTACATCGCGTGGCTGAAGGAAATGGCGAAAGAGGACATCCCGGGAGCGGTGCAGCGGTCGATCGAACGGGTCGGTCTCGCCGATCGCGCCGACGACCGGATGAAGACGCTGTCCGGCGGCATGGTGCGGCGGGTCGGGATCGCTCAGGCGATCGTGAACGATCCGGACATCCTCCTGCTGGACGAGCCGACCGCCGGACTCGACCCGGCGCAGCGCGTGCGGTTCCGTGACCTTCTTCAGGAAATCGGCCGCGACGCCTGCGTGGTCGTCTCGACGCATCTCGTCGAGGACGTCGCGACGGCCTGCACCGACGTCGTCCTGTTCGAAAACGGGAAGCTCGTCTTCCAGGGGACGCCGGACGAGCTGGCCGCGGCCGGGAGCGAGGAGCACGTCGGCGACAGCCCGATCGAACGTGGCTACTCGGCGCTGCTGGGGCACGAGCCGGGGAGGGGGAACTGGTGAACATCCGTATCCTGCGGACCGAACTCCGCCGTTCCATCGCCCCCTGGGCGATGCTCGCCGTTCTCGTCGTCGCGTTCGGGTTTCTGTATTCGTTCAGCGGTCCGTGGTCGAAGGCGCCGCTCGCCTGGGACGAGAACTGGGTGCCCGCCGCGGAGTGGAGCCGGTTCCTGCTGGCCTTCCTGTGGCCGATCGCGATCGGCGCCGGGGTCATCCAAGGCATGCGGGACAGCCGGTCCGGGATGGCCGAACTCCTCACCACGATGCCGCGGCCAGGCTGGCACCGCGCCGCGAAACTCGCCGGCGCGCTGGGTGGCCTGCTGGCGCTGGGCTATCTGCTGATCTTCGCCGTCGGTGCCGTGCAAATGATCTTCAGCGGCGCGTTCTTCACCTTCGGCTGGCTGCCGATCGTCGTGGTCGGCCTGCTCGCGATGCTCGCGGGGGCCTGGATCGGGTTGGGGATCGGCCGGTTGCTGCCGCATCCGCTGACCGCGCCCGTGGTGGCCGTGGCCGCTCTCGTGACCGTGCTCGTGCTGCAGCTCGCCGGAGCACAGGGCAGCGTGCTCGCGGGTGCTGTTCCGGCCCGGGTCTCTTCGCTCTCTCCGGCGATGGGCGTCACCAATGATCCGTTCACCACCACCGCGAGCAGGGTGGATCTCGGCCAGGGGGTCTGGCTCGCCGGGCTGGCCGCGACCGGATTCCTTCTGCTGGCGGCTCGGTCCAAGCGGACGAAGGCACTCTCCGTCGTCCCCGCGCTGGTGGCGGTCGCGATCGCGATGCCCATCCTGCCCGCGACCTACGCCGAGGCCATGACCGTCGACCCGCGCGCGACGGCGATGGTCTGTGACGGCCCGGTCTGTGTTCCCCGCCTGCTCGAACCCGACCTCGCCCGTGTCGCCGGGCCTGGCAAAGAAGCGTTACGGCTCTTGGGAACACTGCCGGACGCACCGGTCAGGGTCACGGCCTTGAACCGGCGGGTGGGCTCCGACGAGGTGCCGCCGCGTGCCGCGGACACCGTCTTGGTCGACTTGCTGAATTGGTCCTTCCGCTCGATGAAGAATTCGGACGACATGACGCGGGCACTGGTCGCCGGCGCCGGGACGCCGACGTGTTACACCATCTACGGCGACAGGGCCTTCTTGGACGAACTCACCGCGCGGTCGATCACGTCGAGCTGGTTCCTCGGTGAGTGGAAGATGCTCGAGGGTTCCTGGCTGAGCGAAGAGAAGAAGAACGAGGTCCTCCGCGATTGGGAGACCTTCCATGCCTTGCCGCCCGACGTGCAGCGCACGCGGATCATCGCGCAGCGGCAGGCGGGCCTGACCTGCCAGGGCAACCAGCTCGACGTCCTCCTCGGCGGCGCCCGATGAGGTGGGCGGTGCTGTACGCGCGCTCGCGTGCCATGCCCGCGTCGTTCGCGGCGCTGGTGGTGAGCATGGCCGTGCTGTGGTTCCTGGCACGGGACCGCTGGTCGGAGATCCCGGTTTCCCTGGCGCTCGCGGTGGCGGTCGCGGTACTGGCCACCGGACTGAGCGGGCAGGACGTCGATCTCGACCGGACCGCCGCGATCCGGTGGATTCCTCGTCGCGGCCTGCATCTGCTGCTGATCGGCGGTCTCGGCGCCGGAGCCGTGCTCCTGCCACGGCTGTGGGAGGCGGAGCGGGTGCCGGTGGAGATCATCCTGCGGAACGCGGCCGGCTTGCTCGGTCTCGCCGGGATCGCCGCGGCGCTGTTCGGCGGGGCCTTCGGGTGGACGTTGCCGCTGTTCGCGCTCGTGGTCGCCTTCGTGGTCATGATGGCGTCGTCGGGTACGGACACCGTGAACCTGGTGGCGACCTGGCTGTTCCAACCCGCCGACGTGGCGACCGCCCTGTGGACCGCCGTGGTGTTCGCCGTTGCGGGCTTCGGTGTCTACGCGGTCTACGGTGCCCGTCGCTGACTTCGCCGAAGTGTCATGAAAGGGTCGTTCCCGCCGAAATTCGGCAGGAACGACCCTTTCACGACGTCCCCGGTCAGACGTTTCGGTTGTGCGGGACGAGATCGAGCGGGTCGTGATCCGGGTCGTCGACGCCGAGGCTGATGATCCGTGAGGGGTGGAGCCGGATCACCGCGCCGTCGAGATGGCCATCGGGGGTATTGGCACCGGTCAGCGCCTCGGCCCGGCCGCGGATTTCGAGGCAGCGGATCCTCGGCGGATCCTGCGACGGCATGTCGTCCACCACGAACGCGGCCTGCCCGTTGGCGGCCACGTTCCGGAACTTCTTGCTCTTCGCCAGTTCGTAGCCGGTGATGTCGATCGTGCGGGTCTCGGTGTTGTAGGTGTATCCGACCGGGCTGATCTGCAGCGTGCCGTCCGGTTGCGCCGTCGCGAGCCGTCCGAGTCCCTGGGTGGCGAGGTAGTCGAGTTCCGCTTCACTGAACATGGCTTTAGTCTGCGACCTCCACGTAACTGGAGGTCAAGTGTGCGGTTTCGGTGCTTATCGCGAGAGCCGGAATCGCCGGTCCGCTCCACCGTCAGTCGGCTTCGTAAGCCGAATGGGTCTTCGCCCGGCAGTGTGGCGAAGTAACCTGACCGGGTGGCCGAAACCACTCAGTCGAGCACCGACGTCCCGGAGTACCCAGAGCGCCCTCTGCCGCCGTACGTACCCAGGCTCGCTTTCGCGGGCGGGCTCGTGCTCACGGGCGTGGTGCTGATCATGACCGTCGGGGTGAACCGGCCGGGTGGGGAGGAACCGCCCCCGCCGGCGCGGCCCCAGCCCGCGCTCGCGGTCCCCGACCAGAAACCGCAGCCGGGAGTGGCGACGCCGCGCGCCGGGCTCGCCCCGCCGCCCGACCGGCCCACGATTTCCGACGCGGCCGAACTCGAGACCTGGGCGAAACGGGTGGCCGCGAAGACCCGGCTGTCCGAAACCGATCTTTCCGCTTATGGCCGCGCCGAGATGTGGCTTCGGCGGCAGAAGCCGGGTTGTCACCTCTCGTGGGCGACCCTCGCGGGCATCTCCCACGTCGAGGCGGCGCAGGGCAGGCCCGGCCCGATCACGCTCCCGCCCGACGTCTGGGCCAAACACGCCGCCCGGGCCAGGAGCGACGGCAAGCAGCCGGACCCGAAGGATCTCGACGACGCCGCCTTCACCACCTCCCGCTACCTGTGCGCGGCAGGCGACGACGTCGCCACCCCGGAGGGCTGGTGGAAGTCGATGCGGATGTTCAACCCCGCCGTGCCCTACACCCAGGAAGTCTTCAGCGCGGCCGACGCCTACGCGGACGCCAGCGTCGCGCCCTGATCCTCGAGCACCAGATCGAAGTTGAGCGCCGACGCCATCCGGTAGGCGTCGCCGGCCGCGACGACCAGCTGCGCCATCGGATCGACGACGTTCCCCGCCGCCCAGACACCGTCCACGTTCGTGCGGCCCTGCGCGTCCACCGCGATCGAGCCGCTTTCGGTGCGCGCGCAGCCGATCTGGGCGAGAAGCCGGTCGTGCGGGACGAACTTCGGGCCGACGAACACGACATCGCGTTCGACGAACTCGCCGTCGACGAGCCGGACACCGGTCAGCCGGTCGTTCTCGACGGCGAGCTCGGACACCTTCCCGTCGACGATCCGGACACCCAGCCCGGTCAGCTTCGCTCGGTCCTCGGCGGAGATCTGCTGTGTGTGCGTGAAGAAGGTCAAGTCCTTGCTCCACTGCCAGACGATCAGCGCCTGGTGGACCGCTTTCTCGGAGGTCGCGAGCACGCCGAAGCGCTGATCGCGCACTTCCCAGCCGTGGCAGTACGGGCAGTGCAGCACGTCGGCGCCGAAACGCTCCGCGACGCCGGGGACGTCCGGCAGTTCGTCGGCCAGCCCGGTGGTCACCACGATGCGGCGACCGCTGATGACCCGGCCGCTCGCCAGTTCCACCGCCTTGTCGTGCCGCAGCCGGTGGACGACGTCCTCGACGATCTCGACGCCGTAGCCGCGGACCTCGTCGCGGCCTTTCTCCAGTAGTTCTTTGGGTGGAATGCCGTCCCTGGTCAGGAAACCGTGCGCATGCGCGGCGGGCGCGTTGCGCGGGGTGCCACCGTCGATCACGACGACCTTGCGCCGCGCCCTGCCCAGGACCAGCGCCGCGCTGAGGCCCGCGACGCCACCACCGATGATCACCACGTCGAATTCGTTGTTCATACCGTCGAGCCTCCGGATTCCTTCGAAGGTTGGCAAAGTTCATTGCCGATTTGGCAAACTGGTGGCATGGAGGACATCGAACGGCGGCTCGCCGAAGTCGGCCCGAAGCTCAAGCAGCTTCGCAAGGAACGCGGCACCACCCTTTCCGCGCTCTCGGAGGCGACGGGGATCTCCGCCAGTACGCTCTCGCGGCTCGAATCGGGCACCCGGAAGGCCACGCTGGAGCTGTTGCTCACGTTGTCGGCGGCGCACCAGGTCCCGCTCGACGAACTGGTCGGCGAACCCGAACCGGCCGACCCCCGGGTGCGGATGAAGGCGCAGAAGTTCGGCAGGTTCACCGCCTGGTCGCTGACCGCGCAGCCGGGCCAGCCGCAGGCGTTCAAACTGCTGATCCCGGTCGAGGACATCGAACCGGTGCAACGGACGCACGAGGGTTACGAGTGGATGTACGTCCTCAGTGGACGGTTGCGGGCGCTGCTCGGCGACCGTGACTTCACGATGGGGCCCGGCGAGGCCGCGGAGTTCGACACGCGGGTGCCGCACTGGTTCGGGAGCGCGGGGCCGGGACCGGTGGAGCTGCTGGTGCTGTTCGGCAAGCAGGGCGAGCGCGCCCACCTGCGGGCCAGGTCCAAATGAGAGCAAAGGTCCCTTGCTCCCGCGGCGGCGAGGAGGTCAGTCGCGTAACGCGATCCGCGCACTGACCTCGCTGATCGCTTCCAGGTACTCCGGGATCGGATGCATCGCCGACGCGATCCGCATCTGCGCGAGCGCCTCGGTCAGCCGGCCGAGGCGCTGGAGGGTCCGCCCGAGCACGAACCGGGCGTAATGATCGGTGGGGTCCAGTTCCAGCACCCGGGTGAAGGCGCGTTCCGCCCGGCGCAACTGTGCGGAGTGGAAATACGCGCGGCCTGCCAGCAACTGGACACTCGGCTTGTCTGTTTCCTCTTCGAGCAAGGGTTCGAGGGCTTTGAGGGCGTCGAGCGGCCTGCGGCTTTCGACCAGCGCCTCCGCCTGGCGGAAGGCACGGAACCGCGACTCGCCGGACGGGTCCTGACCGGGTTCTGGGGCGGGTTCGGCATCCATCATGGTCCGCTCCACGATACGCCTGGGCAGGGTCGTTCACGAGGAGCTGAAACGGTCATGGTGGACTGTCCTGCCATGAGCAGTGCCGAAGAATGCGAGCCCGGTTATCTCGGGCTCGCGCCGTACCTTTACTACGCCGACGCGACCGAGGCGGTCGCGTGGCTGGTCAGAGTGTTCGGGTTCACCGAGGAAGTGCGCTTCGCCGACGCCTCCGGAGAGGTGTTCCAGGCCACGTTGTGCGCCGGTCCGGCCAAGATCCAGCTGGCCGGGGTCGGCCCTGAGTACTGGCAGGCGAAGGGTGTCGACGGTCCGGTCGGGCAGCTGAACATCGTCTACGTCTCCGACGCCGACGCGCAGTACGAGCGGGTCCGCGCCGCGCTGGGCGAAGACGCCGACATCGACGCGCCCCAGGATCAGCCCTACGGCGCCCGCGTGTTCACCGTCTCCGACATCGGCGGCAACAGCTGGACTTTCTGGCAGCAGTTCTCCGACACCGTCGAGCTTCCGTCGGGCTGGCGGGAAGTTCGCGCAGGTGAACCAGCCGACTCTTAGGTACGGGTCGGCACGCTTTGTGGCGCGTGCCTCCAACGGGTGAACGAGGCCGACGGCTAGGCTGGGCCCGGTCACCGCAGGCACAACCCACATGAGGAGCATGGCGTGGCGCTCATCGAGCAGGTAGGCGCTCGCGAGATTCTGGACTCGCGAGGCAACCCGACGGTCGAAGTGGAGGTGGCTCTCGACGACGGCACGCTGGCGCGGGCCGCGGTCCCCTCGGGTGCGTCCACCGGCGAACACGAAGCCGTCGAGCTGCGTGACGGCGACACCGGCCGGTACAACGGCAAGGGTGTCGAGCGCGCGGTCGCGGCCGTCCTGGACGAGATCGGCCCGGACCTGGTCGGCACCGACGCCGTCGACCAGCGCATCGTCGACCAGAAGCTGGTCGACCTCGACGGCACGCCGGCGAAGTCCCGCCTCGGCGCGAACGCCATCCTCGGCGTTTCGCTCGCCGTCGCGAAGGCCGCCGCCGAGTCGGCCGAGCTGGAGCTGTTCCGCTACCTCGGCGGGCCGAACGCGCATGTGCTGCCGGTGCCGATGCTGAACATCCTCAACGGTGGCGCGCACGCCGACACCGATGTCGACATCCAGGAATTCATGATCGCGCCGATCGGCGCCGAGTCGTTCCGCGAGGCCCTGCGCTGGGGTACCGAGGTCTACCACTCGCTGAAGTCGGTCCTGAAGGGTCGCGGCCTGGCCACCGGCCTTGGCGACGAAGGCGGCTTCGCGCCCAGCTTGAAGAACAACCGCGAGGCGCTCGACCTGATCCTTCAGGCGATCGAGAAGGCCGGGTACGCCCCGGGCCGTGACATCGCGCTCGCGCTCGACGTCGCCGCGACGGAGTTCTTCTCCGACGGCGCGTACACCTTCGAAGGCGCGAAGAAGAGCGCCGAGCAGATGTCCGCCTACTACGGCGAACTCGTCCGCGACTACCCGCTCGTGTCCATCGAGGACCCGCTGAGCGAGGACGACTGGGACGGCTGGGTCCAGCTGACCACCGAGATCGGCGAGAAGGTCCAGCTGGTCGGCGACGACCTGTTCGTCACCAACCCGGACCGCCTCGAAGAGGGCATCACCCGCCGCGCCGCCAACGCGCTGCTGGTGAAGGTCAACCAGATCGGCACGCTGTCGGAGACCCTCGACGCGATCTCGCTGGCCACCTCGTACGGCTACAAGTCGATGATGAGCCACCGCTCCGGTGAGACCGAGGACACCTTCATCGCCGACCTGGCCGTCGCGACCGGTGTCGGTCAGATCAAGACCGGCGCCCCGGCGCGCGGCGAGCGGATCGCCAAGTACAACCAGCTGCTCCGCATCGAGGAGACCCTCGCCGACGCGGCGCGCTACGCCGGAGATCTCGCGTTCCCGCGGTTCAGCCCGGAGGGGTAAACAGCCATGGCGGACCGGGGGAGGGCGCGGACGACCCGTCGTAGCGGGCGCGCGGGCGGCGGTGGCTCCAGCAGGGGCCGCCGTCCGGAGCGTGCCCGTCGCACGACGACGACGGAAGTCCACGCCCGAACCCGGCTGCGGCGCAGCCTGGCGGCGAAACGGGCGTCGGGTGCCGCGAAGGTGCTCGGCATGTCCACCACCCGCCGGGCCGCGGTGGTGGCGATCGTGGTGTGCGCGCTCGCGTTCACCATCGCCGTCCCGCTGCGCACGTACCTCAGCCAGAAGTCCGAGGTGAGCGAGCAGGAGCAGTTGCAGTCCGAACTGCAACGGAGCGTCACCCAGCTGGAAGGCCGCAAGGCCGAGCTGAGCGATCCCGCGCAGATCGAGGCGGAGGCGCGGAAGCGGTTCGGTTTCGTGAAGCCCGGCGAGACGCCGTACATTGTTCAACTCCCCGAGGACAAGGCTCCCGAACAGGGGCAGCCGCAAGGCCGGCAGCCGGTGCCCGCGGGCTCCTGGTACGAGAAGCTGTGGGATCAGGTCGCGGGCGGCTGAAGGGGGCCATCGCCGCGTGAGATGCGGTGAAGGGAGCTTTCACCACGTCCTATGCGGGGAAAGCGTCCTTCGGTCGCGCGTTAGCCTTATGGGCGTGAACAGCACGGAAAAGTCTTCATTCGAGCCTGTGACCGACGCCGACCGCGAGATCATCGCGGAACAGCTCGGCCGGGCACCCCGTGCGCTGCGCGCCGTCGCCGCGCGCTGCCCGAGTGGCCACCCGTCGGTCGTGCAGACCAGCCCCCGCCTCGACGACGGCACCCCGTTCCCCACGCTCTACTACTTGACCTGCCCGAAGCTGACTTCGATGGTCGGTACGCTCGAGGCATCCGGGCTGATGAAGGAGATGACCGACCGGCTCGCGGAGGATCCCGAGCTGGCGGCCGTCTACCAGCGGACCCATGAGAGCTACCTCGCCGAACGCGACGCCATCGACCCGCTCGGCCACGAGGTCAGCGCGGGCGGGATGCCCGGACGCGTCAAGTGCCTGCACGTACACCTGGCACATACGCTCGCCGTCGGCCCCGGCGTGAACCCGTTCGGCGACGAAACCCTCGCGCTGCTCAAGACGAACGGGTGGCCCTCGGGTGATTGCCAGGGGTAACACCGGCCCCTGGTGCACAGATAGTACCTCCAGGTGGGTTAATTCACCCGATGTCGACCAACTGATCCCCCTCTATGGGGTGAAACCGGTCACCGTATGCGGCAGGCTGGGCACGGTCGGGGTTGACGGGGTGGGCAAGTACCGGATCGCCGGATCGCGATCCGCCGGGAGGGTTCTGAGGTATGCGCGTGAGGCACGTGCCAGGCGCGGTGATCGGTGCCGTATCCAGGGGATCTCGTCTGAGACACGGACCTGGAGCCGTCCGGAGACTCTGTCTCCGGCACCGCACGATCGCCGCGGTGATCGGAGGCGTCCTCGCCATCGTCCCGGCCTGTGCCGCGGTCGTCGGTGCCGGCAGCTGGGCCGCGACGGCGAGCACGGTCCACACCGGCGACGTCGCCCTCGTCGGCGGCTATGACCCGAAGAACCCGCTCGTCCAGCAGATCGGTGTCGACGGCAGCCTGCCGAACGCCCCGACCCCGCTCCCGCTCCCCGCGGACGAACTCCCCGACGGACCGCTCGGCATCCCGGTCACCGCGCTCGCCGCGTACCGCAACGCCGCCGACGTCCTCATCGCCGAACAGCCCGGCTGCCACATCGACTGGGCTTTGATCGCGAGTATCGGCCGCATCGAGTCCAATCACGCGCGCGGCGGCTATGTCGACGCGAAGGGCAACACCCTCGAACCGATCCTCGGCCCCCAGCTCAACGGCGCCGGACCGTTCGCGGCCATCCCGGACACCGACGGTGGCAAATTCGACGGTGACACCGTCTGGGACCGCGCCGTCGGCCCGACGCAGTTCATCCCGTCGACGTGGAAGGGCTACGCCTCCGACGGGAACGGCGACGGCGAGTCCAACCCGAACAACATCTTCGACGCGGCGCTGGGCACGGGCCGGTATCTGTGCTCCGGCGGGCTCGATCTGTCCAAACCGGACCAGTTGCGCGCGGCCGTCTTCCGCTACAACCACTCCGACACCTACGTGAACACCGTGCTGATCTGGGCCGAGGCCTACCGCACGGGTGTGCTGCCGACGCCGGACAGCAGGGTGCCCATCGGCGCCCCGAACGCCGGTGCCGCTCCGCCGCCCGCCTCGGTGCCGCCGCCTCCGGTGCCGTCGACGCCACCCGGTTCGGTGACGCCGCCATCGAACACCTTGCCGGGGACCAGTTCGAGTTCGAGTTCGTCGTCGTCGTCGAAATCGTCGTCGAGTTCGAAGCCGCCGCAATGCCCGACGGTCACGGTGACGGAAACGGTACCGACCACGAGCACCAGCCCGACGACCACGGCTCCGACTTCGCCACAAACCTGTACTTCGCCGACGACGACCACAACGACCACGACGGTGCCGTCGACGGACGCCGGCGGTACCAAGTCGCCCTGATCGCAGTGACTATCCATCCATGCCCCCGCCACCACCCTCAACGGAGAAGCTTCGCTCCGCTGTAATCTCCGGGGCATGCCTCGTGTTGCCGCGATCGACTGTGGGACCAACTCCATCCGCCTGCTCGTCGCCGAGCTGACCCCCCGTCACGACGGGACGGTCGACCTGCGCGACCTGCACCGCGAGATGCGGATCGTCCGCCTCGGCCAGGGGGTGGACGCCACCGGGAGGCTGGCTCCCGAGGCGCTCGAGCGCACCCGCAAGGCGCTGGCCGACTACACGATCGCCGCTCGCCGCAAGGGTGTCGAGAAGGTCCGCATGGTCGCGACGTCGGCGACTCGTGACGCGAGCAACCGCGACGAGTTCTTCGCGATGACGCGCGAGGTGCTCGGCACCGAGGCCGAAGTCATCAGCGGGGACGAAGAGGCGCGGCTGTCCTTCACCGGCGCTGTCGGTGAGCAGGATCCCGACGACGGCCCCTTCGTGGTGGTCGACGTGGGCGGCGGCTCGACCGAACTCGTCGTCGGGACCTGGGACGGGCGTAAGGCCGAGGTCATCGCGGCCAAGTCGGTCGACATCGGCTGTGTGCGGATCACCGAACGCGCGCTGAAGTCCGATCCGCCGGCAGCGGCCGAAATCGCCGAAGCCCGCGAGCTGGCCGCCAAGGTCCTCACCGAGGCCTTCGACGTCGTGGACGTGTCCACCGCCAAAACGTGGATCGGTGTCGCCGGGACGGTCACGACCTTGACGGCCGTGGCGCAGGGCCTGTCGGAGTACGACTCAGAGCGCACCCACCTCTCGAAGCTCTCCCACGCGGACATCGACCGTGTCGCGCGGTCGCTCCTCACGGCCGACCACGCGACTCGCGCCGCGAACCCGGTGATCCACCCGGGCCGGGTCGATGTGATCGGCGGTGGCTCGGTGATCGTGCAGGTGCTGGCCGAGCAGTTCACCACGCGCGGTGGTCCTGAGGAGCTGGTGATCTCCGAGCACGACATCCTCGACGGGATCGCGCTCTCCTTGGCCTGAGGACCACGTTTTCCTTTACGTGAAGCCATTTCTTTAGGTGATCAAGTGGTGACCTCCAGTCCGGATTGGGCCATTCGGCGCAGCTTTGTTCCTACCAACGTTGTGCTCTGACCGGGTGGTCCGGAAGACCGTCACACATTTGCAACACCAACGCACTGTGATCGGCTTCACCTGTCCCATAGCGTCGTCTCACCTTCTGGGCGGTAGGGCGCGACCGGCGCTCGCCGGACTATCCGACGACGAGAGTTGGAGGGGACATGCGGGCTTCACGCGGGTTCTGGGGAGCGACGGCGGTGGTGGCCACGGCGGCCCTGCTGCTGACGGCCTGTGGGGGTGGTGGGTCCGATCAGAACAAGGGATCCGGCGCCGCGGACGCCAACGCGGCGGTCTCGGTCTACGGCACCGAGCCGGAGAACTCGCTGATTCCCGCCAACACCAACGAGCTCGGTGGGTCCAAGGCCCTCAAGCCGGTCTTCTCGGCGCTGGTCGGCTACAAAGCCGACACCGCCGAGCCGTACAACCTGATGGCCGAATCGATCACCACGACCGATTCGAAGGTCTTCGACATCAAGATCAAAAAGGGCTGGAAGTTCCACGACGGGACCGAGGTCAAGGCCAAGAACTTCGTCGAAGCGTGGAACTACAGCGCGAACGGCAAGAACGGCATGCAGAACGCGTCGTTCTTCGAGCAGATCCAGGGCTACGACGAGATCAGCGCCAAAGAGCCCGCCGTCAAGGAGATGTCCGGGCTCAAGGTCGTGAACGACCACGAGTTCCAGGTCACGCTCAAGGGCCCGTTCTCGGTGTTCGCCACCAAGATCGGCTACCTCGCCTTCGCGCCGCTGCCGGACAAGTTCTTCGCCGACCCGGAGGCGTTCGCCAAGGCCCCGATCGGCAACGGGCCGCTGAAGTTCGTTTCGCGCACGCCCAACCAGAACATGAAGCTCACGCGGTTCGACGAGTACCAGGGCGAGGACAAGGTCAAGTTCAAGGACCTGGAAGTCCGCATCTACACCAGCCAGGAGACCGCCTACCAGGATCTGCTGAGCAACCGCCTCGACTTCATGGAGGCGCTCCCGCCCGCGGCGAAGGCCGGTGGCAAGTACAAGACCGACCTCGGTGAGCGGCTGATCGAAGGAAAACTGCTCGGCATCAGCGCGCTCGCGCTCCCGTACTACGTGCCCGGCTACAACAACCTGGACCTGCGCAAGGCGATCTCGCTGGCCATCGACCGCGAGCAGATCGTCAAGACCGTCATGAACGACACCTACGCGCCCGCCGACGGTTACGTCTCGCGCGGTATCGAGGGTTACCGGCCCGGTGTCTGCGAGTTCTGCAAGTTCGATCCGGTGAAGGCCAAGGAGTTCTTCGCGAAGTCCGGCTACACCGGCAAGCTGACCATCGCGTCGAACGCCGACGGTGGCCGTAAGGAACCGCTGGTCGCGGCGTGCAACAGCATCAAGAACGCGCTCGGTGTCGAGTGCGACTTCGTGCCGGCGACCGACTTCGGGCAGTGGCGCAGCATCGTCAACAACCGCCAGCTGACCGGTATGGGCCGCTCCGACTGGTCCGCCGACTACCCGTCGATCGAGAACTACCTGAACCCGCGCTACAAGAGCACCGGTTCGTCGAACGACTCGACCTACAACAACCAGGCCGTCGACGCGCTGCTCACCCAGGCGGACCAGACCGCCGACAAGGCGGCCGCGATCAAGCTGTACCAGCAGGCCGAGGACCTGATCGCGAAGGATCTGCCGCAGATCCCCGTATGGGAAGAGAAGGGTGTCGGCGGCAAGTCGAACCGCCTCAAGACCGTGAAGCTCGACTTCGGTCGTCTCGCGGACTACGCGTCCATCGAGGTCGCGGCGAAGTAATCGCGTGGTCGTGTGGTCGTGGGGGGGGGGGGGGGGGTTTCCTCCCCCCCCCCCCCCCCACCCACCCCCCCCCCCCCCCCCCCCCCCCCCTCCCCCCCCCCCCCAACGCTGTACTGATTGGCGCTGGTGGCGGGCTGCTGGGCGGGACCGCGCAGACATGATTAGGCGCCCACCTGCAGGCTTGTGCAGGGCGACGAG
>NZ_JBVJCE010000010.1:262526-284822 GCF_055588925.1 Amycolatopsis sp. NPDC041971 | reverse complement strand
TCGGCTGCTGCCTACTGCGCTGCACCCGATGCTCCCTTCCGCCACCACGCCCTCCCCCCCCCCCCTCCGAGGCCGGGCACCGGTGTCGCAGCCGGGCGGGAGCACAGCGGAGGGTAGTGGAGTCCTCCTTCCTGCCCTCAGGGTCAGGGTTCCGGCAAAGTCGCATAGCCGCTGGTCGGTGACGCTTTTGGTGATTCGAACCGGACTTCCGACGGAGCGGATGACAGGGTGCCTTGAGCGTCAAGTGTCCACAAAGGACATTCTCCGGCCACTGAATGTCCATTTGATGCGCTTATGTACGTTTTTCGACTGGGGTCGTGAGTGAAATCAAGGGGTCGAACCCTCTTTTTCACTCACGACCCGGTCGAAAAACGCCCTAATCGGGCACCGCCGCCTCGGAGGCGTCCTTTGTGGACAGTTGGGAAAGATGTCAGGCGACTGTGACGAGCCCGCCTCTGTCGCCGCAACACCCACTTGACCAGCGGATAGGCGACTTTGCCGAGACCCTGACCCTGAGGGCAGGAAAGGAGGCCTTCACTGACCGGGGGTGCGCGACCGACCCTGCCTCAGCCGGACGGCCACCGGCCTCCGTTCGAAGCACATGATGGCCCCCTTCCTTGCGCCTGGCGCAAGGAAGGGGGCCATCATGTACTCCGGTGGAGCGCTCAGGCCTTCAGCTGCGGGAAGTCCTCCTCGCGGAACTCCCCCGCCGGCCGCTCGGCGGCGTCGTTCTCGCGTCCCCGGAGTTCGACCCGCCGGATCTTGCCGGAGATCGTCTTCGGCAGCTCGGCGAACTCCAGTCGGCGGATTCGCTTGTACGGGGCCAAATGTTCTCGGCAGAAAGCCAGGATGGACAGCGCGGTGCCGGCCGTGGGCTCGTGTCCGTTCGTGAGGACGACGTAGGCCTTCGGCACCGCGAGCCGGATCGGGTCGGGCGCGGGGACGACGGCCGCTTCGGCGACCGCTTCGTGTTCCAGCAGGACACTTTCCAGTTCGAACGGCGAGATCCGGTAGTCCGAAGCTTTGAAGACGTCGTCCGTCCGGCCCACGTAGGTGATGTAGCCGCGTTCGTCGATCGAGCCGACGTCTCCGGTGTGGTAGAAGCCGTTCGCGAAGGCCGCGGCGGAGCGCTCCTCGTCGTCCGCGTACCCGGCCATCAGCCCGACCGGCCGCTTCTCGAGGTCGAGGCAGATCTCGCCCTCTTGCGCGCGCTCACCGGTGACGGGGTCTACGAGCGCGACGGTGAATCCCGGCAGCGGACGGCCCATCGACCCCGGTACGACGTCCTGTCCGGGGGTGTTGGCGATCTGGACGCTGCTTTCCGTCTGCCCGAAACCGTCGCGAATCGTGACGCCCCAAGCCTTTTCGACCTGGTCGATCACTTCGGGGTTGAGTGGTTCACCCGCGCCGACCACCTTGCGCGGCGGCGTCTTCAGGACGGTCAGATCCGCTTGGATGAGCATCCGCCACACTGTCGGCGGGGCGCAGAAGCTGGTGATGCCGCACCGTTCCATCTGCGCCGTCAGGGAAACCGCGTCGAACCGCGCGTAATTGTAGAGGAACACCGTCGCCTCGGCGTTCCACGGCGCGAACACGTTGCTCCACGCGTGTTTCGCCCAGCCCGGCGAAGAGATGTTGAGATGGACGTCGCCCGGTTCGAGGCCGGTCCAATACATTGTGGACAGATGACCGACCGGGTAAGAGACCTGCGTATGCTGCACCAGTTTGGGCTTCGCGGTGGTCCCCGAGGTGAAGTACAGCAGCAGCGGGTCTTCCGCCGCCGTCAGGCCGTCGGGCGTGAAAGTATCCGCTTCCTCGTAGGCGTCCACGAAGGACTGCCAGCCCTCGACCGGTTCCCCGACGGCGATGCGGGTGTAGTCACCCTCGACGTTCGCGAACTTGTGGGCGTCGACCGAGCGGATCACCACGTGTTTCGCCGCGCCCCGCTCGACCCGGTCGGTGAGATCCGCCGGGCCGAGGAGGGTCGAAGCCGGGATGATGACCGCGCCCAGTTTGATCGCGGCGAGGATCGTCTGCCACAGCTCGCCCTGGTTGCCGAGCATCAGGATCAGCCGGTCGCCCCTCGCCACGCCGAGCGAACGCAGCCAGTTCGCGACCTGGTTCGACCGCCGTGCCATCTCCGGATAGGTCCAGCGGTTCTCGACGCCGTCCTCTTCGACGATCCACAGCGCGTAGCGGTCCTGGTTGACCGGGTCGGCCGCGACGACGTCGAACCAGTCCAGCGCCCAGTTGAACTCGGCGAGCCGGGGCCAGGTGAAGTCACGATAGGCGGTTTCGTAGTCCTCGCGATGGGCCTGCAGGTAGTCCCGTGCCTCGCGGAACGTGCGGTATGCCTCCGAAGCGCTCACGATCGTCCTCCTGGTCCTGGGTGGCCGCCGGTTCTTTCTTACTCCCCCTTGAAGTCGGGCGCGCGGCGCTCGAGGAAGGCCTGGACGGCCTCGCCGAGGTCCTTGCTGGGCAGGAACGCCGCGTTCCAGGCCGAGACGTAGCGCAGGCCGTCCGCGACCTGGCGTTCGGTGTTGGCCGACAACACGTTCTTGGTGCCCTGCACGACCAGCGGCGGGTTCGCGGCGATCTCCCGCGCCAGCTCGCGAGCCTCGGCGAGCAGTGTGTCCTGGTCGGCGTAGACGTCGTTGACCAGGCCGATCTTCTCCGCGCGGGCGGCGTCGACGTCCTTGCCGGTCAGGGCCAGTTCCCGCAGGTGTCCCTCGCCGATGATCGGCGCGAGCCGCTGCAGGCTGCCGAGGTCGGCCACGATCGCGACCTTGACCTCGCGCACGCTGAACTTCGCGTCCGCGCTCGCCAGGCGGATGTCCGCGGCCGCGATCACGTCGACGCCACCGCCGATGCACCAGCCGGAAATGGCCGCGATGACCGGTTTGCGGCATTCGGCGATGGAGGACACGCTCGCCTGGAGGGTCTTGACTTCGTCGAGGAACTTCGTCCGCGGACCCGCGAGCGCGTCGCCGCCAAGCATTTCGCCCCAGCTGGGCATCATCGCGGGCAGGTCGAGCCCGTAGGAGAAATGCTTGCCGCTGCCGGTCAGCACCACCGCCCTGACCTGGGAGTCCGCGTCGAGCGCGCGGAAGACGATCGGCAGCTCCCGCCAGAAATCGGGGCCCATCGCGTTGCCCTTGGACGGACCGAGCAGCGTCACTTCGGCGACGTGCCCGTCGATCTCCACCTCAAGCGAAACGAGATCGGGAAGACTGTCAGCTGTAGCGGTCATGAGGTCATCTTGACTCATGTGATTGACAGGTTGCCAACGGCCACTGTGCCCGGCCGCCCTGGAGATGCTTTCCTGGTACTACCGGTGAGTACCGACGATCGATGAAGGACGGTGGGATATGAGCCCGGCCAGCAGCGCCATCGCGGTCGCCGACCTGCCCGCGCCGAGCCCCGCGCGCGGACGCGAACGATCCTCCCGGCCGATCGAGCTGTCGGGATCCTTCACCCATGAAGGCCACCGGCTCGCCTACACCGAGTTCGGCTCGGGCGACCGGGTGGTCGTGCTCACCCACGGCATCATGCTGACCAGGCGGATGCACGCCCCGCTCGCCCGCAAGCTGGCGCGAGCCGGTTTCCGGACGGTGACGCTCGATCTGCTCGGTCACGGCGACTCGGACCGGCCCATCGACTCGTGGCTGTACTCGATGCCCGCGTTCGCGGAACAGACCGTCGCGCTGCTCGACCACCTGGAGATCGACGCCGCGGTCATCGGCGGGACGTCGCTGGGCGCCAACGTCGCGATCGAAGTGGGTGTCGCCGCGCCGGACCGCGCGCTCGGGCTGGTCGTCGAGATGCCCGTACTGGACAACGCGATCGTCGCGGGACTGATCACGTTCGCGCCGCTGCTCATGGCAGCCCGGTTCCTGCCGGTGGCCGTGCAGGGGGTGGCACTGGCGGCGAAACTCGTCCCGCACGGCAACCAGTGGGTCGACGTCGTCACCGACACGTTGTCCCAGGAACCCGCGCCGATGGCCGCGCTCCTGCACGGCGTGTTGTTCGGCCGGATCGCGCCGCCCAAGTCGATCCGGCGGAAGATCGAGACCCCGGCTCTGGTCATCGGGCACGAGCGCGACCCGATCCATCCCTTCGGCGACGCCGACACGCTGGCCGCGGACATGCCGGCGGCCGAGTTCGTCCAAGCCCGCAGCCCGGTCGAATTGCGCCTCGACCCGACCCGCCTGACCGAGGCCATCGCCGACTTCTCGGCGCGCTGCCATGACCGCTGATCCGGCACCGAGCCGAGACACAGGGGCGGAGGAACTACGGACCTCGCGCCTGCTCCTGCGCCGTCCCGGCCCCGAGGACCTCGACGCGATCTTCGCCCTCCACACCGATCCGGAGGCCTGCGCGCACAACCCCTCGGACCTGATGGAGACGCGCAAAGAAGCCGAACTGCTGCTGCTCCGCTGGTCGCATCAGTGGGATCGGTACGGATTCGGGTACTGGACGGTCCGGCAGCACGGCTCACCGGAGCCGCTGGGGTTCTGCGGGGTCAAGATCGTCGGCCTTCGGCGCCGCGCGGTCCTGAACCTCTTCTACCGCTTCTTCCCCTCCTCCTGGGGTGCCGGATACGCCAGTGAGGCCGCCGGCGCGGCCGTGGACTGGGTCCGCGTCCACCGGCCGGACGACCTCGTGATCGCCCGTGTCCGGCCGGAGAACGTCGCGTCGCAGCGCGTGGCGCTGCGGGCCGGTCTGATCCGGGCGGACCAACTCGACTCGCCCGGCGACGACGGGACCGACTGGTTCTACGTCTCGAAAAGTGCTTACGAGGGCTGAGCCAGCCCCGCCACCGGGCCGAAGACGATCACCGCGGGCGGCCGCACCCCGGCCGTGGCGGCGTCGTCGACCACCTTGTCCAAAGTGGAGCGAAGTACCCGCTGGGTGCGCATGGTGCCGTCCTCGACGATCGCCACCGGCGTGTCGCCCGGCCGCCCCGCGAGGAGCGCCTTGGCGAACAGCGGAAGGCGCTCGACGCCCATCATCAGCACGATCGTGCCGCGCATCCGCGCCAGCAGATCCCAGTCCACCAACGACTTCTCGTCGTCCGGCGCGACGTGGCCGGACACCACCACGACCTCGTGCGCGACACCGCGATGGGTCACCGGGACGTCCGCCGCGGCGGGGACGGAGAACGCGCTCGTGATGCCGGGGACCATCGTCACCGGGATGCCCGCTTCGGCACAGGCGAGGACTTCTTCGAAGCCGCGGCCGAACAGGTACGGGTCGCCGCCCTTGAGCCGCACGACGAACTTGCCCGCCTTGGCCCGGTCGATGAGGGTGGAGTTGATCACGTCCTGGCTCGCGGCGCGGCCGTACGGGATCTTCGCCGCGTCGACGATCTCGACGTGGGGCGAGAGTTCGTCGAGCAGTTCGCGCGGCGCCAGCCTGTCGGCGACGACGACGTCGGCCCTGGCGAGGAGACGGCGGCCGCGGACGGTGATCAGCTCCGGATCGCCGGGGCCACCACCCACGAGGGCGACACCGGGCAGTTCGTCGTGGGCGTCCGGCACGCGGCCGTCGTCGACGGTGCCGGACCGAAGGCCGTCGAGGATGCTGTCCCGCACGGTGGCCGACCGCAGCGGCTCACCGCCGGAAAGGACGCCGACCAGCAGGCCGCCGTGCCTGCCCGAAGCCGGAGTGACCGCGCTGCCCAGGTCTCCGTCGTCGGCGCGGACGCAGAACACCCGCGCGCGTTCGGCCTCGGCGCAGACGGCGGCGTTGACCTCGGGGTCGTTCGTGCACGCCAGCGCGTACCAGGCGTCGGCGAGGTCGCCCTCGGTGTAGCGGCGCTCGTGCAAGACGATCTCCCCGGCGTCGGCCATGGCGCTCACCGACGGTGTGGTGTGCGGCGAGACCAGTTCGACCCGCGCGCCGGCGCCGATCAACCGCGGCAGGCGGCGCTGGGCGACCGTCCCGCCACCGATCATCACGACACGACGGCCTGCCAGGTCGAGGCCGGAGAGGTAATGCGGGTCATCCATGCGGGGCAGTGTAAGGATTCAGTGGCCCGGACCGCGATCCGAGTGAGCACCGCCTCAGCCCTGGAGCAACCCGAGCAACTCGGTGTTGCCGAACATCCTGGCCGCGTCGATCGCCGAGGGCTCTCCCGCCGTCGCGTCCGCGCCGCCCTTGAGAAGGGCCTTCACGACCTCGGGTTCGTTCTTGAAGACCGCGCCGGCGAGCGGGCTCTGGCCACGGTCGTTCTCGCGGTTCGGATCGGCGCCGCGTTCGATCAGCGCCGCGACGGTCTCCGCGTGACCGTGGTAGGCGGCGAGCATGACCAGCGTGTCACCCCGGTCGTTCGTCAGATTCGCCGAGACGCCCGCGTCGACGTACGCGGCGAGCTCCGCGGTCGCGCCCGAACGGGCGAAGCCGAACACCTTCGCCCACAGCGCCAGCAGTTCGGGATCGAATTCCTCGGCCTGTCCGGGGTTCTCCGTCATGGGGCCGATTCTCCCACAACGGTCGCGGTCCGGGCGGTGTGTCGCACCCCCCGGACCGGCGGCGTCAGCGCCCCGCGTTGGGGTAGGGCAGCAACGCCATCTCGCGGGCGTTCTTGATCGCCGTGGCGACCTGTTTCTGCTGCTGCGGGGTCAGCCCGGTGACGCGGCGGGCGCGGATCTTGCCGCGGTCGGAGATGAACTTCCGCAACAGATCGGCGTCCTTCCAGTCGACCTCGGTGATCTTGTTGGCGCGCAAAAGGTTCGTCTTGCGCTTCAAGGGACGGTCGCGGTTCGGTTTGCCCATGGCGCTCACCAGCTCGACTTCGTGACGCCGGGCAGTTCGCCGTTGTGCGCCATCTGCCGCATCCGGACCCGCGAAAGCCCGAATTTCCGCAGGTAGCCGCGTGGGCGGCCGTCGGCGGTGTCACGATTGCGGATCCGGGTCGCGCTGGCGTCCCGCGGCATCGCCTGCAGGGCCGAGACCGCGACCGCCTTCTCCTCCGGTGACGCGGACGGTGAAGCGATGGTGGCCTTCAGCTCGCGACGGCGCTCGACGTAGCGAGCGGCGATCACCTTGCGCTGTTCGTTCTTGGCGATCTTCGACTTCTTGGCCATCAGCGCTCCTCCTTGAACTCGACGTGCTTGCGCGCGACCGGGTCGTATTTGCGCAGCACCATGCGGTCCGGGTCGTTCCGGCGGTTCTTCTTGGTGACGTAGGTGTAACCGGTGCCTGCGGTCGAGCGGAGCTTGATGATCGGCCGGATGTCGGTGCTCTTGGCCATCAGAGCTTCACCCCTTTCGCGCGGAGCTCGGCCACGACGGCCTCGATCCCCCGCTTGTCGATGGTCTTCATGCCCTTCACCGAAACCCGCAGCCGGACCCAGCGCCCTTCACTCGGCACGAAGTACCGCTTGGCCTGCAGGTTCGGCTCCCAGCGCCGGGACGTGCGCCGATGCGAATGCGACACCTGCTTCCCGTAGCCCGGTTTGCGGCCGGTGACCTGGCACACGGCGGACATATACCCTCCCAAGTTGATATCGATTGTCGTTTTCATTTACTCTACACAGCCGAACCAGAACGCCCTCGACGCCCCGGAGCTTCAGTGACCGACAACCCCCGCGTGCCCCTCGTCCTGATCAGTGGCCTCGCACCGGGACCGAACGCCGACCTCGCCGAGCGGCTGCGCCTCGCCGAACCCGGCACCGCCGTCGTGCACCACGACCTGAGGCAGATCCACTCCGGAGTGGTCAGGCGGCGGGTCCGGCTCGGCGACCGCGACCAGCTGACCGTCCTCGAACTCGCGCACGGCTGCGTCTCGTGCACGTTGCGTGAGGACCTGTTGCCCTTGCTGCGCAAGCTGTCGCAGATGCCGCAGGTGCGGCGGATCGTGGTGCGGCTCGACGAGGCCATGGAGCCCGAGCCGGTCAGCTGGGCGCTGCACAACGTCCTCGTCGGCGAGCGGCCGGTGATCGAGGACGTCGACCTCCGGGCCGTGCTGACCGTCGTCGACCGCACGGGCTGGCTGGCCGACAGCACCGGCGACGACACGCTGGCCGAACGGAACCTGCGCGCCAGCCCCGAGGACGAGCGCACCGTCGCCCAGGTCGCGCTCTCCCAGGTCGAGTTCGCCGACCTGCTGATTCTCGCCGGAGCGACGACGGACGCCTGGACCGCGGCGAAGGCCTCGGCCGTACTCGACCGGGTCGCGCCGTCGATCCCCCGCGTCGAACTGTCCACTGTGGAGGGGAAGACCGTGCTCGACGCCGTCCCCTCCGACGCCCGGCGCGGCGAGGTCACCGACATGCACGGACCGCTGCTGCGCGGCGAGCCGCCATTGCACACCGACTGCGGGATCGGGCTGCTCACCTTCACCTCGCAGCGCCCGTTCCACCCGGAACGCCTCCACGACGCGATCGACGTCCTGCTCGACGGCGTCGTCCGCACGCGAGGACGGCTCTGGGTGGCGAGCCAGCCGGACATGGCGCTGTGGATCGAGTCCGCGGGCGGCGGTCTCGGTGTCGGGCACGCCGGGGCGTGGCTCGCCGCTCCCGGCGGACCGGACTGGGCGGAGGTCTCCCCCGAGCGGCGCACCCTCGCCTCCCTGCGCTGGGACCCGCTCTTCGGTGACCGCGCGCAGGAACTCGTCGTCGTCACCGATCAAGCCACCCCCGAGGAGATCGAGTCCGCCTTGAACGGGGCGTTGTTGACCGAAGCTGAACTCGCCGCCGGGGAGCAGGAATGGCTCCGCTACTCCGATCCGTTCGGCGAGTGGCACGAAGAACCGTGCGAGGACACGGAAACCGACCCCGAAAAGCACGACGTGAACGTGTCGAACCGAAAGGACGAAACGCAGTGAAACCGGGAATCCACCCCGACTACCACCCCGTGGTGTTCAAGGACCTCTCCACCGGGGACGCCTTCCTGACACGGTCCACCGCCACCTCGGAGCAGACCATCGAGTGGAGCGACGGCAACACCTATCCGGTGGTGAACGTCGAGATCAGTTCGTGGTCGCATCCCTTCTGGACCGGCAACCAGCGGATCATGGACAGCGCCGGTCAGGTCGAGAAGTTCCACCGTCGCTACGGACGGCGCGGAGGGTCGAAGTAATGGCCGTCCCGAAGCGGAAGATGTCGCGTAGCAACACCCGGTCCCGACGTTCGCAGTGGAGGGCGGCCGTGCCCGATCTGGTGCCGATCAAGGTGAACGGCGAGACCAAACTCGTGCCGCGCAAGCTGATGAAATACTTCCATCAGGGTGGGGAATGACGACGCCGGTCACGGTGCTGTCCGGTTTCCTCGGCGCGGGCAAGACGACCGTGCTCAACCACGTCCTCGCCAACCGCGACGGGCTACGGGTGGCGGTGATCGTCAACGACATGAGCGAGGTCAACATCGACGCCGCCCTGGTGCGGGACGGGAACAGCCTGTCCCGCACCGAGGAACGGCTCGTCGAGATGACCAACGGCTGCATCTGCTGCACCTTGCGCGACGACCTGCTGGAAGAGGTCTCGCGGCTGTGCGAAGACGGTCGGTTCGACTACCTGCTCATCGAATCGAGCGGGATCTCCGAGCCGATGCCGGTGGCGGCGACGTTCTCGTTCGCGCGTGAGGACGGTGCCACCCTGCTGGACTCCGCGCGGCTCGACACGATGGTGACCGTGGTCGACGCGGTGAACTTCGAGCGGGAACTCGCGGCGGGCGACGCGCTGACCGAACGCGGGCTGGACCAGTACGACGGGGACGAGCGGACGGTCAGCGACCTGCTGATGGACCAGATCGAATTCGCGGACGTCCTCCTGCTGAACAAGGCGGATCTGGTGCCGGCCCGCTCCCTCGACCGGCTGACGGCGGTGCTGCGGCGGCTCAACCCGGCCGCCGAGGTCCTCGTCTCGACACGTGGCCAGGTCCCTCTCGACCGATTGCTCGGCACCGGGCGCTATGACGTCGAGCGGGCGCAGGAAGCACCCGGCTGGGTGGCCGAACTCAACGGCGACCACGTTCCGGAGACGGAGGAGTACGGGATCTCGAGTGTGGTCTTCCGTGCCGGGCGGGCGTTCGATCCGGAACGGCTGTGGGACTTCGTCGGACGGCTCGATTCCGGGGAGTTCGGGACGGTCCTGCGGTCGAAGGGGTTCTTCTCGCTGGCGTCGCGGCCCGGGGTGACCGGATTGTGGTCGCAGGCGGGGTCGGTCGCCCGGTTCGAGCCGCAGGGTGTCGAGGAAGCGCCGCGGCAGGAACTCGTGTTCATCGGGGTGGGGCTTGAGGAGGACGCCCTGCTGGACTCACTTCGAGCCTGCTTGGCCGCCGGCCCGGCCGGTGCGGATCCGTTTCCGGAGTGGGAAGCCGTGCACGTCCACTGAGGTGGTGGTCGTGAGTGGTTCGCCCGCCGGAAGTACATGATGGCCCCCTTCCTTGCGCCTGGCGCAAGGAAGGGGGCCATCATGTACTGGGAAAGGTGTGAAGGTCGCGGGCCGGGGGTGGCAAGGCAGGCCCGCATAAACAGACTGCTATCCGCACAATTCCGCGACAGAGGCGGGTAAGGCATCGGGTCGGGGTAGCCGTGAGTCAGTGGTCGTCGTAGTGCCCGTCGTGCGGGCGGTGCAGGTGACCGTCGTACGCGTAGTCGACGTGGGGGAAGGCGGCATGGCCGCACCCTTCACCGTGAGCATGGGGCCTTCCTGATCGAAAATGCGTGATCAGGCGGACCGTAGCCCCGGACTCATCCGTCAAGCAGCGCTCTCACCCGACCGAGTGCCCGCACCTGGTCGGCCCAGCGCGGGCCCGCCAGTCCGACGACGACGTGGGCCACTCCCGCCGTACGGTAAGCCGAGAGCCGTTCGGCGACGGCCTCGGCGGAACCGGTCAATGGCAAGGAGATCGCCTGGTCGAGCGGCATCCCGTAGGCGTCGCCGATCCCCGTCGCCAAATCCGCCGCCGTCGGCAGGTCGGCTCCCCCGCCCAGCGCGCCGGTGGCGCCGACCGCGATCACCGGATTCTCGACGCCGAGATCCCTCAGCCGTCGCCGTCCGGCGGCGACGGCTTCGGGCGACAGGAGGGAGGGGAACCATCCGGTGCCGTGTTCGGCGACCCGCTGGAGCACGAGCCTGCCCCGGTTGCCGACCCAGATCGGCGGGACCGCCGCCGCCGGCGCCAATTCGACGACGGCGTCGCCGATCCCCACCTCCTTTCCTGCCAGCAGATCCGGCAGCAGGCGGAGCGCCTGGTCGGTGCGCGGGCCGCGTTCGGCGAACGGCACCCCGGCCGCGGCGAACTGGGCTTCTCCCCCGCCCGAGCCGATGCCGAGGATCAACCGTTCGCCCGAGACCTGCTGCAACGAGGCGATCTGTTTGGCCGCCCAGGCCAACGGCCGCATCGCCGGGACGAACACACTCAGCCCGATCCGGATCCGGGTCGTGACCGCGGCGGCGACCGCCAGCCCGACCGTGCTGTCCAGTGAAGGACGTCCGGTCATCAGGTGATCGCCGAGGAACACACTGTCGAGGCCAGCGTCCTCGGCCTGCCGGGCGGAGACACGGAGGTCATCGGACGGGAGGATCACACCCAGTTTCATGACCCCATCGTGCGACCTCCACTCGGCTGGAGGTCAAGGCCGGCGCACGATCAGGCGATGTGGCGGCGGTGCCCGGCCCAGAACGGCTCCCGGAGCGCCCGCTTGTCCACCTTGCCGATCGCCGTCAGCGGCAGCGCGTCGGCGAAGTCCACATCGGACGGTACGAAATGCTCCCGTCCGAAGAACTTCCTGGCGTGTGCCCGGACTTCTTCGGCCGACAGCGCTCCTGAAGCGACCGGCACCACCACGGCGTGGACCCGCTCACCCTCGCCACCGTCGCCCGGCACACCGAACACGGCCACGGAACGGATCAGCGGATGTCGCGCGAGTGCGTTCTCGACCACGGTCGAGTACACCTTGGTGCCGTGCTCGCCGGTGATGACGACGTCGTTCGCCCGGTCCAGCAGGTAGAGGTATCCCTCGTGGTCGAACCGCCCGAGATCGCCGGTGCGCAGCCAGCCGTCCCCGATCGGCGCCGACCCTTGGTAACCGTCCATCATGGACAGCCCACGCACCAGGACCTCCCCGTCGTCGATCCTGGCCTCCATGCCCGGCACGATCCGGCCAACGGACTCGAGCCGCTCCGGCCGCCCGGCGAGCTCCGCCGCGGAGATGCTCGCGATCATCGGCGCCTCGGTGAGCCCGTATCCCTGCCCGACCACGGGCCCGAACACCTCCAGCGCCTGAGCCAGCCGGTTCGGCGGAAGCGGGGCGGCACCCAGCGAAAGCTGCCGCACACTGCTGACGTCGGTCGACGTCATGGCCGGATGATCGAGCACCGCGGCCAAGCGCGCGGGTGTGAGAGACAACGTGGTGATCCGGTGTTCCGCGATCGCGTCCAGTACCGTGCCCGCGTCGAAGTCCCGCAGCAGTACCACACTCTCCCGCCGCAGGATGGCCCCCAGCACGGTGGCGTTGCCGGTCATATGCGTCATCGGCGCGATCAGCAGCGTGCGTCCCGGCCCAGCCGGGTCCGGCGCGAAGATATGCGCCATCCCGTCGTAGATCCCGCTGTGCCGGATGAGTTTCGGCGCCCCGGTGGTACCTCCGGTGGGAAAGATGACGGTGACCGATCCCGGCAGCTCCGCCGGGTCGGTACCGTCGCCGCCCACCAGTTCGTCGAGCGTGGTCACCCGCGCGTCGCCGGCGGGCCAGTCCGCCGGCTGCTCGGTCACCAGGGTCGTGACCCCGGCCGCCTCGACCGCGGCGAGGCGATCCGGCGAACTCGCCGACGCGGCGACGAGCAACACCGTCGAACCCCGTAGCTGTGCGGCGATCTGCAGGAGGACGGTTTCCGGCCGGTTTCCGGCGTCGATGGCGACCACCCCGCGCTCCGGCAGTCCCGCGTACATCCGGCGTACCAGGTCGAACGCCTGCCCGTAGCCGGTCTCCATGCCGTCCTGGACGAACAGCACCTCGTCGCCCCCGGAACGCAGCGCGTCCAGCACCCGGGTCAGAAACAGACTCTCCACCGGCCGGACCTTAACCCAGGGTCACGACCCAGAGCAGCACCCGCCGCCGGACGAAGCGGAATCCTCGTAAGCGTCGTGCCAGTTCCACCACTCGTACGGCGGCGTCTGTGGATAGCCCTCCGGCGAGTCCTCCCACTCCTCCTGCCGTCCCAGCGCGGTGATGTCGAGGTAGCTCCACGTGCCCCCCATCGCCTCGTCGCCGCGATCGTTGACGAAGTACGTGCGGAACACCTGGTCGTCTTCGCGGATGAAGGCGTTGGTGCCGTGCCATTCACCGACCCCGAAGTCGACGTCGAAGTCGCTGGTGATCGTGTACCACGGCATGGTCCAGCCCATCCGCGCCTTCAGCCGCGCGATGTCCGGTTGCGTGCCCCGCGAGGCGAAGGCCAGGGTGGTGTCGCGGGCGTTCAGATGCGCGACGTGGGCGACCTGATCAGCCACCAGTGAGCAGCCTTTGCAGGCGTAGCCGGGGAAACCCTCCACCCCGGGATCGAAGAAAGCCCGGTAGACGATCAGCTGGCGGCGGCCTTCGAACAGGTCGAGCAGATTCACCGTGCCGGAGGGACCGTCGAACTCGTACGGCTTCTCGACCGCGAGCCATGGCATCCGGCGCCGCTCGGCCGCGAGCGCGTCGCGAGCTCGGGTGAGCTCCTTTTCCTTCACCAGCAAACGAAGACGCGCTTCTTCCCATTCGGCCGCGGACACCGTGTTCATCCCGCCAGCTCCGCGGGCAGGACGCTTCGCCGGTTCGGCTGTCCTTCACCGGTGGTGATCAGCTCCCGCAGGCTGGTGCCGACGTAGAAGGTCCATGCCTGGTGGCAGACGTCGAAGCATTCGTACTCCGGGACCAGCCCGTGATGGGTGAAGCGTGCTTCGGTCTTGCCGTCCTTCTCGGCGATCTCGAAGCTGACCGTGGTGCCGACCCACTCCGTCTTGTCACGGGTGAAGTCGAAGTGGTTCTCGAGGACCAGCCAGGAGACCTTGCGGCCCGGCACGGACTCCGTGATCCGCATCCGGCAGCGGTGGAGCTCCTCGTAGTGGTACTCGAACTCGTCGCCGGCGTGCACGATCTCTTCCGACCACCACCCGCGGACGTCGTTGAACGCGTCGAAGACCTGTCGTGGCGTCTGGTTCACGATGAAACTCGTGGTGAAGCTCATGATGTTCCCTCCAGATGGTCTTTGAGTGCCGCGAGCGGCCCGTCCCAATCACGGGCGAGCGCGGCGAGGAACTGCTGGGCGACCTGCATCGGTGCCGAGTGCAGCCGATAGCGGACGCGGCGCCGCTCCCCCTGCTCCGGGATCACCAGCCCGGCGTCGGTGAGCAGTGCGAGGTGCTTGGCGATGGCCTGCCGCGTGATCGGCAGCCGGTCGGCCAGGTCGGTCGCCGTGGCCGGGCCACCCGAGGCGAGGACGGCGAGAATGCTCCGCCTGCTCGGGTCGGCCAGTGCGACGAAGACCTGTTCGGCGATCGCTTCGGTGTCAGACGGCATCGAGGTATTCGATCAGTTCACCCAGTTCGGCCGCCCACCCCTTCGTGTTCCCTTCGAACGCGGCACGGTGAGCGTCGTCCGGCAGCTGGGAAAACCCGGACTCGACGACGGTGAGCCGGGTACCGGCGCCTGCCGGTTCGAGGGTGAACTCGACGTAGGTGCGGCGAGGATCGTCGTCGGGGAGACCGTAGATGTTCCAGGTGAAGCCGAAGACCTCCGGCTCCTCGACGCGCTCGACGCGCATCTCCGCCTTGTGCCCCTCGTCCCATTTCATCTCGGCCTCACCACCGGGCCGCAGGTCGATGCTGGCCTGGTTCCCGAACCAAGTGCCCAGACCCTCGGCCGTGGTCAGCGCGGCCCAGACCTTCGCGGGCGGATGGGCGATCTCGACGGTGCGTTCGATCCGGTCGGGGAATCCCACGACGGCCTCCTCAAGTAGCAATCAGTTGGTTGCTATAACTTTGTATAGCAACCGGCTGATTGCGTCAAGGGCGAATCAGGAAGCCGTGTACAGCGCGCCGAGGAACTCGAGCAGCAGCCGCTCGCGTAGCGGGCCGGGCGCGGTGGCCAGCAGGGCGTTGATCTCCGCCATCCGGGCGGGCAGGCCCGCGGCGCCGCCGAGCCCCGCGGCCGCCAGCAGCCCGGCGAACTGCTCCGGCGTCAACGTCGCGGGATCCAGCGCGGCGACGAACTCGGCCACCTGTGGATCGACGACGACCGGCCCGGCCTCCCGGGCAGCAACGACCGCGGCGCCCAGGTCGGTCAGGAAGGCGTTCTCACTCCCTCGGATCGCGGCGGTCACGGTCAGGTGCAGATTCGCGGGCGACGACTCGTGGGCGAACTGCGGCTGGACGTACCAGCCGCGCTCCCGCATCTCGTCCGCGACGGTGAACAGGTCGAACCCGGCGCCGTCCGCCACGGTGAACGCGAGCAGGGTCGACACCGGATCGCCGAGGACGCGCAACCCTTCCAGCGCCTCGATCCCGGCGCGGATCTCCACGGCCGCGTCGCGTGCCGCCGAAGCCAGCTCCGCGTAACCCTCGTCGCCGACGTGGCGCACGACCGCCCACGCCGCGGCGAGCGGGCCACCGGACCGCGTGCTCTGCAGCGTGGTGTTCAGCATCGTGTAGCCGGGCCAGTCGGCGCTGGCGAAGTACTGCGGCCGGCGAAGGTCTGCGTCGGCGTGCAAGAGAACCGACACGCCTTTCGGGCAGTAGGCGTACTTGTGCAGGTCGACCGAGACGCTGGTGACGCCGCGGACGTCGAAGCCGAACGGGCCGAGTCCCAGGTACGGCAGCACCCAGCCGCCGATGCAGGCGTCGACATGGAACCGCACGCCATCGAGCAGCGCGGCGATCTCCGGGATCGGGTCCAGGACGCCGTGGGCGTACGACGGAGCGCTCGCGACGACGAGGACCGTGCTGTCGTCGACGGCGGCGGTCATCGCTTCGGGAACGGCGCGGAAGGTCACCGGATCGACCGGCACCGAAACCACGCGGACACCGAAGAAATGCGCCGCCTTGTGGAACGCGGCATGCGCGGTCGTGGGCAGCACGATGCTCGGCGAAGACACTTCCGGACGCGCGTCGCGGGCGGCCAGGACCGCGAGCATGCACGACTCCGTGCCACCCGAGGTCACCGAGCCGACCGTCTCCGCCGTACCGCCCAGCAGACGCGCGGCGGTGCCGACGAGGTCGTTCTCCATCCGCAGCAGGCTGGGAAAAGCGGTCGGATCCAGGCCGTTGGCCGACGAGGCCAGCGCGTGCGCGGACGCGCCGAGTTCGTCCACTTCGGACAGACCGCTGTCGTAGACATAGGCGAGCGTCCGGCCTCCGTGCGTGGGCAGGTCGCCCGCGCGCAGGTCCCGTAACTCGTTCAGGACGTCCTCGGCGGTCACGGCCGGCGCTCCAGCACCGACCTGCGCAGCAGCGGGATGCCCAACACGATCAGCACGGCCGGGAGGATCGAAGCGCCGAGCAGGATCGCCGTGAGCGCGCTGTCGGGCTGCGCGGCCTTGGCGTCGAGGCTGGACTGGTAGCCGCCGAGCTGCAGCACGAGTCCCCACAGGCCCGGTCCGAGCGCGAGCCCCAGCGTCTCCGACGCCGTCCAGACGCCGGCCGCGACCCCGGCCCTGGTCTCGCCGGTCCGCTCCTCCTCGTCGCTGATCAGGTCCGGCAGGATGGCCAGCGGGAACACCGAGATGCCCGCGTATCCGACACCGCAGAAGGCCACGAACACCATCGTGACCGCGAGCGGGAACACTTCGGCGCCGAGGAGCCCGAGCAGGCCGATGCCGAACGCGGCGGTGGCGATCCGGAATCCGGCCAGCTTCCCGACGCTCGCCCCGAGTCGCGGCCACAGCGGCATGGTGAGCAGTGCCGGGCCGACGAAACCGACGAACAGGACCGTCGAATAGCCCGAGCTGCCGAGGATCCGCTCGGCGAAGTACGGGATCGCGGCCAGCACCGTGCCGATGCCGAGCGCCTGGATGAAGTAGACCCCGAGCAGCCAGCGGAACGGCCGCCACTGCGCGAGCGTCCGGAGCAGTTCACGCGGGCTCACCGTGTTCGGCCGCAGCGCACCGACGGGAGCGCCCTTCAGCCCGAAGTACACACCGAGCGTCGCGAGCAGGATGATCACGGCGATGAACAGGCCCATGACCCGGTAACCGGCGATTCCGCCGACCAGGTCGGTGATCGCGGGCGCGCCACCACCGGAGACCAGGATGGCGACCGCGAGGAAACCGATCCGGACGCTGGTCAGCTTCGTGCGCTCTTCGGCCGAGTCCGTCAGCTCGGCGGGCAGCGCGTTGAACGGCACCTGGAAGAACGCGTACGCGGTGGCGCACAACAGGAATACGACGATCACGTAGATCGCGTCCGGCACCGGGCCACCGAAGCCCGGGTGCGCGAACAGGGCCGCGAAGAGAATCGAGACGCCGATGCCGCCGTAGAGCAGGAATCGGCGTCGGCTGCCGGTGCGGACCAGGTCCGCGTCCGACAGCCTTCCCGCGATCGGGTTGAAGAGCACGTCCCACGCTTTGGGAACAAACACGATCAGGCCCGCCACGCCCGCCGCGACGCCCATCGTGTCGGTGAGGTACTTGAGGAGTAGCAGGCCGGGAACCGTGCCGAAGGCGCCGGTGACGAACGAGCCGAGCGAGTAGCGGTACCTCGTCCGTGCTGGCAGCGATGCCATGATCCTCCTCGAGGCGATTCTCCCGATGAAGGCCTCAGTATTGGATCTTGGCCACCACCGGGTAGTGGTCGGAGGGAATCGTGCCACCGTCGTGATGCACGAGCCGTACCGGGCCGACAGCGGCGAGTGGACGGCCGCCCGCGCGCACGGCACCGACGTAGTCCAGCGAGTCTCGGTAGGTCGCCGGAACGGACTTCGCCGCGTTCGGGTTCGTGGCCGCGTCGAAGGTGTACGCGCCTTCGCCCGTCGTGCGAAGGATGCCGCCGAGGAAGGCTTCGCCCTGCTGGACCTGCGTCCGGCCGAGCGAGTCCTTGCGCGCTTGTCCCGCCCAGTACTCGATGTTCAGGTCGCCCGCGACGACGACCGGTTCGGCCGCGGGCGCGTATTTCGTGACCAGATCCCGGATCTCACCGAGCTGCGCCATGCGGATGTCGTGCGCCTTCGGCAGCGTCTCCGGTCCCTCGTCGGCCTGCATGTGGGTGCCCGCGATCCAGAGCGGCTTCCCGTCGACGACCAGCCGGGCGAGCGCGGCGCCCTTGTTGGACAGGTAGTCCGCGGTGCCGGAGTAGGAATTGCGGAAGACCAGCTGGTGTTGTTCGGTCACCGGCGTCTTGCTGAGCACGGTGACCCCGCCGTTGACCACGACGGGGGAAGTCGAGCAGTTCCCGTTCACCGTGGTCCAGCCCGGCGAGGTGCCGCAGTACTGGCCGACGAGCGGGGTCTGATGCGGCCAGGCGTCCTTCAGCCGGTTCCGCAGTTCCTCCGCCTGAGTGCTGAAAGCCTCGTCCAGGACGACGACGTCGGCGTCGTTCGCGCGGATGACGTCCTCCGCCGCGCGAGCTCTGGCCAGTTTGTCCGAAGTGTCCGGGCTGGCGATCCAGGGCAGCTGCCAGATGTTGAACGCCATGACCTTCACCGAGACCGCGGCCTGGGCGGGTACGGCGGTTCCGGCGAACATCGCGGCGGCGATGGCGACTACGGCGAGCTTCCGCACGAAAATCCTTCCGGGGTCAGGAGACGACGAACGTCCGCGAGGTTCCGCTGAACGCGGAGATCGCCCCGTTCCAGCCGTTCTTCCAGTCGCCGAAGTGGACCACGCGATATTTGCCGATCGGGGTGTTCGCGGGGATCTTCCAGTGGACGACGGCTTTCGATTCGGCGACGAAGGTCCGCGCCCAGTGGTACTTCGTGTCCCAGTCGCCGTCGTCGGCGTGCCTGATCCACTCGCCGCCGACCAGCCGCTGGATCTCCAGGAACGTGCCGCCGCGCCGCAGGTCGTTCTTCGGGTGCCCGGTGACGAACTCGACCACGACCTGTTCGCCGCGTGCGTAGGTGCTCTTCGCGTCGACCAGGACGTCTCCGAAGCTCTTGAACGCGGGCGCGCTGTCGAACACGACCCCGGGCTGGAAGTTGATCAGCTTGCCACGCAGATCCCGCGGCGTCGGCCCGTGCGGGACCGTCGTCCCCGCCTTCATCGCGGCCGCGAGCTTGGCGAATTCCTGCTGGTACGCCGGAAGCGTGTAGCGGCCATACAGGGTCGACGCGCCTTCGTACTGCTGCGAGTCGTACTCCTCGGGTGTGGTGACGTACCGGCTGTACGCGTTCGCGTAACCCTGGACGAGCACGTTCTCCAGCGGGACACCGAGTTCGGCGGCGACGGTCCGGCGCAGGCGCAGCCCGGCGACGATGGTCAGCTCGGCGGGCACGGCCACGAGGTGCAGCTGTCCGATCCGGACGATCTGCAGCGGCAGGACCTCCGGCGTCCACGGATACGGCTTCATCGCGCCGAACGGCACCGCGATCACCTTCGGCGCGTGCGCGTCGGCGAGTGCCTGCGGGATCGGCGCGTCGATGCCGCCGAGCCAGTCGATGAACGGGTTCTTCACGCCTTCCGGCAGGGGCAGGCCGGGGCCGTCCTCGCGGCTTCCCGCCAGCATCGACACGCCGATCGCGGCCGTACAGGTGCGCTGGGGCCGCCCGTTCGGCGTGTACTTCGCGTCGACGACGACGTCGGACATGTCCACGTAGCACATCCGGTGGTCGACACGCCCGGTCACGGCTTCGGCGGCCGCGTCGAAGGCGCCCCGCGCCGCACGGAACTGGAGTTCACCGATGGTGCGGGTGTTCTCGAACTCGGTTTCGGGTGTGCCGGGTTCGAGATTCAGGTTCGGGCTCATGTCGCCGGTGTTGGTCTGCGGGAACGCGGCGACGAACCGCGGGTTCCCCTCGAGATAACGCACGCCGGTGTGGTCGTGCTCCCATTCGTAGGCGGCGTAACCCTTGTTGTCGCCGCTGATCAGGTGGTTGCCGTTGCTCATCGAGGTACCGTGCGTGGCGAACCAGCTGATCGCGCCGACGTCGGCGCCGTTCTGGCTGAACCGCAGCACCGTGACGGCGGGGTCGATCGCCTGCGGGAAGTGGTCCTTGTCCGCCTGCGGGTTCAGGTCGAAGGCCTTACGGGATCGGTTGACGCTCGCCTTGGTCAACTCGGCGCGCCCGAGCCGGATCGATCCCGGCGCGAGGTTCGCGTGTGCCCGGCTGATCGCCTCGAAGAGCCCGTCGACGTGCGCGTCGTAGACCTGCTGCTGGAAGCCGAGGATCGCCAGATCGTAAGCGGCGTAATGGGAATCCCCACCGCACGCGGAATGGGTGTGCGTGGCGTTGAGGAGCACGTTCTGCTCGGTGTACAGGTCGCCGTACGCGGCCTGGAGCTTACGCATCACGCCCTGGTGGACGGACTGGAACAGCGCGCCGAGGTCGGCGGTGACGAAGGCGATCCGCTTGGCGCCGTCGTCGACCACGAACGCCCGCGCCCGGGTGCGGAGGTGGATGCCGGCGGTCTGCTGCCGCGGCATCGAGTAACCCATCATGCCGTTCTCGGCCGCCGGACCGGTGACGTCGGAGATGCCGACGCCGACGCGGAAACCCCGTGATGGAGCCGCTTGCGCTTGCTGAGCGCCGTACATGCTCGCCGCGACCGGCAACGCCGCCGCGCCCGCCAGAACCCGCCTCCGGCTCACCGTCATGAGTCGTACCTCCCGGCCACGAACATGAACCGACTTCATGTTCGTGGCGGGGACGCTACGTGATGGGCCTCACTGTCGCAACCTTCCAACGGCCGGCTCTTTCCCGCATCACACGCGACAAAGGGCGCTTTCACCGCGTCGAATGCGGGGAAAGCGGGACACTCAACGTCCCGTTTCCTTCACCAACGCCAGGTCCACTCGGACCCGGCAACCGACGCGCTGACCGCGCACCGAGACCGCGACCGTGCACACAGTCACGCGAAAGTACCGGCTCGACCCAGGTAGTCGCGAGTGGCGAGGACGGTTAGGGCCAACCCGGCCTTGGATACCTACGTTCTGGCGATTTCGCGTGACTGGACGGACGACACACGTGATCGGACGGACGTTTCACGGAGAGACCAGACGTCACGAAAGCGATTCCGCGACCTTCGTGAGCGTGGCGGCATCCCCCCGCAGCAGCAGCGTGGTCACCACGGTCTCTTCCCACGCGGCGAGTTCGTCGCGGATCTTCTCCGCCGGCCCGATCAGCGACGTGTCCTCCACCAGCGACGTCGGGATCGCGGCGGCCGCCTCGTCCTTGCGGCCGGCCAGGTACAGCTCCTGGACCTTGTCGGCGACGTCCTCGTAGCCCATCCGGGCGAAGACGTCGTGGTGGAAGTTGACCGATTTCGCGCCCATGCCGCCGATGTAGAGCGCGAGCGACGGCTTGATCCAGCTCGCGGCCTCCTCGACGTCGTCGTGGAGGAGCACCGGGACGGACGCGGCGACCTCGAAATCGCCGAAACCGTGCCGGGCGCCGGGACGCGAGAAACCTTCCTGTAGCGCCGCCCGGTAGAAGGCGTCGCTCTTGGGCGAGAAGAACAACGGGAGCCAGCCGTCGCAGATCTCCGCCGACAGCGCCACGTTCTTCGGCCCCTCGGCCGCGAGGAAGATCGGGATCTCCTTGCGGAACGGGTGCACTGTGGACTTGAGCGGTTTGCCGAGTCCGGTCCCGCCTTGCAGCGGCAACTGGAAGTGCTGCCCGTCGTGGGTCACCGGCGCCTCACGCGCGACGACCTTCCGCACGATGTCGACGTACTCGCGGGTGCGGGCCAGCGGCTTCGGATACGGCTGTCCGTACCAGCCTTCGACCACCTGCGGCCCGGACGCGCCGAGCCCGAGCACGAACCGCCCGCCGGACAGATGGTCCAGGGTCAGCGCGTGCATGGCCGTCGCGGTCGGGGTGCGCGCCGACATCTGGACGATGTTGGTGCCGAGCTTGATCCGGCTGGTCGACGCGCCCCACCAGGCGAGCGGGGTGAACGCGTCCGAGCCGTAGCCCTCGGCGGTCCACACGGAATCGAAGCCGAGTTCTTCGGCCCGCAAGACCGCCTCCAGCGCACCTTCGGGCGGGCCGGCGGACCAGTAACCGAGGTGGTAACCAAGCTTCATCGAGGCTCCTCGTCAGTGTCCGTACTTGAGGGAAGTCCTGGGTCGGGGTGGGGGGGGGGGGGGGGGGGGGGGGGGGGGGGGGGGGGCCCCCCCCCCCCCAACCCCCCCCACCCTTGAAGCGGCAGGTGTGG
>NZ_JBVJCE010000010.1:163407-262516 GCF_055588925.1 Amycolatopsis sp. NPDC041971 | reverse complement strand
CCCCTCGCATCTGGCACCCTTTCTTCTGCTTCTGCCCCTCCCCCCCCCCCCCCCCCCCCCCCCCCCCCCCCCCCCCCCCCCACCACCTAGACGTTCGGGGAGTAGTGCTCGGGTTTGCCCCGCTCCGAAAGCGGCGGAAGGTTCCTCGCGGGAGTCTCGACCAATGGCGCGTCCGGGGCCAGTTCGCCACGCTCCCGGCGCCAGCCCGCCCTGGCACGCGGGTGGTAGCGGCGGTCGCGCGGGACGAGTTTGAACGCCGCGTCGATCAGTTTCCCGAGCCGGCGGTGCCGCCGCTCGTCACGTTCGGTCCAGGTGTAGCCGAGCCGTTCGCGGATCGGCGGGTCGTAGAGGCCGACGGTCAGCCAGACGAAGTTCCGCGCCACGTGCCCGCGGACGAGGTGCCAGGCGAAGTCCGGCAACCAGGGCAGGAAATGCGGTTTGGCGATGTCCTGGATCTCGAGGACGTCGCGAGTAGCCTTGTTGTCCTCCAGCACGTCCTCGCACATGCGCTTCCAGTACAGCTGGAAGTCCTCCCACGACTCCGGCACGGGTCGCATGCTCATGCCGTACATCTCGTACCACTGGACGTGCTCGTCGAACAGCTTCCGCTTCTCGACCTCACCGATCCCGCCGCAGAAGTTGTCGGCGATGAGGATCGCGCTCACGAAGAACGTCGAATGCGCCCAGTAGAAGGTATCCGGGTTGAGCGCGTGATAGCGCCGCCCGCGTTCGTCGACACCCTTGATCCGATCGTGGTAGCCGCGCACCTCCAGCGCGGTCTGCCGGGCGCGTGGGCCGTCGTAGATCACTCCCCCGATCGGGTACAGCGAGCGGAACAGCCGTTGCCAGCGCTCCTCGAAGAACCGCGAATGCTCCTCGACGCCCGCGCCCAGCTCGGGGTGCATGTTCTGCATCGATCCGGCCCAGAGCGCGATGAGCAGCCCGCGCCAGTCGCCGAAGTACTTCCAGGTCAGCGAATCCGGTCCGAGCGGCCGCGGCTGTGTCATCCCCGGTCTCCTCACTGAGCTGGTTAAATTGACCACAACTGTTGTCAGGTTAAAGTTGACAACGGCCGTAGTCAACAAGAGGAGCCGATCATGGCCGGCCGGAGCTGGGCAGGCACGACCCTGGACGACCGCAAGGCCGCGCGGCGGGAACAACTCGTCGACGCGGGCCTCGACCTGCTCGGCACCCAAGGCAGCGCCGGGGTGAGCGTCCGCGCGGTGTGCCGCCACGCCAAGCTGACGGAGCGGTACTTCTACGAGAGCTTCACCGACCGCGAGGAACTGGTCGTCGCGGTCTACGAGCACATCGGCGAGCAGGCGCGGCAAGCCCTCGTCGACGCCGTCAGCGACACGGCCGAACCCGCCGAACGAGCGAAAGCCGCCGTCCGCGCCTTCGTCGAATTGATGCTCGACGATCCGCGCAAAGGCCGCGTGCTCCTGCTCGCGCCGATCACCGATCCCGCGCTGACCACACGCGGGATCGCGCTCCTCCCCTCCTTCGCCGAACTGGTCAGCGGGCAGCTGTCCCACGGTGACGCGGCCGAACGGCAGATGACGTCGATCGGGCTGGTCGGCGCGCTGAGCAACGTGTTCATCGCCTACCTCGACGGCTCGCTCAAGGTGAGCCGCGAGCGCCTGATCGACCACTGCGTCCGCCTCGTCCTCGGGGCCGACCGTCAACCCTGACCGCGTTCGGCGACCAGCTGCAGGGCGATGTCGATGATCATGTCCTCCTGACCGCCCACGTATTTCGCGGCGCCGACGCGATAGAGGATTTCGTGTGCGGGGACGTCGTATCGCTCGGCGGCGCGTTCCGCGTGCAAAAGGAAACTCGAGTACACCCCGGCGAATCCCTGCACGATCGACGAGCGGTCCATCACCGGCAGCCGCGTGATGTAGGGCTTCACGACGTTCTCGGCCGCGTCCATCAGCACGTCCTTGTCGACGCCCGTACGGATCCCGAGCCGCTCGAACGTCGCCGCGAGGACCTCGGTCGGCGAGTTTCCCGCACCAGCGCCGAGCGCCACGAGCGAACCGTCGATCTGCCGCGCGCCCGCCCGGTAGGCGAGCATCGAGTTCGCGACGCCGAAGCTCAAGTTCTGGTGTCCGTGATAGCCGACCTGCGCCTGGTCCCCGAATTCCGCCACCAGCGCGGCGACGCGTTCGCCCGCGTCCTCCAGGATCAAGGCCCCGGCCGAGTCGACGACATAGACGCACTGGCAGCCGGCGTCGACCATGATCCGGCCCTGTTTCGCCAGTGCCTCGGGCGTGGACATATGGGACAGCATCAGAAATCCGACCGTTTCCAGCCCGAGGTCGCGTGCCGCGCCGAAATGCTGGACGGACACGTCGGCCTCGGTGCAATGGGTCGCGATCCGGACCGCGCCCGCGCCGAGGTCGGCCGCCACCCTCAGGTCACCGACCGTGCCGAGGCCGGGCAGCAGCAGTACCGCGATCTTCGCGTGGCTTGCCTCGTTGACCGCCGCGGCGATCAGCTTCCGTTCGTCCACAAGGGAGAAGCCGTAGTTGAACGTCGAGCCGCCGAGACCGTCGCCGTGGCTGACCTCGATCAGCGAGACCCCGGCGCCGTCCAGTGCCCGGACGGTGTCGCGTACGTTCTTCTCGGTGAACTGATGCGCCATCGCGTGGCTGCCGTCGCGCAGGCTCGTGTCGACCAGCCGGACCTCACGGTTCACGTCGTCCCAGCTCATGCCGCCACCTCCTGAGTGGCCAGCAGATCGCCGACCCGGGCGGCCGCGGCCGTCATGATGTCGAGGTTCCCGGCGTACTTCGGCAGGAAGTCACCGTTCCCGGCGACCTCGAGGAACACCGCGACCCGCGCCCGCCCGCTCCAGCCCGGCCGAGGAGGGTCGTATTGGGGATCCGCCTTGAGCGTGTAACCCGGCACGTAACCCTGAACGGTCTCGACCATGCGGTGGATGGATTCGCTCACCACGTCGAAGTCGGCGTCCGGGTCGATCGCGCAGAACACCGTGTCGCGCATGATCATCGGCGGTTCGACCGGATTGATGATGATGATCGCCTTGCCGCGGCTCGCTCCTCCGACGAGTTCGATCCCGCGCGCCGTCGTCGCGGTGAACTCGTCGATGTTCGCCCGAGTGCCCGGCCCGGCCGAACGCGACGAAACGGACGCGACGATCTCTGCGTAGGGCACCGGCGTCACCCGGGACACCGCGTGCACGATCGGGATCGTGGCCTGACCACCGCAGGTGATGAGGTTGACGTTCGGCACGTCCAGCCGTTCGGGCAGGCCAACCGCGGGGCAGGTGAACGGGCCGATCGCGGCCGGCGTCAGGTCGATCGCGCGGATCCCGGCGGTGGCGTAGCGCGGCGCGTTGGCCAGATGTGCCTTCGCCGAGGTCGCTTCGAAGACCAGGTCCGGCAGTTCGTCGCGCGACAGCAGCCAGTCGACGCCACCGGCGGAGGTCTCCAATCCCAGCTCGGCGGCCTTGGCCAGCCCGTCCGAGTCCGGGTCCACGCCGACCATGTACCGCACCTCGACGTGTTCGCTGCGCCTGAGCTTCGCGAGCAGGTCGGTGCCGATGTTCCCGGGACCGACGATCGCGGCCACCGCTTTCCGTTGCGCCATACCAGGTGACGCTCCCCGAGCGGATAGGGCACACTCAACCCATGCGTGCCGCTGGGCGGAACGACGACCCGGAACGAACCGGAACGGACGGCCTCGTCGCCGCCCGGATCTCCGCGCTGCTGTCGGCCTTCCGTCCCGGCGACGACGCGCTCGGCGTTTCCGAACTGGCGCGGCGGACCGGACTGGCGAAGTCGACCGTCCACCGGCTCACCGGGCATCTGGTCGCGACCGGCCTGCTCGAACGCGAGGACACGACACTGCGGCTCGGGCTAAAACTGTTCGAGATAGGCCAGCTGGCGGTCCGGCGCCGCGGGCTGGTCGAGGCGGCGCGGCCGTATCTCGCCGATCTCCGCGAGGCGACCAGGAACACCGTGCACCTGGCGGTCCTGGAAGGCAACGAAGTCGTCTATCTCGACATCCTGCGAGGACCCGACGCGCCGTCACTGCCGTCGCGGATCGGCGGTCGTTTTCCCGCGCACGCCACCGGTGTCGGCAAGGCGATCCTCGCGTTCTCGCCGGAATCCGTGGTGACACAAGTGATCGACGCCGGGTTGCCGCGGATCAGCGTGCGGACGATCACCGCCGCCGGCCTGCTGCGCCGTCAGCTCACCAAGATCCACGCTGAAGGAATCGCGTTCGAACGCGAGGAATCCGGCGTCGGTGTCGTGTGCGCGGCGAGCCCGCTGCTCGACGCGCAGGGGGTGGCGGTGGCGGCGTTGTCGATCTCCGGCTGGGCGAATCGCATGCACACCAACCGGGTCGCGCCCGCGGTGCGGACCGCCGCTTTGGCGTTGTCGCGCACGCTCTGAAGGCTTAGGCGAGAAGCCCTCGCCCGACCAGTTCCGGCCGCACGCCTTCGCCGAACCAGTACGCCTCCGCCAGAAGCGCCGGTGGCTCGCCTCCCGCGCATTTAGCCCCGGCGCATTTAGTCCTCTGAACGCGGAAACGGTGGCGCGGTGGAGGTAGGTCCAGGCGGGCGGTAGGTCCGGCTCAGGGCTTCCGATGAGCGTGCCCACGGCGGGGTCGTGAGTGGCGATTCGGGTTAGAACACGATTTGCCACTCACGACCCCCGTGCCACTCCCCGCATTCAGAGGACTAAATGCGGCGATGGGGAAGGCTCAGCCGCCGAACATCAGCCGCCATTCCTCCAGCGACTTGGGCCGGTACACGAAGTTCGTGTCCTTCACCCGCGAAAGGTTCGCCGACGGCTCGGCCGAGTACTGGTGACCCGGGTAGACGACCGGATCCCCGTCCAGCCCCGCCAGCCATTGCAGGCTCCGGTAGATCGCGTCCGCGTCACCGCCGGGGAAATCGGTCCGGCCGCAGCCTTCGAGGAACAGCGTGTCACCGGAGACCAGCCGCCCGTCGACCAGGAAGCACTGGCTGCCGGGCGTGTGTCCCGGCGTGTGCAGCAGCCGGATCGGCACGGCGCCGACCTCGAGGACCTCGTCGTGTTCGTGCGAGCGCAGATCGGTCTCCGAGACGCCGGTGATCCGGCGGACCCATTCGGCTTCGGCGGTATTGACGTGGATCGGTACCTGGACGCGCTCCAGCAGCTCCGCGATCCCCGGCAGCGAGAAGCCCATCATCTCGCCGCCGACGTGGTCTGGGTGATGATGGGTCGCGAGCACGCCGGTCAGCCGCATACCGTCGGCTTCCAGCAGGTCGAGCAGATCGCCGACGGCGTACGCCGGGTCGACGATGACGGCCTCGTTCGTCTCCCGGTCGCCGATCAGATAGGCGAAGTTGACCATCTGTGTCGCGACCGGATCCCCCACCGCGAAGTCACGGCCCGCGAGCAATTGCCGGAAGTACAGCCTGTCAGCCATGCGCACACCTTACGGCGCTACTCGCCCGTGGTTCCGTCGGCCAGCTCCCGCAGGATGTCCAGATGCCCGACGTGCCGCGCGGTCTCCTGAACGACGTGCGCGAGCACCCAGCGGACGGTGAACTCCCCCGAGCGGCGCGCCCGGTCGTCCGGCGAGACCCCGGCCAGCGACGACTCCGAGAGCGCCCACTCGGCGCGGTACGCCTCGACGACCGAACGCGGGTCGTCGTCCTCGGTCAGGTTCCAGCTCGGATCCGGTGAGCCGTCCCACAGCGAAGGCAGCTCGGCGCCGCCCGCTTCGATCGAGAGCCACCAGCGCTCCACGGCGGTCAAATGCTTGAGCAGTCCCAGCGCGCTCATCCGCTGGGACGCCGGCAGCGGCGTCGCGGCCGCCTGCTCCCTGGTCAGCCCGGCGACCTTGTTCACCGCGGTGGCGCGGAGGAAGCGCAGGAAGTCCCACTGGATCCCGGCTTCGTCCTCGGCGATCCCGTCCGGCCAGGCTCGCGCCACCGGCTCGGCGGCACTCGAACTCGTGTTCGACATATGGCCACTGTACACAGCGGAACGGGTCTAGGCTGATGATCCATGTGGTGGGGATTGGTTTGCGCGTTCTTCGCGGCCTGTGCGTACGGCGTCGCTTCGGTGATGCAAGCGATCGCCGCGAAAGCGACCTCGGGCACCGAGGACCGCGTCGATCCCCGGCTGCTCATGCGGGTGTTGCGGCAGTGGAAGTTCGTCGCGGGTCTGGCGCTGGACGTGATCGGGTTCGTCGCCCAACTCGCCGCCCTGCGGGTGCTGCCGCTGTTCGTGGTCCAGGCGGCGTTGGCGGGAAGCCTCGCCGTGACCGCGGTCGCGGCGAGGACGCTCGGTGTCCGGTTGGGACGTCGCGAGTGGACGGCGGTCGCGGTCGTCTGCGCCGGGCTCGCGTTGCTCGGCATGTCGGCGGAGAGCGAGGGCTCGTCGGCGACCGGCCCGGGTTTCCGGCTCGTGCTGATCGGCGCGGTGGTCGTACTCGGCACGGCGGGGATGTTCGCCGGCCGCGCGCCGCGGCGGATCCGGACACCGGCGCTGGGCCTGATCGCGGGACTGTGCTTCGGCGTGGTCGCCCTTTCCGGCCGCGTGCTCACCAGCCTCGCCCCGCTGGAGCTGCTGACCGACCCCGCCGTCTACACCTTGGTCGTGGCGGGCGCGCTGGCGATGTTGTTCTACGCCACCGCGTTGCAACGCGGCAGTGTCACCACCTCGACCGCGATGATGGTGATCGGCGAGACCGTCTTCCCTTCCCTGATCGGAATTCTCGTGCTGGGCGACACCACGCGACCGGGGTTCGCGGCCCTGGCGGCGGTCGGGTTCGTGCTCGCGGTGTCGGCGGCGCTGGCGCTGGCCCGCTTCGGCGAGCCCGCGCCGATCGAACCGGTCAGCGCGCAGCTCGGCTGATCCCGCGCCGGGACACCAGCAGCCAGGCCAGGTACAGCCCGCCGATCGCCCCGGTCACCAGGCCGACGGGCAGACCGGCGAGGAGCTGCTGGGTGATCAGATCGCTCGTCACCAGCAGGAGCATGCCCATCAGCGCGGCCGCGGCGAGCCCTGGTCCCGAAGACCGCGTCAGCCGCTTCGCCAGCTGAGGCGCGGCGAGCGCCAGGAACGCGATCGGGCCGGTGGCGGCCGTGGCGATGGAGCACAGCCCGACGCTGACCCCGAGGAGCACGATCCGGCTCCGCTGCACCGGCACGCCCAGTCCCTTGGCGGAGTCGTCACCCATCTCCAGCAGGGAAAGTCTTCTGCCGTAGACCAAGGCGGGCGGGAGCAGGACGGCGATGGCGATCGCGACCGGGACGACGTGCTCCCAGCCGCGTCCGTTGAGCCCGCCGACCAGCCATGCCTGCGCCGCCAGGCCGTCCTGCCAGGCGGCCCTGGTGATCAGGTACGAGTTGAAGGCGAGGAGCATCGCGTTCACCCCGATGCCGACGAGGATCAGCCGGAACGTGTGCACGCCGCCGTTCAGCGCGAGCAGCGCGATCAAGGCCGCGGTGACGACGCCGCCGACCAGCGCACCGAACGACACCTGAAGCATGCCGCCGTGCACCACGATGATCGTCAGCAGTGCCCCCGCGGCGGCGCCTTGGGTGAAGCCGATGAAATCGGGACTGCCCAAGGGATTCCCGGACAGGCTCTGCAGGATCGCGCCGCTGACCGCGAGCGCGCCGCCGACCAGCAACGCGGTCAGCAGCCGCGGCAGCCGCAGGGTGGTCACGATGAACTCGGTGCTCCGGTCGCCGAAGCCGAACAGCGTCTGGATGACCTCACCGACGGACAACGGGTAGTCGCCGGTGGTCATGCTGACCGCGCCGACGAAGAACACGGCCACGGCCAGCAGCGTGACGACGACCGCCGCCCGCGGGGTGACACGCAGGGACAGTCCGCCGCCCGGAGTGCGCAGGACGCGGGTGCTCATCGGTGGGCGCTCCTTGATCGCGGTCACAGGCGGGCCGGCTTCCGGCGGCGGCAGAGCGCGATGAACACCGGCGCGCCGAGGAACGCGACCACGATGCCGGCCTGCAGTTCCTCCGGCGGGTTCAGCACGCGGCCGACGACGTCGGCGCCGATCAGCGCGATCGGCGCGAGCAGCATCGAGTACGGCAGGACCCAGCGCTGGTCCGGACCGACCAGCATGCGCGCGGCGTGCGGCACGGCGAGCCCGAGGAACAGGACCGGCCCGATGGCCGCGGTACCCGCGCCGCAGAGCAGGGTCACCACGATGGCGCCCAGCACCCGGGTGCGGCCGACGTGGGCGCCGAGTGCCCTGCCGGTCTGGTCACCGAGCGCGAGGACGTTGAGCGGCCGGGCGAGCAGCAGCGCGATGACCGCGCCGACCGCCACGAACGGCGAGATCTGCCAGAACACATCCCATTTGCGGCCGCTGAGCGAACCGACGTTCCAGAAGCGGAACTGGTTGAACGTCTCCGGCATCAGCAGCAGGATCCCGACAATGTAGGCCTGGAGCACCGCCATCACGGCAGAACCCGCGAGCACGAGCCGGTCCGGGGTGGCGCTGCGGCCCGCCGAGCCGAGGACGTACACCACGACCGACGCGATCGCCGCCCCGGCGAAGGCGAACCAGATGTAGCCGAGTACACCGGTGACCCCGACGAACGCGATGCCCGACACGACCGCGGCCGAGGCACCGGTGTTGACCCCGAGCAGGCCGGGGTCGGCGAGCGGGTTCCGGGTGAGCGCCTGCATCACCGCGCCCGCCAGGCCCAGCGCCACGCCGACGACCACGCCCAGCAGGGTCCGCGGGATGCGGAGGTCGTGGATGATCACCGCTTCGGTCGAGCCGTCGTTGTGCCACAGCACCGTCCAGGTGGAGGTGAACGGGATGCTCTTCGACCCCACCCAGATACCGAGCAGGAACACCAGCGCCAGCAAGGCGAGCCCGAGCACCAGACCGCCCGCGCGGAACGTCCGGGCCGCCGCGCTGGGCGGGGACGACGTGGCGGGCGCGCGTTCGGTGACGACCACGAAACCTCCTTCGAGTGAGGCGAGGCTAACCGAACGCCGGAGTTCACCTCAATGAGCTACTTACTTAGACTAGCCTTACCTACCCCCGAACTACGGAGGCGCCGGTGTCCGCAACGGCCACCACCAGCCGGAGCGTCCTGCGCCAGGCCATCTCCGGGCAGCGGCGTCGAGTCACGCTCGCTGCCGTGCTCGCCGTCGGACACCAAGGCGGTGAAGCACTCGTCCCGGTGATCATCGGGGTGGTGATCGACCAGGCGGTCGCCGGCGGTTCCGTGGGCACGCTCGTGTTCTGGCTCGCCGTGCTCGGCGTGGTCTTCGCGGGACTGTCCTACAGCTACCGGTTCGCCGCGCGCGCGGCCGAAGGCGCCTCGCTGCGGGCGGCGCACGACCTCCGCATCGCGATCAGCCGTCGCGTCCTGCATCCCGGCGGCGGCGCCGAAAACGGCAAGCTGGCGGGTGAACTGGTCAACATCGGCACCAGCGACGCGCAGCGCGTCGGGGTGGTGAACGCGGCGCTGCCGTTCGGGGTCGCCGCGCTCGCCGGGGTACTGGTCAGCGCCGTGGCCCTGGTGCGCATCTCGCTTCCGCTGGGACTCCTCGTGCTCCTGGGCACGCCGCCGCTGCTGTACCTGGCGCATCTCATCGGCAAGCCGCTGGAACGCCGCAGCGAGGCCGAGCAGGAGCGTTCCGCGCACGCTTCGGGGGTCGCCACGGATCTGGTCTCCGGCCTGCGGGTGCTCAAGGGCATCGGCGCCGAACCGGCCGCCGTCGCCCGCTATCGCGACACCAGCCAGAACTCGCTCAAGGCGACCTTGCGCGCCGCGCGGGCGAAGGCCTGGCACGACGGCGCGGTGCTCGCGCTGACCGGCGTCTTCATCGCGGTCGTCGCCCTCGTCGGCGGGCGGCTCGCGGCGTCGGGATCGATCAGCGTCGGCGACCTCGTCGCCGCGGTGGGGCTCGCTCAATTCCTGCTTACCCCGTTCCTGATCTTCTCGTGGGTCAACGGAGAACTGGCGCAGGGCCGCGCGTCGGCGTCCCGGGTCGCCGACCTGCTGGCCATGCCGGTGACGGTCGAACCGGGTGACGGCGAACTCCCGTCCCCCGCCGGCGGGAACGTCAAGTTCACCGAGGTCTCGTACCGCGGCCTCCGCGGGGTCGACCTCGACATCCCGGCCGGACAGCTGATCGGTGTCGTCGCCGCCGATCCGGCCGCCGCGACCGATCTGCTCGACTGCCTCGGCCGGGCAAGCGATCCCGCCGAGGGCAAGGTCCACGTCGACGGTGTCGACCTGTCCACTGTGGACCCTGAACGGGTACGGGAGGTCGTCCTGGTCGCCGCGCACGACGCGGACCTGTTCGAAGGAACGCTGGCGGAGAACGTCCACGCCGGTGGCCGCGAATCCGGTGAGGCGCTGGCCGCGTCGGCGGCGGACGAGGTCGCGGCGGCACTGCCGGAGGGCACCGCGACCGCGGTCACCGAACGCGGGCGTTCCCTCTCCGGCGGGCAGCGGCAACGGGTCGCGCTCGCCCGTGCGCTCGCCGCGGACGCGCCGGTGCTCGTCGTCCACGACCCGACGACGGCGGTGGACACGGTGACCGAGGCGAAGATCGCCGCCGGGCTCGCCCGGCTACGACGAGGACGGACCACGATCCTGGTGACCACGAGCCCCGCCCTGCTCGCCGTGACGGACCGCGTCGTCGTCCTCGACGGCGGCCGGATCATCGGCGAGGGCGGCCACGCCGAACTCGCCCGCGACCGCGCCGACTACCGCGCGGCCGTGCTGTCATGACCCGCCAACTGCTCCCCACCGCCGACGGCAGGCGGATCCGCGCCGTCCTCGGTGAACTGCTCCGCACCTCGAAGGCCCGTGCCGCCGGCGCGCTGGCGATGCTCGTCGCCGCGACCGCGATCGGATTGCTCACCGCTCGCCTGCTCGGCCATATCGTCGACCTGGTCATCGAAAAACGGCCCGCGACCGAACTGACCACCCCCGTGGTGGCGCTGGTCCTGGTCGCCGTCGGGCAGGCGATCGCGACGGCGCTGGGTGTTTCGCTGACCGCGAAGCTCGGCGAAACGCTGCTGGCGGAACTGCGTGAGCGGTTCGTCGACCGAGCGCTCGGTCTCCCGCTGGAACAGGTCGAACGCGCGGGTTCCGGCGACCTGACCGCGCGCGTCACCAACGACGTCGCGGTGGTCGCGAGGGCGGTCCGCGAGGCCCTGCCCGAACTGGGCCGCTCGGTGCTCACCATCGTGCTGACCCTCGGCGCGCTCGCCGTCCTCGATTGGCGGTTCCTCCTGGCCGCGCTGCTGGCGACGCCGATCCAGCTGCACACCGTGCGCTGGTACGTCCGCAACGCCGTGCCGTTGTACGCGAAACAGCGGATCGCGACCGGTTCGCAGCAGCAGCAACTGCTCGACACGATCGGCGGCGCGAAGACCGTTCGGGCGTTCCGGCTCGCCGACGCCCATGTGGAGCGGGTCCGGCAGCGGTCCGAGGGTGCGATGGACCTGATGCTGCGCGGTGTCCGGCTGATGACGAAGTTCTTCGCCCGGCTCAACCTGGCCGAGTTCGTGGGGCTCTCGGCCGTGCTCGCGGCCGGTTTTCTACTGGTGGGCGCCGACGCGGTGACCGTCGGCGCGGCGACGGCGGCGGCGTTGTACTTCCACAGCCTGTTCGGTCCGATCAACAGCGCGCTGGCGCTGGTGGACGACGCGCAAGCGGCCGCCGCGAGCCTCGCCCGGTTGATCGGCGTCGCCGACCTGCCCGCCCCGCGCGAACCCGAGCTGCCCGCGAAACCCGTTGACGCGTCAGTGAAGGCGGCAGGCCTCTGTCATTCCTATGTCGACGGACACCCGGTGCTGCGGGACGTCGACCTCAGCCTCTCCCCCGGTGAACGGGTCGCGCTGGTCGGCGCGAGCGGGGCCGGGAAGACGACGCTGGCCAAGCTGATCGCCGGGATCCACACCCCGGACTCCGGGACGATCGCCGTCGGCGGGGTTCCGCTCGACGAGCTCGGGCCGTCCGCCACCCGGCAGGCCGTCGCGCTGATCAGCCAGGAGGTGCACGTCTTCGCCGGTTCGCTGGCGGACGACCTCCGGCTCGCCCGTCCCGGCGCGACCGACGCGGAGTTGTTGGCGGCATTGGAAAAAGTCGGCGCGCGCGGCTGGGCCGAGGCGCTGGACGAAGCTCTCGCGACCGTCGTCGGCGAAGGCGGGCACCAGCTGACCGTCACCCAATCCCAGCAGCTGGCGCTGGCCAGGCTGGTCCTCGCGGACCCGCTGATCGCGATCCTCGACGAAGCCACCGCCGAGGCCGGGAGCGCGGGCGCGAAAACCCTCGAAGCCGCCGCGGCCGCCGCATTGGAAGGCCGGACCGGTCTCGTCGTCGCGCACCGGCTGACGCAGGCCGCGGCGTCGGACCGTGTCGTCGTACTCGACGCGGGTGCGATCGTCGAAAGCGGGACACACGACGAACTCGTGGCCTCCGGTGGTCAGTACGCAACGCTTTGGGCGGCCTGGTCGGACAACCGTTCACGGACGTGACCCGGGACGCACCGTCACCGGTTGCAATCGGCCCATCGTCGTCTTAGGTTAGCCAAACCTGATTCTCGATCAACCCGGCCTTTCTCCGGACCGCTGATCACGAAGGACGGACGATGGCCCGAATCCCCACTCTCTCCGCCGTGCGCGGGCGCCTGAAGACCGCCGGCCTGCTGGCGTCCACTCTGGTGCTGGCCGCCTCGCTCACCGCGTGCGGAGGGGGCGGCGAGTCGGCCACGCCGGCCGCGCAGAACTCCGCCGGCTCCGCGGTGGACGCGAACGCGTTCCCGACGACGATCGAGCACAAGTACGGCAGCACCACCATCACCCAGGAGCCCAAGCGCGTCGTCACGGTCGGTCTGACCGAACAGGACGCGTTGCTCGCACTCGGCGTGGTCCCGGTCGGTGTCACCGAGTGGCTGGGCAAGTTCCCCGGGACCATCGGCCCGTGGGCGACCGACAAGCTCGCCGGCGCCGCGCTGCCCGAGGTCCTCAAGGACGTGGACGGGCCACAGTACGAGAAGATCGCCGCGCTCAAGCCGGATCTGATCATCGCGCTGTACTCCGGGCTCACCAAGGAGCAGTACGACAAGCTGAGCCGGCTCGGCGCCCCGGTCGTCGCGCAGCCCAAAGAGTACAACGACTACGGCATCCCCTGGAACGAGGCGACCAAGAAGGTCGGCCAGGCCGTCGGACGCGCCACGAAGGCGAACGAGCTGGTCAAGGGCGTCGAGGACAAGTTCGCCCAGGCTCGCAAGGAGCACCCGGAGTTCGCGGGCAAGTCGGCCCTGATGGCGTCGACCTACGAAGGCTATTTCGTCTACGGCAGCCAGGACGGGCGCTCGCACATCCTCGAATCGCTGGGCTTCAAGCTGCCCGCCGACCTCGACGCCGCCATCGGTGACAAGTTCGGCAAGAGCCTCAGCGCCGAGCGGACCGACCTGCTCGACCGCGACGCGCTCGTGTGGCTCATCGACACCCCGGCCAAGGCGCAGGAGATCCTCGGCAAGGACGCGCTCTACAGCGGCCTGAAGGTGTCGAAGGAAAAGCGCGAGGTCTTCATCGAGAACGAGGGCACCTATGGCAGCGCGGTCTCCTTCGTGACCGTGCTCAGCCTGCCGTACGTGATCGACCGGATCGTCCCGCAGCTCGCCGCCGCGGTCGACGGTGACCCGAAGTCCGAGGTCAAACCGACCGGCTGAGCCGTTCCCCGACGGAAAGGGACTTCTCTCGGCTGATCCGGGTACATGAAGGCCCCCTTCCTCGCGCCTGACGCAAGGAAGGGGGCCCTTCATGTACTTATCCCGTCACTAGCGGCGCTCACGAACCCCAAAAAGTGTGCAGCGGAACGGTGATCTGCTTCAGCCAGGTCTTCGTGGTGAAGTCCCGGGCCTTGACGACCACCGAGACCGGCGAGACCTCGACCTGCAGCCCCTGGTTGAACGCGCCGCCGAGGGACACTTCCCCGCCTTTGCCGTCATCCGTCCAGCCGGTCTGCACCGCGGCGGTGTTGACGACGGTGAACCCTTCGAGATTGCCGGTGCCCGGGACCACCCGGCGGACCACCCAGTCCGACAGATTGAGATCCCAGTGCGTGTGCCCGGAGAAGAGGAACACGTCCCGGTGGCGGCCGAGGATCGAAAGCAGCCTGTCGGGCTGGAGGTAATCGGACCGGTAAAGCTTGTTGTGCGTGCCGGAAACGGTGTTGGGCAGCGGATGATGCGTCAGCACCATCACCGGTTTGCGCCGGTTCGACCAGTACCGGAGGCGCTGTTCGAGCCAGGTGAACTGCCGGTCGCTGATCCAGACCTCGTCCCACAGTTTGGGGTCGTGGTACTTCGCGTACTGCTCGGTTCCGAGACAGAGCACCGGCACACCGCCGAACGACGTTTCGGAGTAGACGGTGTTGCGGCCCGCGAACCGGTAGAAGCTGCGGAAGAGGGAGTCCTCGGTCGTCCCGTTGGGCCAGGTCTCCTGGGCGAGGGTGTCGGGATCCCGCCATTTCGGGACGTAGAACTCGTGGTTGCCGATGGCCCACGCGACCTCGCGCGGATGCGGGTGCTTGTCGAAGGTCGAGCGAAGCTGGGCGTACTCGAAGTCGTAGCCGCGTGGGGTGAGATCCCCCGCGATACCGAGTCCCGCACTGCCCGGGTTGATCGCATGCAGGTCGTCGAGCGCCTTGCCGAAGTCGGTGAGGTCACCCTGGATGTCGCTGAGGACGTTGAAGCGGACGACTGGCCAGTGCGGCCCCCACTTCGCTTGCCCCTGGGGTTGCGCCTCCGCCTCGCCTGGCAGCATCGCTGCCCCTGCCGCCGCGCCACCGGCGGCCACCATGAACGCTCTTCGATCCATAACCCGAACGCTACTCACGTTTTATGGCCGAATTTCGTCGCGATTCTGAACATCGCAAGTCCGTGCAGGCCCCCTTGAGGCGAACTCGCGTGATTGGAGACCGCACACGCGTGACGGGAGACGGAACTCGCGTGCTTGGAGACGGAACTCGCGTGATGGGAAGGCGAACTCTCCACATCCGGCGGAGACACGCGAGATCCGGCTCCAGACACGCATGATCCGGCCGGAGACACGCGTGTTCCGGCTCCAGACACACGTGACCGCAGGACCGCGAACCGGCCAAGGGGCCTTCACGGACCGAAGCGGGTCAGGACTCCATGGCCTTGATGAGCGAAGCGGGGCGCAGGTCGGTCCAGTTGGTCTCGACGTACTCGAGGCACTCCGGGCGCGAGGCCGGGCCGAACTTCGTGGTCCAGCCGGCCGGGACCTCGACGAACTCGGGCCACAGGCTGTGCTGTCCCTCGTCGTTGACCAGCACCAGGTACGTGCCGTCGGGGTTCTCGAACGGGTTCGTCATTCCTTGTTCTCCTTCTGTACAGCCGGTGAATCCGCCCGGCGGTTGAGCGCGTCGAGCGCGAGGAACCAGCCCTCCGCCAGCTCCCGCACCGACTCTTCGGTCAGCACGGCCGCCGGCCAGGACCAGTGTGCGCCCAGTACGGGGCCGCCGGGGCGGTCCTCGGTCAGGACGTTGATCGTCAGCGCGTGCGAGACGGGCATCTCGTCGTCCGCGCCGAGTTCGGCGGCTTCGGCCTCCGCCGCGTACGACCAGTCGGTCGCCTCGGGGACGCCGATCCGGCCCAGGTAGTTGAACTCGATCTGCGGCTTCGCGAACTTGGCGAGTTCAGGACCGGTACGCGGGTCGAGATACCGGAGCAGACCGTGCCCGATCCCGCCGTCCGGCAGCCCGTCGAGGTGCTTCCGGACCCGAGCGAGCGCGGCATCGGCGGCGACTCCGCCCGCGAACGCGTCGTCCAGGTCGAGGTCGCCGAGGTCCAGGCACACCGGGACGACGGTGGTGAACCAGCCGACCGTCCGTGAAAGATCCGCGCCACCGGCGAGTTCCTCCTCGCGGCCGTGCCCCTCGACGTCGACCAGCACCGCCTGTCCCCCGTCCTGGCGCCACCGGGCGACGGCGAGCGCGAGGCCGGTGAGCAGGACGTCGTTGATGGTCGCACGGGACAGCAGCGGGGCCGTCCGTTCGGCGGGCAGGGTCAGCGACACCTTCTTCACGGTTTCCTGCACATCCCGCGCGGGGTCGAGCGGCCGGTCCAGCGGAAGCGGATCCCCACCGCCCAGTACGGACTTCCACCGGCCGAGTTCGCCCTTCCGGTCCTGCGTGGACAACGCTTGCGACCACCGCCGGAACGACCTGTCCACCGGGGACAGTCCAGGCGCCCCGCCGAGAGCGACCGCGTCCCACGCGGAAGCGAGATCCGGCAACAGGATCCGCCACGAAACACCGTCGACAGCCAGGTGATGGATCATCAGCAGCAACCGGCCGGGTCCCGACGCTCCCGCGTCGAACCAGGTCGCGCTCACCATCACGCCGGCGTCCGGCGAGAGCCTGGCGCGAGTCGCTGGACACCGGCCGGGTACAGCTCGCCCGCCACGCCGTCGGGCACCGGGCGGAGGCAGCCGTCGAGGACGTGCACCCGGGTGTTCCACACCGGACGTCCGATGGGGACGGACGCACCTTCGAAACCGCCGGCATCGAAGAAGGTCACGTCCACGGCGGCCTCGGTCGGGCCGTAGAGGTTGTGCAGCGGGACACCGGTGAGCGACCGCCAGCGGGTGGCGATCTCGCCGGTCAGCGCCTCGCCGCTGGAGAACACCTGACGCAACGAGCCGAGGTCGCCGGTGACCTCGTCGCTACCCAGGAACGCGGCGAGCATGGACGGCACGAAGTGCAACGTGGTGATCCCCTGCTCTCGGATCACCCGCGCGAGATACGCCGGGTCGCGGTGGCCGTCCGGTTCGGCCAGCACCACCGTCGCGCCTTCGCACAGCGCCCAGAAGAATTCCCACACGGACACGTCGAAACTCGACGGCGTCTTCTGCAGCACCCGGTCCGAGGCCGTGAGGCGGTACTCGTGCTGCATCCACGCGAGCCGGTTGACGATCGCGCGATGCGTGACGGCCACGCCCTTCGGCCGCCCGGTCGATCCGGAGGTGTAAATCAGGTACGCGGTGTTGTCGGGTCCGGCGGGCACACCCCGGACGTCGTCGGCGGCGGGTTCGCCGGTCACGGAAACCTGCGTCAGCCCGGCGACGACAGGGATCCGCGCGGCCGCCCCGGGTTCGGAGAGCACGAGCCGCGCACCGGAATCGGCCAGCATGTATTCGAGCCGGTCGGCCGGATAGTCGAGGTCGATCGGCAGGTACGCGGCCCCGGCCTTGAGGATCCCCAGCAGGGCGACCATCAGCTCGGCCGACCTCGGCACCGCCACGGCCACGACCTCTTCGGGACCGGCACCGAGGGAACGCAGCCTGCCTGCCAGGTTCTCCGCCTGGGAGTCGAGGTCGGCATAGGACAGTTCGGTGTCCTTGAACCGGACGGCCGTCGCGGACGGTGTCTTGGCGGCCTGCTCGGCGATGGCCTCGGCCAGCGTGCGCTCGGGCACCGGATGCGAGGTCGCGTTGAGTTCGGCCAGACGGCCGCGTTCGGCGGGCGAAAGGAGGTCGAGGGCGGCGACCGGCAGCCCCGGGTTCGCGGTCAGCGTCTCCAGCAGCCGGGCGAACCGTTCCGCGAGCTGCCCGGCCGCGACCGCGTCGACCCGGGCGGCGTCGAATTTGAGGCTGAACTCCAGGTCTTCACCCGGTGTCGCGATCACCGCGACCGGGAAGTGCACCGCGTCGGTCACTTCGATGCCGGTGAGGCGGACGGTTGCGGACACGCGTTCTTCGTCACGCGGGAAGTTCTCGACGACCACGAGGGTGTCGAACAATTCTTCCTGCCCGGCACCGGCGATCCGCTGCAGTTCGCCGAGGCCGAGATGCCGGTGCTCCAGCAACGCTGCCTGCTCGTCCTGCAGCCGCCGCAGCACGGCGGCGACGGTTTCGGAGGCGGACCAGCGCAGCCGCACCGGCACCGTGTTGATGTACAGGCCGACCGCCGACTCGAGACCGGCGGCACCGCTGTCGCGGCCGGAGACCGTGCTGCCGAACAGCACGTCGTCGCGGCCGGTGAGCCCGCCGAGCAGGAGTCCCCAGGCGCCGTGCAGGACGTTGCCGAGGGTGAGTCCGTGTGCGCGTGCCATGGCGGTCAGCTCCGCCGTCGCCCGCTCGCCGAGGCTCAGGTGCAGCCGCGACGGCTGTCGCTCAACCGTTTCCCGGCCTTCGCTCAGCCGGGTGGGTTCGTCCACTCCGGACAACGCCGCACGCCACGCTTCGCGCGAAGCCTCGTGATCGCGCGCCGAAAGCCGACGCAGGTGGTCCGTGCGGGTGCCGGGCTCCGGGAGCGGAGTGCCCGTTCCCGCGTATCCCGCCAGCAGTTCGCGGAGCAGCACCACGACCGACCAGCCGTCGGCGATGATGTGGTGGAAGGTGAGCGCCAGCTTGGCGCGATCTTCCCCGAGCCGGGTGAAGGTCGCCCGCAGCAGAGGTGGCCGGGCGAAGTCGAACCGGCGCGCGCGATCGGCCTGGAAGGCTTCCGCGGCGTCATCGGCGGCCACCTCCCGCCAGGGCAGTTCGGCGTGCCGGGTCACCGTCTGGACCACCTGACCGCCATCGAACTGCCGGAAGCCCGACCGCAGCGACGAGTACCGGTCCAGCAGCGACTGGGCCGATCGGCGCAGCGCGTCGGCGTCGACGTCCCCTCCGAGGTCGAGCACCTCCTGCACCGTGTAGATGTCGGCCGCCGTGCCGCCTTCGAACTCCGCGTGGAAGAAGAATCCTTCCTGCAACGGCGTGACCGGCAGGACGTCGGCGTACTCGGCGAGCGTCGTGCGTTCGGCGTCGGTCAGCTCCAGCAACGGCTTGTCGTCCACAGTGGACTCAATGGACTCGGCGGACACGGCGGACACGGCGGACACGGCTTCGGCGCAGGCGGCGAGTGCCTCGGGAGTCCGGTGCTGGAACACCTGGCGCGGCGTGATGGCGAGACCGTGTTCCGCCGCGCCCAGCACCAGCCGGATGGACAGAATGCTGTCGCCGCCGAGGGAGAAGAAGTCGTCATCCGCCCCGGCCGAGTCCAGCCCGAGAACCCGCGCGACGACGTCGCACAGGATCCGTTCCCGCTCGGTGCGCGGCGCGCGGCCGGTGGCGGCGGCACCGAAGTCCGGCAGGGGCAACGAGGTGCGGTCCAGCTTGCCGTTCGGCATGATCGGCAGCCGGTCGAGTCCCACGAAGGCCGACGGCACCATGTAGTGCGGCAGCGCCGATTCCGCGTGGCTCCGCAACTTCTTGAGCAGCGACGGCGACCTGTTCTCCTCCAGGACGACATAGGCCACCAGGCGCCGGTCCCCCGGCTTGACCTCGCGCGGCACGACGGCGATCCGCTCGACCCCGGCGTATTCGGCGAGCGCGGACTCGATCTCACCGGGTTCGATCCGGAACCCGCGGATCTTGACCTGATGATCGGTACGGCCGAGGAAGTCCAGGTTCCCGTCCGCACGCCAGCGGACCCGGTCACCGGTGCGGTACATGCGCTCGCCGCCGCCGGCGAAGGGATCCGCGACGAAACGTTCCGCCGTCAGCCCCGGACGTCCGGCGTATCCCCGCGCGAGACCGCGTCCACCGACGTACAACTCCCCTTCGACGCCGACCGGGACCGACCGCAACGCCGTGTCGAGGACGTAGCAGCGGGTGTTCGGGTCCGGTCTGCCGATCGGGATGGGCCCGGCCCAACCCGGATCGGCCGCCCACAAAGTCGAGTTCACCGTTGCCTCGGTCAGCCCATACGCGGCGACGACGGTCAGGTCTTCCGCCCAGCGCGCGATCAGTTCCGGCGGGACGGTCTCGGTGCCGACGATCAGCACCGCGCCCTTCGGCAGTTCGCACTCCGGCGGCAGCGCCGCGACCAGTGACGGCGGCAGGATCATGTGCGTCGCCGCTTTATCGGCGATGTAGCCGGTCAGTTCGACCCCCGCGACCCGGCGGTGCGACGGCACCACGATCAGCGTTCCGCCGACGCACAGGGACATGACCAGATCCCAGACCGTCACGTCGAATCCGGTCGAGGCGAACTGCACCACCCGGCTGTCCTGGCCGATGCCGATTCGCTCGGTGGCCGTGCTGATCAGACTGCCGATCCCGTCGTGGGACAGGACCACGCCTTTCGGCTTCCCCGTCGAACCCGAGGTGTAGATGACGTACGCGGCCTGGTTCAGCGAGATCCCGACGACGTCCACAGTGGACGCATCCAAGGCGGCGAGTTCGGCGGTGATCGCCGGATCGTCGAGAAGGACCCGCTCGACGTCCACACTGGACGGCAGCTGTGCGGATTCGTCCTTGGTGGACACGACGATCCTTGCGCTTGCGTGGGAAAGCATGTACGCGAGGCGATCCTCGGGATGATCGAGATCGAGCGGGAGGTACGCGGCCCCGGCCTTCATGACGGCGATGAGCGCGACGACGAGGTCGGCCGAACGCGGCATCGCCACGGCGACGACGTCCTCGTCACCGACACCGCGTCGCCGCAGCAGCCGGGCGAGCCGGTTGGCGGCGGCGTCGAGCTCGGCGTAGGTCAGCCGGACGACCTCGGCCTCCGGTTTCCGTGCCATCACCCGGTCGAACGCCTCGGGCCAGGACACCTCCGGCGAGTCCGCAAGGGCGGTCCCGAACTCCAGCACCCCGGCCCGTTCCTCCGCCGAGAGCAGATCGATCGCGGCCAACGGCAGTTCCGGGCCCTCCACCAGGGCGTCCAGTACCGCGGCGAACCGGCGGCGGTGCTCGGCGAGTTCGTCGTCGGACGAGACCGCCGCGTCGGCGTCGAAGTCGAAGCGGAGCCCACGTCCCTCGCCAGCGTCGTAAACGGCGATGGCGACGTCGCTGATCGGACCGAGTTCGAGGTTGTGCACGGTGGCGCTGGCGTCGCCGAACGTGAGTTCGCCGTCCACGGCCAGGTAGTTCACGCTCAGCCCGACGAGTTCGTGCACCCCGCCGCTCGCGCCGAGTTCGCGGGCGAGGTCCTCACCGCGGTATCGGCTGTGCTCCAGCAATGCGGAGACCTTTTCCGCGACCTGGGCGACCAGCCGCGCCGGTGTGGTCTCGGGCCGCACGGTCAGCCGCAGCGGCAGGACGTTGGACACCATGCCCGGCCGCTCACGCAGGGCGCGGGTAGTGCGCGCGGTGACCGGGAGACCGAGGACGAGGTCTTCGGCACCGGTCACCCGGTGGGCGTAGGCCGCCACCGCGGCGATCGCGACGCGGGACAGTCTCGTTCCGGCGTCCAACGCGAACTTCCGCACCGTCCCGGTCTTCGCCGCGGACAGCTCCCACGAGTGCCGTCGCAGCCGGACCTGCCCGGACGACGCGCGGCCGAGCAGCCGCACCGGATTCGGCCTGCCCGCGAGTTCGCCCAGCCAGTAGGCGCGGTCGGCTTGTCCGTCGTATTCTGCCTCGACGAACCCCGAAAGCGGCCAGGAAACTTCGTCGGCGGTGCCCGGATAGAGCGCCGCGGCGCGGCGGGTCAGGACGGCCTGCCCGTACGCGTCCATCACCAGATGGTGGTAACGCTGGAACCAGCGGACCCGGTCCCCGGCCAGCACCAGCAGCGTGTGCGCGGTCAGCGGCCCCCGGGTGAGATCGGCGACCACGGCCAGTTCGGCTCGCGCCCACTCGTCAGCCGCCCGCTCCGGATCCGGCTCACCGGTGAAGTCGAGGACGGCGACCTCACCGGGAGCGGCCGGGCGCTGGACCGGCGTGTCGCCCTCCAGCCCGACCGTGACATGCAGGCACTCCGCCTCCGCGACCGCCCGCCGAACGGCCTCACCCAGCCGGGCGATGTCGACGTCGCCGCGAAGCTCCGTGACCCAGCCGATCGTGTAGACCGGATCGGCCGGGTCGAGCTGCTGGGCGAGCCAGATCCCCTGCTGTGCCGGGGTCAGGGGAAAGCCGCGGTTCATCGGAGTTTGCCTCCACCGTTCAAGAGCGTGACGTCGTAAGCGAGTCAGGCTGGCCCGGACCCGCTGACCGCGTACTCGGGCCGGGAGGCGTCCGCGACTCGCCTGTCCACAATGGATTGGAGGATCTCCCCGACCCGGACGGCGGTGTTGGACAGTAGTGACGACGTGATGCCGTGCGTGTGCTCCGTGCCGCCCTGCAGGTAGATCCCACCGTCGAGCGGCGGTTCGGTGATGATCCGGTAGTCGCGTTCGACGCGGAGCCTGCCCTCGGCGTCACGCGTGCAGGCGGAGGCGAGCTCACCGAGCAACGGCGTCGGGTCCGCCTGGCTGTACCCGGTGGCGTACACGACGAAATCTGCGTCGATCGTGGTCCGCTCCCCGGTCTCCAGCGCCTCGATGGTGACCCGCACTTCGGAGCCCGTGTCGATGACCTCGGTGGGCCGGGAGACGTTGATCAGCTTCAGGCGTTCGATCCCCTGCACCTTCTCGCGGTAGACGCGGCGGTACAGCTCGTCGATCAGGTCGATGTCCACGGCCGAGTAGTTGGTCGCGCCGTGGTAGCGCATCAGGCGTTCCTTGACCTGTTCCGGCGCCGCGTAGAACCGCCCCACCGCTTCGGGGTCGAAGATGCGGTTGGCGAACGCGCTGTCGTCGGCCGGGCTGTAGCCGTAGCGCGCGAACACCGCGCACACCTCGGCCCGGGGGAAGCGGTCGTGCAGCAGCGCGCTGACCTCGGCCGCGCTCTGACCGGCGCCGACGACGACGAATCGGCGCGGCTCCTCGACGGCCATCGCCTCGAGCCGGTGCAGCAGTTCGCTGTTGTGCCAGATCCGTGTGCCCGGCGTCACACCTTCGGGAAGGTTCGGCCGCAGGCCGGTGCCCATCACCAGGTTGCGGGCGCGCAGGTTCACCAGTTCTCCGCCGGTGCGGGCGTGGACGTCGAAGAACACGATCTCGTCGCCGTCGACGATCGGCGTCACCGAAAGCACCTCGGTGCCGTAGGAAACCAGGTCGTCGACCTTTTCCGCCGCCCATTCGAAGTAGTCGTGGAACTCGATCCGCAACGGGAACAGGTTCTTGTGGTTGATGAAATCGACCAGCCGGTCCTTGCTGTGCAGGTACGACAGGAAGCTGAACGAACTCGTCGGGTTCCGCATCGTCGCCAGGTCCTTGAGGAAGGAGACCTGCATCGTGGCGTTGTCGATCAACATCCCGCGATGCCAGCCGAAACAAGGCTGCCGCTCGAGGAAGTGGGCAGTGACCGTCTCCGTTCCGGACGCGCCGTTGTGCTCGGTGACGGCGATGGCGAGCGCCAGGTTGGAAGGCCCGAACCCGATCCCGACCACGTCGTAGACCGGAACCCGTTCACCGACCACTGCTCGTGCCATCTTGAACCCCTAGCGCGGCTCAGCCGCATCTCGGTACTCGCAACAAAGACCAGGGAACCCTAACCTAAGTTAGGTGAGGCTCAACTAGTACTTTCAGTGGTGATGTTCATCCCTCGACCAGGAGGAGGCCGGTCCCATGCGGGTCGCCATGTTCGGATACCAGACCTGGGGACACCGCACCCTGCGGGCGTTGATCGACGCGGGTCACGATGTCGCCCTCGTCGTCACCCACCCGAAAAGTGATCACGCCTACGAGAAGATCTGGTCCGATTCGGTCGCGGATCTCGCCGAGGCCAACGGGATCCGCGCGCTGCTGCGCCAGCGTCCCGACGACGCCGAACTGCTGGCGGAGCTGAAGGAAGCCGATCTCGACCTGATCGTCGCCAACAACTGGCGCACCTGGCTGCCGCCCGAGATCTTCGAAATGCCGCGCCACGGCACGCTGAACGTCCACGACTCGCTGCTGCCCGCGTACGCCGGCTTCTCGCCGCTGATCTGGGCGCTCATCAACGGCGAGAAGGAAGTGGGCCTGACCGCCCACATGATGGACGCCGACCTCGACGCGGGCGACATCGTGCTGCAGCGGTCCGTTCCCGTCGGCCCGAAGGACACGACGACCGACCTCTTCCACCGGACGGTCGACCTCATCGCGCCGATCACCACCGAGGCGATCGAGCTCATCGCGAGCGGGGACTACACACCGGTCAAACAGGACAGGTCTAAGGCCAGCTTCTTCCACAAGCGCGCCCTCGAAGACAGTCTCATCGACTGGTCCTGGCCCGCCGACGAGATCGAGCGGCTGGTGCGCGCGCAGTCCGACCCGTACCCCAACGCCTTCACCTACCACCGCGGCAAGCAACTGCGCGTCGTGCGCTCCTCGGTGTCGGTAGGTCGCTACGGCGGAACCCCCGGGCGGATCTTCATCCGGGAGGGTGAAGGTGTCGTCATCGTCGCCGGGCCGGAAGCCCGCCGCGGCCGTTCGCACGGTCTCGTCATCGAGCGCGTCCGGACCGAGGACGGCACCGAACTGGCCGCGAACGACTACTTCCGCACCATGGGCGGATACCTCACCACCCGGCCCTGACCTCGTCGGGTCTCGGCGCGCGTGTCGTCCGTCCAGTCACGCGAACCCGCCGGTCGGTATAGATCCGGAACGCCACCTCGAGCCTGAGGAGCACCACCAGCCACGACAGCGCGTGAGGCCCCCGTCCCCACGTACATGAAGGCCCCCTTCCTTGCGCCTAGGTACAGGAAGGGGGCCTTCATGTACCTCACCCTGGCATCAGGCAAGTGAACGCCGCAGGTTACGCCACCCGATGTACCGCCGAGCGGGAGCCACTGGCCGCCGCCACCGTTCGGCGTCAGGATGGGCCCGTGACCGAGATCGTTTTCGACGAGAGCACCCGTTCCTGGCTCATCCGCATGGCGGCCACGAGCTACGCGCTCAGACTGACCGAGGACGACACCCCCGCCCACGTCCACTGGGGCCCCGCGCTCACGGCGGACCAGGTCGCCGACCTCCTCCCCCGGACCATGACGCGCTGGGATTCCTTCAACGATCCCAACGAGGGTCTGGACGAACTCGCCGTAGACGGCGGCACCCGGTACTGGACCCCCGCCCTCCAGGTCCGGTTCGCCGACGGGACCCGCGCCCTCGAATGGCGGTACGTCTCCCACGACATCGACGGCGGACGGCTGCTCGTCCATTTCCGCGATCGCCACTACCCCTTGCGCGTCACGCTCGGCTACCGCGTCCCGGACGGCACCGACGTCGTCGAACGCTGGACCGAACTCGCCCACGAAGACACCGAAGGCACCGAAGGCCCGATCGAGATCATCCGCGCCGACTCGGCGACATGGGCCGTGCCGGTCCGGCCGGACTACCGGATCAGCCACGTCGTCGGCGGGTGGGCCGCGGAGAGCCGGCTGCTCCGGGAGCCGGTGCCCCATGGCGAAACCACGTTCGGCAGCAGGCGCGGCATCACCAGCCACCATGCCAACCCGTGGGTGATGCTCGACGACGGCGAAGCGACCGAACGGCACGGTGAGGTCTACAGCACGGCGCTCGCGTGGAGCGGTTCGTGGCGGATCACCACCACCCGCTCGTCCGCCGGCCGCCTCACCGTGACCGGCGGCTCCGGCCAGGACGGCGTCGTCCCCCGGCTCGCCCCCGGCGACACGCTCACCACGCCGGTCTTCGCCGGGTTGTACACCGAAGGCGGATTCGGCGCCGCGAGCCGGGCCTGGCACGCGTACACACTCGGCCATGTCCTGCCGTATCCCGGCGAATTCCGGCCGGTGCTCTACAACTCCTGGGAGGCCACCGGTTTCGACGTCACCGAAGACGGACAGTGGAAGCTGGCGGAGAAAGCGGCGGCCCTCGGTGTCGAACTGTTCGTGATGGACGACGGCTGGTTCGGCGCCAGGAACGGCGACCACGCCGGTCTCGGCGACTGGCACGTCAACCGCCACAAGTTCCCGAACGGTCTGGAACCGCTGATCGGCGAAGTGCACCGGCTCGGCATGAAGTTCGGGCTCTGGGTCGAACCCGAGATGGTCAACCCGGACAGCGACCTGTACCGCGCGCATCCGGACTGGGTCCTGCACCATCCACAAAGGACTCGCTCGGAGCTGCGAAACCAGCTGGTGCTCAATTTCGCCCGCCCGGACGTCGCCGAATGGGCGTTCGGCACGCTCGACTCCCTCGTCGGCGTGCACGGGATCGACTTCCTGAAATGGGACATGAATCGCCCGTTCAGTGAAGCGGGCTGGCCCGCCGACGCCGATCCGGATCGGCTGTGGGTGGAGCACACCGAAGCGGTCTACGCGATCATGGACCGCCTTCGCGCCCGCCATCCCGGGCTGCGGATCGAAGCGTGCAGCGGTGGTGGTGGCCGGATCGATCTCGGGATCATGGCCAGGACGGACCAGGTCTGGACCTCCGACAACACCGACGCGCTCGACAGGCTCGTCATCCAGCACGGCTACGGGCAGGTGTACCCGGCGCGCGCGATGTCGGCGTGGGTCACCGACGACCCCAACTTCGTCACCCGCCGATCCACGCCGCTGCGCTTCCGATTCCACGTCGCGATGGCCGGCGTACTCGGTATCGGCGGCGACATCGTCAAGTGGTCCGAGGAGGAACTCGGGTACGCCCGTGGGCAGATCGCGTTGTACAAGGAGATCCGGCCGGTCGTCCAGCACGGCGAGCTCTACCGTCTCGTGCCGCCGACCGGTGACGGCGTCTCCGCGCTGCAGTACGTGGCGGCCGGCGGCGGGCGCGCGGTCGTGTTCGTGTTCCGGCAAGCGGCACATTTCCACATTCCCGAACGACCGGTCCGGCTCGACGGTCTCGACCCCGCCGCCCGCTACCGCGACGAGGACACCGGGAAGGTGTGGCACGGCGCCTCGCTCCTGGCACACGGCCTGTTCCCGGGTCTGCCGGACGGCGATTTCGCCAGTGTGGTGATTCGAATGACCAAGCTGTAAGCGGCCGATAGATCAGATGTATCGCCCATTTTGGGCAGCGTAAGGCACTGCTTGCTGCTTGACATCCCCTTAGACATCCGATCGAATGCCGTCGTATATGAGACGCCGTGCATTGCCGCAAGAAGGGTGACTGGGGCATGAGAAGGTCCTTCGCGTGGGGCGTGGCACTACTCCTCGCCGCGAGCCTGACCGGCTGCACCGTGGGTGGCGGCACGAGCGGTTCCGGCAGCGAGATCTCGTTCCTGACCTTCGAGACGCCGAACCTTCCACCGTCCTATTGGGACTCCGCCATCAAACGCGTCACGGACCGCAATCCGGGCCTCAGCGTGAAGAAGCTGGTCGCCCCGTCGACCGATCGCACCGGCTACGCCAAGCAACTGCTGCAGTCCGGCCAGTTCCCCGACGTCGCGATCGCCGTCGACTCGGCCGGTTTCGCCGAATCGGGCAACCTCTACGCGTGGACGCCCGGGGAACTCAAGGACTTCCAGTTCCCCGGCGCCAACCCGATCAAGGGCGGGCACCACCAGCTGCCCGCCAACACCCAGACCATCCCGCCGATCTACTACAACAAGAAGCTCTTCGCCGACGCCGGGATCACGTCGGCACCGAAGACCTGGGCGGAACTGCTCGGCGCGTCGGAGAAGCTGAAGGCGAACGGGATCACCCCGTTCACCATCGGCGGCGGCAAGGAAGGCTTCCCGTCCGCGATGCTGCTGGACGGCCTGGTCAGCGTCGAGGTCTACGGCAAGACACCGGACTGGCTTTCCCAGCGGCGGGCCGACAAGGTCAAGTTCAGCGACCCGGCCTTCCAGCAGGCGTTCGGCAAGTTCGCCGAGCTGGTGGCCAAGGCCTACATCGACAAGACGCAGGTCTCGCGGGACTACTCGGCGACCGAGGCGGCCTTCCTCAACGGCGAAGGCGCGATGTACCCGATGGGCAACTGGTTCGCCGCCAGTGCCGACACCAAGAAGCCGTCCTTCGAGATCGGTGTCTTCAACTTCCCTTCCGAGGACGGGAAACTCGTCGTGCCCGCCTATACCGGCGGCGGCATCATCGTCAACGCGAAGTCCCCGAAACTCGACGCGGCAAGGAAGTTCGCGCTCGCGTTCCAGCTCGACAAGGAACAGATCGACGCTTCGGTCAAAGCCGACGGGCTGTTCCCCGCGATCAAGGGTTACACGCCGCCCCCCGACGTCGGCCCGGTCTTCAAGGCGGGCTACGAACTCTACAAGGAAGCCGTCGCGAAGAACGCCGTCGTCAACGCGTTCAGCTGGGAAACGGCGGACGACGGGCTCCTGCCGGGGATGAAGGCCAAGGTCTACCAGGCCGCGCAGGACGTCATCACCGGCCGCAAGACGGTGTCCGACGCGTGCGCGTTCCTGGACACCGAGTGGGCGAAGGCGCGCTGACACCAAGATGGGGAGGAAACCGATCCTGCCGCGGATGTGGCATTTCGCCTCGTTCGGCGCACCTGGTGTCGTCATCTATCTCTGCTTCGTCATGGCGCCGATCCTCATCAGCTTCGGCTACAGCCTGACGAACCACAATCCGTTCGATCCGCCCTCGGAATTCGTGGGTCTCGAGAACTACCGGCTGCTGTTCCAGGACGAGCAGTTCCTGACCGCGCTCCGGGTCACCACGGTCCTGACCGTGATCGTCGTGTTCGTGCCGAACGTGCTCGGACTCGGCGTCGCCCTGCTGCTCGATCGGAAAGGCTGGCTGTACAACGCTTTGCGGAGCGTGTTCTTCACACCCGTGATCCTCAGCTCGGTCGTGGTCAGCGTCATCTGGACGAAGCTGCTCGACGACCGGGGGCCCGTCAACGACGCGCTCCGTGCCCTCGGCGTCGAGCATCCGCCTGGCTGGCTTTCGGACCCGGATCTCGCGCTGTACTCGCTCGCTTCGATCGTGTGCTGGCAGATGCTGGGGTTCTGCGTGGTCGTGTACCTCGCGGGGCTGCAAGGGGTGCCCGCCGAACTGCTGGAGGCGGCGGAAATCGACGGCGCCGGACCGGTCCGGCGGTTCCGCGCGGTGACCTGGCCGCTGCTCGCGCCGTCACTGACGATCAACACCGTCGTCCTGCTGATCTCGGCGTTCAAGACCTACGACCACGTCAAGGTGGTCACCAACGGCGGGCCGGGTTCGGGGACCACCGCCACCATCGCGTTCGACGTCCTCGCCACCGGCATCGACGCGAACCACGTCGGCTACGCGTCCGCGATGGCCGTGGTGATGCTGGTGATCGTGGCGACGCTGACCACGATCGTGCTGCGGTTCCTGCGGCGGCGGGAGGTCGATCTGTGACCACGAAGGCCGGTTCGTGGCTGCGGCCCGCCACGGCGATCCTGGTGAGCGCGATCTTCTTCGTGCCGCTGTACTACGTGCTCGTCAACGTGTTCAAACCCGGCGATCGGATCGCCGAGGAGCCGGCGTCGGTCCCGCTGCCACCGACGCCTGGCAACATCCACGCCGTGCTCACCCGGCCCGACGGCCTGTTCTGGGTGAGCCTGGCGAACAGCATGCTCGTCACGCTGCTGTCGATCCTCGTGCTGACCGTGCTTTCGGCGATGCTCGGGCACTACCTGGCGCGCTCGGACCGCCGATGGACCAAGGTGCTCACGCTGATCCTGTTGGCGGGTTTGATGATCCCGCCCCAGGTGATCCTGATCCCGGTCACCGAGGTGCTGCGGCTGACCGGTTTGATGGCGACGCTGCAAGGCTTGGTGCTGTTCAACGTCGGTTACTACGTGCCGTTCGGCGTCTTCGTGTTCACCGGGTTCATCCGCGGGGTGCCGGTGGAACTCGAGGAGGCCGCCCGGCTCGACGGGGCGAGCAGGACACAGGTGTTCTGGCGGATCGTGTTCCCGCTGCTGCGCCCGGCCACGGCGAGTGTGCTGATCTTCCTCGGGGTGTGGATCTGGAACGATTTCATCGACCCGTTGATCATCCTCGGTCCCAGCCAGGGCACCACGATCACCACCGGGATCTACCGCTCGATCGGGCAGTACCAGACGGATCTCGGCAGTGTGTTCGCGCTGATGTTCCTGGCCACGCTGCCGGTGCTGATCTTCTACCTGGCGTTGCAGAAGCAGTTCGTGAAGGGGCTCACCGGAGGGGCCACCAAGGGCTGACCCCGCCGCATTCAGTCCTCTGAATGCTCCACGGTGGCGCGTTCCCCCGGCGCCTGGGGCCGGTGCGCATGCCGCGAAAGCCACTTTCGGGACATCAGGCGTCGCGAAAGTGGCTTTCGCAACCTTCTACCACCGCATTCAGTCCTCTGAATGCTCAGAGCTCGGTGACCTTCCCGTCGGCCACTTCCAGCCGCCGCGTCGTCGCCACCGCGTCCAGCATCCGCCGGTCGTGTGTCACCAGCAGCAGCGTCCCCGGATACTCCGACAGCGCCGACTCCAGCTGCTCGATCGCGGGCAGGTCGAGGTGGTTCGTCGGCTCGTCAAGCACCAGCAGGTTCACCCCGCGCGCCTGCAGCAGCGCCAGCGCCGACCGGGTCCGCTCCCCCGGCGACAACGTGGCCGCCGACCGGAGGACGTGCGACGCCTTGAGCCCGAACTTCGCCAGCAGTGTCCGAACGTCGGCGTCGGCGAGTTCCGGTACCTCACGGGCGAACGCCTCGACGAGCGGAAGGTCGCCGAGGAACAGCTTCCGTGCCTGGTCGACCTCGCCGACCACGACACCGGAGCCGAGCGACGCGGCACCTTCGTCGACCTGCACCCGCCCCAGCAGGGCTGCGAGCAGCGTCGACTTCCCGGCGCCGTTGGCACCGGTGATCGCGACCTTGTCCGCCCAGTCGATCTGCAGGTCCACCGGGCCGAGGGTGAACCCGCCCCGCCGCACCACCGCGCCACGCAGGGTCGCCACGACCGCGCCCGCCCTGGGCGCCGCGGCGATCTCCATCCGCAGCTCCCATTCCTTGCGCGGTTCCTCGACGACGTCGAGCCGCTCGATCATGCGGTCGGTCTGGCGGGCCTTCGACGCCTGCTTCTCCGTTGCCTCGCTCCGGAACTTGCGGCCCACCTTGTCGTTGTCGGTGGCCTTGCGCCGGGCGTTCTTGACGCCCTTTTCCATCCACGAACGCTGCATCGCGCCTCGTGCTTCGAGTGAGGCCTTGGTGTTCGCGAACTCGTCGTACTCCTCACGGGCGTGCCGCCGAGCGACGGCGCGTTCCTCCAGATAGGACTCGTATCCGCCGCCGTAGGTCCGCACTTGCTGCTGCGCGTAGTCGAGTTCGACGACGCGGTCCACGGTGCGGGCGAGGAATTCCCGGTCGTGGCTGACCAGCACGGTCCCGGCGCGCAGCCCGGTCACGAACCGCTCGAGCCGTTCCAGGCCGTCGAGGTCGAGGTCGTTGGTCGGCTCGTCGAGCAGGAAGATGTCGTATCGGCTCAGCAGCAGCGAGGCCATCCCCGCCCGGGCCGCCTGCCCGCCGGACAGCGACAGCATCGGCTGGTCGAGGTTGACGGTGAGCCCGAGGTCCGCGACGACCTCGCCCGCACGGTCGTCCAGGTCGGCTCCGCCGAGCGCGAGCCAGCGGTCGAGGGCCAGACCGTAAGCGTCGTCCGCGCCGGGCGCGCCCGCGGTGAGCGCTTCGGTGGCGGCGTCGAGTTCGGCTTGCGCCGCGGTGACTCCGGTGCGGCGCGAGAGGAACGCGCGGACGGACTCACCCTCGCGGCGTTCCGGCTCCTGCGGGAGGTGGCCGACAGTGGCCGTCGGCGGGTTCAGCCGGACGCTGCCCTCCTCCGGCGGTACGAGGCCGCCGAGGGTCTTCAGCAGAGTCGACTTGCCCGCGCCGTTGACGCCGACGAGGCCGATCACTTCGCCCGGGGCGACGACCAGGTCGAGACCGGAGAACAGCAGGCGGTCGCCGTGGCCGGCGGCGAGATCCTTGGCAACGAGTGTGGCGCTCATGAGATCGGTAAGTCTACGGGGACCGATTGAACACCTCGTGGTCCCTCGGAAGAGTGGCAAGTATCCAAGCGATCACGGAACGTGGGTAACCTGGTTGTTCTTCTGGACCCGAACGAATTCCCGAGCATTGAGGTCGGTGACAGCCAATGGCGGATTCCGCCACCCAGGTCCCCGTCGTCCACCAGCAGAAAGGCGGTACCCGTAGGCCGACGTTGAGCAGGCGACGGGAAGTCAGTCATGCCAGCGCGCGATCCCTGTTGATGACGATCCTCGGCGAGTTCGTCCTGCCCCGTGACCGGCCGATCTGGACGTCGACGCTGGTCGAGGCGCTGCGGGTGCTGGACATCGAGGAGAAATCCGCACGACAGGCGCTCGCCCGTTCCTCCGCCGAGGGCTGGGTCGTCTCCGAACGCGTCGGACGAAGAGTGCGCTGGTCGCTCACTCCACCAGGCAGACGCCTCCTGACCGAAGGCGCGGAACGGATCTACGCCTTCGGCAACGAGGAGAAGGCCTGGGACGGCCGCTGGCTGATGTTGATCGTGTCGGTCCCCGAAGCGAAACGGGACCTCCGGCACCGGCTGCGCACGCGTCTGACGTGGGCGGGATTCGGCTCGCCGGTGGCGGGCGTCTGGGTCAGCCCGGATCTCAGCCGCCAGCGGGAAGCCCAGCAGATCGTGCAGGAACTCGGCCTCGACGCGCAGGCGATGTCGTTCACCGCCGCCTACGGCGACGTCGGCGACCAGGAGACGATGGTCGCGCGGTCCTGGGATCTCAGCGAACTGAAAGACCGCTACGAAGACTTCATCGACCGCTTCACCGGTTTGCGTCCTTCAGGTGAGCGTGGCGTCCTGCGCGCGCAGACCGAACTCGTCCACGAATGGCGCAGCTTCCCGTTCCTCGATCCGCGCCTTCCGCTGAAACTCCTTCCCGACGGTTGGAGTGGCGTGCGCGCGGCGGGCCTCTTCCACCGCAAACACGTCGAATGGCGACCAGAAGCACAGGCGCAATGGGACGAACTCGCGGACTCCTCCGGCTAGGGTCACGGAAAACGATCTAGCGGAGGGAACTCGTTTTGGCCACCTCGATCCGCCTCGACCGCGAGGGCGACATCGCCGTCCTGACCATCGCTTCGCCGCCGCTGAACCTCTACACCGCGGAACTCCAGCAGGAACTGGGCGAGGCGATCGGCGAACTGGAGGCCACGCCGCCGCGCGCGGCGCTGCTCCGGGCCGAGGGGAAGATCGTCAGCGGCGGCGTCGACGTCTCCCTGTTCGACGCCCAGGCGAGCGCGGCCGAAGCGAAGGTGCTCTTCGACGAGATGCTGGCGATCCCCGACCGGATCGCCGCCCTCCCGTTCCCCACCGTGTTCGCCGCCCACGGTCTGTGCTTGACCTGGGCCTTCGAGGTGGCTGTCGCCTGCGACATCATTCTCGCGAGCGAGAAGGCCAAGTTCGGCCTGGTCGAACGCGTCGTCGGCCTGACCCCGACCATGGGCGGCACGCAGCGGCTCGCCGCCCGCGCCGGCGTCGGCCGCGCCAAGGAGTTCGTGATGACCGGCGCGACCTACGACGCCGCGACGCTCGAACGCTGGAACGTGGTGAACCGGGTGTTCCCGATCGACGGCTTCGACGAGGCCGTGCGCGTCTTCACGACCGACCTCGCGCAGGGGCCGACAAAGGCGCACGCGGCCACCAAGAAGGTCCTCGAGCACTACGAGCACGGCGGCGTCGCCGAGGCGAACGAGCACATCACGACGATCGCCGCCGGTCTCTTCGACACCGAGGACCTGCGCGGCGCGGTGAAGTCGTTCCTCGCCGACGGCCCCGGCAAGGCGACCTTCACCGGCCGCTGATCCGCTACGGCCGTTGGCCGACCGCGTCCACCACGCCGGACGCGGTCACCGCCGTCCCATTCCCGCCCAGGTACAGGAACGTGTCAGTGGCGAAGACGATCATGTACGGTTTCGCCACCTTGGGGTCGTCCTCCGGCCTGAGCGGCCAGGTGATGCCCACACCGGGCCTGCCGGCCCCGTCCTTGGCGTGTTCGACGGCGCGCAGGCCGGGCACCTTGGCCGCCGCGCCGAACAGGGCCGCCCGAACGGCGGGCGGAAGGTGGTTTTCGTTCGCCAGCGCGAGGATGTCCTTGCCCATCGCGTTGTAGTCGCCCTTCTCACCGCTGTGGTCGGCGTTGTCGGCATTGAGGTAGGCGAACATCGCGTCCGCGTCGGTGGGAAGATCCGCCCGGTAGTGGGGCCGCGGCGTGCACGGCTCTGTGACGCCCTTGAGCGGCTCTTCGCCCTTGTACACCTGCGCTCGCCCGTTCCGGCAACCCGGAACCGGGAAAGTACTGCGGTCCGCCATCTTGATCAACCCGTCACGGGTGCCGTCCGCCGAAAGCCACGATTCCCGCTCACCGTCGGCCTGCTTGGTCTTCGTGTAGACGAACTGGTCCGGTTTCGGCGGCGTGTCCGGTGTTTTCAGCGCGGCCGCGGCGGCGCCGCGCAGCACGGCCACGGGATCCGCGGTGGCCGTGGGCGGTTCCAGTCCTGCGGGGGCGAGCGCCACGACGGCGGTGATGGCCGCGGCCAGGCCCGCCGCCCCCACCCCGGTCCAGACCCAGCGCCGCCGGTTCTTCAGCGGCACCACGTTTTCCGGCACGGCGGCGGCGATCTCGGTCATCAATCGCGTGCGCGCCGGGCTGAGTACACCGGATTCCGCGAGTGGCACCGAGCCGGTCCGCTCGGCGATCAGGTTCAGCTCATCCATGGTTGGCGATCTCCTTCGCAGTCGTGGTTTCCGGACGCCCCAGCGCCTCACGGACTTTCCGGCGGGCGCGGTTGAGCCGCGAGCGGACGGTGCCGAGCGGGATGGCCAGCGCCGCGGCCACCTCCTCGTAGCTCAGGCCTTCCCCCGCGAACAGCGTGAGGGTGTCCCTGTCGCCGTCGGCTAGTTCCGCCAGCGCGGAGTCCAGCAGCTTTCCCATCGCCTCGGCGGTCACCTGGTCGGCTACGCGCTCGGCATGCCCTTCTTGCTCGGGCGGCGGACCGAGGGCTTCCCGCAGTTTCAGCTCCCTGACCTCGTCCCGGCGCCGCTGTGCCACCAGGTTGGTCGCGATGCCGTAAAGCCACGGCCGGGCGTCGCGGCGCTCGGTGTCATATCCCTCACGCTTGCGGAAAGCCACCAGGAACGTCTCCCCCAGCGCGTCCTCCGCGGCGGCGGGACCGATGCGTCTGACCAGATAGCGGTGGATATGCGCCGCATGCCGGTCGAAGATCGCGGAAAACCACTCCGGCCGCGTCACCGACCTCGCGATCAGCTCCGCGTCTTCCGAATCCTCCGGATCCGCCCTGGATGAGTACATTTGCCACCCTTCACCGTTCGTCAGTGTCACTTGTTGTCCGCATCCGGTGCCGAATGGGTTCACGACCGACGAATCGGTCTAGACCTTTTATGCGAGCCGCGCTACATTCAAGTGTGGTCTAGACCACACCGCGCCAGTTCAGAGCAGGTCGATCTCGCCGCCTCTTTTGGAGAGAACCGCCATGAGACGCACCGGAAAACGCCTATTCAGCGCACTCACCGTGACACTCCTCGCCGCCGGGCTCCTGGTGGCCGCAGGCCAGCCGGCCTTGGCGGCGGGCCGCCTCCGCGCCGCCTTCACCTTGACCGGAACCACCGGTGAGTACACCGTCACCAACCCCAGCAGCGAAACCGTCGCCGACTGGTCCATCACCTTCACCGTCCCCGCCGGCGTCACCGCCACCAGCGGCTCACACGCCACCGTCTCCCAGTCGGGCAACCAGGTCACCCTCAGCCCGGCGTTCTACATCAAATCGCTCGCGCCGGGCCGCTCGACCTATCCCTACAGCCCGTCGTTCCGGCTCAGTTCGGCCGTCAACCCGACCACGTGCCGGATCGACGACGCGAACTGCGACGGTTCGGGCGACACACCGCCGTCGACCCCGGCCAACCTGCGCCTCGTGGCGAAGACGACCACGACCGCCGCATTGGCCTGGAACGCGTCGGCACCGGGCTCGCTGCCCGTCGCCGGCTACGACGTCTACCAAGGCGCCACGCTGGCGGCCTCGGTCACCGGCACCGAAGCGAGGATCACCGGGCTGACGCCGAACACGGCCTACAGCTTCACCGTCGTCGCCAAGGACCGGAAGGACGCCAAGTCGCCGCCCACCCCGGCGCTGGCGGTGACCACCAACAACCCGGGCGACGACACCCAGGCGCCGACCGCGCCGCCGAACCTCCGCTCGACCGCGGTCACGTCGAGCTCCGTCGCACTGGCGTGGAACGCGTCCACGGACAACACCGGCGTCGTCTCCTACGACGTCTACCGCGGTACGAGCCTCGCCACGACGGTGACCGGGACGACCGCGACGGTGAGCGGGCTTTCACCGTCCACTTCGTATTCTTTCACGGTCAAAGCCCGCGACGGGTACGACAACGTCTCCGCGGCGAGCGCCGCCGTCAGCGCTCGCACCGGTGACATCGTGAACGGGTACGCCCGGGTCGGCTACTTCGTCCAGTGGGGCATCTACGGCCGCCAGTTCTTCGTCAAGAACATGGTGACCAACGGATCGGCCGCCAAGCTGACCCATCTGCTCTACGCCTTCGGGAACATCGACCCGGTCAACCACACCTGCCTCTCCGGCGTCACCAAGGGAACGACGCCCAACCCGCAGGACCCGAACCAGGGTGACGGCGCGGGCGACGCGGAAGCCGACTACTCGCGGCCGATGTCCGCGGCCCAGTCCGTCGACGGTGTCGGCGACACCGGCTGGGAAACGCTGCGCGGCAACTTCAACCAGCTGAAGAAGCTCAAGGCCAAGTACCCCAACCTGAAGATACTCATCTCGTTGGGCGGGTGGACCTATTCGAAGTACTTCTCCGATGTCGCGGCCACCCCCGCGGCGCGGCAGAAGTTCGTCGCGTCGTGCATCGACACCTACCTGAAGGGCAACGTCAAGGCGTACGGCGGCGCGGGCGGTCCGGGAACGGCCGCGGGCATCTTCGACGGCATCGACATCGACTGGGAGTGGCCGGGCAGCCCCGACGGGCACCCCGGCAACCACTGGAGCGCCAACGACAAGACGAACCTGACCGCTCTGCTGGCCGAGTTCCGCACGCAGATGGACGCCTACGGCGCGACCACCGGCAAGCGGTACGAACTGCAGGCGTTCACCCCCGCCGACCCGGCGAAGGTGAAGGGCGGCTGGGAGATCCCGAAGATCTTCGACTACCTCGACGTCGCGAACGTGCAGGGTTACGACTTCCACGGCTCGGGCAGCGACAACTCGTGGGAGCCGAATCGCACCGGCCACCAGGGAAACCTCTACGCCGACGCGGACGATCCGTACAACTTCAAGTTCAGTGTCGAATCGGCGATCAACGCCTACACCGAGGCCGGGGCCAATCCACGGAAACTGACCCTCGGGCTCGCCTTCTACGGGAGAGGCTGGCAAGGGGTCGCGGACGGCGGCAAGAAGGGCGAATGGCAGAGCGCGACAGGAGCGGCGCCGGGCCAGTTCCCCGAGGAAGCAGGTACTCGTGGCTACGCGAATCTCTTGGCCAGTGTCCCCAATTGTGCCGTCCAGCACGACACCGCGGCAGTGGCCACGTCGTGCTACACCGGCAACGGCGGGCAATGGTGGACCTTCGACGACGCCTGGTCCATCCAGCAGAAGGTCGCCTGGCTCAAGACCAGAGGACTGCTCGGAGTCATGGCCTGGGAGATGTCGGGTGACACCGGATCCCTCATGACCACAGTGGACAACTCACTGAAGTGACGGTCCCCGGGGTGCCGGTGTTCGTCACCGGCACCCCGGCACCGCCCACGGCAACTGCTCTGGAGCCCTGGCACGGACCACACGTACGTCGCCTGGTCCGCGGTGCTGAAAGATCACACGAACAGCAACGCTCCTCCGCAGTCGGCGTGGGCGGCCTCCTCATGGCCGAGGCCGCCATCGCGAACTTCGCCGAGACCACCCGCATCCAGGGCCAGGATCTCTACCCCGAGATCGCCGACCGACTCCGCGAAGGCCTCGGCTCCCACGCGAAGTACCAGATGGGCGCGGCCGTCCCGTCGTGGCTGTGCGGCGGCAGCCTAAAGCTCGGCCTCGGACCGATCACCGAAGTCGGCTACAACCCCCACACCCGTCTCGGGCACACCATGAGCAACACCGAGGCCCTCACCCTGCGCCAGCGCCCGGCGGGCACCAACAACCTGTTCGCCTCCTGGCAGACCCTCACCCACGCCGGCAACCCACAGTGACCCCGTGCGGGCCGTCCGAATGCGGCAGGGCGGCCCGCACGGTCCGTTTTCCCAGCTCAGACACACAGTGACCCCTGGTTGAAAGCAGCTGTGTGTGACCCGCTAAAGTACTCACATCGCACTCCACGGAGCGCGGGTCCGGGCTGTGGCGCAGTTTGGTAGCGCACTTGACTGGGGGTCAAGGGGTCGCAGGTTCGAATCCTGTCAGCCCGACGGACGAAGCGGGTTTCCGCAGCTCACCAGCTGTGGAAACCCGCTTTTTCATGTGGTCAGAGGTGTCGTTCCGGTTCAGCACAGCGCTCGGTGACACCTAGACTGGAGGCTCTCCTCATGACCACGTATTTGACCAAACAGGGTTTACCACGCCCGAAGGACGACGTGTGGCGCTCCTACGTCGAGGAGTGGGATCGCAGTCTCCGCGCGGCGAACCGCCCGCACACCACCCGGTACAACTATCAGCTCGCCGTCACCCAGCTGTCGGACTTCCTCGGCGGACCGGAACTCCCGGAGTTCCTCACGAGGATGGACATGCCCGCCGACGACGACAGCGACGCCGCCCAGGACCCCACTGATGTGAGCCGTAAGCATGTCGAGTGGTACATCGCCCGGCTGATCGACACCCGCTCCGCCTCCACCGCGCTGAACAAGTACAAGGGTGTCCAGCTTCTTCAACTACCTCGTCGAAGGCGACGAGATGGACCGCCACCCCATGGACAAGCTCAGTCAGGTTGCCACACCCACGAAGCTCATCCCGGTTCTCTCCGGCGACGAGATAGCGAGCCTGTTGGAGACATGCCGGGGGAGACAACCTGGATCTTGAACGGACGGGATTCTTGTCCGCGGAAAGGGAGACCGACAGCGCTTCGTGCCCTTCGGTAAACGCGCAGGACAGGCTATAAGCCGTTATCTTCGCGCGAGGTCTCGCCATCCGGCGGCAGACCTTCCTGACTTGTTTCTCGCCGAGCGAGGGCGCAAAGCCTTCAAGCCTAATGACATCAAGATCATGTTACGCCGTCGCGGAAACGCAGCCAGCACCGCATCGACTCGCACGTGAACTGGCTGGCTCGGTCACATACCGGGCACCTGAAGTCCGCGGCCCGCTCCCCCCGATTGACCACCAGATTCCGCGCCTACCGCGCAGTCCACGCGCCGTCCGGGTTGCTCGTCATACCGAACCCGTGGACAACGCGACTGCCGACCGCTAATACAAAGAACACGTAGATCCTTTTCAACGTGACCGCGCGGTCCTCATGGAAGAAGTCACACGCCAGCATCATCGACGCCCGCACCCGAAGAAACTGCCGCCAGATCGTATCGATGCACTGCGTCGGCGCCGACGGATCCGCAGCTGCATCAAAACGCGGCAGACCGCGAAGCACCCACACGATGTCCGCCCCTGCGCAGCTCACCCTGAATCCTCATACCCTCAAGTGGGTGCTACCGGGCGGTCCGCTCGATCAACACCATAACAGCGTCATCCAGGGACGGGCGACGTTTCGGGTATGTCCACCTTTCTCGCCACGAGACGACGATGCCACCGCAGAACCGTGCCCGGCGTCAACAACCGGTGCACACCCCCATCTTCTTCGGCGACAACCGAATGAGCGCAGCGACACCACACGGTCTGCCCGGTCCACCCGAAGGCGCGGAACTGCTTCGTGTTCCCTTCCCGGCGGTTTCGGTACAAACGACCCAGCTCGACGGCGTCGCTCTTTGAATCACGCACCACCAATTAGGTTAAGTGAGCGTATTGGGGACGTTCTTATGCGGACCGAAGTAACCTATGCACACTTTTCCCGTCTCCCTCGACGGAAGGAAATAAATTCGCGGAGCGAGCATTCCGCCACCTTCGGCGACCTTCAAGTGAGCCTCCATGTAGATTCTTCCCAAAGGGTCCACCTCTCGGTCGACCGGGAATACCCTCTTGGCGCGCAGACGATCACTCCGATTCACCGATTCGCTTTCGACCATGGCCAGCTTCTTCGGACTCGCGGGCCACGCATAGGGGCTATGGGAGTTCACGCACCAAGTCCAAAAGGATCCTGGATGCTCCGCGCCTGTCAGCGCCTGTCCATACGCGTGAAGTGCCCGGAAGCCACGCCACGAGGTCTCGCCCCAAGCCCGCGCCTCGACTGCCGTGTCTATATCATCGAGATCCTTGCACGCATCGTCTGGGAAGCTTAGAAAATCGGTTAAGTACTCCTGTGCATACAAGGCGGCCTCGCTTGGCGATTCGGCGTTGCCCGGAAAGCGGTGGCTCTCCAGTTTCGCGACCGCAGCCGACTGGTCCTCCCACAGTTCGCGACCTACCAGCCTCAGCTTCTTCCGTGCCAGTTCGAGGTCCGCACGCAACCGGTTGTTCTCTTCTTCGAGCTGCTGCTGCTCTTCTACGACACTGAGGTACTTCTGGTCCAGCGCTACCAGACTCCCCCGCTGATCTGCGATCTCCGCTTCGGCCAGCTCCAGAAGCTCTTGCAGCTCCTTGGGTTTGCCTGAACGCGCCGAATCGAGAAGATCGGCTGCCGCGTCGTAGCTGTCCGGCGGCCGACGAGCCCCTGCGCGCAACGCGATGGCCCGGCTGACCAGTCTTCCGGCGGCGTACCGGTATCGCAGGAACCGGGCGGGCACCGTGTAACGATGCCGCCATCCTTCGTCGACAGCAGGATCCACACCGGGGAGATAGATCCGGAACGCTCCGTCACGAACCTCGTAGGTACTGCCGACGATTTCGTTGAAATACCGGGTTCCCTCCTCGTCGAGCCGGCACACGAGCGCGAGCCCCGCGGTCATCGTCGCGACCCGCGTGATCGCTTCGCTGAACCTCTCCGCCACGGACACACCCTGTGGCAGATCTCTGACCTGAAACCCGACAGGCAAAGCCGAGAAAACCACGAGCGGCACATCTCGCTCGATATCCGTAACCAGCTCGGCCAGCGCCTCCGCGCCAGGCTCGCCTGAGAAAGCGGCAGGCTCTGATGTCAGCGGCACCCCTTGACGGTGAGGGGCACAGCCACCGAGCAGGAGAGGCGGAACGAATTTCGGTGCCGCAATGGTGACGTTCTCAAGAAGGTCGTCGGCGACCGCTTCGACATCCAGCCATACCCAGCCGCTGACTTCCCTCCCCTTGGAAACTTCTTCCCAGCTGCGAACAGAGGTCGTCCAGCGCGAACCCTCCTTGTTCGTTTCGACAAACGTTGCCCGAAGGGCAGTACCGACCGGCGCCCCCGCGCCATCCACACGCTCCAAACGGACCCGCATGGCTCCGTCAGGTGTCGTCGCGTCGAGCTCCGTTCCCGAGAGTTGTTCACTACTTTTCTGTTTTACCCACACTGAGAAGGCGCTTTGAACACGTGAGACCAGCTCTGGTCCACGGTCATTCCAGATCGCACGATAGAGAATCGTCACCTGTTCACCTCCACCATCCGGCGCCTTGTTCAACCTGAAGATGGTGCAGACGCCGATTGACTACGATGTCGGATGTGCCTGGTCGCATCGTTACAGTTCGGGTGAACCGTCCTGAATCCGTTAGCCGGGCAGGTTCACCCACGGACCCTGTACTGGGACTCCTTTGGTGAATTCGACGTTTCGAACTCACCGTATTCATGAGCCGTTCAAGCCGTCTGCTACCAGCGAGCGCGATCACCCTGTGCAGAACGCCACCAGCGGAAGATGAGGTAGAGCAGACGCAGCGAAATAGCTGACGATCATGCCGCCCCGTCGAACTCGCCTGCCACGGCAGGCCGGACGCATGAAGCGACTTCTGCAACCCCACAGCCGTTACTCCGATCGGGATAGCCGAACCTGGCCGCAGTCGATACAGCCATCGCGCGGGTCGGCAACTTACTGAGGACCGACCTGGCTGCCCAGCTGCCGCACGCTGCCGACCAGGTCAATGTCAAGCCACGTCTCGGGGCGACCTTGAGCCGAGTCACGTTCAACCGGGAACCCGCAGACTCAAGAGACACGAAGTAACTCCTCGTAACCAGCAATCCAAGATCAGCTGGCGATATTCAGGCGACCGGAACGCGCCACAACGCGTTCGAAGCCGCCCCCACGAGGAGGAACGAGAGACCGCGGGCCTGCGGGAACAGAGGAAACGCCTGGTCACGAGTTGTTTCGATCTTCCCTGACACGGAAGAGGTCACTGGTTCAATCCCAGTATCGCGCACCATCTGTTTTCGCAGGTCAAAAGCCCTGCCCCCCTCAGAGGCGCGGGGCTTCAGTCGTAAAGAGGCGATGGCTTCGGAGCCGTCTCGAGCCGCATATCACCGAACGTGGCGCGCAGGTGCGGAAACCACTCCCCCAGCTTTGGTCCGCTCACTCGGCGTGAGCGCGACCCGATCCACGCGGCGCGGAGGCCGACCGCATCCGCGGCGCGAACTCTTCGTAGAAGATCGCGATGCTCGGCGGCGACTCCACGTCCGGCGGTGGCCGGCCACAGCGCCGCCCGCGCCCGCGGTCAGGACTGCGATCACGAGCGCGGTCCACCACATCCAGTAGTCGATCCGGATCTCCTTGACCTGTTCCGGCGAGTCGCTGTGGACTGTCGCCTCGCGCCACCCCGGGTTGCTGATCTGCCAATAGTCCATGCCAGCTGGCCGCCGATCCACATGAAGGATGCCGTCGTCGACGTAGGCCGCAGCCGGTAGTCACCGGTCGCGGGACCGGGAGTCACCGCGCGGCCGGTCCCGTACTCCCAGGATCTTGAGAGCGCCCGTGTCCGTACTTGTCTGTCGCCCGGTCCGCGTGGTCATAGACCGGTTGACACCCGCCCCGCGGGATCGGTGCTGGTCAGCTGCAGGTCATAGGAGTTCCAGGTTCCGCAACATCTGGATCGAACCCCGTCGGCCAGCCCCGGGCTGACCGCCTGCGCAACGTACGTGTCCACGCGTGCAACACCGGTTCCCACCGGCGTGCACAGGCGGTCAAGCTCGGTCCATGACGAAGCTGACCCCGGAGCAGATCGCCCGGCACGCCCACGACGCCGGCTTCCGCGGTGACGGGCTGACCACGGCGGTGGCGGTCGCGCTCGCCGAATCCGGCGGGAACACCCGCGCCCACAACGCCACCCCGCCCGACAACTCTTACGGGCTCTGGCAGATCAACATGCTGGGCGGCATGGGGCCAGAGCGGCGCAGGCAGTTCGGCCTGGACGCAAACTCCGAATTGTTCGATCCCGTCACCAATGCCAAGGCGGCCAACAAGATCTCGAATGACGGCCGGTCATGGACACCGTGGTCGACCTTCACGAACGGAGCCTACCGCCGTCATCTGCCCGCGGCCCGCAAGGCGGCCGAAGCCCTCCCGAAACGCCCCACTGGCGGTGGTGCCCCCGCCGGTGGCGGCCTCGGCCGGATCCGGGTGGACGGGGAGACCCTGAACGGCTTCGTGCGGCGTACCCGCCGAGTCGGCGACGCCCTCACCGCCGCGTCGCGCAACCAGGTCAAGGACGTCCGGGCGATCGCCGACGACAGTTTCGGCCTGATCGGCAAGGAGTCCGGGTTCGCCGACGCGCTCGGCGACTTCGGTGCCGCCCTGCAGAGGCAGGTCAAGGCGGTCGGAGTGTCCGCCGACCGGCTCGCGGACGCCGCGGCAAAGGCCCGGAAGGCCTATCACGACCGCGATTCCTCGGCCGCCGCGAGCCTGCACCGGCTCCCCTGACAACGTTGGAGACCTCCATGGACACCTTGGCCACGGCACGGGGCTTCGCCTCGGACATCCTGGCACACCGGAACAAGCTCGCGGGCAAGGCCGAGGACGCTGCCCGCGTCCAGTTCGCCCTGCACCAGGTTTCGCGGACGCTGCACGACCAGCACGACGCGCACAAGAAGGAGACCGACGTCGTCCTCTCCCATTGGGAAGGCAAGGCGTCGGACGAGTTCGAGCGCGTCACCAGGCGGCTGCGCAAGGACATCCGCACCACCGCCGAGGCGGGCACCGACGCCGAACGGATCGTCGCCCGCGTCGTGTCCAGTGTGGACGGTGGGCACACCGCGGTCCAGAGGCTCGCCGACGAATACATCGCCAAGGTCAAGAAGCTCCTCGACGACGCCGCCGGGGTGACCGGCCCGGGGTCGCGGGCCGCACTGGCCACCGCGATCGCCGCGGCCGCCGATCTCGCGCCGCGCTACACCCGGCAGTCGGCGGCGACACTGCGCAAGGTGAACGGTGAGCTCACCGACGCCGCGAAACGCTTGCGGGCACTCCGCAAGGAACTCCGGCACGACGGGGTCGCCGATCGCGAAGTCCCGGAACGGCCGGACCATTCCCCCGATGCCGGCAGGCCCGGCCGAACCGACCCGGCCAAAGCGTCCTCCCGGCGGGAGAAGGTCGTTTCCTCGGCGCGCGAAGAACTCGGCACGCGAGAGAATCCTCCCGGCAGCAACCGGAATCCCTATGGCCCGACGGCGCCGTGGTGCTCGTCGTTCGCCACCGCGATGTGGCGCAAGGCCGGAGTGGACATCCCGATCACGCCGTTCACCGGGGACGTCTACCGCTGGGGACAACGCCACGGGAAGGCGTATGGCCGGAACTCCCTGCGCGAGGCGAAACCCGGCGACGTGCTGCTGTTCGGGACCGGGCCGCAAAGTCCGTCGACGAGCACGCACATCGGCATCGTGGAAAAGGTGGAAGGCAACAAGGTGACGTTGATCGAGGGCAATTCGGGCGACTCCGTCCGCCGCAACACCCACACGTTGTCGGGTTCGACCTTCTACGGCGGGGTGCGCCCGTGACCACCGGGAAAGCCCGCGACCGGGTGGTCACGGTCGAGGTCGAGCCCGGTGGGGCGCTGCGGGAGCTGCGAATCGAGGAGGCCGCGCTGCGACTGGATCCCCGGGAACTCTCCCGGCGGATCCTCGGCCTCGTGGAGCGGGCGACTGCCCAGGCGGGCAAGCGGCTCGGCATGGACGGCGCCACGGCGGACATGCTGGGGCTCGCGCCAAGGGCTGAAGTGGCCGAAGCGATCGAAGAGACGACTCCGGACACGTGGAGCGTGCAGTGACTGACGATCGCAGTGTCGAGCAACTGCTCGAAGACGCGGACGCGCCCGACACCGACTACCGTGGCAGGCTGGCGGCGGTAACCGGTGAGGCCCGCGCCGGCGGAGTCACGGTGACCGTCGATCTGTACGGGAAACCGATCGGTCTCCACTTCGATCGTGACGCGCTTTCCCTGCGGGCGAGTGAGCTTTCCGCGCTTATCCTCCGTCTCGCCAGGGAGGCGACCGCGGTGGCGCTCGACGCCGGTGAGTCCGTTGTGGACGACGTCGCCGCCTCCTTCACCTTGCCCGCCTGGCGTTTCCGTCATGAGACGTCTTCGATCAGCGTGCCGATTCGCTCAGCGAGCCGGCCTGCGTCGGCCGGGGTGACCATCACCCACGGCTCGCCGCCGACGTTCTCATGAGTGACGACGTAGCGGCCCGCCTCGGTGTCGAACCAGCTCAGTACCGGGCTCCGGCCGCGGATGCCGTTGGCCGCGAGCTGCCCGGCGCCGTACCGGGCGGCGGTCACCATGGTCGCCAGCGGCCGCACGCTGCGCCCGGTGATCCCGGCTCCGGCCAGCGCGCGTTCGAACCCGTCGTAACCCGCTCTCTCGAAGCCGGCCATGGCGGCCGAGAAGGCGGCTCGTGGCAGGCGGATCTGTTCGCCCGGGCCCGGCACACCGTCGCCGAGCATCCGGCCGACGGTGGGCACCAGATCGACCGCGCGCATCGGCTCGAGGACCAGGTCCTTGTCATCGAGCACCGCCAGCACGCCGTGGGCACCGCGGACGGCGGCGAGCATCCGCCACGGCTGTTCGCCGAGCACCAGCGTGTCCACCGACAGCGCGGGTGAGCCCAGCAGGACGAACAGGTCCTCCAGCGCCGGATCGAGGTCGTCACCGCTGGTGTAACCGGCCTCGGCCAGCCCCGCGAAGACGCGTTCGCCCAAGTCGCCCCGTTCGTCCATGGTCTCGCCGTGCGAGGCCACTTCCAGCGGATACGGCAGGTCACCGTTTCCCAGATCCGCCCACAGCAGATCGAATTCCAGATGTGACAGGACGATGCCCGCCGAACTACCCGAACGCCGTGCCATGGCCCCCCTCCCCTAGTGCCGCCCTGCAGGCGGCACGATATCGATCGAACAGCGAGAATCAACACCGCAATCCCGACGAATCCGCGAACGGTGCCCATGACCGAACCCGAAGTCGCGACCGGACAGCTCATCGTCCGTGCCTCCGGCGCCGCGGCCGCGCGCGCGGCCATCCTCGGCGACCGCCGGGCGGGGCCGGACGGCATCCAGCTTCTCCTACGGTGCACGATCCCGCGCGCGGTCGCCGAGGACGGCGTGAAACTCGGCTTCGCGGGCTGTGTCCTCCACGTCGTGCCAGTCGGCGGGCACGACGTGGAGGCACCGGGCAGGCGCGGAGTCGTCATGCTGACCCTTCCTGCGGCGGAGTTGTCGTTGTCCTTCACCGAATTGCGACCGCTGATGTTCCGCCCGGTGGACGTCGATGCGCCTCTGCGCGCGCTGGTCTCCAGCGCGATCGCCCACGTCCTCGCCGTCGGCCCGGCGCTCGATCCGCACGGCCTCGCCCACCACCTGTGCGGACTCGCGGAGCTGGTGCTGCGCAGTGTGCTGCGGGCCGAGCTCGACCGTGCCGACGCGCTCGCGACCCGCCGTCGCGAGGCGGTGCGGTACATGCGCGGTCATCTCGCCGACCCTGCGCTGGGCGCCGATCAGGTGGCCGAGGCCCTCTACATCTCGCGACGGCGGTTGTATCAGCTGTTCGACGACGGGCATGGTATCTCCGAACGGATCAAAGGGCTGCGGGTGGAGCGGGCGAAGACGTTGCTGGCGGATCCGGCGAAGGCCGGGCGGGGAATCGCCGAAATCGCCAAAGACTGCGGATTCACCAGTGCAGCCCATTTCTCACGCACCTTTCGGAAGGCGGTCGGGCAGACACCTCGTGAGTTCAGGGAACGCACGCTGGCTCACTGAGATCCACCCCCGCGACGAGCGCGCCCGCGAGCGCGGCGACGTCCAGCCAGCCACGGCCTCCGGGTGAGTGCAAGGTGAACACCGCGACCCGCGGGCTCCCCGGATCGAGCACGACGGCCTGGAGCTGTGCTCCGGCGGCGGGCCCGTCGACGGCGATCCGCTCGACGATCACCACCGGATAGCCGCGGGCGGTCGTCGCCGTGCTGACCTCGCGGATCCCCGGTGTGGTGTCGGCGGCGAACCAACTCAGCCCGGCGGCGGCCTCGACACTCAGCGGCCGCTCGACCGGGACCGACCCGGCGATCAACAAGGCCGGGTCGGCGTCGCGATGTTCGGCGACCGCCAGCAAGCCCGCACGATGCTCGTGGGCGCGTTCGGCCGCCTGGATCACGGCGGCCTCCAGCCCGAAATCGCGTTCTGCGTCGGGGCCACGGAGCCGGATCAGCAATGTGCGCAGTTCGGCGATGGTCCGATCGACCGACGCGAGGGAGACCGGGGTGATCCCCGGGACGGCGGTGAGTTTCACCGGCCACCCAGTGCCACAGCCGAGGCGAAGACACCCACGGCTCCGGCGGGCGGGGTGACGGCGGCACGGGGGGCACGGGCCAGCGATGCCGCCAGTTCCCTGCCCAGCACCGAAAACCGAGCCATGCCGCCGGTGATCTCGGCGAACAGCGACGCGCCGTCCGGCGCCTCGCCCAAGGCAGTGCCTGGCTCGCCGAGCGCCCTCAGCCGCTCCTCGATCCGAGCCGCCTCGGCGCGATGAGCCGTTTCCAGGGCACGGGCCTGCTCCAAAATTCGGTCGAGCTCGCGCTGCAGGGCTTCATGGCGCGCCTTCGCCGCGGTGAGATCGGCTTGTGCCGTGGCCGCTGCCGCGCCGCTGGCGAACTGGACGGCCGTCTCCGTGACTTCGACGGCGTCCGCGGCGTCGGTGAGCGCGCGCCGCAGGACCACCGCGCGCCGGTCGAGCTGCTCGGCTCGCCGTACTCCGGCTACGACGGTGCCGGCCCACTCGGTGAGGATCCCGGCCGATGCGCGCAACACGGCGGGCGCGGGTTCGAGCGCCGTCCTCGCCGCGGTGGCACGGGCGGCGACGCTTCCGGCGGCGACGCCCTCCCACTCGCGCGGCACATCGATCCGCGCCCCGGCCACCGCGTCGAGGTGCGCGGCCGCATCCGTACACTTGCGGGCGGCGGCCGCGACCGCGTCCGCGTCGCCCGCAACCGGGTCGAAACCGAGGCCTCCGAACGCGGGCATCACGAGCCTCCGGCCGCACGCCGCAGTGTCCGCGCGGCATCGTCATCCGTGTCCTCGTAGGTCTTCGCCGCCGTTCGGACCCCGGACGCGGCGTGGGCGACCTCGGTGTGCGCGGCACCGATCGAGTCCGCCCACGGCCGGATCAGCCCGTCGAGCGCCGACGCGATCCCGGCCGGTCCCAAATCGCCCGCGGCGAGGCCGTTGGTCAGGTCGACGACGGCGTCCAGCTCCTCCGCCACGTCCTCCAGCTGACGCGCGAGGTCGCGCATCAGCCCCGGTTCGGCGCGGTAACCGTTCATTCGCCGAACACCGGCGGATAGGCGGGCGGAAGATCATCGAGGAGGTCGTAACCGCTGCCGTAGCGGTCGCGGTGCTCCTTGTCCTCTTCCCGCTGCGTACCGGTCATCGGCGGGTACATGCCGAAACCGGCGCCCCCGGCACCACCTCGGGCGGCCGTGGTGCCCTGCCCGGAGCCGCCGGCCGGGGCCGGCATGCCGCCGAACCCACTCCCGGCACCGCCGGCGAGGCCACGGCCGTTCTTGGCGGCGTCCTCGGCGGAGAAGCCGGGCAGAGCCGTGCCGGGTCCGTACCCCGCGCCCTGCCCGGGCCCGGTGACACCGGTCGTACCGCCTCCCGGCAGGTCCCCGACGCCTGCCGAAGCCGCATAGGTGCCTTCTTCGACGGGACTCACGGTTTCCGGACCGTGGACGACCGGTGGCGGCACCACCGGCGGGGTCGGCCGGGCCGGTGGCGGTTCGGCGGGCGGGCGGTCTCGTGGCGGTGGTCCGGCGGGCGGAGTGACCGGAAGCGGCAGGGGCACCGGGTGGTACGGGAGATCGGCCGACTTCGGCGCGGTCTCGAATCCCCGCGGCAGTTGATGCCGGACGCCGTGGCTGGCATCTTCGTACTGGCTCATGACCCGCACGGCTTCGGCCTTGGCCCGGTCGGCCTCCCGCTTGGACGGGAGCTTGTCGTCGAGCAGGTCGTCCAGCATGTAGGCGCCATTGGGACCGTCGAGCGCCTTCACGGCGTAATCGTCGCGGAACCAGCGCTCGGCGTAGTAGTGCACCGGCTCCGGCATCTTGCGGCGGGCTTCGGCGATGGCCGCGGTGTAGGCGTCCAGCCCGTCGCCGATGTGCCGGGAGGTCCTGGCGGCCTCAGTGGCCCAGGTGGTGAGACGGTGCGCAGACTCCGCGGCCTGCGCCGCCGACGGGCCGCGCCAGGACAGCAGCAGCTTCTGCACGCTCGTGCGGACCGCGGCGGTTTCCGCGCCGACGTTCTTGGCCAGCTGGGCCCACCGGTGCGCCTGCTCGCCCAGCCTCGGCGGCTCCGCGGATTTGATCATGTCCCACAGCTGGCGGTGTTCGTAACACTCCCAATTGATCTTCTTGAACGCTCCTTCCCGCAGGTTCGCCTTGCGCTTCTGGACCAGCTTTCGCCGCTTGGCCAGTGCCCGGCGGCTCGGCGGATGTTTCTCGGAGTAGTACTCACCGGTCATCGGTCCCCCTCGCCACGGCATCGACGGCGGACGCGGCGGCTTCGTCAGTGCGAGCGTGCCGCTCGGCGACCATGCCGATCGCCGTGCGCAACGCGTCGAGTTCGGCCAGATACGACTCCAGCGCGAGCTGCACGCCGCCTTCCTCCGCACCCCCGCGGCGCGCGAACGAACGCCGCATCGGCACTGACACCGGCCCCTTGCCGTCGGCCAGCGGTAAGCCCAGTTCCCGGGCTTCGGTCAGGCAGTTCTGCAGCTCGGCATAGTGCTCGCCCAGCAGCCTCTGCGTCTCCGCGATCTCCCGATAGTCCAGTTCGATGCGGTCTCCACCGTCGGCCACGATCGCCGCCGCGCCCTCACCGGACGGCCTCTCGACCTCCGCGGCCTTGTCGACGCGCCCGGGTGGCCGCCGCTGCTCACGCAGCTCCTCACGGAGCCGCTCGGCCTCCGACTTACCGTGCACCTTGACCATGTCGTGCGCTCCCTCTCGTCACGGACCTGGTCATCCTCGCCGGTGCGGCGTGTCCAGACCAGCCCCAAATGCACACCGGGACACGAACCCTGCACGGCCGGTCAACCGGCCCTGCGCCACACTGTCCTCTATGGACACCGGCGCAACCGTCGGTCGGTGGCGCGACGGAGGTTCTTGTGCCGGCTGGGTACGCAGGGTGAGTCGGCTCATGAGACCGGTGAGGCCGGCGGTGGCCGGCCACCGCAGCGTCACCACCGCGCCCGCGCTCGGCCACATCGCGGTCCGGGCCAACTTCGGTAACCCCGCATCGACAACGACGTGAGCTTGGCCGTGGACTGCTGGGGGCAGCGCGTCGTCGGTCATGACCTTCATTGTCGCGTGACGTGGCGGGAACGTTTCGATCCCTCTCTGAGTTGCTGTTAGGCGGACGACACCGCGATCACCAGCGCCGTGATACTCGGATAGCCGGCCCTGAGCGAACTCCTGACGCTTGCCGGCTACACGGTCAAACCGTGCAAACACGCCGTCATGCAGCTTCCGCATGGCGTCTACACCAACTTCTGGAGAAATATGCCGGAATGTCGAGGCCGGTGCAGTGCCCGGCCGCGGTCTGTTCAGTGTGGGCGGAAACTGGCATGACCATGGCGGCGAGCAACGGAGTCATCATCGCCGCCACCTTGACTACCTTTCTCATGATGATCTCCATCAGTTTCACCTTGACGCGGGCCGTCCGGTTCGGGCGCGGCTCCCTACGAAATCGGCGACAAGCTCGCGTGAACGAGTGCAAACCTGCCAATCACACGCTTCGATGCACGGGAACTTCGTCGTGGGCGAAAACAGCCGGATACCAGGAGGTCGACATGGTTCTCACGCCGCGCATCGCAGCCGTCATCGGCGGCCTGCAATGGCTCGTCTCGCTGACCGCCGTGGTGTTCGCGGGCCTGGCCATCCTCGTGGCCCTGCCCATGGACAGGGGGCGACGCGCCTTCGCCGAGCGGATTTTCACTGCCGCTCTCGCCACTGTTCCACATGATGGCTGCCGAAACGGTGAAAAGACGTGAAGCAGATTCCGGTTCTCCGCGTCGAGTACCCGTGGCCACCTCCCCGCCTATGTGAGTCAGCCGAAGAGTCTCTTCGTGAGATGGCGGCGTTACAGGATTTCCGGAATCGGGCCGGCGCCGTCTTCCCGCTCACTGATCAACCGTTGCCCGTCACTGCGGTGACCGAACCCAGCGGTCGCTGACGGCGTCACCGCAGCCGAAGCCATCGACGACCGACGCCTGCATCGCATCGTCCGCCTGCAACGCATGTTCGACGACGTGCAGCTTCGTCCGCGCGTCGTCCGCGGTCCGCTCTCGGGTGGATCAGCTCCCCACAACACGTCGGCACGGCAGCAGTGAAACGATCACTTGAATTGGCTCGGTTAACGGTTTCTCGTAACGAAGACCGTGGTCCCTACGACACGTACCGGTATCGCGGCGCGGGGCCGTGCTGACGAGATAGGGACTTCTCATGAGTTTGCGCCGTCCGTCGCCCTCGGCGGTTCCGCTTGCTGATCCAGACGTGCTGAATCTCGCCCGCGAGATCGTCGGCAAGCACTATCCGCCGGAGCTCGACCTGTTCGACGCCGTCGTGGACGAGTACCGGCGCGCCCCGGACCGCCTGCTGAATCCGGGGACATTGCGTGCGCCGGTGGGCATCGGGGTGGATCTGATGCTGATGACACCCTACGTTCTCGCGGCGGCGGCCTATCTGGGGAACATTCTCGTGGAGAAGGCCGCCGACAAGACGCTGGACGCGGTACGCGACCGGCTCACCGAAGCATGGGCCGCGCGCAAAGCACGCCGAACCGACGATGACGTCGCTCGCCCGGTGACGGGTGCCGACGCCGACCTCACCATGGTCATCACGGTCCATTTGACCGGTACAGGAGCCAGCCCCGAGGTGGCACGCGAAATCGCGGGAAAGGTCAGCGACGCGCTACTGCCCGGAAAGCCTTCCGGTGACGACGACTGATCAGCGACCGCCCGGCGTCACTGCGGAAACCGTAACCGCACCGTCCGCAGGGCGCGGGCGATACGCACTGCTCATCGTGGTGCTGCTGCTCGCCGGAGTACTTGTCGGGAGCCTTCTCCACGGCCAGTTCCTGGGATTAGCGTGGAGGGACGCCTTTCTGGCTTGCCGGGCGGCGACACCTTCGGTCACCGCCGGAGACACACCAGCCCAAAGTGTGGAGAAGTCACAGCAGTTCCTGCAGTGCCTGGCGCCCGCCGAACGACGCAAGGGACTGGTCTCGCTCAGCGGTGCGGTCCTGGTACTTCTTCTCGGTCTCGCGCTGACACAGTTGTTGCCCTGGCGGCTGTTTCGCCGCGCGGGTCCCGTCCGGCCGGCACCGCCGGTGTGGCAGGAACGCGCGGAGCGAGCGGTGCGCTCGATGCACCGCCGCGCGGCACCCCCGCAGGTCGTCTTCGGCTCGCTGGCGCTGAGGGAGGCGTTCACCATCCGTTTCCTGCGCCGGACCCGGATGGTGCTCCCACCCGGAATCGTGACCGCACCCGCCGAGCAGGCCGAGGCGCTCGTGCGGCACGAAAGCGCCCACGTCGCGGCAGGCGACGTCGGCCTGGTGTGGCTCACCCGAGGCGTCTGGTGGGCGCTACCGCCCGTTCTGCTGCTGCCCATGGTCACCACCGAGATCCGAGTACTGCTGAGCGGCGACACGGCGTCCCCGCACACGCTGTGGGCACCGTTCTGGGCCGAATACGCCGCCCGCGCGGCACTGGTGCTCACACTGACCGGGCTGGTCTCCACCAGCGTCCTGCGCTCACGCGAGCACGAAGCCGACCTCCGAGCGGTCCACGGGATCCCGTCGGCACCGCTGCGCGCGTTGCTCAGCCGCACCACCACCAGGCGGATGTCCTGGTGGCGCCGGGCCAGGGCCATCCATCCTCCACCCGCGCGGCGCATCGCCGTGCTCGACGCAGGCGAACTTCCCGGACAGACCCAGGTCCTCGACGGTATCGTCTACGGTGCGCTCGCCGCGATGGCCGCCCAGACAGCCACGCTGGTGGCGCTCCCCACGCTCCTCGGCACAGGAGAGGATTCCCAGACCTACGCGGTACCGCTCTCCTGCTTGCTGGCCGGTGTGCTGACCGCGGCCGGCTGGGGCACCGCGCTCTGGCGAACCGCCCAGCGCTCCGCTCGCACCCTGGCCGGCGTCACCCTCAGCCTGCCGCTCGGCGTCGCCTTGGGCTTCCTGACCGACTTCTCCCGCACCGGCACCACCGACCTGACCCCCTTCGGCGACTGGCCGCAACTCGTCGCGGTCTCACTCGCCATGGCCGGAGCCGCCTGCCTGAGCCTCGCCCTCGCCTCCCTCTGGGCCACCCACAACGGCGCCACCCCCACGCCACGCCGGATCTGGATCCTCGCCGCCGTGCTCAACACCGCGCTGTTCACCGGCGCCTGGTGGATCGGGATGACCTCCGGCACCCTGATCACCGTCGCCGAGAACTGGTTCTACGGGATAGCGATCGCGGGCATGACCGCGGCGTGGCAAGAACCGGCCGCGATCGGCTTGATCGTCGTCGCCGGGCTCGCCTGGTGCTGGAACCGTCACCGGCTCTCCCTGCTCGCGGTCAGTGTCGCCGCTACCGTCGCGGCACTGGCCGGACGCTGGCTGCTGCCCGTCAACGTCAATCACACCGACCCGTTGGCCCTGGACCGGCTCGACTGGTGGGTCGCCGTCAGCGCGGCAACGGCATGCGTGCTCACCCTCACCGCACTCCACGGCCGCACCGGACTCGGAAACTCACTCGCCGCGGCCCCGCTGGCCGCTCTGCTCACCACCACTGGCTGCCTTCTGACACGAGACCCACAGCACGACCTCGTCCCCTACCTCACCTCGGCGATGGCCTTGTCCACCCTGGTCATTCTCTGCCTCGCACCGCCCATCACCCTGCTTCCCAGCCGATGGCTCCGTACCCGCACCTGGCACCTACCAGCACTCGCACTCGTCACGGCTGCGGGCACCACCACGATCGTCATGCACCTGGGAAACGTGCTCACGTAAGCCTCGTGAATTGCCCGCACTCTCGACGGGAGAGTAAACGTTCGTTTGACAGACCCCTCACCGGCTGGCCTTTGCCGCACTGGCTTTCGACACATACCTTACGCTCGACGCCCTCATCACCGAAATCGGCCGGACGACGGACAGTGTTTTCCGATTTCGATGTCACTTTTTACGGGGATACCTTTCTTCCGAATCGGAGCCGTTCTCTGAGTTCCATCACCACAAAGTCCTGAATTTCCGATTCCGTCGGCGACCTTGACCTCGACACAGAGGAATGAGCCGACTTCGCCGAGGCGTTCACCGAACCGGTCACCAGGGCCGAGGTCGCCGCTGCCGCCTCCGAGGTGCCGAAAGGGTTTGCTCGCACTGCGGGCTCTGCTCGCGGCGATCGACCGTCGGTACGGTCCGGCCGCTGCGGTGCTTTCCTTCAAGGAGCTCCGGCAGGTGTGGCGGTACCTGAGGGACGACCCGGACAGGTGGTTTCAGTACGGCAGATTCGTGCACAGCGGAACCTGGACCATCGCCCGCGAGTTCATGTACTTCGGCCATCTACAGGGCGCTCTCGTTGTGTCACACCAGGACTGTCGTCAGACGCAAGCCTGGTGCTACGACGTTCGGGTGGCGTGACAGCGACAGACGGCTTATCTACCCTTGGCCGTGCTCAGTGGAGTGCTGCAGGACCGCCGAGATCACCCTGCAGCAAAAGCGGCACGATCAAGCCGGTGTCACCCGCGCCTATGTGCTGCGAAACCGCACCGCCCTGGCCGTCCCTGGTGGATCAGCCGGTCAAAGAACTTCGTTGCCGCCGCTACCGCGCCCCGATCGACGAGTGCCGCTTCGAACCCCGTACCTCCGGCCAGCACCGCAGGGACCCCGGACAGCACCGTGAACAGGAAGACCAGCGTGGTACGGCGCCCCGTATTGATCGGCTACACCATCGCTATCGGTACGTGGTCGTAGTCGCGGGAGCTTTGGGCTGGGACGTGTCGCCAGGAAGGTGAGACGGAGGTGGCGGTGAGAGTATCGGACCAGCGTGCCAGGTACTGGGACTTGTACCCGGTCTGCCCAGCAGAATCGACGGTGCGGCCGAGGTCGAACTCGGTGAACCCGGAGCCGGTGAGATCGTCGGTCAGCCAGCGCAGCAGCGCATGGCCTGGGGACAGCTGGCGGTAGTCCGGGTGCATGGCCGGCCTCAACGAGAAGCACCGTCCGTCTCGGTACAAGCACAACTGGGCCGCCACCGCCGTGCCGTCCAGTTCCATGGTGGCGACGAAAGCGAGTTCCGGGCCACATCGATCGAGGACGTTTTCCCAGACGTCGGCGGTGTACTGAGGATCGATATCGGGCAGCACGAGGTCTGCGGTCCACTGCTGGCGATGCAAATCCACGAGCACGCGGTAGCCCTCGCGCAGTTCCTCGGTCGATCGGGAGCGCCGGAAGACCAGGCGGCGGCCCCCCGCGGCCAACTCGTCGACAGCTCGTTGCCGGCGATTGTGGGTTTTGCGGGTCGACCGGGACATCGCCGCCCAGTCCACCGGCAGCGGCACCACCGCGCACCGGGTGCTGGTGTGCGTCCACGGCGAGGTCGCGGCAAGGTGTTCGCCGAGTGCGCTGGTCACCGGCAGGTCTGGCAGCACCACTCGATCACCGTGATCGGCCAGATCGTCCAGTGCCTCAGCCAGCGCCGCGGTGACCTTGGGCTGCTCGGCGTGGGGACCGGTCACCCGGATGTATTCGGCGTGCGGCGCCGACAGCGGACGAACCAGTCCACCTTTACGGCCCTGCTCGTGAACCAGCGTCATCGCCGCGACCGGGCCGGAACAGTCGGCCACCGTGAGTGCGACTAACGAGGCGGTGGTCGGTAACGCAGCACACCAGCCAAGCAACCAGGCGGGCGCTTGATACGGCGTGGCCGCGGTGTCGTGCCGGTACAGCTCATCCCAGTCGTTCTCGAGAAAATCTCGGGCCGTCTGTCTCCACAGCACTTGTGTCTGCACGCCGATATCCTCCGATGACAATTGGCGTTTCTGCTTATGCGCAGGCGAATTCGAGCACGACATGATCATCTTGTGAGCCTCGGCCAACGGAGATCACCTATTCAGCGGCGTGATCCAACTCGGATGGGTGTGGAAAATTGACCCATCCAGGGCTCCATCGGTCGATGTCGGCACCCCTCGGTTGCTTCGCTCTACCGGGCACTGGCCGACAGCGACGGCCTGACCAGGCATCCGGGGTTTATTCGCTAACGGCCGTACGACTGCTACTCGACCCCCTATGCCGTCCCGGGCAGTACTGCAAGCCGTTACAGACCAGCGATCTTGACCGGAAAATGTCGGTGGTCGCGATGGTCGTGTCGGGGTCGTCCGGAAGCGTCAGGTACACCGGGCTCTGTTGTTGAGAGATCGCCCCTCGGCGGAAAGTGTGCGATGTCGGCGGTCAGGATCTGAGAGTTTTTCGCGGGCAGCACCAGTGGCTCCTGGATCCGCGGTGAACTCGGGAAGGAACCCGACGCCCGCGGTGTCCGGTGGATTCCGGTGTACGAGGTCACCGCGGTCCACTACGGAAGACCCACCGAATTCGTCATGCCACCTGGTTTGTCGGGGCCGGAACTGCGGTTCAGCCGAGCGCAGGCCCGGGTCGGGCTCGGTGGTGTGCTGGCAGGCCTCCCCGTCCGGTGGACGTCGAAACCGTCCGCGCCGGCGGACGCCGCTTACAAATCGTGGCTGCTAAGCATGGTGAAACAAACCAGTTTGACCGTTCCGCCGACCCTTGGTCACCAACCGCGCCGACGCCGTGCGCGACTTTGCCGCAGCCTTCGGGGACCTGATCGTAAAGCCGTTAGCCGAGTCAATCGTGTACGAGTTCGGCGGCGAAGCGCTGGTCTACACCGCCGGGTTGAGGCGGCAAGACTGGAGTCCCTCGCTGGGGGCGTATCGACCGCGCACCTGTTTCGGCAATTTGTCTGGACCGAGCTGTTCGAGGCCCTGGTCACGGCGGCCGGTGACCGGTTGTTCCCGGTGGCGATCCACACCGGGAGTAAGAAGGCGCTGGTAGATTGGCGCTCGGACTACGACGCTCTGCGGCACGAAGTCATCGAGGTACCCGACCAGGTCCGGGCCGATGCCACTTACTTAGCGGGCGGCGGGTCTGGCCGTGGTGGTGTTGTTGCAGAATGTAACCGGTTACGGCGCTGCTCACGGGCGTCGGGCGGTCCTGGAGATTCCAGGTCAGCAGGACCGAGACACGCTCGATGCCGGGTTTGGGCCGTTGTCGACGGCGTCGTCGGTTTCCGGGTCGGGAATCCGTCGGTGCCGTCATAACGCACGGCCATGTAGAGGATCATACGGGCCACGTGCTCGGTGAGGAGCTGAACTCGCCAAGGTCGTCGTGCCACTGAACAGAGCTCGGTCGGTGAACGTCGGCGCCGAGCATTCTCGCCACGCGGACACGTATGGGTGCCTTTTCGTACTTGATATTCGTTGGGTGCTCCACTTCTTGTATAAGCCGGTTCACTTTCAGCCGACTTTGTTCCGGTGGTCCGGTTTTTCACCGGTCGGCCGGGACTCGCTCTTCATTCTGATTCAGGAGTTCCGATGAATATGAACCTCCGCCGTATCGCGGCCTCGTCCTTCGCCGTCGGTGCCCTCGCGATGCTGACCATGGCGCCGGCCAGCGCCGCCGCGTCCACTACGGATGTGGCACCGGCGAACGCCCCTCCCGCAAGCTGTGCCAGCGCTATCGCCGCCGCGGTCGACACCGCGAACTCGGCCACCGCCGCCGCGGCCAAAGTCGCAGACTCGGCCGCCGCTGCCGCCGCGGCCAAGGCGTTCGCCGAGGGTGTGCTCACCGGGACGCCCGCCGCGACCAACGCCGCCGCCGCCAACCTGGGCGCGTTCAGCACCGCTGCCGCCACGGCCGCGGCGGCGAGCGCGGCCGCGCACGCCACAGCCGCTACCGCGACCATCGGTGTCCTCGTCGCCTGCGCCAAGGCGTAGTTCCTCCAGCACCCGGAACATCGGACCAGGAGCGGTTTCCTGGCGAGGTTCCGGGTGCTCGTCAGCGCCTGGTCTTCCCGCTCCCCGGGCTTCCGCCGGGCTTCATGTTCGACCCGTTCACCTCGCCGACGCCGACGACTACGAAGGCGCCGCCCCGCAGGCCCGGCGCGACGCCGCCGGATCCCCTGGAGATTGCTGGTCGCGTTCATCCCGAGGCTGCGCTAAGTCGGTGTCAGATCTGCTGGGCCCGGCCGAGCAGAAAAGAGTTCGCGACCCATGCTGACGTTCCGGAATGCCACGCCACCTGCGGCATAGCGACCCGCTAACGGGGCCGGGTTCGAATGGCCGCGTGCTAAGACGGAGCCGCCCGAAGCCGCGCCAAATGCGCACAGTCGCCGGTGCGTGCCGCGATCGTCACCGCGTCGTAGACGTCGGGGTCGAGGAGGAGAGCGGCGTCCGCGGTGATGGCCGGATCGTTCTCGTACCGCCCGCCTTCCCCGGCTCCCATAGCGCGCCGAGCGCGCGTTGCCGTCGTCGCACCGCCTCCCGCCGCCGCTCCAGTGGAGTCGCCTGCCCGCCGCGGCCGTGCCGCCGGTCCGGTCCGGCACTACCCGCAGCGGGCGTGGTCGGTGCGCGGCGTTCCGCGTCGCCGTGGACGAGGCGCATCCGCTCGGCCCACGCCTGAAACGTCGTTCCCGCGACGGGCGGGTCAGGCAAGCTGGCTGGTAGGCGGGTGATGTCGCGTGTGTCGTCCTGCTCGGCGGGATCAGCCGAGCTCCAGGCGTGCAGCCGCTGGGCGAGATAGATCTCAGCGGTCGGATCGTCAGGGTGTCGCGATCGACCGGCGACGGTGGCTGCCGGGTCCCGCCTGGGTCAGTGTCCAGTATCCGGACAAGCGCCTCATTGCACCAACCCGCCCGGTACAGCGGCGTGAACAGTGCGGACAGCTCCGTGCCTGATCCCGAGGCCAGCGAGCGTCCCCGATCAGCGTCAGGACCGCGCGGTGGACTGGCCCGGCCGACCGGCACCGGGCTCGCGAGCGGAGACAGCTCAGGACTGAGGGTAGGTGTAGAAACCTTCACCTGTCTTGACCCCTAGTTTGCCGGTGTCGACATAGCTGTGCAGCAATTCCCGGGGGCCGCCGGGAAGGGCGGGGTTCTCCTCCGCGTAGTGGTTTTCGATGTCGAGCACGACATCCAGCCCGACCTGATCCATCATCTGGAACGGACCGACAGGCATATGCCAGTTGATCCGGAACATCCCGTCCACGTCCTCGGGGCGAGCGACACCCTCGGCGACGACCGCCAGTGATTCCCGTTTGATGGCCGCCCAAATGCGGTTGAAGATGAACCCCACGCTTTCTCTCCGCGCCTCGAACGGATGGATGTCGAACTCGGGAAGCACCGTCAGCAAGGTGTCCAGCAAACCACGGTCGGTTTCGCCGTCGGACATGAGATCGACCGCCGGGGAGCCGGGCGGCATGTAGAAGTGCATATTGCACAGACGAGACCTGTCCCGCACCTTCTCGACCATCGTCCGCGATGGGTAGGACGACGAGTTGGTGGCGAAGATCGTGTCCGCGGGCGCCGCCTCGTCGATTTGGCCCCACAGTGGGATTTTGATATCCAGCCGTTCGGGCACCGCTTCGACGGCCAGCCAGGCGCCGTCGAGGGTTTCTTCCACCGAGGTCGCGGCCTCCGCGCGGCCGACTTCGCCGTGGCCACGTTCAGCCACCACGTCCGGCAAGGTCCGCGCCACGTACTCGGTCGCCGCGGTGACCTGTTCGGGGCTCGGGTCGTAGATCCGCACCGTTCCTCCACGGGAGGCGAACATCAGCGCGATGCGCCTGCCCAGTGTCCCCGCGCCGAACACCGCCACCGGGCGGTCGCGGATGTCCTCGAACTCATGCGTGTACGCCATGGCGATCCGGCCTTTCGATCCCTTGTTCAGTCACTGATCCCGGCAATCCCGGTAATCGGTTCTCCCAGGTCGGCGAGGACACGCGAGCCGCTCCCCTGCCCTTCTGGTAGCGCTACGGCGGAAATCCGCCCGCCGAGATCGGACACGTACGCGATCCCGGCATCGTCGTCTACGGCCAGGCCGATCGCCTCGTGGAAGCCATCGGCGAGAATCCGCGGCGCCGTGCCCCGCTCGCCGGCGGCCGGGATCGGCGCGCGATTGAGCGTGTTACCGGTCGGCGCGGCACCTCGGTCGGTCCAATAGAGCCAGTCGCCGCGGATCTCCAGGTCGATCGGTTCCGGAAGGTGCTCCCACAGCACCTCGATATCCTGGCGGTCCGCCGCGGTGGCCCCGGCCGGAATCTCCAGGCCCGCCCGGAAGATCCGGCCCTGTCCGCCCTTCGCCGGCCCCTTCTGCGTCCAGTACAGATACCCGGCGGCGGGATCGACCGTGACGCCGACACACTCCCGCAGCCCGGTGGAATCGCGGCGGTTCACCACCAGGTCGGTCAGCTCGCTCCCGTCCATCCGCACACGGCTGACTCGGCAGCCCTCACGGTCTCCCCAGTACAGGGCCGCGGCTCCATCGGACACGACCTGTTTGCCGGTGGTGATGGAGCCGGCCGGGACGATGTCGCGTGTGTGGCCGCCATCGAGGCTGACCATATGCAGCCCGCCATCGCGGCGCGAGTAGTCCAGGCCAGGTTCCCCCGTCATCCCGGGTATGCGAGCGGGAACTCCCATCGTGGTCCAGTAAACAGCGCCATCCCGCACCACGACGCCGTCAGGGAACGCTCCGGCTCGCTCGCGGAAAATCGTCACGCGCCCGTCCGGGACACTGACCCGGTAGATCACACTCGATCCGATACCCAGGGCGACTATCTCTCCGAACACCGCCAGCACCTCCTGTGGTCACCATGACTACGCGATGCCCGGCCAACAACAACACACCTCGGTCATCGCCGCTCATCGTTGATCACCCGAAAATCGACGGCACTTCGGCGAGGCAACGGCCTCACCCGGCTTGTACCACCGGATTCCCTCCGCTTGGTCGCCGAACGCCGATCGCTGGGCGTCCCCCGATCCGGGCAGGGAAAGGCGCAGGGCTGCCACCTTGACTCGTCGCTCCCACGACCTTGCGGACACGGTCAGCCAATGCGGTGAAGTTGTCGCAATGTTGTCCAGCTCCCAGACCTCGTTCGCGCCGACGGGCACGACCTCGTCGATGCGGGCCATGTCCCTCTGGTGGCCGTTGATGTCGCTTCCGCCCAGCCGGAAACGACGGACCGTCGTGCCCACGAGCGGCTGCCCCAGATCCGCGACCTTGTCAAGTAGCGCGGCGGACGGTGAGAGTACCGGCGCGGTGACGAATTCGAGCCGGTCGTAGTCGCCGTCTTCGATCGCCGCCTTGTCCGAAGGTCCTCATCGCGGCATGTGAGGAAGTTCGATGGTCAGCCAACACGCCTTCCAGCACAGCACGCTCAAGAATTTCCGGTGGCGGATAGCCGGCGGGTGCCGCGGACGAGATCGTGGTAGAAGGCGAAGGCGGCCTTGGGCCGGTAGGTGTCGGTGGTACTCCCCAGTGTTCCGGTGGGTTGGTCGGAATTACTGTCCGCGTCCCGGAGGCTGAATAGGCGTATACGTCTAATTGCAAGACCGGAGCCGTCGCCGCGGCCGGAGATGGTAGCCGCGGCGTAGGCGGCCGATGACTACACCGCGGTCCTGACCCGATGCGACCGCGTCGCCTCATCGAGGCTTTCCTGCCGCCGGGACGCGCAACTCTGCCCCGAATGTCACCGTGAGCCGCCCATCCCTTGAGCGACCATCATGCCGAACCCACTTCCGTACAACCCGACGAACGACGAAGCCGCCGAGGAATACGTCTGCGAAGCCCGCGGCCCAACTCACCGCGACAGATGGGAAGTCCTGCTGGCCGACGACCGCGTCTCACAGACCTACCGCGTCGTCAAATCCCTCAAAGCCAAAGCGGACCACGAGTACCCCCGAAGCCCTGAACAGATCGAACTCGCCGAACACCAACGCGACGCCGAGCTCATGACTCCCATCGAGTACGCCACGCTCTACCTCGAGTTCACCCCCTGGCATGACCGCGTCAGTTCCAAGGTGCGCAGGTCGAGGGCGAAACCGTGGACGTCACTGGCCTTCTGCTCGAGAACACGGATCACGCCCAGCCGACCTGCGACCACACCCAGCTTGTCGAACTGTGGAAGCAAAGAACTCCGGACCTGCTGAAGCCCCCTACCGACGTGGTTGTGACGAGGAAGCAGAAAGGCTGCTACGCCACTAACCGGCTCCGCAGAGCACATCTCCAACTATCGGCACACCGGAGCAAACGGAGACGAAACGGAGCCCAGTCGCGATTAACGCCGAGGCGAAATTGCCACCGAAGGACCGTTGCCGTGTCGATCACCGTTGGTGACGACCTTCTCCAGCCTGCCCTACTGGTTGCCGCCGGCGGGTGAACCTACGGCTGGATCCGCGACATCGAGTAACGCGTAGTTATCCGTGAACGTCCTCTGGTCGATTCGCCGCATGTAGCTTGCGGAAGACACGTCGCCGATCACACCTACCGGGCAGCGCAGGGAAGACCTGGCTTGCAGCGACCGCCGCAGTCTTCAATATCGCGAGCATCCTGAAGACCCACCAGCACAACCGGCAACCGACGATATTCGAGCGGCGTCGTGCCTTAAAGACCAGGCGGACTTTTCGGAAGCCCAGTCGTTAACTTGGCGAGATCCGCCGGGTTTCGACGACCTTGGCATTGTAGTGGGCGCCGTTCACGACGGTAGTCTCGACGACTACCTCGAAGTGCCTCATCTTCGTCATCTTGTGGAGAAACTTCCGGTCTCCGAGCTTCTCCGCCGCAGCCGCGGTGCCATGCTCCCAGCACCCCGCCACGATGACAATCTCCGACGTATCCGGAGCCAGCGGGTTCGGTGTCCGGATGATCAGAGCATAGTCACTGACCGGATAGCCTGACTCCTCGTACTGCGGCGTCAACATGCGGCCGGTGCGCGCATCACGCACCACAGCCGCCGCATGGTCCAGATCTTCGGCGAAAGTGTAGGAGGTCACTCCGTTCAGCTTCGCCAACATCGTCCTTGTCACAGCGTTCGCCACCGGCCCGCCGATCAGAACCAGGTCCGAACTCAGCTCACGCGGCGACAACTGCTTCGACTCCGCGATCCTTCCAGCGAAGCCCAGCCTGCGAAGCTGAGCCTCGATTTCCACCAGCGCCCCGATATCACCCATGCCCACCACGCCCGCTCTGGCCCACCGCCGCTGCTGTCCGAAGTCATGAGCCCCCAAGACGATCAACGGGCGACGGCCACCCAAAGCTCGCCAGAACCTCCGCGCGCGGACCAGCCTGAGACGCCGTCTCACAGCCGTCGACAACCAGACCAGCACACCCCCGAGGGCCGCCGCGATCAGATTGCTGGAGATATCGGGCAACGCTTGGACGAGCCAACCGCCGACACCTCCGACAGCCAGCCCCATACACAGCCACCCCTCATCGACGCAATCCTCCTCCCCCCAGTCGCGCTCGGCCCGCATGCTGTTACCGCCGGTTCGACTGTCGGGCCAAAAGTGCTGTCGTCTGCGTGCGACAGCGGGGCACGTCCTCTGGCGGCGGTCAGGAACTCGTCATCGCGACCGCCTCGGACACCGAGGAGCGTGGAGACGGAACGCCGGCGCCGCGTCGAACTCCCATGCTCCAAGCACAGGCAGGTCGCAGCGTCGGCGGTATGAGCCGTGTCTTCAGACCGCCGCGATCGTCACGGTCGGCCTGTGACAACCTGGTCTCTACTCGGTAGGCCGACGTAATAAATGACTTCTTTGAACGCGATGGCTATCTTGTTTCGTAGACTTCCGGGTCCAAGATGGTGCGTTTCGTTGTCTTGCGGCGCTTGTGCATCTTCTCCAGGACATCGACGACGCTCTCGGCAAGGCGGTGTGAGTCCTGTACGACGGTGGCTCGCAGGGGGCTCGTGCCGGCGTCGATCAGGGTCCGCGCCTCGATGGTTCCGTCCACGCCGATGACCACGGTGTCCGTCGTGACAAGGGAAGTAATCGCTCGGAGGGCGTCGACAGCGCCCAGTGCCATCTCGTCGTTGGTGCAGAACACGGCATCCAGACGACCTTGCCGCGAGTCGAGCAAGCGAAGGTGGGACAGCACAGCGTCGTAAGCGCGTGCGCGATGGAACGCGCAGGTGTCGTCGACGGTGATCGAAACTCCGGGCAACTCGGCCTGCAGGACAGCCGCACACCGGCTTTGCCGGGCCTGATGTTGCCCGCTGGCCACGATCAGCACATGTGGCCGCTGTCCGTCACCCTTTCGCAGATGTGCTACCAGCCAACGGCCAGCGAGAGTCCCGAGGTCTGAACTGAGGTAGCCGACGAAGGCGGCGTTGCCCGGGTATTGTTCCTCGTCATCGAACGGTTCGATGTCGGTGAAAACCACCGGCAACGTCAGTTCGGTACAGAATGCGATGAGATCCGGACGGAGACGGTCTACTTCGGTCGCGACGATGACCCCGCCGATGTAGCCGTGGCGCGCGGCCAGGATCCTGCGCAGGTGATGCGCCTGCGCGGCGGAGTCATAATCCCGGTCGGGCACCTTCAGCACCAGGTCGATGTTGTCCCGGTCCAGCGTGCGGTGCAGGCGTTGCACGAAGCCCGCCAGCCAGTACTTCTGCCTGAAGGCCGACGTCACGATGAATGCCCGACGTGTGCGCCTGTTCCACGGCCCCCGCCGCAGCAGCGGAGCCGCGGCCAGCACTCCCGCGACCAGAACGGTCCACGCGGGCACCTTCGCGATCAGCACATCGCTACGGAGCATCGCGAGAACCCCGGCGAGAACGAGACCACCGGTGACCGTGGTCAGGACGGCGAACCGTAGCGGAGTGCGATCGCGGTCCAGCATCTTCATCGTGAGGCCTCCCCAGCTGGTGAAACCGCGAGGAGCCGACCCGCCCCCACTTTCAGCGATTATGGCCCAATGACCGGGGGCATGGATCTTTGCGCCGAAGCTTGCCGCAGTCGACCGGGCTGGGACCGGTCATAGATCCCCTATTTTGGCCCGCACGCAGGCTCCGTCCACGATCGCACGACCCAGTCGATGAGGCCCTCCTGCCGAGTTCGTCCAAGAGTGCGTGGTGCAAGCGCCGCCACAGACCGGCTTTGGTCCACTGGCCGAAGCGGCGGTGCGCGGCCTGGAACGGCACCCCGAACGACGGAGGCAGATCCCACCAGCCACATCCGCTGGTCAGGACGTACACGATCGCGATGAAACGCACGAGCGTCCACCGGAGCCGTGCCGCCACCCTGCGGACGCGGGCTCGAAACCGGGATCAGCGGCTCTGTCATCTCCCCACAGCCAAGAGAATCGCCCACCAACGACCAACCACCACGTAAAGACACGTTCTAGGACTAGGCCAACTGGATGAGGCCGGATCCCTGCACGCCGGCGACAAGTCTGGTTCGTGTCTAATGTGCGGAAAGCTCGTTCCGTCGAAGCGACTCGTACCAGCGACCAAGGGGATGGATCGGTGGACTCTGTGTCTGACGGACTGCTGGCCTCGGCGGGCACCCGGGTGGTGATCGTCGGCGTCGGCCGTCACGATCAGGGGTCGCGGCTGCCCGCCATTCCCGCCGTCGAACCCACCGCCGACGCGCTGGGCAAGACCTTGATCGACATCTGTGATCTCGACCCGGCCAATCTTCGGCTGGTGCGCGATCCCGCGACGCCTGCCGAGCTCGGTGAAGCACTGATGGATGCGGCGGAACAGGCGACAGACACGTTGCTTCTCTATTTCGTGTGCCACGGCCTGGTCGGCAAGAACAACGACCTCTATTTGGCGACGGTGGCCACCCGCGACCTGACCAAGGGCATTCCGCAACACCAAGCCCTGCCTTACGAAAGCCTACGTGACGTCGTTGAACAGACTCGGGCGAGGACTATTCTCGTGGTGCTGGACTGCTGTTTCGCCCAGCGTGCACATGGAGTCAACGGTAACGTCATGGATTCGTTGTCCGACACCGCGCAGGAAAAGGGCTTCTACCTGCTGGCCGCCGCCGGGCGCGACGAGCAGGCGTGGGCACCAAACGACGAGCGATACACGTCGTTCACCGGCGAGTTGATCCGCTTGCTGCGAGACGGCGACCCCGCCGGTCCCGATGTCTTCACGCTCGACAGAGTGTACCGCGAACTGTCGGGACGGTTAGCAGAAAAGGGGTTGCCACGCCCACGAAGGCAAGCGGCGGACCAGGACGACCAGCGGCTGCTCGCACGCAATGCAGCCGCGCGGTCACCCACGCCGGCGCCTCAGGCTCCCACCAGGAATCGGGGCGAAGAAAGCAGTCCGTACCGCGGCCTCGCCTTCTTCCGCAGGGAGGACGCGGAATACTTCTTCGGCCGGGACGAGTTGAGTCGCGATCTGATCGACCGCGTCGGCGTCCACCGCTTGCGTGGGCGCCCGCTGGTGGTCACGGGACCCTCCGGCGCGGGCAAGTCCTCCTTATTACGGGCCGGCTTGATCGCCGCGGTGGAACGGATGGACGGCGAATCCGCCCAATGGGACTGGCATGTGCTAACCCCTGGCGCCGATCCGTTTCGAGAGATGGCAAATCGGCTGGCTTCGTCGACCGAGGTTTCCCGAGAAGTTCTTCGAATCGAGCTCCAGCAAGACCCGAGGAGGCTCGCCGAGGTCGTCGCGGCCAAGCCCGGGCGAGTACTGCTGGTGATCGACCAGTTCGAGGAGTTATTCACCAGTTGCTCCGACGAAGTCGTCCGACAGGATTTTGTCCGGGCACTTACCGCGGCCGCCGGCGAGTCCGCAGTCGTGCTGGGCGTCCGTGCCGGGTATTTCGGTTACTGCACACGCTTTCCAGAACTGGTACCCGCACTCCAGCAGCCGGTGGTGGTCGCACCACCTGAGCCGGACCAGATGCGCGAGGTGATCGAGCAACCCGCCAAGAAAGCAGGGCTGCTCCTTGAAGAGGGGCTGGTCGGCAGACTGCTGTCCGACGTCGGGGGGACCGACGCCGTCGGCGGTTCGTTGCCGCTGCTTTCGCACGCACTGCTCAGCACTTGGCGGCATCGCGAGGGAAACATGATGACCCTAAGGGGGTACCACGCCACGGGCGGGATCGAGCAGGCCATCGCGCAGACCGCAGATGAGGTGATCGACCGGTTGGATCCCGAGAGCCGGGAAACCGCGAAACGACTATTGCTCCGGCTGGTACACGTCGGTGTGGGGACGGGTGATATCAGGCGTCGGCTGCCGCGTTCGGAAGCGGGAACGAGCGATCCGGACGTCAGCAAAGTACTGGACAAATTGGAACGCGCACGGCTCGTCAGCGTCGGCGAGGATTTCGTAGAGATCACTCACGACGCGCTGCTCCGCGCGTGGCCGAGGCTGCGCGAGTGGATCGCCGCCAGCCGGGCGGAGCTGCTGGCTCGCCAGCAGCTCACAGACGCGGCCACGACCTGGGAGAGAGAGCAGCGGAACCCCGATTTCCTGTTGCCGCGCAATCGGTTGGCGACCCTACAGCCGTTCCGCGAGGACGACGAATCCGGGGCTCCGCTCGGCCACCATGAACGAGCGTTCCTCGAAGCAAGCCGCCGCCAGGGCAGAAAGGCCAGACGTTTACGCAAGCTGGGGATGGCCGCGCTGGTGATCTCGCTGATGATCTCGCTGGTCGCGGCGGGTTATGCCCTTTGGCAGCAACGTTTTGCCGACCAGCAGCGCACCGAGGCCGAAAACAGCCGCAACATCGCTTTCTCACTGGCCACCGCCAGGACGGCAGGCGACCTGCGCGGCGTCGACCCGGCGCTCGCGATGCAGCTCAGTGTCGCCGCGTTCCGCTCCGGGCAGACCGCGGACGCCCGGAGCGCGACGCTAAGCTCGGTGACAATGCCGATGCCCTCGACTCTCGCCGGCCACACCGGCGGAGTCGTCGCGGCGGAGTTCGGGCCGTCGGGCAGAATCATGGCCACAGGCGGCGAGGATGGCTCTCTGCGGTTGTGGGATATAGGCACCGATCGTCGCCATCCGGTCGAGCTGTCCAAAACGGAAAGGCATACCGCCGCCGTGTACGAGGCCGCGTTCGATGACACCGGCCGCGTGCTAGTCACGGGTTCAGGCGACCGCACGGTGAAAATTTGGGATGTCCGTAACCCGCGCGTGCCCATCTTACTTTCCACGTTGGCCGAACATATGGACGCGGTGCGCGGGATCGCGATCGCGCCCGGCGGGAGGATGGTGGCAACGGCGTCAGCTGACAAGATGATTCGGTTGTGGGAAATCGGGAATCCGCGTGCGCCGTCGTTGCTGGCAGGAATGCCCGGACATCAGGGCGTGGTGCGGAATGTGTCGTTCAGCGCGGACGGCAAACGGCTGGCGAGCGCGTCAGCCGACCGAACGGCCAAGCTGTGGGACATCTCGAATCCGCGTTCCCCGTCGCTGCTGGGCACGTTGTCGGGCCACACCGATGTCGTGCGGGCCGTCCCGTTCCGACCCGGTGAGCCAGCCATCATCGTCACCGGGTCCAATGACCGGACCGCGAAGCTCTGGGACGTCAGCGATGCCGGCAAGCCGGTCGAGCTGGCGACCCTACCTGGGCATACCGACGCCGTTCGCGGAGCGGCGTTCAGTCCAGACGGGCGTACGCTGGCCACAGGGTCGGCCGACACGACGGTGCAGCTGTGGGATGTCAGTGACCCCGGCAAGCCTGTCCCCGCCGCGACGCTCACCGGGCACACCAACGCCGTCAATTGGGTGACGTTCAGTCCGGACGGGCATACGCTGGCAACGACATCCGCCGATGGGACCGCAAAGCTCTGGGATGTTCGCGATCCGCGTCATCCAGCCAGTCTCCTTCCCTCACTCGGCGGGCACACCGGCGCCGTCCGCGCCGTGGCGTACAGCCACGACGGGGACACACTGGCGACTACGGCCGACGACGGAACAGCCCGGCTCTGGAATACGTCGAATCCGCAGGCGGTGACACCTCTCACCCAGCTGAAGGCGCACACGCGCACAGTCAACGCGGTCGCCTTCAACCGGAGTGGGCAGGTGCTGGCCACTGCCTCCGATGACGGCACGGCGAAGCTATGGGACATCGGCAACCCCTCTCGCCCGGAGAATCTCGGAACGATCAGTGGGCACACCGACACCGTCAAGGGTGCCGCGTTCAGTCCGGATGGGCGAACTCTCGCCACTGTTTCGGGTGATCGAACCGCGCAGCTCTGGGACGTCACCCATCCCAGACAACCGGTATGGCTGAGCACACTCGAAGGGCACGATAGCTACGTATTTGGAGTCACGTTCAGCCCAGACGGCCAGACACTCGCCACTGTGTCGGAAGACCGGACCCTGCGATTGTGGGATGTCGTCGACCCGAGACGCCCCCGGCAGATAGCCCTCCGTGACAATCATGGAAACGCGTCCCGCAGTGTGGCGTTCAGCCCGGACGGCCAGACCCTGGTGACAGCGTCCGACGACAGGAAGGCCCGGCTGTGGGACGTCCGCGATCCGCGGCAACCCACTGTGCTCTCTGAGCTGAGCAGCCACGTCGGCGCGGTTTTCGGGGCGGTTTTCGGCGCCGACGGCCAGACCGTCGTCACCACCGCCGAGGACAAAACGGCGAAGCTCTGGGACGTCACCGATCGTGCGCGACCCCGCTTGATCGCGACGCTGACCGGGCACACCAACGCCGTTTACGGCGTGGCCTTCGCCCCGGACGGAGCCACGATCGCTACGGTGTCACGCGACTCGACCGCCCAGCTCTGGTACACCGACGCGAACGCAGTCGCCGATTTGGTCTGCTCGATGCTGAACACCCGGATCACACCCACGCAATGGACGCAGATCCTCCCCGATGTCCCGTTCCAAACCCCCTGTCCCTGAGGAAAACCGATGCCCAGAATCGTCCTCTCGATACTCGCCTCGCCCAGCTCCGGCGACGACCTGCGTGCCCTTCGCGCCTCACTCGTCGCCGAGGATGATTTCCGCGGCAGGGTCGTATTGCACGAATCCCCACCACCGCCCGGCTCAATGGGCGCAATCCTCGACGCGCTTGAAATTGCCGTCGGCCCCGGCGGAGCGGCGACCGCGGTCGCCAGCGCCGTCATCGTGTGGCTGCGGAGTCGGCGCGGCAAGATCACCGTCAAACTGACCAAGGACAAAAAATCTGTCGAGGTCGCCGCCGACCGTGTCCGCGACCTCGACACGGCCGCCGTCCACAAGCTGGCAGGCGAACTGGCCGCCGCCCTTGAACAACGCGATCAGCTGCCGCGGTCGTGAGTGCTTCCGCGCGGACCGCTTCCTTGTCAGTGGAATCGGTCTCGACCGTGAGCGCACCACCATTTTCGGACACTACGCCGACGACGACCTTCGCAGCATGCCCGCACGATATGCACGCTCTCCATCGCGAGCACGAACGATCCCATGGTCGCACCGTTGGGTGTGCCGCGACCACAAGCTGGATCACCGGATCATACCGGCTGGAGAACCCTGCGGGCATCGGCCACAACGTCCCCGAAAAGGCCGCCGAGAGCACAATTGCACTGCTCCTCACACACTTTACTTCAGTGCGTTCCAGCAGTCTGAAACGCACAAAGGGCGGTCTCAAGAGGCTGACGGCTGGCTGGTGCTGCCGATGAGTCTGTCAAGCGAGGAAAGCTTGTCGGCGTACGGGAACAACGTCAATTGCTCACACGTGCCTTGGCGAATCAAGTAAGGATTCTCGAGTTTGATACCTCCTGTTCCATGGTCGGCGGTCACGTAGCTTTCCGCGCAAATACTCATCCGGTTTCGAAGGCGCTGTCGTAGGACGGTGTCCGTGCTTCGTACGCGGGTGAGACCTGTGGATACTCGACAGACATTCCGACGCCGTGCAGAAACCCGAAGCTGTGCTCGCGATATCCGTCCGGTGGCGCCCATGCCCGGTCGCGGCGTTCCCGGAAGGAGAACCCAGCGCGGCGCAGGTCGGCATTGTGCTCCAGATGCTCGTGGGCGAGCGCATAGAGGGTTCGTCGCGTGGCGGTTCACCGCCCGGAACTGGAAAGAAAGGTCCGGGAGACGTCGGTGTTGTAACCGAACGGCCCGGTCATGTCCGTGTCATGCGTAGCTGGATCAACCAAGGACACCAGCTGTCATACCGCACCGGCAGGACATCTACCACACCATTCACCATGACCTCGCCCCGCAAGACTGGGCGCCAGTGGCGAGGGATGCCCTGATCGGGTGTCTTCCGGTGCTGGTGCGCAACCGCGACCGTCTCAGTCATGGCGTTCGAGCGACGTTTCAACGATGTGCTGCGGCTGTTGGCCGGTTTACCGAGGCCGAAAGGGTTCGCGGCCGGGACCAGGCTGTAGTCGACCTGATCAGCTGGCTGTGCCGGCCGGACCAACAGGAGCTCGTTGAGCTCGTCGCTGTCGCACTCCTACCATCGATGAAGGTCGGTCGAAGGAGGTGCTCGTGGCTGACCAGGACCTGGCGATAGGTCCACTCGTGCCGGACGCGACGCGGGATGGCCGGGCTGAGGCCACCGTGGTGGGTGACCGGTTCCGGCTCGAGTGGCGTTGCCCGCAAGTCACCCACGACTTCACCACCTACACGCCGTTGGCCGACACCACCGAGCTGCCGCCACTCGCCCGCCACGTCGAGATGAGTTTCTGGTCGCCGCAGGCTTGGTGGCGTGACCTGCGTGCCGGCTGGGCGGAGAATCGTTCCGGCTTCACCGTTTCCAGCGAACGTGACCTCGATGTGCTGATCGAGCAGTTGTGCGCCGAGACGACCTAGTGGATCCGCTCCTGTGGCGAGGGCGGTATGTCGAGCGGCTGGGTGGGCGACTGGGTACCGTCGTGGCGGGGAAGATCGCCGATGTCGTTTGCGGATTGTCGTGGAGCTGGATCGAGGGCAGCTGCTGTTTGCCGCGCCGCACACGGTGTCTGCGGGGGCGGCAGGCGACCGGTGAGGATTGCAGGCTCGCGGCGCTGACAACCGTTCGCGATCTCGTTCCGCGTACCAGCTGGAGCAGTTCTGGGTCGCGCTGATCGAGTACAGCCTCGACACCGTCCGCCCGTTCCTCGCCGTGTATGGCGACGAGCTCATCCCTGGTGATCGGCGACATCGTCAATTCGCGCCCCGGCACCACCGACGATCCCGTCAACTGACCAACGGCTTGTCTCCCGGACGCCGTTCAGGGCCGGCGTGCCCGCCGCTGAGGTCTGTCTCGTCCGGTTTCAAGGCAGGCTCTAGGATCAGTGTGGGCGGTTGCGAGCCTCCACCGTGTCGGATCGACGCCCACGTCGTCCCGACGTATCGGCCAAGGTCCTGACCAGATTCCGCAGATCACCGTCATCGCCGCTCTCTTCTTCCGGGCGCGCGAGCGTGGGACCGTGTCGCCGATCAATTCGTAGATGCCTTTGCGGCGCGGTTATGGAGCTTTGCTGTTGCGCGAACTGAGTGGTGACTGCGCGGTGCAGCGACTGCAGCTCGTGAGCGTACTCAGCGTGCGCCTCGCACTTGTGTCGCCTACGTTCACGGTACGACGCGGTGGCGCGATTGAGACTGGAGTGGCTCGATATAACTGACCTCGTGAGACCTTTGGCCTGCTGCCTCACAAGCAAATTCCATGAAGCACCGCGAGGTCGTAAATTTATTCCCTGACCCCGCGATCTATCGTATGCCGCGTGTTGAGTGTGGAATGCGTGGCATCCTGCTTACTCAGACATCCGGCGAGCTGCTATTTTCCGAAAAACCAAACCCAATCGCATGTAAAGTAGTCCCACCAGCCGACGGTTCCACTGGAGGCCGCCCACTGACATTGGTCTTCGGTGTTGTAAAAGCCGATCGCTTTACAGAAATCTTCTACGTCTGGAGCAGTTGACGCCACTCTCCCCACAGCGGGACAGTCGGGTTCAATGATATGCTCAGTCGTCAACACGCGACTATCCGCCGCAGACGACGTCGTGCCGTTGACTGCGACAATGACCAACATCAATGCGAACAATATGCCGAGTAATCGTACTCTTCTCATACTTTTCCTACCTAATTATTGTTTTTGCATTCATTCATTTCGATAAAACCGCCCGCGCCGGCGAACTCGGCTGCCAATTGATGACAATGAGCTCCCGATAGACAAAACCTACCAGGGGTTCATTACATTCAGCGACATCTTGCAAACCTGCCGACCTAACGCCTCGTCAGCACAAAATTCGTACGACTACAACAGCCCTCGACCTCTGCACGTGAGCGATCGTGGCGGACGTGTCGAGACCGCCTGCCGGACGGGGCACGGCTAACATTCCGTCCGAACCGATCGACCGCCGGCCGGCTACAGCGGTGCTGTCTCCGGCAACCCGTGCTCACCTTCCGTGCGACTTGCGCATCTCGGAGGCCGCGTCCGCCGCGGCAGGACCGAGTGCATCAAGAAGATTTTCGCAGGGCAAGTGCGGAGTTGCCCTGCGCTGCGAGGGCCAACCGCTGCCGCTCCGCACGATCTGAACCGGAGGTGACGGTGCCACGCCTCTCGAGAGTGGACGATTTCGCGCTGGGTGAACGGCAATAGCCGGGTTGTAGCAGCGATAACCGGTGAGGTGGCGCACCACTTCTCGGGGCAATCGTCCAAGTTCAGTGCTCAGCCAGGGCGCAAGCTACCCCCACGATATCATCGGGAACATTATAGTTGACCAACAGCACCGTGCACGTGTCGAAGTCTCCGAGGGATCCATAATAGCAAGCTCTTACGACGGTTCGAGTCGTACTGACACAGTTATCGAGAAGGTATTCCTCACAATCGAACGCAGTCATGATTCCCGCATTCTATGAATGCTCTGCGTCTCGGTGAATTAAATTGAACTCTGACGCGGCAACCGTTGCTCCTCCCAGTGACAGCGTGCTTACCGCAGTGGCCACGCTGACAGCGACGATTGCCAGGATAATGCGCACTATACGCATAGTGTCCCCTCTCGAACCCTAGAATGCTGCGACCGGGTCAGCTCATGAAGAGTTGAAGATAGTTCACTTTTACGCCCGCAGCAGTCGTGGCGAGTGCAATTCCGCGGGCTGCCCGCTGCCTGAGCCTCAGGATCTTCAGTACGCGATGAAGTACCACGTATCCAGGAAAATGCTGGGGTCGAAGCAGCCGCCGGTCTGACCGTCCCAAAGTCTCCTGCCGATCTGGCAATTCTCTTCACTCCTAAACGGACCGATCAACTCTTCCTCTGCGACGGTCAGGGCGATACTTTTGTACGCGATGTCGGTCGACACGCCGACAGGCGTGGCCACGGCCGCCGGAGACAGCGCAACGCTCCCTGCCGCAATACCAGCGGCAAGAATTATCCCTGAAGTCAACTTCGCGATGCTCTGCATTACCTTCTCCTCTATTGTTCCCGCACGTTAAATGTGAAGCCTCGCTCATTCAGTTTTCAAAAAAGTTACTGCGATATCACCCCACGGGAAACGAAATAAATAGTGCGGCACCCGATTCGACATCCCGCCGCAACAAAGATCAGAAGTGTGCCCAAACATAGTATTGACCGCTGTCGCTGTCCATTAGGCAGCCAGCCGCTCTATTATTGTACTTTCGGTAGATTGACGCGTTGATCTCACAAAAGGACAGAGTATCGTACGGCCCTGATACTATGTACCAGGCCAGTAAGGATGCGTCCCCCTTGAGTGCTGGGGCCGCCTGGGTCGCGCTCGGCGCAACAAGCAGGGCGAACATGGTCAAGAATGCGACGATTCCTGCGGTTCTTTTAGACCTCATTGTAACCTCCGATAATGGAATATGTCGTTGTAGTTGCCTGTCTGACAAGTCGTCGGGCCGGACGGCGGAGTTAGGAGATGGGCGTGGCGCCAGAGTACGGCCGTTTGCTGTCTGCGGCTGTCGTGGGAATAGCCGGCTACCGCACCGAGGCAGGTCAGGCCGGTCTACCCGGAGGGGAGAAAACTGTTGGCTAGAGCGAATTATGCCCGTTTCCTCGACAAACCACGGCGCCCCGTCGACGGCTCGGGCGAGCAGATGCCCGGAGCCGATCATCACGTAAATCGAGATGCCAGACAAGGATCGGTGTCTGTCGCCGCGGGAATTCCAAATCACGCCGCCGACGAGACTGGCTCCTCCGGCGATCTCGCCGTTGCTGATGGTCGACACGCCCTGCGAGGCGCCTTGCCACACCCGTTGAAGTTCATGGAACTGTCCGGCCCGATCCCAACGATAGGCGCGGTATGGACCGGAGCCGACCGGTTCGAGGACATGGGGCAGCAGCCGGTATCCCATCGGATCGGCGGCTGGCCAGAGGATCACCTGCCTGTCGGCGGTCCCGGCGATGTCGCCCCGCTCGTTGATCGAGGTCGCCATGCTGTCCGCATCAGCCGGCGCGGGCAAGTCCTCGAAGCGGCCAGCCGCATACTGTGTCCCCTGTCGCTGGAATTCGCCGACGCTGGCGTATGAACCCACCGCCACACCGCTGGTATTGACGGCGTTGAACTGGGTGAGTCCACCGGCCGCCTCGCCGAACACGAGAAATACTCCGCCGCGCCACAGTGCGCCCAACCGATGCTGTCTCCCCTCGAACGTGTCGACCGATCCAATGATCTGGTTTCGGCGGTCGGTTCCGATCACCCGCGCGGAAGACGCGCCTGGTGACAGCGGCAACACCGTCGCGGTCCATGTCGTGTCCAGCCTGACTGGTACCGCCGTGGCCGACGCCGGGCTGAGTGTTACCACCGCACCGGCACAGTCACCACAGCAGCCACAAAAAGCTGCGTCCATCTTCTGCTCATTGAAGATCTCCATCCCTCGACTACGAATCGACAGGAACTCGGCCAGCGACCGCTCGTACTCGTCGTGCATCGCTATTGTCGGCATCCGTGACCCGGCTTGCCGTGGAACGTCCCGACCAGACTGACTATTTCCCTAGGACAGCGACTCTATGGAGGACTGGCACGTGTCGACTTGGAAGAATGTCAGATTCCTCAACGTCTGCCCCGATAGACCAAGTTCATATGGCGCCATCGCGTTCCCGCCGCAGTCCAGGACAGCCCGGCAGCCACAGCCGTGGCATCGTGATGGTGCGCATGCGTGCTCCCCGATCGAGGCGTTTCCCGGGCGCGCGGTCACGGTCGCGGGGCTGAGGATCGATACGAAGACTTGAGGCTGAGCTGGGCGCCCATGAACACATCGCCGATCCCGCCTGGTGAGAACAACTCCGTCGGGCAGCGGCCCGTGAGAACCTGGAAATCCAAGTTGAGGTGCGGTTGGTCCGCATACCCGCACGCCGCCGCGACCTCGGACCACAACAGTGGGGTAGGCCCAGTGATTAGCCGGACCGCGTGGTGGAAGCGGGCGATCCGGGCGACCTTCTTCGGCGTCAACCCGATCTCCTCGCGGAAACGGGCGTGGAGATGCTGTCGGGTCCAGCCAACCTCCTCCGCCAGCGCACCGATCTTTGTGCGCCCGGCCGAAGAGGTGAGCAGGAGCCAAGCGTGGTTCACCGCCGGTGCGAGCTCCGCAGAGCCAGACATCCACGCGGTCAACTGGTCATCGAGCACCGTGAAGCGCGCCTCCCAGGTGGCGCAGGCGACGAGCTGTTCAGTCAGGTACTGCGCACGGGAGCCGAGCAGGTCGCCGAGGTCGATGCTGGTGTTGGCAAGTTGTCGCAATGGCCTTCTGAACAAGGTGTAGGCACCGCGCGGTGTCAACTCGATCAGGACCCCGTGTTCCCGCCCGTACCCCGTGAGGAGAGCAGGCGAGTCGCTCAGCCCGCTGACTCTGTGACACGGCGACGGGTGCCGACTATCCGGGAACGCGATGGCCACGAGGACGGATCCGAGAGCAGTCATCCGCTGCGTGGTCGGCAGCGGGTCCGAGTCACAGTCCAGGACGCGATCGTGACCCAGGTAGAGTTGAACATGATCAGCGAGCCTGCGGTGCGGAGCCCGCACCTCAAAAGACGTGATGCCCGCCGTTCTCCGTTCACTATTCATCGCAATACCCCCAAGATAATGGCCTGTCCGTGCGACCACACTCCGCGATATTTCATACTACAGCGGTTGCCGGGATCACTGTTTACACCAAAGGGCTGATTTGAGGTTTTAGGCAACGTCACCCCCGCTGGAATCGGGGCACGTTACCATTCGGCACCACAAAGACACAGGGGCCGCGGTATCCGGATTTGAAGTAAACTTCCCCGTACGAATTCCGTCGTGGTTGATCATTGAGCTGACGTTGGCCTCCAGGCCGTCGCCGCCGTACAGTGAATGTTCGTGCCCGGGTAGCGGACCACTCCCCGGTTACGAGTGCTACGGCCGCCGTCGTCCCATTTATAGCCGGCGTAGTTGGCGGTCGACCCAAAACAGGAATGCCCCGCTGGGCGCGTCGCCGTTGATGCCTGCGGTGCCACCGGCAGCGAGACGCCGATCGCCGCAACTGAAGCCACGGCCACGGTTCTGCGAAGTGTGATAGTGCGCATTTCTGTTGTCTCTTATGTTACCGATAGCAGGGAAACGCATCACCTGACCTGACTGACCCGCACCCTCTTGGGCGCTTCCCAGGAGACTGATTGCCCTCGCTCACCAGCGACCGATCACCACGTAAGAGACGCTCTAAGACGCAATACGGGACTGTGACGCGAACGGTGTTTCGGCCGTGGTTTTTCAGTAGGTCTCAGCGCCCGGCCAGCGGTCACCGAAGGTGATCGAGAAGACGTTCAGTGCGGGTTCGTGCGCCGTGATGCGCTGTGGTTTGAGTGGAGGTGAGAGACCCGCTACCGGTGGATAGTCGCAGCGTTCCGGTAGGAGCTGAGGACAGGCTGATCCGGGAGGTGCCGGGGAGGCTGGGAGCAGTCCTGACAAAGCCGGGACGTACCGGTACTGCCAGATGGTGCGGGTCCGGCGAGCGGGATCGAAAGGAGCACGCGAGGAACCGATGGCAACGCGGGCACGGGCACCCCTTTGACGATCACGAAGCGTAGACGACTTCATGATCACCAATGCCTGTGCCTTCCCCAGCAGCAAACCCACACTTACGCCCCTATGGCGCGGCGGGTGATCAAGCAAGGCGGACACCTGCCGCCTGCCGACCGATCATTTCCCCCGGAAGCACCAGGTCGCGCGGTCGAATCTCGTGTTCATGCGGGAAGTACACAAAGTTGTGGTTTCTGGGGGGGGGGGGGGGGACATGCCGATAGACGCCGCCTCCGGGGTCTATCAAGCTTTGCGCCCTGTTGCCCGAGGCGGCAGTGTCCGCGGCCGGGCAATGGCCGTTCAGGGACCGCGGTAGAGGCCGGTCAAGTCGGCGACCGCACGGGCGATCTCCGCACGGGCATCGGGCGGACCGACGACTTGGACGCCGGTGCCGAACTGGAGCAGGTGACGGACCGCTTCCACGACGGGGTAGACGACCTCCACCCGTAGCCACTCATCGGTGTCCGCCTCGGGAACGGGTGGCCCGGCGAAATAGGTGCCTGCGATGCGGGTCACCATGTCCAGCCACTCGCGGCGCACCCGGACAGCCACCGTAACGCCGACGCCTCGGTCCTCCACCAGGCGCCGCAGGTCCCGCCACACCTGGGCAAGCTCCACACCGGGGCGGCGGTGTGCCGGGGCCTCGACGAGATTGACCTGCGACAGCCGATCGGCGCGAACGAGCCGGGGATCGCCCCTGTGGTCGGCGACCAGGTACCAGTTGCCGGCCTTCGACACCAAGCCGTACGGGTCGACGGTGTAACCGCGCAGCGCGGTCCGGCCGCTGTGGCGGTAGCGGATGCGCAGACGACGATCGCTGAGGATCGCGGCATAGAGCGCCTCCAGGTCCATATCGGAGTGTGGTGCGGCGTGCCAGCGGTCGGGGTCGACCAGGATGCGGCGGCTGGTCAGCTCGGCCACCGGGCGGTGTGGGGCGGGCAGCGCGGCCATCACCTTGCGCAGCGCGGAGCCGAGGGCCTGGTCGAGACCGAGCGCCGCATGCGCGCTCTGGGTAGCCAGCACGAAGAGCGCGCGGGCCTCGTCGGTCGTCAGGCCCGTCACGTCGGTGCGGAAACCAGGCAGCAGCCCAATTCCCCCGTCCTTGCCGCGCTCGGCGTACACCGGGACTCCGGCCGCCGAGAGTGCTTCGACGTCGCGGTAGATGGTGCGCTGGGACACCTCCAAGCGCTCGGCCAGCTCCTTCGCCGCAACGAGGCGGCGGTGCTGGAGCAGGAGCACGATCGAGAGCAGGCGATCGTATTTCACTCGCACAGAATATGACGGCGGATGTCATATATGCCCCGCAAGATCACTCCTGTCGACACTGACGAAGGAGCGCAACTGTGGACCGCAATGACTTCGATGCCTTGGCCGCCCGCTGCGAGGGGCCTGTGCTGCTGCCCGGCAGTGAGGGTTACGACGAGGAACGCACGGGTTTCAACCTGGCTGTGCGGCACCGGCCGGAAGTGATCGTCGGTGCCGCGCGAGCCGAGGACGTGGTGGCGGCCGTCGTCTTCGCCGTGGCTAACGGCATGCCGGTTGCCGTACAGAACACCGGGCACGGCTTCTCGATGCCCGGCGAAGGTGGGCTACTGGTCACCACCGGCCGCATGAGTACGGTCCGCGTCGACCCGCGGACACGCAGCGCGTACGTCGGGGCCGGTGTCCGTTTCGAGCAGCTGATTCCCGAGGCGGCACGGCATGGGCTGGCGCCGCTCAACGGTTCCGCCCCGCATGTGGGCGTCGTCTCCTACACCTTGGGCGGCGGCCTCCCGCTGCTCGGACGCAGCCATGGCTGGGCGGCCGACCGGGTTCTGGCCATGGACGTGGTGACCGCGGACGGCAAGCAGCATCACGTGACCCCGGAGGCCGAGCCGGAATTGTACGGGGCACTGCTGGGCGGACGGGACAACTTCGGCATCGTCACGGGCATGGAGTTCGGCCTGGTACCGGTGACGCGCCTCTACGGTGGTGGCCTCTTCTATGACGCCGAGCAGGTCCCCGGCCTCCTGGAGGAGTATGCGGACTGGACCACCACGGTGGCCGAGGAGATGAACTCGTCGGTGGCACTGATTCCCTTCCCGGACGACCCGCGGGTTCCGGAGCCGATGAGGGGACGCCACGTCTGGCACGTGCGAATCGCCTTCACCGGCTCGGCCGAGACCGGCACCCGCCTGGTCGAACCGCTCCGCCGGCTCGGCCCCCCGATCCTGGAAAACCTGCGCGACATGCCCTACGAGCAGAGCGCCGACATCCACGACGACCCGCCGGTCCCGATGCCGTGGGCCGCCGACAACGCCTTCCTGACCAATCCGGACGGTGACGCGGTGCGTACGGTCCTCGAACACGCCGGCCCCGGAGCCGAGCTGCCCGCCATTGTGGAAGTGCGCCACCTGGGCGGCGCGCTGTCCCGTCGCCCCGTGCATCCCAACACCGTCGGCGGGCGCGACGCACACTTTCTGCTGACGGTCCTCGTACCGCTGGAGGGGGTCTCGTCAGCCGACGCGCATACGTTGCTCGGGCGTCTTTTCGATGACCTCAAGCCTTGGGCCACCGGCCGGTTCCTCAACTTGATGGGCCACGGCACCGCCGCCGGTCAGGACCGGACCCGCACCGCTTACACCGAGGAAGACCACAAGCGGCTGACCGTACTGAAAGCGGCATACGACCCGCAAAACACGTTCCGGCTCAACTACAACATCCCGCCGCACGATGGTGGATGACGTCCACCGGAGACCGCGATGACACCGTCCCCGGCGCCCAGTCTCCGTCATCGGCGAACACCTGCGATCGGCGCAGATGGCCACGAGCATCGCCTCCGTTGTCCTCGACTGGTGGGACACCACGGCCGCCGGCATGACTTGGCCTGCCCTGTCGCGGTGTTCACCATCCTGCAACTCACCGCACTGCACGGCAGAACCTGATCACACCTATCCCTGGAGTTTCCGTGACTGCACACAGCAAAAATGCCCACGGCTCAGAAACCGCCGTGACCTTCATCAACATCTTCGAGATATCGGCCGATCACCTCGACGCCTTCATAACCGACTGGGAGCAGCGTGCCGTGCTCATGAGCACCAAGCCTGGCTTCATCGACTCCCGGCTGCACCGGGCCCAACGCTCGGAGACCCGGTTCCAGCTCGTCAACGTGGCCCACTGGACGAGCCGAGAGGCGTGGGAGGCGGCCACCGCGGACCCCGAGTTCCGCAAGCGAACTCAAGCCGCGCAAGAGAATCCGCAGACGCAGATCACGTCGAACCCCGGCTTGTACGACGTCGCCGTCGAATGGACCAAGTAGCCCTCGCGCACGGCGAAACAGGGACGAGGTGCATGCACTACCAGACCCGGCTAGAGATGCCCCTGACCGGAAAACGCACTGGATCCACCCGACGAGCACACCGCAACGTCGGTAGGCCGCGCGGAGGACACGGTCGCGACTCAGCCAGACCACTCGTACAGACCAGCGCGAAGGCCGCCCCGGCACCGACCATCATGAGAAGACCGCCTGTTGTCCGTGCATTGGTCCAGGAGACACCGGAAGCACGTGATCGCGGAACCAATAACCTCGTCCCCGACACGGAAGCCGTCGACACCAGTTGAACGCCACCACACCAGCGAAGGAGCAGGAGCACGGTGGATACCACTGATGGCCACAACAGACCTGAACCGACGCCAACAGACCACGCATATGCAGGCGATTCCCTATTTTAGCTGGTCAGTGCAATGTCCGCACGTGTCTGGGGGTCAAGGGGTCGCAGGTTCGAATCCTGTCAGCCCGACCGTGCCGGCGATGCCGCTTGACTTGGGTGAAGACCCAGGCCAAGCGGCTTTTTCGTTGCACCTAACAAAATTCTTTGCCGAGAACCAGGCGGCGAGCTGGCGACTGGGATCTGGTCCACCGCGGGGCAGGTAGGCCGCCGAGAACGGTTTGTACGGTCTGCTAGGCGGGCGGCGCGTTCGGCATCGTGAAGAACGTGTTTTACGGACCTGCCGACGGGAACCCCGTCCCGCGGCCGATCTCCACCGGATATGTTCGCGTAGGTGTGTGCCGACGTGATGCGAGCTCCGCGCAGAGACGACATGGTGGCGTGTGACAGTGAGCGTCAGGCCCATCTTTCCCCGTCGACTGAAGGCGCTGCTGTGGCCGGCGCAAGTCGGCGCGGGAGGCCTGGTCGGTATGCGTTCAGCTGAGACTGCTGGCGCGCAGCGACCACCCCACCGGACGCGCCGGGTTGGGTCGCGACAATCCCTCGACGGAGAGGAAACGATTCATGACGGAGAACAGTGGGTCCGACTCGCGGACGCTAGGCAATGTCGAGTTGCCACAGATGCGGGCGTACCGGCTGGAGCGAGTACGGCAACAACTGCGCGACGTGGGCTATGCGGCCGCTGTGCTCAACGACCCGGTCAACATCCGATACGCGACGGATGCCCGAAACATGCAAGTGTGGACTATGCATTTCCCGAGTCGCTATCTCTACGTACCCGCTGAGGGGCCAGTGATCTTGTTCGAGTACCGCGACGCTGATCACTTGAGTGACGGGTTGGAAAGCATCGGGGAGGTGCGGCCGGCGGTGGCCGTCAACCATATATCCGGCGGCCCGGAGATCGCCGAGCGAGCGGCGGACTGGGCCGCGGAGATCGCCGACTTGGTGGATTCGCAAGGCCCGCTGGCAATCGACCGGACGAGTGTGCCGGAGTTGTCCGCACTGAGGGAAGCCGGCGTCGAGGTGCGGTATGGCCAGAGCCTGATGGAGCACGCACGGATGATCAAGTCCAGCGAGGAGGTCACGTGTATGCGCCATGCCTTGTCGGTCGCCGAAGACGCCCTCGCCGAGATTGCCGCGGCCACGACTGTCCCCGGTCAGAGCGAGAACGAACTTTGGTCGATTCTCAATCGGGTGAATGCCGAACAAGGCGGGGAATGGATCGAGACACGACTGCTGAATTCGGGCCCGAGAACCAGGCCGTGGTATCAAGAGGCAGGAACCCGGGTGGTCGAACCGGGTGATCTGGTGTGTCTGGACACCGACATGATCGGACCGTTCGGATACAACGCCGACCTCTCACGGACCTTTCTCTCAGGTTCTGGCCGACGAACCGGTGTGCAGCGAACTCTCTACGCCCTCGCCCGCGAGCAGCTGGAACACAATGCCGATCTCCTACGCGCCGGGGTGTCCTTCCGAGAATTCCGCGATCGCGCGTGGACACCACCTGACGGCTATCGCAAGTACAGTTTTGGCTACGTTCACGGTGTTGGAATGTCTGTCGAGTATCCTCAGGTTCCGCCCGCGTATGAAGCTCGTACTCCGTCTTACGACGGCACTTTCCAAGCCAGTATGGTCATCTGCGCTGAAAGCTACGTGACCGCGGACTACGGAACAGAGGGTGTCAAGCTCGAAAACCCGTATTTGATCCACCAAGGCTCGCCCGAGCGACTGACCATGTTCCCGTACTGCGAAGCGCTTTCCGTTTAAATGGGACCGAGTCGACTCGAGCGCTCCCCCGGTCATGAAACGAAGCTCCATGACCGGGGGCCTTCGAGGACGGGCCTGCCATCAGCCGCCTTACGCCGACCGTGGCGACCATCAGAGTTTCAGCGCGACGCCGGAGACGCCGAACTCCGCTTCCAGGATGCCGTCGAGCAGTGGGAAGGTGGCCCAGTCGTTGTTGGTGTGGACGGCCAGCGTGTGGGATCCGTCGGAGGCTCCCATCACGAAGGTGCACGTTCCGTAGCTTCGCCCGGTTCCGCCGCGCAGTTTCCTGCCATTGGACAGGGTCAGTTCGTACAACCCCAGGCTTCGAACCGGTGCGCGTCCACCCTGTCCGCGGGCAGGGCGAGCCGGTATCCCCCGGCGGGCGACTCCACGACTTCCGGCTCCGGCAGCGCCCTGCGCAGCCGGTGCACCAGCGCGTGCAAGGTGTTCATCGTGGCCGACGGCGAGTCCGTTCCCCAGATGTCTTCCAGGAGTGTGCTGGGCGATACCGTCTCGCCGGCTGCCAGCGCGAGCCTGGCCAGCAGCATGCGCGGCTTCGCACCACCGGTATCGACCTGCTTGTCGTTGTCGCCGACGACCCTCACCGGTCCCAGCACCGCCATCCTCAACCCCACGACAAGAAGCCTACGCAGAGGCGGTGGCACCGCGACGGCGGAAGGGACTCCAGGAGCCGTGGCGGTCACAGCCACGCCCATCACTGTCCTGTCGGCCACAGCTGCCCCGCCATGTCCCTCTTCGCGAGCTGGTCCTGGTGTCTCTTGCGGTCGTTCGCATGCGGGTGATCATGCCGAGCGCGTGTCCTGGACGGGTATCTGCCGAACGGCAGATACCCCCGGCCGGCCGGGAACAGCAGCATCGACCGTATGCGAAAGATCCTTACCGTCCTCGCGGTCGTGGTCATCGCCGCGACGGCACTCCCCGTGCCCGCCGCGGCCGGCCCCGACCTGGCCTGGGGCGACTGCCCTTTCGAAGGGCCGGCCGAGTGCGCGATCGTGGACGTGCCGCTCGACTACCGGAACCCGGGAGGTGAGCGACTCGGTATGCACGTCTCCCGGCTCCGTAGCACCCGCCCGGACCTGCGGCGCGGTGTGCTGGTCATGAACCAGGGTGGGCCGGGCCCGCATCTCGCCGACACGGCGACCATCCACGAGCTGGTGCCCCGGAGCGTGCTCGACGCCTACGACATCGTCAGCTTCGACCAGCGCGGCTTCGGTACCAGCGCTCCCGTCCGGTGTGGACTCGAGCCGGCGGAGCAGTTCACGTTTCCGTGGCCGCTCCCGGGTGGCGAGCCCGCGATGCGGCAGCGTGCCCGCCGGATCGCCCAGAAGTGCGCCGGTCAGGAACGCATGCCGTTCCTGGGTACCGCCAACGTCGCGAGAGACGTGGATCGGATCCGGGCCGCGCTCGGGGAGGAGCGAATCAGCTTCCTCGGCGCCTCCTACGGCACCTATCTCGGCGTCGCGTACGACAGCATGTTCCCCGACCGGGTCGACCGCATGCTGCTCGACAGCAACGTCGACCCGACCGCCGCGTGGCGGGGCACCTTCCGCGACAGCATGACCACCGGGGTCGAGGTCCGGTTCGGCGACTTCGCCGCCTTCCTCAGGCGTGACCGTGGCGAGCTCCAGCGCGAGTACCTCGACTTGGTGCGGCGGCTCGATCAGGCCCCACTCCGCACGCCCAACGGCATGCTGACCGGCAGCCACCTGCGTATCACCCTGTTCGCGAGCCTGTACGACGACGACACGTTCCCGCTCGCCGCGCGCATGCTGGTGGCCGCTCGCGACCGGGACGCCGCGGCCGCCGCCGAAGTCGGGGGCCGGCTCGGGGTCTGGTACGACGACGACAACGACGCCTCCGGCGAGCTGGGGGTGTTCTGTGCCGATGGCACGTTTCCCCGGGACGCCGCGACTTACGCCGCGCAGGCAGCGGTCGACGCCCGCCGTTACCCCCTGACCGGCGGGGCCGGCGCCGCGATCATGCCGTGTGCGTTCTGGGCCGGCGCCCCGATCGACCAGCCGATCCGTGCCAACCCGCGGGGCCGGTCGAATATCCTGCTGGTCAACAACCTCCGCGACCCGGCGACCACCCATGGCGCCGCGACCGCGCTGCGCCGCCAGTACGGCGACCGGGCCCGGCTCGTCGGCGTCGACAACGGAGGGCACGCCGCCTATCTGTTCGGTGGCAACGCGTGTGCACAGCGGATCGGTACCGACTTCCTCACCCGTGGTGCCCGTCCACCGGACCTGACTTGCCCGAGCAGGCATGCCGCGCTGGCCGGAGACCTCGTGCATCTCACCGGTGCCGAGGGGGCGCCGGGGGCGGCCGCCGAGGTCCGCGACTCCGCCGGGGTGGTCCGGTTCCAGAGCGGGGTGGCCGACCTCGCCACCGGCAGGCCGATGCGGGCAGGCGACCGGGTCCGGGTTTTCAGCAACACCAAGACGTTCGTGGCGACGGTGGTACTGCAACTGGCCGCGGAACGCCGCGTCGAGCTGGACGCCCCGGTCGAGCGGTACCTGCCAGGATTGTTACGTGCCAACGGCAACGACGGCCGGGACATCACGATCCGCCAGCTGCTCCAGCACACCAGCGGCCTGCCGGACTTCGACTCCGCGGTGTTCGGGCCCGGCGGCTACCCACGCCACCGGCTCGACCAGCACACCCCGGAGGAACTGGTCGCCGATGCCGTCACACGGTCCCGGCTGTCCGTGCCCGGCACCGAGTTCCACTACGCGACCACCAACTACGTGGTCGCTGGCATGATCGTCGAGAAGGTCACCGGCCGCCCGTACGCCACCGAAATCGAGAACCGGATCCTGCGTCCGCTGGGGATGCGGGACACGACCCTGCCCGGCGATCGGGCGACGTTGCCGGGGGAGCACGCCCGCGGATACGCGCACCTGGACGATGACGGCCGGATCAGCGACACCGGCCGACGGATCGACGTCACGGTGCTCAACCCGTCGCTGGTGTGGGCGGGCGGGGAGGCGGTGTCCACCCTGTCCGACCTGAACACGTTCTTCGCCGCGCTGCTCGCCGGCCGGCTGCTGCCGCCCGCGCAGTTCGCCGAGATGCGTCGGACGGTCCCCGCGGACCTCATCCCGGGTGCGGCCTACGGGCTCGGACTCATGCGGGTGCCGCTGTCCTGCGGCGGCGAGTACTGGACGCACGGCGGCAGCGGTCTCGGCTACCAGACCCGCGAAGGCTCCACCGCCGACGGCCGCCAGGTCAGTATCGTGATCACCACGTCCCCGGCCACCCGCGCCCAGTCGGATGGAATGCTCGACGCCGTGGACACCGCGCTGTGCGCGGCGCGGTAGGGGGAGGATGCGCACCCGTGGTCCCGCTCGTACTCTCGACGGCGGTCGCCGTGGCGACCGCCGTCGGCGGTGCCTTCCGATGGCCCCGCTACCTGGTGCGCGGGGCGGTCGTCGCCTTCGGACTGTCCGTCGTGGTCACCGCCGCCTATCGCGGTCCCGGCGACAACGCCAGCGCCGCCTGGCTCTTGGTGGAGACCGTCGGGCAACTGTGCGTGCTCGTCCAGGTCGTGCGCAGACCGTCGGTGCGCACCGCGATCGCCATGGCCGTGTCAGGAATCGTCGCGGTCGGCGGTTCCCCGCTCCGGATCGGCCTGTGGCTGGCCCCGCCCTCCCCGCCGGTCGAGATAGTCGCCCTCTGCGCCGTGTGGACGCTGGCGGCCGCCTCGGTCGTCGGGATCGGCGCCTATCTGCGGTCACTGGACCGAGAACGCGACAGATCGGTCGCCGCCGCCCGACGGGAACAGCGGCTTCGCCTGGCGCGGGATCTGCATGACTGGCTCGCCCACGAGATGACCGGGATCGTGCTCGCCTCCCAGGCCGGGCAGCTCCACGAGGCGGACCAGGCCCGCACCCTCCACCAGATCGAGGAGGCCGCTACGCGTGGGCTCGCCGCGATGGACCGCGCGTTGCGGCTGCTCCGTTCCGCCACCGACGGACCGGTGGACAACGCCGCGACCCTCGACGAGGTGCACGAGGTCGTGACACGGTTCGCGCACACCAGCCGCGCAACGGTCACTTGTGAGATCACCGGCCTCGGCACGCCGCGCCCGGAGATCGTGGCGACCGTGCACCGCGTGGTGGTCGAATCGCTCACCAACGTGCGCAGGCACGCGCCGACCGCGACCACCGTGCTGGTCAAGGTGACCCGTGCCGGAACCGACGTGGCGGTCGAGGTCACCGACGACGGCACCACCCGCCCACGAAAGCAGCGCCGCGACGGCGGCACCGGCCTGGCCGGGCTGATCGAATGGGTCACCGCGCTGGATGGCTCGCTCACGGCCGGACCGACGCATCCGAGCGGCTGGACGGTGCGTGCCGTGGTGCCGACGTGATCCGGGTACTGATCGCCGACGATCAGGAAATGGTGCGGTACAACCTGCGGCGCATCCTCGAGTCGGCACCGGACCTGCGGGTGGTCGGCGAGGCGGCGGACGGTGTCGCGGCCGTCGAGCGGGCCAGGGTCCTGCGCCCCGACGTGGTGCTCGCCGACATCCGGATGCCCCGCCGCGACGGGCTCGCCGTGACCAGGGAACTCGCCGGACCGGGCGTGCCCGACCCGATGCGCGTCGTCGTGATCACGACGTTCGAACTGGACGAGTACGTGTACGCGGCACTACGAAACGGCGCGTGCGGCTTCGTACTGAAGCGGTCTGGCCCCGCGCTGCTGATCGAGGGCGTGCGGGCGGCCGCCGCCGGAGACATGCTGGTCAGCCCGCAGCTGACCCTGCGGTTGCTCCGCCACCTCACCCAGCGGCAAGCCCCCGACGGCGACGTGCTGACCGGACGCGAGCTGGCGGTGGCCCGACTCGTCGCCCGAGCCAGAACCAACGCCGAGGTCGCCGCCGAACTGTTCATCACACCCGGCACGGTCAAGACCCACCTCGCGAACATCCAGCGCAAAACCGGCGCCCGCAACCGCGTCGCGATCGCGGCATGGGTGTGGGAGACCGGCAATGCCGGCTGACCGGCGCCGGCTCAGCTCTTGACGCGTGCTGGAAGCCCGTCGTGATCACCCAGACTGGTCGCCCGCTGTCGTCCTTCTCGAACCGCATGAGGATGGTGCGGTCCTCGTCGGTCAACGTGGCCAGAACTCACTCACGCGGCTCGGCTGGAAGATCGGGGACGGCGATCGTGGAGACTACGGTTCGCGTACATACGCTATGTCGTCGCCGTTTCCGTGGCTGAAGTTCAGGAAGAACCACTCGGAGCTGTCCGGGACGATGTACCGCAGCTTGCCGACGACCTCGATGTCGTACTCCGTGCAGAGCTCGGAAAGACGCTCCCCGACAAGCGTACGAAGGGTGGCGAGCGCGGCGGTGAAGCCGAACTGATTGAGGCCTTTGTTGCGGTGGCTGTGCATCGCGTCCACGAATGCGGTGAACACCGCGCGGAGGTCTTCGAGGGCCAGTTCGAGGCTGTTGCTGATGCCGCGGGTGTTCGTCTCAGTGGTGAGGATCTGCCTGATTTGTATCGCCGACTGGCCGCAGTGCTCCGGAAGTTCCATGGCGTACTGCGCGAAGAGGAACCGACGATCTTCCAACGCGTTCAGCACCCTGCGGACGATTTCACGATCGCCGTCGTTGGGTATCCATTGCACGCCGACGAGCGGTGTCGAAAATCCGTTCAATCGCCAGGGCAGCCGCCACCACCGTGCCATGTCCCCATTGCTACCAACACGGGGCACCACACCCACAGCGCGAGCCTGAGCGACCTCGCCTTCACACCCGTGCGGCGCAAATTCACCATGATCGGTCTCGACACCATCATCCTCTCCAGCCCCGGGCCAGTACCGGCTCAGTGACCGGAGCAGACGATACCCACGAGGACCTCGACGACGGAGCGCGACTCGAGGCGCCAAACGTTCGTGTCCGGCGGACGAACCCACTCCCCCGTAGCGAAACCTTATTGTCGACTCCTCTGAAGAGGGAGGCGTTGTCACGCCGGCTGAAGCGAATGTTCGTGTTTCGCAAGATGGCATACGCGATGGGACAGATGGCCATTACCGGGGCTTTGGCCGTGGGTGGAGCGACATTCCGTCAGTCGTGGCGCTTCTCGCGTGTCCCAACCGCCGAAACCGCCGCCGCGCGAGCGTCGTCCGCCGCGCCCAGGGCGCTGAGGAGGCCGGCGTACTCGTCGAGTGCGTCGGCGAGATCGAGGTGGGCGAGGAACTTTCCCGCGCGAACGCGAGCGCGTTCCCAGTCGAGCGAGGATTCGAAATCTGCGCGGGCCTCGACTTCCCTGCCCAGCGCCGCGTGCGCCCGCGCCCGGAGCCGCAACCATGAGGGCAGACCACTGGGGCCCTCCGCCGGATTCTCGCCGTTCCGGTGCGCGGCGTCGACGAGTTCCTCGGCGAGCGCGAGAGCACCGGTGTAGTCCCCGGTCCTGAGGCGAAGCTCCGCAAGACGCGAGCGCGCGTGCGCGTGCTCGCTGCTTGCCGTCGGCTCGGTGAGCAAAAGGTCAAGGCATTCAGACGCGAAGACGGTGCTCTCTTCGATCCGCTGCTCCGCTTCGAGCTGCATGGAGTAGTTGTTCAGGGTGGTACCGAGCAGGTCCCGTCGCGCAGGATCATCGGCTGCCCCCGCCCGCGCGTACGCGATGATCGCGCGCGTCGCGTCCTCGCTGTCCGCCTTCAGCCGCGCGTTCGCCGGGACACGCTCGACATCCCGCTGCACCATACGTAGCCGCATCACCCACAAGCCCGGATCCTCATCGAACCCCGCCCGCGCCATCGCCAGCACAGCGGCGAGATCAGCCACCACCCCGTGGCCATCTCCACCCTCGACACGCGTCCGTATCGTGTTGTGCAGCGCATCGAACTCCGTCACCGCGCTCACCGACACCTCACTCTTCCGCCCACTCCCCAACGCAACGACGACACGAGAATCCCACGCCCGAGGCACGCAGAGGGCCGCCGCCCGCTGCGGCGACCGCCGCCATCGCGCGTCGGACGGGCAGCCGGCAATCACGCTCGCGGCGTCAGCCACCTAAGCGTTCTCGACTGTCAGGACGTTGACCACGCGAGCCAGCGCCCTCGTGGTCCCGCGAACCTGCCGGCATACAAGGGGTTCCAAGGACACAACTGCGATCGCTTCCCGCCCGACGGCAAGAGCCGACGAACCCACGTGCTTCCGTCCTCGTCCGGCTCGTGTGCCCGGCGCGGGCCTATGAGGTAAGCACCTCACATGCCACGCCGACCAAGAACACCGTTCAGCCTCTACGAACCCGAACCGCAAACTGAACGCAATTGCCGGTGCGTGACTTTCGAGGTCGTCTGGCGGTCACTGTCCTTGGCCTGGCCATGCTCAGTCCGCCCGGCGGTCGTCGCGCGCCCTCTTGGTGAGCGACCTGCTGACGTAGACCAGCCCGCCGGCCAGGACCACGATGTCGTCGAAGTACACCGGGTCGGGCAACAGGTCGAACGGGAACACCGTGTAGGCCAGGGAAACCCAGTAGGCGGCCTTGGTCGCCACCGGCGTGCCCGGCTGATGGACCTGACGGTGTTTCCGCACAAGCTTGACCACGAGGAACAGCGCGACGAGAACGAGGATGACGATCACCACCACGGCCACGGCGCCGAGCGTCGTCCATAGCGATTCCATGTGTTCCCCTCTCCTCACCGAACCGGGCTCCACATCCTGACACGGGACAGTCATGTATACGCCGAAGACCGCCTCTGAGCCCGGGACTGGATCACCGACTACACCGCCAACACCGATCACCGGCATCATCCCGCCGGCCGGTTCAAGCCTGACAACGACCGTGATCTCCTACGACGGGTTCGGGCGGCTGCACGCCGTCCGCGACGGCCGCGGGCTGCGCACCATCTACGCCTACGACGGCGCCGGAAACGTCCTCACTCGCACCGACGCCTCGGGCACGACGACGTTCACCTACGACACCCAGAACCGGATCACCTCACGCACCGCGACCTCCGGCGGCGGAACTTTGTCCTACGGCTACGACAAGGCCGGGAACCTGATCTCGAAGACCGACGCCACCCACACCACCTTCGCAGCCCATACGAAGAGTGTCTTCGACAAGGCCGGCCGGATCTCACGCGCTTCCAACAACGCGAACAAGACCTTCGACACGGGCTAATGCTATTCGCCTTATGTCGCCGGGCAAGCAACCTACGACAAGACCTGCAGCAGGCTCACCGCGAAGGTCGACGGCACCACCGCGCAGACCCTGAACTACAACACAGGCAACCAGATCTCGAACACCGGCTACAGCCACGACGCCGACGGGAACCGCACAAGCGACCCGGCCCAGGGCACCTTCACCTCCAACGCCGCCGGACGAACCACCACCCGCACCCCTGGCTCGTCTCGGAGCACCTACCCCTGAGGCGGTGGCGACCAGAACGAACTCGTCTCCACCACCGGAGCGAACACGACCAGCTACGTCTACGGACGCAACGACCCTACCGGTGTCCCGATGATCCAGTCGTTCACCAGGAACGGCCAAACCAGCTACCTCGACACCGACCCCACCGGCGCGTCCGCTCACGGCTCCGACCGGGCAGGCATCGGACAGGGGGCTAGCGTGACCGCCTTGGGTTCAGATAATCTGTCAACCCGACGATCTGAGTCAAAGACTGATCCGGGTCAGTCTCGGTAGTAGCCGGGGAAGACATGTCCTTGTCCCGAGGTGGAGGTTCCGTGGTGCTCGAAAATGCCGGGCAGGGCGGTCGTTCGCGACAGCTCGCGCTCGTCGTCCTGTGTCTGGCATCGCTGATGGTGGTGCTGGACGGCACGATCGTGGTGGTGGCTTTGCCGTCCATCCAGGCCGATCTCGGTTTCGCCACGCCGAATCTGGCCTGGGTCGTGAACGCCTATCTCGTACCCTTCGGCGGACTGCTTCTGTTCTCGGGCAGATTGGGCGATCTCGTCGGCAGACGACGCGTGTTCCTCATCGGATTGTGCGTCTTCACCGTCGCGTCGCTGCTCTGCGGCCTGGCCGCCAACCAGACGATGCTCATCATCTTCCGGTTCGTCCAAGGTGCCGGTGGCGCGCTCGCCTCGTCGGTCGTGCTCAGCATGATCGTCACGCTGTTTCCCGAGCAGCGCGAGCAAGGCAAGGCGCTGGGGCTGTTCAGCTTCGTGCAGGCGGGTGGCGCGTCCATCGGCATGATCCTCGGCGGCGTGCTCACCCAGGGGCTCAGCTGGAATTGGACGATGCTGGTCAACGTCCCCATCGGCATCGTCGTGGTCGTGGCGACGTTCGCGCTCATCGAGCGGGACACCGGGATGGGGCTCCGGGCGGGTGTCGACGCACTCGGCGCGGTACTGGTGACGGCGGGTGCGATGCTGTTGGTCTACGTCATCGTCGACTCCGGGTCACTCGCCCGGCGCTGGCCCCTGCTGGCCCTCGCGGTGCTGTTGCTGGCCGGTTTCGTCCTCCGCCAGGCGAAGGCGGCGACGCCGCTCCTTCCGCTGGGCTTGTTCCGCTCCCGCTCGGTGACCGGCGGCAACACCGTCATGATCCTGATGGTGGCGGGAATGATGGGCTTCCAGTTCCTCACCGCCCTTTACCTGCAACAGGTCCTCGGTCTGGACGCGCTCGCCACCGGGTTCGCCTTCCTGCCGACGCCCGTGGCCAACGCCGTCGTCGCACTCTGGCTCGGACCGCGGCTCGTCACCCGCTTCGGCCCCCGTCCAGTGCTCGCGGGCGGCCTCCTGGTCGCGGCGGCCGGACTGGCGCTCCTGGCCCGGGTCCCGGTCGACGGCAGCTACTTCGTCGACGTGCTCCCGCCGCTCCTGCTCGCCGGGGTCGGGATGGGTGCCGCGGTGCCCGCCGTCATCGGTACCGCCATGTCCGCCGGGTCGCCAAACAACGTCGGCGTCGCCTCGGGCCTGGTGAACACCACCCTGCAGATCGGTTCCGCGATGGGTACCGCCGTCCTCGCCACCGTCGCCGCCTCCCGGACGAGCTCACTGGTCGAAACCGGTCAAGGGCAGAAGGAAGCGGCGGCGGCCGGCTTCCAGCTCGCTTACCTGGGCAGTACCGCCTTCGTCGTCCTGGCCATTCTCACCGCGCTCGTGCTGGTGCCGAAGCGACTCGACACACCAGAGCGGGAACCACAGCCGGAATTGACCTGACCGAACTCGGGCGCCGGAGCGGCGCAAGGAACCCCCAGTCCCCAGCCGCTCCGGTGTCCCATCCCGCTGAATGGCGCTACCGGCCGAAAAGCACGGACTTCCGATACACACTCGACGATTGCTGTTCGACCGCCGGACCGCGAGGTTCGCGCGTTCGGCCAACTCCTTATTTCTCAGTCCGGCGCGAGCGAGGCCGCCGATCAGCGCTTCCCGTTCGGCGAGTACCGAATCGACGGCTACACCGCTCATTTACCGCAGTGCTATAGCGAGGATATCGACGATAGCGAGTTTTCTTGCTTTGATAAGTTTACGAGGGAGAAAAGCCTAACCTGTGCTCTGACGGCGGATTATCCGGAGACCGCGATTAAAATGAGATATCGGATCGCGTAGTGCGCGCGGAGGATTCCCCAGATTTCTCACTTGCCATATCCGGTGATTTGGAGCGCAGACACGACCGTGCCCGATCTGCTGGATCTCGATCTCATCGAGGGCGAGTTCGAGCTCCCATCATTCGCGGTAGAGCGCGGCGAGCTCGTACGCAGGAGCGTCTCCGTCACGGTTGGCGTTGACCCGCACCCCCTGTGGCCCTACAGCAGCTTTCGACGCGGCGAAAACCAGCATCACCGGCTGCGGCCCCCGCACCGCGAGCACGGTTATCTCGGATAGCCACTGGGCTAACTGACATTGTTCACCAGAAGATCGAGTGCTGCGTTAGCGAGCTCCGACGCCCTCGCGAGTCTCGACGTCGGCCAGGACCAGATGAACCCCCTGCGACACAGCGGGCTCTCGGTACGCGTCGAGGTGACAACCTTGGCGTCGGCCAGCGAGACGGCCGACGATCGCGGCACCGATACCCGGGTACCTTCCGTGACAACGGCACGTTGTCAGCCGCCGACGACCATGTCAAGAAATTCCGCGCATTATCGGAAACAATGACGAAAGAAATTCCGGCCACGGTTTCGTGCCCGGAATTTCACTCCTCAGCCGTCATTTCCGGCCGCATCGGCGGCCGGCAGGTTGTGCGCGACCACCGTGCGCAGCATCTCCCGGAACCGCTCCTGATCCTCCGGAGCGAGCGGGGCCAGCACCGCGGCCTCCGCCGCCAGGATCGCGGCGCGGGTCTCCTCCAGCCGCACACGGCCTGCCTCGGTGCCGCGGATCAGCTTGTTCCGCCGGTCTGTCGGATCCACCTCGCGTTCCACCAGCCCGGCCGCCACCAGATCGTCGATCAGGTACACCATCACGGTGCGGTCGATGTCCAGCTGCCTGCCCAGTTGCGCCTGGTTCCTGGCGCTCTCGTGCACCGCGCCGCACAACGCCTGAAAGCCTCGTAACCCGTGCGGGATATCGGAAACCGCGCGCTCCAGCACGGATCCGTGAGCACGGCACACCTGCGCGAGGAGCCAGCCGAGGTTGTCGTCCAGCCCCACCGGGAGCGTACCCGTCGTCGAACCTGTCACCTGTCCATACTAGCGCAGGCCCGGGATAGTCAGATAATCTTCGCTAAAGACAATCTCTATGGCAGATCGATGCGAGTATGGCTCTCGCGGCCCGGAACGCCCGGCGTGCGCGTCGAAGGGTGGTCCGATGTCCTTGGTGCTACCAGGACAAACGCCGCCTGGACAAAGCGATCGACCGGCGCGACGCCGGACGGTCAGAGATTCCCGGCGGTCTCGAACAACTTCCGCACGGGTTCGCTCAGCGCGGCGCCGCTCAGGTCCAGGGTCACGAGGTCCTCGTTCATCGTTCCCCGGCTCGTGACACTGAGAATGGTCCCCTTGCCCGTGGCGGGATCGAAGTTCCGTAGCCACGGGCCGCCGCTGGAACCGCCGGCGAGGTCGCAATCGGTCTTCCACGAGACGCTGACCGAGTTCGCGTCGAGTGCGGCGGGTCGTGCGCAGGAGAACAACGCCTCACCGCCCGCCGCCTTCGACACCGGGTAGCCGAGGAGTGTCGCGTCCACAGGGGACGGTGGCGCCTCGAAGGAGATGTCCTGCGTGCCCGCGACATCGGCGACATGGCGGCCGTCGACGGGGTCCAGGGCGAGCACCGCGTCGTCGTCGATTTCGCTGGAGGGACCGGGATAGGTCGCAGACCAGGCGAAGGCACGAGCCGCGAACACCCCATGCGGTGCTTCACCGTGATCGTAACCGGGAACGAACACGACGTTGACGATCTTGATCGGATTGTCGTAGCGGTCGAATCCGCCGTTGACGCAGTGGCCCGCGGTGAGCGCCACATCCTTGCTGGCGCTGGGAACCACCGTCGCCGTGCACGATCCGTCGACGCCCGGTTCCGCGGTGAAGAACAACCGCCCGACTCCAGAGGGTACCGGCCGCTCCCATTCGCGGCCGATCTTCTCGGCAGGCGGCAGTTCGTCGTCGCCCACCCACTGACGCATCCGTTCCGGAGTCCAATGAGCCAACGCCGCGGCCCGATCGGCCTCGCTCACCCGCGTCACCACCTGGTCGTCAGCCGCCGACGCCGGGACGGCCGCGGCCGCCAACACGGCGCCGAGAGTCCCCGCCAATACGACGATTCGGCGTGATGCGAGCTTCAAGTCCATGATCATGTGGACGCGCCGACCGCCAGGAGGTTGTTCGGCAAGACGCCCGAAGATCATCTAAACGCACTCGGCGACGCAGGGTGCCGGCACGACCGTGCACATAGCCGAACTGGCCTGCATCGAGGCGGGTTACGACCAGCCACTTTCACGAATTCAGAGTGCGACGTGGCAGGTCGGCGGGCGAGAGCAGAAACGTGGTCTCACTCGGATTCGTCCAGCGAGCGAACGCCGCCATCTGCCCGGCGGTGAGGTCGTCGGCGTCATGAACCACGGCGACGGGATTACCGGACATGAACTCGTCAGTGAACACATCGACCTGACTGGAGGCTCGCATGCCGTCAAAGCCATCGGCCACGACGATCGCCGGGCGAGACTCAACTCACCCGACCAGGCGTCGGGGTGTGGTTCGTTCGACCGGCAGTGCGCGGCCATCCCCGCGGATATCTTGTGGCCGAGTCCGACAACACCTCGAGGAGCACCATGACGACCGCCCGGCGCACTCTCACCGTTCTGGCCACCGCAGGTCTGGTCATCTCGGTCCTCGGCGCGGGTTCCGCCTCCGCCGCGACCAAGGGCAAGATCTACATCTCCAACAACTGCGGCAAACCGGTCGCCACCACGATCCACCGCGGTGGCGCGATGATCGCGGGTACCGGGGCCGCCCCGGCCGGCAGTTACTTCGGCTACCCGGTCGATCCCGGCACCTATCAGGTCCGCGTGCCCGCCGGGAACCGGGACGTGAAGATCCTCGACCTCGGCGGCAAGGCGCACTCGGCCATCGTCAGGGCCTGCTGACCTCCACCGAAGGCACGACACCACGCCGCCCAGCCGATGCTCGGTCAGCGTGACCGACCCCGAATGGGCCGGTCACGCTGAACCGTGTCGCGGGGGTCAGCGGACGGTGCGGTGGATCCAGTCGGCGTAGGCGGGCACGCTGGTGTAGAGGCCGGGTCCGTTGGCGCAGGGTACGTCGTTGTCGCCGGGGCCGGAGGTGACGCCGATCAGCTCCCACCGGCCCCCTTTCCCGCGCTGGATCTGCGGCCCGCCGGAGTCGCCCATGCACGCCATCGCGTCGCGCTTACGGCTGATCGTGCAGAGCCGGGTCGGATCCGCGTAGCCGGGCGAGCATTCCGACACCGCTCCGCGACGGGTGTCGAGCTGCTGAAGCCGTTCGGGGAACACCGCTTCGGTGATGTCGGCGGTGTCGACCGTGGTGCCGAAGCCCATCAAGCGGGTCGGCGTGCCGGGCTTGCCGGGGCGGGCGGCGATGCGGATCGGCTGTCCGGAGACCGGGCGGTCCAGGCGCACCAGCGCGATGTCGTTCTTGTTCGGCTCTCCCGGCTGGTAGCCGGGGTGGCGCACCATGCGGTCGATCGTGCGCACGGTGCCGCCGGAGGTCCGCCACTGGCTGCCGATGCGTACCGTCCCCTCCGGCTGGGCCGGGTTGCGCCCCGGGTCGACACAGTGCGCCGCGGTCACCACCCACTGCGGGTGGACCAGCACCGCCCCGCAAACACCTTTGGCGTTGTTCAGCTGGGGCACGATCTCCGGAATCGAGGCCATGAACTCGTAACGCTCGGTGGAGTTCTTCCCGTTCACCACGGCATCGGCACTGCCAGGCAGGGCGATCGCGCAAAAAGCTCCTGCCAACGCGACACTGGTGGCACGGATCAGATGGCGGCGCACGGAACCCACTCTCGACATACTTTTCCTTCGTTCGACGACTTCGGATCGATCAGCTCCAGCCTCGCGGTCCGCCGCGTCCTGTGCCATCGGGTCAGCCCGCTGATCCGTCGTGGTGCCTGCCTGACGCCACGCGGTGGTGTTCGCCCTACCTCCCTGCCGGTCGCACCGTGAAGGTCCATAGTGGACGATTGCCTCGAAGTGACCGGCGTCACTATTCGGCAGGTTGTGGCAACCTCCGAGACCGGCGAACGCCTTCAAGCTCAGGAACAACCGATATCGGAACCTGGGGAGCACATGAAGAGACTTTTCGTCATGCTGACCGCGATACTGGCGGTACTCACGTTGACACCTGCCGCGCCCGCCGGCGCGACGACCCGCTTCGACCGGGAACTCCAGGCGCGCATCGTGCGGGCCCAGGCGTACGCCGACAGCAGGCCCGGTGACACCGGAATCGTCCTCCGTGACCGGTGGACCGGCGCCGTCTACCGGAGCCAGGCCGCCGGGACCCTCATCTGGGCCTGCTCCACCCCGAAGCTGGCGATGGTGGTCGACCTGTTGCTGCGCAACGATTCCGGGGCCGTCCAGCTGACCGCCGAAGACCGGGACCTGATCCACCGGATGCTCAACTCCAGCGACGACGCCGCCGCCCACACGCTGTGGACCCGGTACGGCGGGGAGGCCGAGTTCGCCAAGCGGTTCCCGTCGTACGGGATGACCGACATGCGGTTCACCGACCAGCACCCGCACCATTGGGGCTGGATCCTGACCACCGCGAACGACCTGGACCGGCTGGTCAACTACGTCCTGACCAAGCTGCCCCGCCGGCACCGCGACTACATCGTCCGCGAGATGCGCACTGTCGACGTCAACCAGCAATGGGGTGTCTGGGGCGGGGGTGCCTGCGGGGACCCCTTTAAACAAAAAAACTGGTCCGACGACAACAAAAAAAACTCCCTTATCCCCCACCCCCTCTGCCTCTTTCGTCCG
>NZ_JBVJCE010000010.1:163046-163397 GCF_055588925.1 Amycolatopsis sp. NPDC041971 | reverse complement strand
CCGTTGATCCCGTTCCCCGCGTCCTCCCCCCCCCGCTGCCGCGGTGGTTTTTTTTTCCCCCCCCCCCCCCCCCCGAACCCGGGTAACAAGAACGGCTGGTCCGACGACAACGACGACGGTTCCTGGATCATGAACTCGGTCGGCTTCGTCGGGCCGCACGAGCGGTACACCCTCTCACTCATGAACAACACCAAGGTCATCCAGAACGGCTACGAGACCGGCCAGGAGACCACCACCAAGATCGGCGAGATCCTGTTCAAGGGATACTTCAAGGGCTGACCGAGCGGTGTCGGGGGCGGCGGGGCCCTCCAGGGCTTCGTATGTTGTCTTCCCCTGCTCCTCTGCGGTCTT
>NZ_JBVJCE010000010.1:123030-163036 GCF_055588925.1 Amycolatopsis sp. NPDC041971 | reverse complement strand
GTAGAGATCCCGTTAACGGGATGCTGCAGGGGTGGACCGGGTGGTGCAGGACCCGGCGGCTCCCGCCGGTTCCGATGCTCGGTTCGGATCGGGCTCGTCGGCGGTACTCTCGGCGGACCGCTCCGCCCAGACCTTCACCGTCGAGACGATAGAGGGACGGAGCGACACCACCAATCGATTTCACCGGCCGAGGAATCGAGCGGCCAGTGCGGCGATCGGTGACCGTCGTGCCCGCACCGGGAGCCGTCCGGATGTGATGTCTTCCAGCAGGGTTGCGACGGTTTCCCTGGCGCAGGCGCGGTTCGCGCCGATTCCGCCCGAGGGACCACGTTTGATCCAGCCGACCACGTAGGCGCCGCCGCGGCCGTCGATGCGGCCCGCGGTGTTCGGAATCGTGCCGCGGGCCTCGTCGAACGGCAGGCCGGGCACCGGCGTCCCGCGGTAGCCGACCGCGCGTACGACCTGTCCCGTGGTGATCTCGACCGGCCCGTCCGGACCGGTGACCCGGAGACCACGCACCTGCGTGTCGCCGAGGATCCCGGTGGGAGCGGAGTGGAAGCGCAGGACGATCCGGCGTGTGTCCGCGGCCGGCGGCGCGGTCCAGTCGACGGTCTCGCGGCCGAGTTCGCGCAGCAGCGGCGCTTTGCCGGTGCCCGCGTCGATCGCGGCCGTGGTGCGCGGGTCCGTGTCGTCGACGACGAGCGGTACGCCTGCGCGCTGTGCCAGCGCGAGCAGTTCCGGGGAGGTGTAGGCGGCGTCCTCCGGCCCGCGCCGGGCGAGCAGGACGACCTCACGGACCTTGCTCGCACGCAACCGTTCCAGCGCGTGCGGGGCGATCGTGCTGGCGGCCAGCGCGGCGGGATCGGCGGTGAGGATCCGAGCCACGTCCAAGGCGACGTTGCCGGTGCCGACCAGCACGACACGTTCCGCGGAGAGGTCCACCGCGTTCGCGGGTATGTCCGGGTGACCGTTGTACCAGCCGACGATGGTCGTGGCGGCGATGCTGCCCGGCAGGTCCTCGCCGTCGAGCCCGAGACGGCGTGCGGACGAGGCGCCGACGGCGTAGACCACCGCGTCGTGACGCTCGGCCAGCTCATCGACAGTGACGTGGCGGCCGACCTCGGTGCCCAGGCGCATCCGCAGCCGCGGGTGCTCGTGGAGACGTGAGAAGGTTTCGCCGATCCGTTTCGTGGCGGGGTGATCCGGGGCGACGCCGAAACGGACGAGCCCGCCCGCGACCGGCAATCGGTCGATCAGGGTGACCCGCGCGTTCGTGTGCAGGAGCAGATCCTCCACGGCGTACATCCCGGCCGGGCCGGTGCCGACGACGGCGATGTCCGGCGGCGCGAAGTCGCTCGGGATGGCCCGGTCGAACGTCGGAGGACTCCAGCGGTGAAAGTTCGGCGCCGGGTCGGCCGCGGGCACGGTCTCGCGGTCGGCGTAGTACTTCGCGTTGAGCCCCGCATAGACCTTCAGTGACCCGGTGAGCAGATCGACCGGGAAGATCGCGTCCACGGGACAGGCGTCCGCGCAGGCTCCGCAGTCGATGCACGAGACCGGATCGACGTAGAGCATCTCCGTGGTGCCGAAGTCGGGCTCGTCCGGTGTCGGGTGGATGCAGTTGACCGGGCAGACCGACACGCAAGTGGCGTCGTTGCAACAGGTCTGGGTGATCGCGAAGGCCATGTCAGATCAGGTTCGCCCGCTTGTAGAACACCAGGGCGGGCCGGGTGAGCAGACCGCACGAGCCGAGGAACTCCATCAGCCCGGCGCAGCTGGACCGCATCATCGCCTTGTGGTGCTCATTGGACTTCGCCTCACGCAGCGCGCGCTCGGCGTCGAGTCCCGCGTTCTTGTAGACGTCGCGGTTGATCATGCTGCTGACGATGAAGTACGACGCGATCGCGATGACCAGCGCGTTGATCCTGCGGCGCAGGAAACCCGCGCCCTCCAGCTGTTCCCGCGTCTCTTCACGGGCGAACTTCATGTGCCGCGACTCTTCGACGACGTGGATGTTGTTGATGGTCCGCACGAACGGGACCACCCGCTCGTCGCGCATCCAGTCGCGCTGCATCACGTCGAGGACTTCTTCGGCGACGAGGATCGCCGCGTAAGCCGCTTCGCCGCGGGCCGTCGCCTTGAAGACGCGGCCGAGTTCGACGGCGAGCCTGCGCGGACGGTACGGGGGCGCACCGAGCTTCTCCGCCCCGCGGGCGAACATGATCGAATGCCGGCATTCGTCCGCGATCTCGGTCAGCGCCCACTGGAACGCCGGGTCGGTCGGATCCTTGGCGTAGAAATCGCGCAGCACCATCTGCTGCAGGATCATCTCGAACCAGATACCGGTGCTCGCGACCGAGGCGGCCTCCTGGCGCGTGAGCTCCTTTTGCTGCTCCGGGGTCATCTCCGCCCAGTAACTCGTGCCGAAGAGGGTGCTCCACTCCGGGCTGGCACCGTGGAAATCCTTGTCCAGCGGCGTCTCCCAGTCCACCTCGGTGGCCGGGTCGTAGGACAGCATCGCGGAGGAATCGAGGAGCCGCCGCGCGGTCTCTTTACGGCCGGCACCGGCCGCTTCCGCGGTTCGCGGCACATCGGTGCTGGTCATACGGACCTCCCTGACTAGGCGTTACCAAGGTTCACTGTTACCCAAGGTAACACCTAAATGGCGGCGCCGCGAGAGGGAGATCCCAGGATCGGGCGCGCCCCGCCGGCCCGATCATCGCGCGTACGGGGAAAGCCCCGCATACGCGGACAGACGGAGCACGAGCCCGTCTTCCGCCTCAGCCTCCCCGAGCGACGGTGGCTCGGGGAGCGCCGTGGCTTCATCCGAGAACAAGCTCTCCGCGAACGTGGCGACCATCTGTGGCGACGGCAGCAGTTCGCGACCTTGATAGCCGACGACGATCAGGTCCTCGCCGCTGCTGGTCTCCACGCCCAAAGCCCACCCATGTCGTTCGTCCCACAGCAACGCGACATCGCGGTCCGGTCTGCTCGGCAGTCTTCGCTCCAGTGCGAGGTAGGCGCTCGCGAGCGGTTCGAGCTGCACGCAATAGGCGTCTCCTTGCAGCCCCAGCGCCTCGCTCACCAGGCTCACATACCGATGCAGCCCCTTCAGTATCACTCCGTCGAATTCCGGTTCCATGCCGATCGCCACCCTGTGCTCGTCCTCGTCGGCACTGCGGCGCCGGCTGCTCGACGCGGCAATGAGGTTCACTCCGCCACACGGAGGGTTCCACTCGTGCCCGAGGCGAAACACGGATCGACCTGCCACAACGCTCCAGACCCAACTCCTCTACCGCAGAATACTTACAGCCACTGCTTGACAATATCTATAGTGCCTACTGTAGGTATTTGCGAAGCGCGAAGAACGTTGCCAGTGAGTGATCGGGAATGCCGGACAGTTCGCGCGATACGCCGGTGATCAGCGCTTTCGCCGATCTGGTCTACGCGGACGTGACGCGGCTGCGGGCCGAGTTCGACGAGATCGCGGCCGAGCGGCCTCGCGGCGTGTTCCCGGCAGCTGTTCCTGGCCGACAGGGCCGGGGCGTCCACACGCTTCTCCGGGGGTGGCCGAGTTGCGACGATGAGCAGGCCGGCTCATCCGGCCGTCACTGCGGAACCGGCCTACTCGTCGCCGCGGATACTCACTCCCGGCCGAGCACGATCGTGGGCTCGAGAGCCGTTTCGTCCAAGACATCAGACTCGCCGCGTGGTTCGGGCACGGTCAACGGGGTGGCCGGTGACTGAAGATCGAGCGTCTTCTCTTCGTAGGCGTATGTCATGGTTCTCAACTCCGTTTGGGCTACATCCGGCTGTTGGAGGCCGACAGGAGCCGGTTACCCGGTGCTCCGGGAATCAATCATCCGGCGCGTTCACCCGGACGAGTGGGTCTCCGCGGCGCCTCTGCCGCGGAGACCCATTTTCTTCATCCGGTCACCAGGTCACGCTGAACTCGGCCGTGACCCCCGCACCTGTTTTCGTCAACCGCGCGATCCGGCTCCGCCGGTCCGGAGACGGATCCTCCTGCGGGAGAGAACTCGAGTCGGTGATGTAGTTCCACGAGGCCCACCATGACCCGTCGGGCGCCCGGAGGGCGTTGAAAGCGCCGGGGCCGCGTTTGTTACCCGGCAGGTTCTTCTTGCGGTACTTGTCCGGCAGGCCCGGCCGGAAGCGCGGCTCGCCGTCCGGGGCAGGCTCGTAAGAGAAGTACGCGCGTTGCTCGTACATCGGCGTGCACCGGTTGCCGGTCAACGTGGTCCCGCAGTAGGCGACGCCGGTGGAGTAGCGGTTCGCGTACCAGTTGTTCCCCGAGTAGAAGAGGTACCACTCGCCGTCGATGCGGACGGCGTTGGGATTTTCGATCGTGAGGACGTCGTCCGCGGGGCTGTTGTGGTGGGTCCACTCGAGATTCACGTTGTCGATGAGCTTCTTCGCGTCGGCTTCGGTCAACCGTCGCACGTGACGTGGCCGGTCGAAGTCCAGTTTGGCGGCCCCCAGAGCGGTGACGCGGTCCTGCGTCCACGCCCCGTTGCGCAGCGTCAGCCAGACCTCGCCCTGTCCCCTGCTCACGTCGGCGTCGATCGCCCAGCCACGCTCCGGGCAGAACAGCGGATCGGCGTTGGCGACGTATCCTCCCGTGGCGCGCAGCGACGTGGCGTAGCCGATGCAGTGCTTCGCCTGCCCGGCGGGCTCGGAGCCGGGAAGCGCCGCGCTGTAGAACACGTAGTAGACGACTCGGCCGTCCTCCTGATGCGCGAACATCGCCCATGTCCACAGTGGAGAGTCGCGTCTCGCCCAGTAGCCGGCGGGGAAGGTGACACCGTCCCACGCGTCGCCGTCGACAGCGCCTCTGCGCTGGAAGGTTCCGTCCCCGAACTCGACCTTCGTATAGGGAAGCTTGTTGCCGGGGATGCTCGCGCCGACCGCGACATAGGTGTTCGTATCGGGCACTCGTATCAGATCGGCCGCCGGGAACCGCAAGTCCAGCGACTCGTCGCGCGGCCCGGTCTCGGCTGTCGCGCTCGGCACCGCCGCCACCAGACCGGCGACGACCGCCACGGCGATGACGATCTCGTCTCTGCCGGGTGTCGAGGCGTGTGAATTCGTTCGCCTCCTCGATGGCGAACAGTCGCCATTCGGGGATCGCCGATCGGGTCAGGCCGAACCGATCCGGGTGGCTCGCCGCGCGAGCGCGACCGGCTGAACTCCCCCGCTCCGTGGTGTTCGACCTGCCATCGGCGGTCGTAACCCAGTTCGTCGGCGAGGACGGCCCCTCCTGCCAGGGCCGGATCCGACCGAGACCCGTTCGTCACCGATACAGGCAAACGGGTCAGCCGCACACAATCAGGTGACGAGCACCGACGACACGCCTTCCCGAATGCCACGCCCCGTCGCGGATTGTCGCGATTCCGCCAGCACATCGGGGACGGTAAAAAGCGCACGATCCACTCACAAGAGTGAGCAGCACCCGGCAATGGCGCCTCCTTTGCGCCGGAAAGGGGAATCGCGAGCGCTACTCAAATGGCGGCATTCGACGACGCGGCCTCTGTCGTAACGTCGATTCCCATCCACACCAAGCAACGAATTCCGCTATCCCATGGAGGTTTCGTGATCCGACGTCCCCTGCGCACCATGACCGTCCTGATCGGCGCCGCGGCAGCCGTCGCCGCGTTCGCGACCCCGGCCTCGGCGGCGACATCGGTGCTGAGCGAAGCGGCGGGCCCGGCCACATTGGCTGCCGCGCAACAGAAACTCGGCGCCGCGCTCGGTGCCGCTTTCGCCGGCTCCTGGCTGGACACCACGACCGGCGAACTGGTCGTCGGCACCACCGACGCGAGCCGGGCGGCGCGGATCCGCGCCGCGGGCGCGGTCCCGAAGGTACTCCGGCACAGCACCGCCGCACTGAAGAAGATCCAGTCCACATTGGACGACAGAACCCAGGGCGTGCCCGACTCGGTCGCCGGCTGGTACGTCGACGCGCCCTCGAACGAGGTCGTGGTCAGCGTGGTGGGCGGTGATCCCGCCGGCCGGGCATGGGCCGCCTCCGCCGGCGTCCCGGTACGGGTGAACCAGGTGAGGAGCGCGCCACGGCCGTTGTGGAGCGTGATCGGCGGGCAGGGTCTCTACTTCAGCGGTGGCGCCTGCTCGGTCGGGTTCAACGCCTACGACAACGACGATCGTTACGTGATCACCGCGGGCCACTGCACCGAACTCGGCGGCACCGTACGCGGCGTCGACGGCACGATCGGCAGGGTCGAGCGGTCGTCTTTCCCCGGCAACGATTACGGCACGGTCAAGGTGACTTACTCCGACGTCTCGACGCCGCCCCGGGTCGACCGGTACGAAGACGGATCCGACGTCCGGATCGAAGGTGCCGACGTGGTCGGCGTCGGCGGGCGGATCTGCCGCTCCGGGATCACCACGCACTGGCGCTGCGGGCGGGTCGAAGCGCTGGACCAGACGGTGAACTACGGCAACGGGAACATCGTGCGCGGCCTCACCCAGACCAACGCCTGCGCCGAACCCGGCGACTCCGGCGGCTCGTTCGTCAGCCGTCCCTCTTCGGGTGCCGACACGAAACTGGTGCAGGCGCAGGGTATGACCTCGGGTGGGTCCGGTAACTGCGACGAGGGCGGCACCACGTTCTTCCAGCCCGTCAGGGAAGTGCTCAACCGTTACGGTCTGACACTCGAAAAGGACTGATCACCCGCGGCGAGGGGCGGCCGGCTCACCGGCCGCCCCTTGACCTGTTCGGCGAGTTCACCGGCCTCGCGAACCAGCGTCTCGATCTCGGCCCAACGGCGGCGGACCCGTTCGTGATCGGCGACCAGCGTGCCGGAAACCATGCACAGGAACAAATTCGCGTCCGTCCCGACTTCCGCGAGCCGAAGGAACGGCCGCCGGTCTTCCTCGGTTCCCGCTCCGTGCGCCTCCGCCCATTCACGAGCACGCATCCCGGCGTCGTGGCAGGTGTCGACGAGGAGGGTCCGGATCTCCTCCGGCCGGTTCCCCGGCCTGGCGGGAGGTTTCCCCATCAGCGGGAAGATGTTCCAAGCCACCGAGAGCAGGCAGTCGGCCACCTCGTCCATCGACTCCACGTTCACCGCCGGGAGTGTTCCCGCCCGCGCTCGCCGTCAGGCGCAATGACTCGCGTGATCGGCGGGGTCGACCCGATCGGGTGAGTCGCGACGCCCCAATCCGGCAGTCCCGATGTCACCAGGGATCACATCGGCGGGTAGTGAGTGTTCCGCTTCGCCAGGAAGCCGCTCGCATGAAGGTGTCCTTCACGCGCTGAGGAAGGTGTGAGGGCGCGACACACCCCGCATCACGAGTCCCTGGGCCCGCACGTCGACGACTCGCAGGCCCGCGATCAGCCCGGACAGCCCTTGGTGGCCTTGAGGCCGGATCGCGAGAATGCCGCTGACGAAGAACAACAGGTTCGCGAGCGGCTCGAATCCGCTGTTGACCGCCGAAGCCAGGGTGAGCAGCGTGAAGTAGCCGCCGGAACCGGCGAGGAATCGCACGGCCATCCGCCAGGGGGTGGGCTTCCCGCCGTCCGGCCCGGCGGGGCGCAGCAACACGACCCGCTGGCCGAAGCTGGCGCCGTTGCCCGCGACGGGGATGACGAACAGCAGGAGCACCGCGGGCAGCAGGGTGCCGATCAGTGCCGTGACCACGGTGTTCGGCTGACCCACCAGCAGGGTCGTGACGATCGCGATGGTGGCGCCGAGCAAAACGACCGATCCGACGTCGACGGCCATGCCGAGCAGACGGCGGCGCGCGGTGACCGGCCGCGGCGTGCCCGCGGGTGCGGACGGTTCGTTCCCTGGCAGCAGCCGCAGCAAAGGAGCGAGCCCGAAACCGACGGCGGCGCCGACGGTGTTGGTCAGCAGATCGTCCACGTCGGCGAGCCGGTACGGGCACTCGAACAAGAACCAGACCCCGGTGAGCTGGGTGCCTTCGATGAACAGCGAGACCGCGAACCCGACGGCGACGGTGGCCGCGAAACCGCGCCGGAACAGGTGCCGCACGAACATCCCCAGCGGCACGAACAAGGCGACGTTGAACACCGCCTGCTGGACGGCGGGATTGCGCAGGAACGCCCGGACGCCCGCCCCGGCCTGTTCGCGGCGGATGTCGGCGACGAACTGGAACGGGCGAAGTTGCAGATGACCGGTCGCGTGCTCGGCGCACCACACCGCCGTCGTCTCCGGGATGGGAAGCAACGTGTACGTCCACAGGGACATGGCGTAGATCAGGAACCCGAACACCAGCAAAACCCGCCAGAGCCCGAGTTCGCCGCGGCGCCGATAGCTCGCGGCGATGTACGGGACGGCCAAGAGGCCCGCGAGCACGAACCCCGCGAACACCGCGATGACCGCGGAGATGGTCGGATCAGTCACTCGCGGAAGCTAACAACGCACGCTCCGGCGCACCCGTCACGCCACCTGGGAGGGTGACTGCTTCGGACGCGGCGAAGGCTCGCTGACGCGCGAGCGCGGCGATGGCGAACGTCAGGTGGACGACGACCCAGTTACGGTCTTCGCGGTGCACCCGCTGCAACAGGTCGAGGGTGGCGTCACCCGGCGTGCGCCCCTGACGGCAAGCGTCGATGAACGCCTGGGTCAGTTCGTCGACGTTCCTCCGGAACTCCGCGAAGGCGTCGGCGGGTTGGGTGTTGGTATAGAGGTCCACGGTCACGTCACTCAGCGTTCCATAGCGCGACGCATAGTCACGAGTTGGCCGAGCGCGAATCACTCACATGAGGTAGCTCACCCGCCGATCTGTGCTCTGCGTCACGCCGAAGCTAGTCCGGCGAGCAGGCGGCGTTCCCGTTCGGCCGCCTTCGCCGGGCGGGTGACCGGGAAGCGCTGGTCGAGTTCGACCAGCAGCGGGGTCGCCGCCATCAGTGCCAGAAGGGCGAGCCCGGCGTAAGCGCCCACGGTCGCGATGATCGTCATTTCGGCCTCCTCGATCCCTGTACCGCCCGTTGCGGCGGCCTGGAACCAGGATCGCCTCCCGGCAGGGATCGGCGGATCGGTCATCCGGCGGGCGCGCCTCGACCGGTCGGCCTTTTCGGCACTGTCCGATCGGCCGATCCAGGACGGCGGTGCAGCAGGTCGAACCGCGACCACATGGCCTCGGCCGCCTCGATCGATTCCCCGGTGCGGGCGGGATCGACGGCGGCGAGCTGCGCGACGATCGCCTGCACCAGGCTCATCCCCGCGGTCAGCGACGGAAAGAAGGTCACACCCTCGGCCGGCACCATCAGCACCTGTTCGACGGCGCCCGCCAGCGCGGGGCTGGCCGCGTCGGTGATGGCGAAGGCACGCGCTCCCCTCGCCTTGGCCTCGTTCGCGGCGAGCACGGTGCTCTCGTACAGCCGCCAGAAGCTGATCGCGATGAGGACGTCTTCGGAGGAGAGTTTCGCCGTGGCGTTGGCGAGTTCGGCGTCGCCGGCGGTGATCGCGTGGACGTCGTACCCGGCGAGCCGGGCGTTGTGCGCGAAGGCGATCCCGACGGCGGCGTAACTGCCGTCGGCGATGACGACCGTGCGGCGCGCTGCGGCGACAGCCTGCGCGACGTTGCGGATATCGTCCTCGGCGAACCGCCGGTTGAGCAGCGCGAGGCTGTCGAGGTCGCGGCGCAGCGACGCCGATCCCGGTGAGTCGACGTCCCGGTGTTCCTCGGCGACCTGCGGCGCACTCAGCGACGACATGTACCGCGCCCGCAACTCCTGCTGCAGTGCCGGCCAGCCCGCGAAACCCAGCGCCTGCGCGGTGCGGGTGACGGTGGCGACGTTGACCCCGGCGAGCTGGGCGAGTTCGGCCGTCGAGCCGAACGACGCCCGGCGCGGTTGCGAGACCAGCACTTCCAGCACGGCGGCCGACTTCGGCCGCAGGCCGCGTTCCGGCGTCCGATCCCGAAGCCACGCCTCGAAACCGTCGTCGGTTCCCGTCTCTGTCACACACGCCCTCCCTCGACCGCGTCACGGTAACGCATGGTGCCCGTCGAACCACTTGCAACAACCATTGCAGTTTCGCCGAAACGCAGTATACGTTGTCCGCATTCTCGTCTCCCCTAGTCGCCCGAACCACGGAAGGCGTTCCCCATGGCGCTTCTGGCACGACTCGACCGGCTTCCACTGAGCCGTCCACACTACAAACTCCTGCTCATCGGCGGACTGGGCTACACCTTCGACGGGATGGACTCCGCCGTCGTCGCCTTCCTTCTGCCGAGCGCGAAAGCCGCGTGGGGCCTCGACAACGGGCAGCTCGGGCTGATCGGTTCGGCGACGCCTTTCGGCTTCCTCTTCGGCGCGATCGCCGCCGGCCTGCTGGGCGACCGCATCGGCCGCAAGAAGGTCATGATGTACGCGCTGGCCTTCTACGCGGTGTTCTCGGTGTTCGCCGCGTTCTCCCCCAACTACGAGATCTTCCTGGGCGCCCGGGTGCTGGCGGGGGCGGGCGCGGGCGCCGAAAGCGCGATCATCGCGCCGTTCCTGTCGGAATTCGTGCCTGCCAAACGACGCGGCTGGTTCGTCGGCGCGCTGGCCGGATTCTTCTCGTTCGGTTTCGTCGCCGCCGCGCTGATCGGGAGGTTCGTCGTCCCGACGGTGCCGGAGGGCTGGCGGGTCGCCCAGCTGATCACCGCGCTGCCGATCGTCATGTTGCTGTGGTGGCGCCGTTCCCTGCCGGAATCACCCAGGTTCCTCGTCGCGAACGGACGTCACGCCGAGGCCGAGAAGATCGTCGCGAAGCTGGAGCGGGACGTCGAAAAGGCGACGGGACAAGAACTTCCGGCCGTCGCGGAGACCGATGCACAGCCCGCGAAGGAAACCCCCAAGGTCAACCTCCTCAGCGCGCTGAAGTTCCTGTGGAGCCCCGCGATGGCCCGCCGCACCGCGGTGATCTGGACCGTGTGGTTCGTGATCACGTTCTCCTACTACGGCTTCTTCTCCTGGATCCCCACGCTGCTCGTCGAGCGGGGCATCACGGTGACCAAGAGCTTCGAGTTCTCCATCATCATCTACCTGGCGCAGATCCCCGGGTACTTCTCCGCGGCCTGGTTGTCGGAACGGCTCGACCGCAAGCACACCATCGCGTTGTACCTCGCGGGCTCGGCGGTGAGCGCGTTCTGGCTGAGCCAGATGGACGCGCCATGGTCGATCACCCTCGCCGGGGCGGTGCTGTCGTTCTTCCTCAACGGCACCTACGCCGGCGTGTACTCCTACACCCCCGAGGTGTTCCCGACCTGGATCCGCGCCAGCGGGACCGGGCTGTCCAGCGCGTTCGGCCGGCTCGGCAGCATCCTGGCCCCGACGATCATCGGCCTGTCCGCGGCGAGTCTCGGTTTCGCGGGCGTCTTCGGCCTCACCACCGCCGTCCTGGCGGCCGGGGTGGTGTGCGTGGTCGTGTTCGGCCTGTCCACCGCCGGCCGTTCCCTGGAAGAACTGACCGAACACGGCGCGCCCGTGAAAACCGCCAAGGAGATGACGAAGTGACAGTGTCACTGTCCACTGTGGAGGACAAGACCCGGGCCTCGATCGGCGTACGGCTGTTCACCGTGCTGGCCTGGGTGCCCGAACGGCGGGCGCTGCGGCGCGTGCACAGCAGTCATCCGGACGAGTACCCGGTGGGCGGTGAGAAGACCGTCGAGGTGGCGGCGGGCTGGCTGGAGCGGTGCATCACCGGGCAGGAGCCCTTCTTCGGCCCGGACAGCGCGGCGGTGCGCGAGATCTTCGCCGACCACGAACTCATCGACCGGCTCGGCTGCGGCGCGGTGATCAACGTGCCGGTCGTGGACGATGGCCGCACCCTCGGCGTCCTCAACATCCTCGACGCCGAAGGCAGCTACGACGACGATTCCGTCGCGGTGGCCCGATCCCTGGCACCGTTGGCTGCCCCCGCCCTGCGCGACCTCCTGGAGGAGACCCGATGACCGGATCGCTGCTGCTGCGCAACGCCCGCCTGCTCGACCCGGTCAAGGGCGAGTACACCGAGGGCGACCTCCGATGCGCCGACGGCCGGATCGCCGAGATCGGCACGGGTCTCACCGCCGGTGACGCGCGGACCGAGGACCTGCGCGGCGCTTTCGTGCTGCCCGGTCTCGTCGACGCCCACGTGCACGTCACCGCCTCGACCGCGGACCTGGGGTCGCTGCCCGCGTCTTCGCCGTCCTATGTGACCGCGCACAGTGCCCGCACGATGAGCCGGATGCTGGACCGGGGTTTCACCACCGTCCGTGACGCCTCCGGCGCCGACTACGGCCTCGCCGACGCGCAGGCCGAGGGCCTGTTCCGCGGTCCGCGCCTGCTGTTCTGCGGACGCGCCCTGAGCCAGACCGGCGGGCACGGCGACAGCCGGACCCGAGGCGCCAACGTCAGCGACGACCACCCGTGCTGCGCCGGTCTCGGCCGGGTCGCCGACGGCGTCGACGCGGTCCGCGCGGCCGCGCGCGACGAACTGCGCAAGGGGGCGCACCACATCAAGGTGATGGCCTCCGGCGGCGTCGCCTCCCCCACCGACCGGATCGACTCGACGCAGTACTCCGCCGAGGAACTGCGCGCGATCGTCGAGGAGGCGGAGGCGGCGAACCGTTACGTCGCCGCGCACGCCTACACCGCCCGCGCGGTGAACCGCGCGCTGGAACTGGGTGTGCGGTCGATCGAGCACGGCAACCTGATCGACGACCTCAGCGTCGAACTGTTCCTCCGGCACGACGCTTACCTCGTGCCGACCCTGGTCACGTACTGGGCGTTGAAGGAGGAAGGACGCGAGCACGGCCTCCCGGAATCCAGCTGGCGCAAGGTCGACGAGGTGCTCGGCGCGGGCATGGCCGCACTCGAACGGGCGGCCAGGGGCGGGGTGAAACTGGTGTACGGCAGCGATCTGCTCGGCGGGATGCACCGGCACCAGAACCACGAGTTCCGGTTGCGCGCCGAGGTCCAGTCCACGCTGGAGGTGATCCGCTCCGCGACGTCGACCGCGGCGGATCTGCTGAACCTGACCGGCGAGATCGGCACACTGGCCCCCGGCGCGCACGCGGATCTGCTGGTCGTGGACCGGGACCCGCTGGAGGACATCGGCGTCCTGGCCGAGCCGGAGAAGTTCCGGCACGTCGTGCAGGGCGGGACCGTGGTCTCCCCCTGACGCAATTCGTCACCTGTTTGCGTTGCTCTTCCGTCGCAAGCAGGTGACGAATTGCGGGGCCGCGCAGTCTCGTCAGAGCACGAAGCCGGCGGGGAACGGGTCGTCCGGGTCGAGCAGATACGTGGCGTTGCCGGTGATCCACGCGCGTCCGGAGAACTCCGGCACCACGGCGGGGATGCCGCCGACGGTGGTCTCGGCGACCAGTTCGCCGGTGAACGTGGTCCCGATGAACGAGCTGTTCTCGAACGGCGTGTGCAGCGGCAGCTCGCCTCGGGCGTGGAGCTGGGCCATCCGGGCCGAGGTGCCGGTGCCGCACGGCGAGCGGTCGAACCAGCCCGGATGGATCGCCATCGCGTTCCGCGAAGCCCGGGCATCCGATCCCGGAGCGAGGAACTGGACGTGTTTGCAGCCGCCGATCAGCGGGTCCGCCGGATGTTCCGGCGGACGCTGGTCGTTGATCGCCGCCATGATGTCCAGCCCCGCGGCCAGGATCCGGTCCTTCTCCGCGTGAGCGAACGGGATGTCCACTTGGGACAGTTCGAGGATGGCGTAGAAGTTGCCGCCGTAGGCCAGGTCGTAACGTACCTCGCCGAGACCCGGCACCTCGACGACCGCGTCACGTTCGGCGAGGAACGACGCGACGTTGCGGAGCTTGACGCGTTCCGCGCGGCCGTCCCGGACCTCGACCTCGGCGTGCACGAGCCCTGCCGGGGTGTCCAGTCGTACCACTGTCTTCGGTTCGGTCACCTCGATCATGCCGGTCTCCACCAGCACGGTCGCCACGCCGATCGTGCCGTGCCCGCACATCGGCAGGCAGCCGGACACCTCGATGTACACCACGCCCCAGTCGGCGTCCGGCCTGGCGGGCGGCTGCAGGATCGCGCCGCTCATCGCCGAATGGCCGCGCGGCTCGTTCATCAGGAACTGCCGCAGATGGTCCAGACGCGCCATGAAGTACCGGCGGCGTTCGGCCATGGTGTCGCCGGGGATGACGCCGATCCCGCCGGTCACCACCCGGGTCGGCATGCCCTCGGTGTGGGAGTCGACGGCGGTGATCGACCGGATCGACCGCATCTACGCCACCCCCGGCGAGGCGAGCGCGCGGCGCATGTCGGCGGTGACCTGCTCGCGGTGCTCGTCGGTCAGCGGGCCCCGGGGCGGACGGCACGGCCCGCCGTAGCGGCCGACGAGGTCCATTCCGAGTTTGATCGCCTGGACGAACTCGGTGCGCGAGTCCCAGCGGAACGCGGCCACCAGCGGTGCGTAGAGTGCCCTGGCCTCCTCGAGTTCGCCGGACCGCGCCAGATCGAACAGGCGCACCGACTCGGCAGGGAAGACGTTGGGGAACCCGGCGAACCAGCCTGTCGCGCCCATCAGCAGGCTCTCCAGCACTACGTCGTCGGCACCGCTGATCACGTCCAGACCCGGCGCCTGCTCGCGGATCTCCAGCACCCGCCGGACGTCACCGGAGAACTCCTTGACCGCGACCACGTTGTCGATCTGCGCGATCTCGGCCAGCAGCGCGGGCGTGAGGTCGACCTTGGTGTCGATGGGGTTGTTGTAGACCATCACCGGCAGGCCGACCGACGCCACCGCCTCGAAATGCGCGAGCACCTCGCCGCGGTTCGCGCGGTACATCGTGGGCGGCAGGCACAGCAGGCCGTCGGCGCCGTCCTCGGCCGCCACCTCTGCCCAGTGCTTGGCCTGGTGCGAGCCGGGGCCGTGCACGCCGACGACGACGATCCCGTCGTCGCCGACGGTTTCGATCGCGGTGCGGGCGGCGCGGCGGCGCTCCTCGTCGGTCAGCGACGAGTATTCGCCGAGTGAGCCGTTCGGGCCGACGCCCCGGCAGCCGTTGTCGACCAGCCAGCGGCAGTGCGCGGCATAGGCGTCGTAGTCCACGGCCAGCCCGGCCGGCGCCGACTCGTCCGCCCGGTACGGGAGGGCGGTCGCGACGACGACGCCACCGAGGTCGGGGGTGCTCATTCGGGTTCTCCTTCGGTTCGGGCGGCCAACTCGCCCAGCCGGATCGGCTGGGCGATCGGGCGGTGGTGCCGTTCGGTGCCACCGCAGAGTTCGGACACGGTCGGACCGCACATTCGGCCCTGGCACGGGCCGAGGCCTGCCCGGGTGCCGAGTTTCAGCGCGTGCGGGCCGGGACAGGCCGCGTCTTTTACCGCAAGCGTCAGTTCGCCGTACGTGGTTTCCTCGCAGCGGCAGACGATCGTGTCTTCGCGCAGCCAGCTTCGCCAGGCCGTCCCGATCGGATGGGCCGTGGCGAGGCGTTCGGCGAAGGTGCGAGCCCGGTCGCGGGCGCGGGTCAACTTCGGCGACGGCTCACCTCCGGCGGCGACGCATCCCGCCACCGCCCCCTCGGCCGCGGCGGTGACCGCGCCGCCGATGCCGGTGATCTCGCCCGCGGCGAAGACACCGTCCACAGTGGTCCGCTGCTCGCCGTCGACCCGGACGAAATCGCCGTCCAGGACACAGCCCGCGGCGACGGCCAGTTCCGGCTGCGGGACGAACCCGTGCCCGACGCAGACCGCGTCGACCTCGTACGTTCGCTCGGTACCGGGGACGATCGACCAGTCCGCGCGGACCTTCGCCGTCACGACCTCGCGGACGCGGTCCGCCCCGCGTGCCTCGATCACCGCCCGGCCCAGCCGGTACGGGACTCGATGACGAGCCAGCGTCGCACCGTAACGTGCCATTTCCCCCGCTTTCCCGGCGTGGGCGGCCAGGCGCCACGGGCGGGACGACCATCCTTTTCGGACGGTGGCGAACGGGTTCGCCTCCAGCACCGCGACCACTTCGGCCCCGACGCCCAGCAACGATTCCGCGACCGGCAACAGGAACGGACCGGCCCCGGCGACGAGGACCCGCTCGCCGATCGCGACCCGCTCGCCCTTCGCCAGCGCCTGTGCCGCGCCCGCGGTGTATACGCCGGGCAGTTCCCAGCCGGGGAACGGCAGGGTGCGGTCGTGCGCCCCGGTCGCCAGGATCAGCGCGTCCGGGGCGAAGGACAGCCGCCGCCGACCACCGCCGTCGGACTGGCCGCGCAGCACGTGCACCCGCTTCTCCGCCCGGTCGAACGCCCAGACCGTGGACCCGGGCAGCCACTGGCATCGCGGATGCGCGAGCACCCGACGGCGACGGGCGAACTCCGCCCAGCCGTGCTGGACCCGGTCGGGACGCCGCGCCGCGTAGGCCTCGGGCAGCATCCGGTGATACTGGCCGCCGGGAGCTTCCGCCTGGTCCAGCACCGTGACGCGGGCCCCCGCCCGCAGCGCGTGCTCGGCCGCCGCGAGCCCGGCCGGTCCGGCGCCGATGATCACCAGGTTCACGCGGTCTCCTCCCGGGACTGGGTGTGGATCTCGTCGCCGTCGGCGGCCGGGCGGCGGCACGCGCGGACGTCGGGCACGTCGTTCACCGTGAGCAGGCAGTCGAAGCACGCGCCGATCCCGCAGAAGACCCCGCGTGGCGCACCGGAACGTGTGGTCCGCCACGAGGTCCGTCCCGCGGCGAGCAGGATTCCCGCCACGCTCTGCCCGGCGATCCCGGTCACCGGTTCGCCGTCGACGGTGATGCGGATCGGCCGGTCGGTGCGACCCACCGGATCGCGATCGCGCGGCAGCAGCCATCCACTCATGCGGCCACCTCCGCCAGGACGGCCGGACGGTCCACCGTGAACTCTTCGATACTCATCGCGGGCTCCGTCCCGGTGAGCAGTTCGCACAGCAACCGCGCGGTGCCGGCACTCAGCCCGATCCCGGCGCCTTCATGTCCGGTGGCGTGCCAGAGGTTCTCCAGCCTCGGATCCTCGCCGAGCACGGGGAGATGGTCGTCCACGTAGGGCCGGAAACCGCCGTACGCGCGCATGATGGCGACGTCGGCGAACGCGGGGAACAGCCGCAACGCCTTGACCGCGATGGCACTCAGCACGTCCGGGCGGATCGCGTCGTCGAAGTTCACCCGGCGGCGTGACGAGCCGATCAGCACCGTGCCGCCCCAGGTCGACTCGACGACGGCGGAGGTCTGCAACTCGCCCGAATCGGCACCGACGGCGCCGACGTAATCGGCGTCGTAGACCTTGCGCCGGACGACGCCGGGCATCGGAGTGGTCACCAGCACCTCGCCCCGGCGAGGACGGATCGCGATCGGGGCGCCGAGGCGCGCCGACACCTGACCGGCCCACGGTCCCGCGGCGTTCACGACGATGTCGGCCTCGATGACCTCGCCGGGCACGCGGACGCCGGTGATCCGTCCGTCGTGGATGGTCGAGCCGACGACCTCGGTGTCGGACCGCAGCCGCGCGCCGTGGCGCAGCGCGGAACCCAGCAGTGCCAGCGCCGCGCCCGCGGGCTGGACTTGAGCGTCTTCCGGGTAGTGGAACGCGGCGGTCACCTCGCGGGTCAGCGCGGGCTCCGCATGGGCGAGGTCCTCGGGAGACAACGGTTCCGCGCGGACACCGGATTGCGACGCGGCGAACGCCCTGAGGGCACGGGCACCGTCGTCCGTGGTGGCGACCACGATGCCGCCTTTGGGGTCGTACTCGATCGCCGAAGCGGCACGGACGTCCTCGCCGGCGATCTCGGCGACCAGGCGGGGCCATAGCCCTATCGAAAGCTTCGCGAGTTCGAGTTCGGCACCGGGTCCCTTGTCCGAGACGAGGATGTTGCCCTCGCCGTGCGACGTGGTACCCCCGGCGGGACGGCCGCGATCCACGATCACGACATCGAAGCCCGCCCGACTCAGCTCACGGGCACACGCGGCGCCGACGATGCCCGCGCCGAGTACGACGACGCGCGTTCGGTTCATCGACCCTCCACTGTTCGGTAAAGCGAACGCTCGGAGCGTAGGTTCCCGCCGGGAGAAGTGTCAATGCCTCGGGAGCCGTCAGCCCTTCAGTACCGGATGCGGCCTGCCGTCGAGCCGTTCGTCGGCGCGGTACTGCAGCAGCAGGACCGAGTGCACCGGACCCTCCGAAGCGGTGTAGCGATGCGGCTCTCGGGCGTCGAAGGCGACGTAGTCCCCCGGGCCGACCTCGACCCTGCGGCCCGCTACCTCGACCTGCAGCGAACCCGACTGCACGATGGTGTGCTCGACCCCGACGTGCCCCTGCGAACGCTGCGGCGCGTCGCCACGCACCACCTGGTCGTACACCTCGAAGACGCCGTCACCGGTCTCGATCCGCCGCAGCGGCCGGAGATCCACTCCCTCACCGCTGAGCACCTCGACGTCGGCGCCGCGCACCACGGTGAGCGCGCCGCCCGCCCGGCGGTCCAGCAGATCCGAGATCGCCACCTCCAGCACCCTGGACAGGCTGAACACGGTCTCGATGGTCGGATTGCCACCGCCGGACTCCAGCTGCGACAGCGTCGCCTTGCCGATGCCCGACCGCCGCGAAAGCTCCGACAGCGAGATGCCCCTCGCCGCCCTGGCCGCACGCAGGTTGACCGCCAGCATGTCCCGGATCGAGGGCGTCTCGTCCTCCACCGCTTCTCCCCTGTCGTTCGTCAAACCGTACGATCGGAGGGGCGAATCGTTCGCTTTGCCGATCGAGTTCGCGGACATCATGACACGCCTCCTGATGGGGGCCGACGTCGTACACGCGGCACGCGGGATGTCCATTTGATGCGTTTATGCACGTTTCTCGACTGAGGTCGTGTGTGAAAAACAGGATTATCAAGAGGTAAGGACAGGTGGCCGGGTGTGCAGCGAAGAGGAGGCCCTTCGCTACGCCGGTGCCGTAGCCCTCGCCGAATCCGTGGTCGAGATGCGTCGCGAAAGCCACTTTCGCGACGCCTGACGTCCCGAAAGTGGCTCTCGCGACACCATCACTCCACGGCCGCGAGCGAAAACCCACGACCCGACACCTTTGCGTCACCCTCAACAGACCCGAAACGCCACTCACGACCAGTCGAAAAACGCCCGAATCGGACACTGTCGCCCCAGAGGCGTCCTCTGTGGACAGTCGCGCTCACCGCGGTCGGCTTCGGGACGGCGCTCCTGTACGTACTCGCCTCGCGGAAGGCCGCGAAACAGGAACGGGACGACACCGGGGAAAACGACTCGCACCTGCCCTAGCGGTCGGGATACGGGGCGGTCCAAGGCTCTTCTTCGAGACGGACGCCGTTGGCGACGTACGCGATCGTCCGGTACCAGCCCGCGAGTACGAGTAATTCCAGGAGTTGCGGTGCCGGATAGTGCTCGGCGAGCGCAGCCCACACCTCATCGGAAATCGTTGCCGTGTCGTGGAGTTCGTCGACGGCGCCGATCAGCGCGCGATGCCGGCCGGACCAGGCGGGATGCCCGGAGTCTCCGGAAACGGTGGCTTCGAGCTGATCCGGCGTCAAACCGACCGTCGGTGCGTAAACCGCGGCGTGGACACCCCATTCGTAGCGGCATCCGCATCGGGCGGTAACCCGTGCGATGACGATTTCCCGGTCCAGCGCGGGCAATTCCCCGTGCGCGAGCAGGCCGGCGCCCAGGACACGCATCCGTGAAGCCAGTTCCGGGTGGTGCTGCAGCAACCGGAACAGCGCCAGCGGGTCTTGCGGCACGCCGGGCGGCATCCATTTGCGAAGAGCCTGTTCGATGTCCGCCGCGTAGGGCGGAGCCAGTGGTGCGATCCGTGCCATGACCACCTCGTGTGCTTCGACTTTCGAACCACTATGCTGCTTCGAAAGTCGAAGCGCAAGGGGAAAATATGCCCGCTCACCCGATTCCGCGGCCCGGGCGGCCGGTTCGCGGTTCCGAAACCGGCCGCCCGCTCATGGCCGCGCTCGATCTGCTGGGGCGCCGGTGGACCCTGCGGGTGATCTGGGAACTGCGCCGAGGCGAGGTCGGTTTCCGGGAACTCCAGCGGCGCTGCGAACTCATGTCGTCGAGCGTGCTCTCCACCCGGCTCGGCGAACTCACCGAAGCTCGCATTGTCGAGACCGGCGGTGAGGGTTACCGCCTGACCCCACTGGGTGAACAGCTCCTCGACGCGTTACACCCACTCGAAAACTGGGGTCGCGCCTGGGAGAAGGCGTTGCGCGACTGATCATGGGCGGAGATGAATCCCACCGTTCACCCCCTGTGGTATTGCCAGATGCGGCGAGCAGCGTACGGTGAGAAGCACGTGAGGTTGAGTCCACCAGCCCGCGAGAACGACCCGCATGTCCGCGGCCCAGCAGCTTTCCGGGGCGACGCGGCGGCGCGTTGACTTGCGCAGCTGCTGTGCAGGCTTGCCCGTTGTCCGTCTCGTCCCTGGTTATCCGGGAGACCAGCATCATGACCGAACGCATTCCGTCCACCCGAGGCAGCCGCGACGGCCCGATCCTCCGCGCCGTCATCCGCCAAGGCGTTCCCTCACCGCGTCCGGCGGACGAGGAGCTGTTACGGGTCCGGCGGATCCGCTGGAGTCAAGACCTGCTCGTCATCGCCGCGACCGGGGAGATCGACCTCGCCACCGCCGGAAAACTGGAACGCTCGCTGGACGGCCGCCTCCCCGCGACCACCGTGCTCGACCTCACCGAGGTGGCCTTTCTCGGCGTCGCCGGGTTACGGGTCATCGAATCCGCCGCCGCGCGCGCCCGGTTCGAACACCGCACGACCGGGCTCGTCGCCGACACCCGGCCCGTGTTGCGGTTACTGCAGCTGTTCAGGGTCGACGCCCACATTCCCGTGTACCGGCGCCTCGACCAGGCGCTCCGGGAAGTATCGAACCACTGACCGCCGCGCCGCTCAGGATCCGGCGAGCGGCAGAAGCGTCGAGAGGCCGGTTTTCGAAGCCAGCCGCCGGATCGTCGGCGACGGCAGGAAACTGAGGTCGACACCCTGGGTGCCGCATCGGTCGTTGATCCTGACCAGGGTCGCCAAACCGGTGGAGTCGCAGAAGTTCACTCTTTCGAGGTCGACGACGAGCCTGCCGGGCACCGGCTCCAGCACCGCCTCGAAGGTCTCCTTGAGATCTTCGGAGGTCGTCAGGTCGATCTCCCCCGCCACCGCGATGACGACTTCGGCGCCATCGGGCCTGGCGACGGTCACCGAGAACGGGATCTCCCGGTTGTCGCCGTCTCCGCTCGTCACCCTCATCCACCCCTTACGATCGGCACCCCGCTGCTCTCGAACATATCGGATCGCGCCGACGTCTCGTGCGGCACTCGTGTCCCGCTCCCGTCGGTGCCTTAACCTGGTCACTGGATCCGGTGGTCGTGGACCGCGGCGGGCGACGAGGAGAAGCTTCGTGATGCCGATCGACGAGCCGGTGCGCGAATCCACCGACGAGGTGGTCCTCGAGGTCGCCGCCATCCCCGCGCAGGCGGCCGCGTTGCGGGACCTTCTGGCGAAATGGGCCCTCGAACGGGGTCTTCCCCGGGAACTGGCCGAGGATCTCAAGCTCACCGCCTACGAGGCGATGACGAACGTCGTCAAGCACGCGTACCCGAACGGCACCGACGCCAACGTCATGACGATCACCGCCGCCCACGAGGACGACCGGCTCAAGATCACCGTCGCCGACGAAGGCCGCTGGCGCGACGGGCACCGCCCGGACGGCGGCCGCGGTTTGCCGATCATCCGTGCCTTCGCACCGGAGGCCTCGGTGACGAGTACACCCACCGGGACCATCGTCCGGCTCGCTTGGCCTTGCCCCTCCGCCTGACCGGCCCCAGCTCGGGCCGGCGACGATCCCGTTGACCCAGCTGGCGGGACCTCCGGCCGAGTCCGGGACGGCACGGTGACGGTCGCCGTCGCGGTCGAACCCGGCAGGACCTCGTTGACGCGCACTCCGTTGTCCACCCGCGGCAAGTGGTGCACCGCTCCCCTAAGGACACCGCGGTGTGGCGGCCGGACCGGTCGTGGTCAGCGTGAGCGTGAGCGATCCCAAGGGCGGTCGCCGCGGCGGCTCGCTTCACCCGGACGTTCGTGACATCTCGTCCCGTTCGACGAGCGAACTCATCGGAAAGAGGCCCACGAACGCCGAAAAGATGCCACCGATTCCCCGGAACAACTCCGAGGAGTGACACGCGTCTTCAGGACCGCCGGGTCGCGTGCGCGGCCCAGCGGCCATTGATGCGATGGACCTCGACGTCGCGTTCGTAACAGGCGGAAAGCCCTTCGCCGGTGAGGACCTCGTCGATGGGCCCCGCCCCGGTGACCTTGCCGCGACGCACCATCAGGGCGTGCGTGGCCGTCGCCGGGAGCTCCTCCAGGTGATGCGTCACGGTGACCGTGGCCAGATCCGGCTGGGCCAGTGTCAGGTTCTCAAGCGCCATCAGGAGGTCTTCGCGGCCGGGCAGGTCGAGACCGGCGAACGGCTCGTCCAGCAGGAGCAGCAGCGGGTCGGCCATGAGCGCCCTCGCGAGCCGGACCCGGGCGCGTTCACCCTGCGAGCACACCCGGATCGGCCGGTCGCGCAGTTCGGTGCAGCCGACCAGTTCGAGCAGTTCCGCCGCCCTGTCCCGGATCGCGTCGTCGTAGCGATCCCACAGCGGGAGCACGCTTCCGCTGAACCCGGTGAGCACCACGGTGTGCGCGTCGTGGTTCTCCGCGTCGGGCAGCCGCTGATCGGCCCCCACGAAGCCGATATGCGTCCGCACGTCACACAGGTCGACCGCGCCCATGCGGTGGCCGAGCACGACGGCCGTGCCCGCTGGGGAACCGCCGGGTCGAAGCCATCGAAAGGATCGTCGACTTTCCGGCCCCGTTGCGGCCGAGGACGACCCAGCGCTGACCGTAGTCCACCCGCCAGTCGACGTCCGACACCAGCGACACACGGCCGACGTGCACCTCGACCCCGGAAAGCTCCACCGCCGGTCCGTCGAGGTTCGGCTGCACGAAGACGGGTTTGGTCACGCGATTCATGATCGCAGGACGCGCGACCCGCGCATGCCGAGGTCCCATCATCGGATGACGTCGTAGACCAGCTTCTGGACGCCGTTGGAGTAAGCCTCGCTCTCGACGAGCTTGAGGTTCTGTTTGTCCTTGTCGGTGTCGCTGAAGAGCTTCTTGCCCGCACCGAGCAGCACCGGGAACAGCAGCAGGTGGTAGCGGTCGATCAGCCCGGCGTCGGCGAGGTTCCGGTTCAGTCCCGCGCTGCCGTGAAGGCTGATCGGCCCACCCTCGGTCTCCTTGAGCTTCGCGACGTCGTCGAGCGAGCGCAGGATCGTGGTCTCGCCCCAGTTGCCGACGAGGTCTTCCTCCCGCAGGGTGGTCGAAACGACGTACTTCGGCATCGCGTTGTAGCCGGCGAATTCCTCCGTCATGGCCGGCCAAACCGGCGCGAACGCCTGATAGCTGACCCGGCCCATCATCATCGCCGTGGCCTCGCCCTGCTCACGGCTCTTGAGCTCGTAAGCCGCTTCGTCGAACTCGATGCCGTCGAAGGTCCAGCCGGAGTTGCGGTAGCCCGGCTCCCCGCCGGGCCCCTCGACGACACCGTCGAGCGAGACGAACGCGGTGGCGATCAGGGTGCGCATCTGGTTTCTCCTTGGTCGTTCCGAACTGCTTTCGACATTACGTCGACCGGGGAACGACGGATTCGACACCGAGCCGGAGAAAGTTTCAGCCTTCGGCGTCGCGGACCAAAAGGGCGATCTGGACCCGGTTCTCGACGCCGAGTTTCGCGAGCATGCTGCTGGTGTGGGCCTTCACCGTCGCGACGGTGATGGCCAGCCGTCGCGCGACGTCGGTGTTGGACAGCCCTTCGGCGATGGCGCTCGCGGTCTCGCGTTCGCGGTCGGTCAGGGTGGCCAGCAGTTCGCGGGCGGTCTCGCGGGACGCCCGGCGCGCGTCGGACGAGTGCGGCCCGGTGGCCGCGGCGATCAGGCGGGCCGTGGCGGCGGGCGAAAGCGCGGGTTCCCCGGTGGCGACCGTCCGGATCGCCGCCAGTATCCGGGGCGGCGGGGTGTCCTTGAGTACGAAGCCGAGCGCGCCGACGCGCAGCGCGCCGAGCACCATCTCGTCCGAGTCGAAGGTGGTCAGCACCAAAATCCGGGGCGGATCCGGGCGGCGGAGGATCTCCTCGGTCGCGCTCAGCCCGTCGCGGCCGGGCATCCGGACGTCCATCAGGACGACGTCGGGCCGCTGCTCCCCCACCACGGTGATCGCGGTGTCGCCGTCGGTGGCCTCGCCGACCACGACGAGGTCGGGTTCACCGTCCACGATGAGCCGCAGCGCCATCCGCACCAGGTGTTCGTCGTCGACGAGTACGACCCGCACCCGCTCGTTGTCCATTCATTCGCTCCCTTCGCGGACCGGCCACGGCAACCGCGCGGCGAGGACGAATCCGCCGCCGGGCTCCGGGTGGTGGTCCAGTTCGCCGCCTGCCAGCCCGACCCGCTCGGCGAGGCCGAGCAGGCCGTATCCCGACACGGGCGGGCCCGCGATCGCCCGTGCCGCACCGGAATCCCGGACCGTCGCCCGCACGCCGTCACCCGCTTTCCCCTCGACGGTGACGACCACTTCGGCGCCCGGCGCGTGTTTGCCCGCGTTGGTCAGCCCTTCCTGCACGATCCGGTAGACGGTCCTCGCGATCGAGTCGGGCGGTTCACCCGAGGTCGTGACCGTCAAGGTGACGTCCAGTCCCAGCGCCCGCGCGTCCGCGACGAGCGCGGGCAGGTCGGCGAGCGAACGCTGCGGCGGTTCCAGTTCGTCCGGGCCCGCGCGGAGCACGCCGAGGACGTCGCGCAGTTCCTCCAGCGCCTGATGGGAGCCGTCGGCGATGCCGCGGGCCAGTTCCGCGACCTGGTCGGCGGGCAGATCGGGGCGGTGCCCCAGCACTCCGGCCTGCATGGCGACCAGGGAAACCCGGTGCGCGAGGACGTCGTGCATCTCGCGGGCGATCCGGTGCCGCTCCATGATCCGTGCCTCGGCCGCCCGCGCGGCCTGCTCCCGTTCCGCGCTTTCGACCCGTTCCCGCAGGGATCGCACCTCCTCCCGGCGCGCGCCGATCGCGGCGCCCACGGCCACCACGATGCCCACCATCAGGGCGGGGAGGCCGATCAGCAGCCACAGCGGCGCCGGTACCTCCCGCTGGGGGTAGAGGCCGACGGTCAGCACCGCCGTGACCACGGACAACACCGCCGCCACCGCCGTTTCGGCCGGCCGCCGCCGGGCGGCCAGCGAACAGAGCGCCAGCAGCGCCGCGCCGGCCGCCAGTACCGACGCCGTCGAGGCGAGGATGACCGCGGTCGTGACCACGGCCGGAAAGCGACGACGCCACAGCAGGGCGATCAGGCAGACGAGTGCGATCAGCGGGTCACCGGTGGTCAGCCAGTCGACCCTCGGGCCCGTCGCACCCTCCGGCAGTTGCGACGCAGTGACGAGCCAAAGCAGCACTCCCAGCGCGGCCGCGGCGAGCAGACGCCATGCCTGCCCCCAGGGAGGGACGGGCGGCTGGGCGTCGTTGATCACCGGCTCATCATGGTCGACCCGTCCGCGGTGGCGCAGCCGGACACAGGAGGATCCGGGCCCCGACCTCGGTCGCGACCGAGGTCGACTTTGGTCGGACGCGAAGCGCGACGCGCCGCCGATGTGCTCCCGGAGCAGTGACGGCGATGCTGGGGCCCGACCGCGAAACAGGAGGTAGGAAGCATGACCAAGGGCGGCTGTCTGGGGCTGCGAATAGTCGGGATGGTGACCGTCGCCGTCTTCGCGCAGGCCGCCATCCGCAGCCTTTTCGATCACTCCGCGACCCAGTTGTGGGGCACTTTCGACTGGGTACCCGGTGAATGGGCTGGCAGATTGCTCGTATTCCTGCTGCTCGTGGCCGCCGGAACCGTCTTGGCGGGCTGGGCGCACGACCGCGGCAAACAAGCGTCCCGCTAGGAGGACGCCGGTCCGCTAGGATCCGCAGCCGGGCGAGCTCCGTCTACATCGGACGGAATCGCGGGGCTGGTCGAGCGCGGGAGAGTGCATGGCGGACGGAGTCGGCTCGCTTCCGGGGTGGCCTGCCGATCCCACGGAAGTGACCAGCTACGTCGGCCGCGACGTCGAGACCGGCGAAGCGCGGCGCCTGCTGGAAACGTCGTCGCTGGTCACGCTGACCGGACCCGGCGGTGTCGGCAAGACGAGACTGGCGTGGCGGATCGCCGCGGCCCACCGCGAGGCGACCGCCGACGACGTCGCCTTCGTTTCGCTCGCCGAGCTGCGGGAACCCGCGTTGCTGGTGCCGACCGTGGCGAACGTGCTCGGCTTCGGCGACCGCTCGGCGAAACCGGCCATCGAGGTGGTCGTCGAGGCACTCCAGGCGAGCCGGTTACTGCTGGTGCTGGACAACTGCGAGCATCTGGTCGACAGCTGCGCCTGGTTCGCCGACACCGTGGTCCGCTCCTGTCCTCAGGTGACCGTGCTGGCCACGAGCAGGCAGTCGCTCGGGGTGGCGGGCGAGCGGGTCCTGCCGGTGCCGCCGCTGGCGATACCGGAACCGGGCGACTCCTTCGAACGCGCGATGAACGACGAGTCCGTGCGGCTGTTCGTGGACCGCGCGACCGCGGTCGCGCCGTCGTTCCGGCTCACCGAGGAGGACACCGAGCCGCTGATCCGGCTGTGCCGCAGGCTCGACGGGCTGCCGCTGGCCATCGAACTGGCCGCCGTCCGCGCGCGGGCGTTGTCCCTGCGCCAGCTGGCCGACCGGCTGGACCGGCAGTTCTCCGTGCTCGCCAAGGATCGGCGGGGGCGGCCGGAGCGGCACGAGACCATGCGGGCCCTGGTCGGCTGGAGCCATGACCTGTGCACCGGGCCCGAACGCCTGCTGTGGGCGCGTGCGTCGGTGTTCTCCGGCAGCTTCGACCTCGACGCGGCCGAGCAGGTCTGTTCCGGCGGCGAACTGCCGTGTGAACGGGTCCTCGAAGTCGTCGACGGGCTGCTGGACAAATCCATCCTGCTGCGCGAGGAATACCCCGGCGGCGTGCGGTACCGCATGCTGGAATCGGTACGCGAGTACGGCGTCGACAGGCTCAATGAGACGGGCGGGACGGCGGAGTTCCGGAAACGGCACCGGGACTGGTTCGCCGAACTCGCCGGCCGGTACGCCACGGAATGGCTGGAGACCGATCAGCTCGGCTGGATCGGACGGCTCCGGCGCGAGCACGCGAATCTGCGCGTCGCCCTCGATTACTGCACCGGCGATCCGGAGGACGCGGTCGTCGGGCTGCGGATGTTGCGCGACGTCAAGGAGTTCTGGATCGTCCGCGGGCTGAACACCGAAGGCCGGATGTGGGTCCGCCGTCTAGACGAGGTCGCGGCACCGGGTGTCCCGGAGCGGGCGCACGGGCTGTGGCTCTCGGGTTTCCTGGCCTTGGTGCAAGGCGACCTGCCCGCTCATCGGTGCATGCTGGACAGGGCGGCCGTCGAAGCCGAGGCGAGCGGCGACGACCTCGCCGCCGCGTACGTGCTCCACGTCCGCGCCTACGCCGCGCTGATCGGCAACGACATGGCCGAGGCGTCGCGCCTGTTCGGCACGGCCATCGACCTGTTCCGCACCCACGGCGACGAGGGCGCGGACCTCTGGGCGAGCTACAACCACGGGCTGGCCGTCTGGCTGAACGGCGACATCGACCGCGGCCGGGCGGTGCTCGCGGAAGCAGTGGAGCGCTGCGAGCGACGGGGTGAGGTCTTCTGGCGGGGATGGGCACTGTGGTCGCGCGCCGCCGCCGAGTACCTCCAGGGTGATCTCGCGGTGGCGAGCCACTGCTGCGAGCAGGTTCTGCGCCTGCACGCCCAGGTCAACGACCGGGTCGTCGTCGGGTTCACGCTCACCGTCCTGGCGGGCTGCGCGGCCCGCACCGGACGTCCCAGCCGGGCAGCGATCCTGCAGGGCGCCTCGATGAACGTCTGGCGCACGGTGGGCGCGTGGCCGACGCGGTACGAGGCGTTCACCGAACCGATGCAGGCCGACACCGAGGTTGTGACGGCGGCGCTGGGCTGGGAGGTCGCGGTCAAGGAGTTCGCCGACGGCGCCGCGATGTCCACCGCCGACGCCATCGTCTACGCCCTCGAGGAGTGGGCCCCCGAGCCACGGAAAAAGGCCGCGCAGGTGCTCACCAAACGCGAGACCGAGATCGCGCACGTGATCGCCGAAGGGCTGACGAACCAGGAGATCGCCGACCGGCTCGGCATCGCCCGGCGCACGGTCGACACCCATATCGACCACATCCTCACCAAACTCGGCTACGCCAACCGCGTTCAGGTCGCCACCTGGGTGACCCGGACGGCCGAGCCCGCGTGAGCATCACGCCGCCCTGATCGGGGTGGTCGCCCCCGCCGGTTCGGGCGTGAGCAGCTCCACGCGCAAGGCGATCCGCAGATCCAGCCGTGTCTGCGGGTCGTCGAGCCGGGAGCCGAACAGGACCCGCAGCCGGCGGAGGCGGTTGCGGACCGTCTGCGGATGGACGCCGAGGTTCTCCGCGATCTCGGGCGCCCCGCCGCGGGCGGCGAGCATGGCGTCGAGGGTCTCAGCCAGTTTGGTGCGTTCGTTCGCGGGCAGATCGGCGATCGGCGCCAGGCTGCGCGTGACGAGCGCGGAGGTGAGCACCTCGTCGGCGAACAGCCAGTGCGTGGTCAGGTGGTCCGACCAGCGCACGAGGGGGCCGTCCTCGATCACCTCGCGGCGGACCAGTTCCAGCGTCCGACGGGCCCAGCGCAGGGACACCGCGGCTTCGGCGGGCGCCACCGCGGGCCCGACCGCCGCCCGGGTCCCCGCCAGGACACCGCTGATCTCGACGTCGTCGGGCACGAGGAGATGCGGGTACTCGCCCGCGAGGTCGGCAAGTACCTCCGGGCCGAACGAGGCGCGGACCGCGCCGGGCTCGGCGGCGATGGCCACCACCCGGGCGGGCGGCACCCAGCCCGCCTCCGCCGCCAGCGCCGCCCACTTCGCGGGCGGGCGGCCGCTCAAAAGCTCCCGCAGCAGGTCTCGGCGCAACTCGGCCACCGAAGGCGTGTGCGCGGCGCGATAGGCCGCGGTCGACAGCCGGATCAGGACGTCGGCGCAGCGGAGCAGGGCCTCGACCCCGCTGTCCATTACGGCCGAGCCTGCCCCGGGCAGCCGTGACAGCGACGCCAGCGCGGGCAAGGCGGACCGGCCCGCCGAGTGGTACGCCCGGGACAGCCGCTCCAAGCCCTTACCCGCCGCGTACTCGGCGACACCGACCTGCCGGAAGGCGTCCGCACCGGCGGCGATGCCCAGCGCGGAGTTCATCCTGTCGTGTTCCAGTACGGAGGCGACGAACTCCGTGGCGCGCGCGTCGAACAGCGACGCGTGCTCGGGCAGCGAATGCCGGATCCCGTCGACGACCACGCGGGCGATCACGAGGGCGGCGGAACGGGCCGGGGCATGGGACGCGGTCAGGGTCATCATCGACCTCCGGAGCAGCGGGAATCGTCGGGTCGCCGAGTCTGCTACTCCGGAGTAGCGGGCACATCGGGTGAATTACGTACTTGCACCCATCCGGCCTACATGTCACCCATTCGTGGTGGTCACCGAGGCCTTGTGGTGGTGCGCAACTGGCGGTCTCGCGTGACTGAGTGGACGGCACGTGTACTTGGAGGGACGACACGCGTGCGACCGCCTTCCGCCGCGAGTCGTCCATCCAGACACGTCTGCCGTCCATCCGGACACGCGAAGCCGCCATTCGCGCACCGGCCCGGCCTACTCGCAAACGGCTCCGTGCGCGGCGCTGCGGACGACCTTGGCGTACTTGCCGAGCACCCCGCGCGTGTACGCCGGGGGTTTGGGCGTCCAGCCCTCCCGGCGGGCCTCGACGTCGTCGATCTCGACCTCGAGCGTCCGGTTCGCGACGTCAAGGGTGATCGGGTCGCCGTCGCGCACGAACGCGATCGGCCCGGCATCGACGGCTTCCGGCGCGATGTGGCCGACGCAGAGGCCGGTCGTGCCGCCGCTGAACCGGCCGTCGGTGATCAGCAGAACGTCCTTCCCGAGTCCGGCGCCCTTGATCGCCCCGGTGATGGCGAGCATCTCGCGCATCCCGGGCCCGCCCTTCGGGCCTTCGTACCGGATGACCACGACGTCGCCGGCGACGATCCGGCCCTCGGCGAGCGCGTCGAGGGCGGCGCGTTCGCCGTCGAACACCCGCGCGGTGCCGGTGAACGTCGATTCGTCGAAGCCCGCCGACTTCACCACCGCGCCTTCGGGCGCCAGCGATCCCTTGAGGATGGTCAGCCCGCCGGTCTGGTGGATCGGGCGGTCGAGCGGGCGGATGATCTCGCCGTCGATCCCCGCGGGCGCGATGCCTTCGAGGTTCTCGGCCATGGTCTTGCCGGTCACAGTGAGCACGTCGCCGTGCATGAGCCCGGCGTCGAGCAGCGCCTTCATCACCACGGGGATGCCGCCGACCTTGTCGACGTCGTTCATCACATACTTCCCGAACGGTTTGAGGTCGCCGAGGTGCGGGACCTTGTCGCCGATGCGGTTGAAGTCGTCGATGCGCAGGTCGACCTCCGCCTCGCGGGCGATCGCGAGCAGGTGGAGGACGGCGTTGGTCGAACCGCCCAGCGCCATCACGACGGCGATCGCGTTCTCGAACGCCTCCATGGTCATGACCTGCCGGGCGGTGATGCCCTGGCGGAGCATCCCGACGACGGCCTCTCCCGACCGGTGGGCGAACCCGTCACGGCGCCGGTCGACGGCGGGCGGGGCGGCCGATCCGGGCAGTGACATGCCGAGCGCCTCGGCCACCGACGCCATCGTGTTGGCGGTGTACATGCCACCGCAAGCGCCTTCGCCGGGGCAGATCGCGCGTTCGATCTTGTCCACTTCGGCGCGGGTGATCTTGCCTGCCAGGCAAGCGCCGACAGCCTCGAAGGCGTCGATGATCGTGACGTCCCGGCCGTCGACCTGACCGGGCATGATCGAGCCGGCGTAGAGGAAGACGGAGGCGAGGTCGAGCCGGGCCGCGGCCATGAGCATGCCCGGCAGCGATTTGTCACAACCCGCCAGCAGCACGGAGCCGTCGAGCCGCTCGGCCATCATCACCGTTTCGACCGAGTCGGCGATCACCTCGCGGGACACCAGGGAGAAGTGCATTCCCTCGTGTCCCATGGAGATCCCGTCGGACACCGAGATCGTGCCGAACTCCAGCGGGTAGCCGCCCGCCGCGTGCACACCGTTCTTGACCGCCTTGGCCAGCCGGTCGAGTGAGAGGTTGCACGGGGTGATCTCATTCCACGAGGACGCCACCCCGATCTGCGGTTTGGCGAAGTCGTCGTCGCCCATCCCGACCGCGCGGAGCATCCCGCGGGCCGCCGCGCGCTCCAGACCGTCGGTCACATCGCGTGAACGAGGTTTCAAATCCGGCTGGTCTTGCGGCATCGGAACACCTTTCTTAGTGGTGGGACACGGGGCACGCTGCCAACCGGACGCGCCCGGCGCAACTCACCGCTCCGCATCCGGCCCACGGTGCGGCGCTCCCCGGTGCAGCGCCACCCGCGTGATCGCGTGATGCTCCACGCCGAGCACCTCGGCCGTCCAGCCGGCGAGCACCACCCGGTCGCCCGGTTTCTCCGGGATCCTGCCGAGGATCACGAGGATCAGCCCCGCGATCGTCGCGTACTCCCCCGGCGGCGTGTCCCGCAGTTCGACCCCTACATCGACGAGGTCGTGCACCGGGAACGTACCGGGCAGGACCAGCGAACCGTCGTTGCCGTCGCGTACGGCCAGCACGTCGCGGTCGGTCTCGTCGTAGATCTCGCCGACGATCTCCTCCAGCAGATCTTCCAGCGTGACCATGCCCGCGACGGCGCCGTGCTCGTCGACGACGAGCGCCATCTGCTCCCGCTCGGCCTTGAAACTCCGCAGCGCGTCCGACACCCGCAGCGAGTCGGGGAACACCACCGCCGGTCTGACGGCCTCGGCGAGGTCTTCGTGGTCGCCGAGCAGATCGCGTAACTGCACGACACCGACGACGTCGTCCAGATGGCCGCCGCGGGCGACCGGCGCCCGGGAATGGCCGGACTCGGCCAGCTGCCTGCGCGCGGAAAGCAGGTCCAGCTCGGCCGGGAGCGTCAGCACCATACGGCGGGGGACGAGCACTTCCCGCAGCCGTCGTTCGTGGATCTCCAAGGCGCCGTTGATGATCATGCGCTGCTCGGCGTTCAGGCCGCGTTGCGCCGAGACCAGCTCCCGCAGCTCCTCCGGCGACATCTGATCCGGATCGGCTTCCGCCCGGCCGCCCAGCATCCGCACGACGAAGTTCGTCGACACGCTCAGCGCCCACACCACGGGTCTCGAGATCGCCGACAACAGGTTCAGCGGCCGCGCGACCAGCAACGCCCACCGCAGCGCGTACTGCATGGCCAGCCGTTTGGGCGCCAGCTCCCCGAGCACGAGGGTCAGAAAGGTCAAGACGATGGTCACCAGCGCGACTGCCACCGCCCCGGCGGCGTCAGCAAGGAAGTCCAGCAGTGGCACCAGGGGCTGGGCGAGGGACACCGCGGCCGTCGCCGAGGCCAGGAATCCGGCGAGCGTGATGCCGATCTGGATCGTCGCCAGGAAGCGATTCGGGTCGCGGGCGAGCCGCACCAGCGTCCGGCTGGAGGCGCGGCCGTCCCGTTCCAATGCCCGCAACTGCCCCTCGCGCAACGAGATCAGCGCCATCTCGCTGCCCGCGAACACCGCGTTGACCACCACCAGCACCGCGACCAGCGCGATGTCGAACCCGTAGCCGCCCACAAGCACTCCCCGGCCCGCCGGAAGTGCAGAACACTACCGACGGGGAAGCGGGTCCGCAGCTATCGGAGCGGCTCGCTACTGACACGTCGTTCCGATACCTTCGGAGGACCCGCACGGACGGAGTCCTGATGTTCACACTCAAGACCGCTCCCGCCCGGAGTTTCCGGCGCCGGGCGGAGGAGATCGCCAAACCGGTCACCCGCTGGAGCATCGGCCACGCGCTCCCCCGCGTCGCACTGCGGGCAGCGGCACGCCGGGGCGATCTCCAGGGCAGGCTGTCGGTCGAGGCGAGCGGCGGAGCGGACCTGACCGGACTGTTCGACGAGATCCGCTCACACGGCGCCATCGCCACCACCCGGGTCGGGCACGTGACCACGCGGCATTCGGCGTGCAAGGAGATCCTGACCGACGACGCGTTCAAAACCGTGCGGTTCGTCCCGGACAACCCGCTGCTCAACCGGCTCGTCGCCTGGTCTTCGTCCGGGTTGATCCATCCGATAGAACCACCGTCGCTGCTCGCGAGCGAACCACCCGACCACACGCGTTACCGGAAACTGGTCACGCGCGTCTTCACCGCCCGCGCGGTCGAGCAACTACGGCACCGCACGCAGGCGATCACGGACGAACTGCTCGACAATCTCGATCCGGCGAACCCCGTCGATCTCGTCGAGCAGTACTGCGGTCTGTTGCCGGTCACCGTGATCAGCCAGATCCTCGGCGTCCCGCTCGAAGAACGGGACAAGGTGCTGGCGCTGGGCGGTGCCGCGGCCCCGAGTCTCGATCTCGGCCTGCCGTGGCGGACCTTCCGGACGGTCGAAGCGACCTTGGCCGAGTTCGACTCGTGGCTCACCCTGCATCTGGAAAAGCTGCGGGCGAACCCCGGCGACAATCTGCTCAGCAAGCTCATCGCCGCCCGCGAGGACGGGGTGGGCCTGACCGAGCGGGAACTCAAGGCCACCGCGGGACTGGTGCTGGCGGCCGGCTTCGAAACGACCGTCAACCTCCTCGGCAACGGCATCGCCCTGCTCACCCGGCATCCGGGCGAACTCGCGAAACTGCGGGCGGATCCGGACCTGTGGAGCAACGCCGTCGACGAGATCCTGCGCTACGACCCGCCCGTCCTGCTCACCGGCAGGCTCTGCGCGAGTGACACCGAGATCGGCGGGACACGCGTCGCCCGCGGCGCGATCGTCAGCACCGTGCTCGCGGGCGCCAACCGGGACCCGGAGATCTTCGACGACCCGGCCACCTTCGACGTCGAGCGGGCGAACGCGCGGGACCACGTGTCGTTCGGCGCCGGACGGCATTACTGTCTCGGCGCTTCGCTGGCGAGGATGGAAGGGGAGATCGGCCTGCGGTCGATCTTCGAACGCTTCCCCGACCTGCGGCTTCTCGACGGCGCGCGGCGGCGGCAGACCCGGATCCTGCGCGGATTCGAAACGCTTCCCGCCTCGCTCGCCTGACCGTTCTGTCGCCGTGAAGGGCTCGGGGAAGTACATGAAGGCCCTCTTCCTGTACCTAGGCGCAAGGAAGGGGTCCTTCAGGTACTGGGGAAGGCGTGAAGGTCGAGTTTCCTCGGCTGAGTCCCGTCGCTCCTACGCACTGGCCGGACGGCTCATGGCGTGTTCGAACAGGTCGGCCAGCTCGCGCGCGTAGGCCGCCACATCGGTGTCCGGCCGTGCCATCAGCTCCGCGGGGGCGGCCTCCATGGCGGCGATCACCGACACGGCCATGACCCGCGGTGAGAACCGCCGCAGCTCCCCCAGCCGCTGCCCCTCCCGGAACATGTCCTCCAGTTCTGCCAGCGTCTTCGCGTTCTGCTCTTCGAACCAGTTCCGGGCGGCCTCCGCATCCCTTGACGCCGAAGCGATCTGACCGATCGCGATGATCTCCTTCGGTCGCTCGGCGCAGTAGAAGACGAAGCCCTCGATGAGGGCACGCAGCGCGGCGGCATAGCTCTCGGCGCCCTCGGCCCGCGCGCTCAGCGCCCGGTCCATCGAGGTGTGCACAGTCAGCACGACCTGCTTCATCAGCTCTTCGCGTTTGGCGAAGTGGTACGTGATCAGCCCCGGGCTGATCCCCGCCCGCCGCGCGATCTGCACGAACGACGCCTTCGCGTAACCGATCTCCGCGATGGTCTCGATGGTCGCCGAGACGATCTGCGCGCGCCGCGCCTCCTCGATGAACGAGCGCCGCCCCTGTTCACCAGGCTCATTTTCTGGTTGCATGAACAGCAGCCTAGTTGAGCAACTAGCGAGAGGATAGTCATGATCAGTCGCAAGACGTTCTTGAAATCCGTCGCGGGAGCGGTGGCATTCGCGGGTCTCGGCGGGGGTATCGCCGAGGCGGCGGGCAGGCCTCGACGGCTACGAGGCGGGGTCGCCTATGACACCGGCGTCCTGCACGCCGCGGGCGATCCGCTGAGCCGGGTGCGCTGGAGCAGGGGGCAGCTGGAGCACGAGATCCGGGTGATCGCCGACGAGCTGCGCTGCCCGTCGATCACCGCGTTCGGCACCGACATCGGCAGGCTCGCCGAAACGACGTCCACCGCCCTGCGACGGGGGATGGAGGTGTACGTCCAGCCCCGGCTCTACGACCACCCCCAGGCTCAGGTTCTCGAGCATCTGGCCGAATCCGCCCGGCGGGCCGAGCGCCTTCGCCACGGCGACGACGTCAAGTTCGTCGCCGGATGCGAGCACTTCCTCTTCACCCCGGGCATCGTGCCGGGCGCGACCTTCCAGGAGCGGATCGCGAACATGGCCACCATCCCGCCGGAGGAATGGCCGAAGATCATGGACCGGCTGGCCGATTTCCTCGCGCGGGCGGCCGACGTCGCGCGCCGGAACTTCCGTGGCCGGATCACCTACGCCGCGATCGGCGGGATGGAACCGGTCGACTGGAACCTCTTCGACATCGTCGGAATCGACTATTACCCGTACTTCGCCACCGATGCCGAGTACACAAAGGACCTGGCCCAGTACCGGCGGTGGAACAAACCGGTGGTGGTGCTGGAGTTCGGTTCGTGCACGTACACCGGCGCCGCGCGGGCCGGCGGGATGGGCTGGGACATCGTCGACTACGAACAGGTCCCGCCCAGGGTCGAACCGGGCCATGTACGAAACGAACGCGAGCAGGCCGACCACCTCGCCCGGCTCTTGCGCGTGTTCGACGCGGCCGGACTCCAGGGCGCGCACGTCTACACATTCATCGCGCCGAACCTGGCGCATCATCCTTCCCGGCCGGAGTACGACTACGACATGGCGTCGTACGCCCTCGTGAAGACACTGCGTGAACGGCACCACGACGAGGGGGCGCCGTACCGGTTCGAGCGCAAGCGGTCGTTCGGCGCACTCGCCCGGCACAACCGCGGGCAAGCGGGCATTTCTACCGGACCGGCGACGGAAACCGGCCAGTGACCGCACGCCGGCGACTACGACGGTCGTCCGCGCGAACGCCGACGTCGTTTCCAGCCGAGGAGGTCGGCCGCTACGAAACGGGCGCGGTGGTCCCCGTCGATGTCGACCCGAGAACCCTTCTGTTTCGTCTCGCCGACTGACCTCGCGGGGAACATTGCCCGGCAGCATCGTATCGCTTATCGTATATGAAATTCGCCCCCCGACGCTGCGAGGTGACCTCGTGACCACCGCCACCGCCGACCCGACGACCACCACGGTCGCGCGAGATTTCACCGATTTCCGCACGGTGGTGTCGCAATCCTTCGTGCCGCTGCACGTGACGAGCGAGCACCGCGACCATTTCCGCGGCCGCATCCGCTCGTGCGGCGCCGACGACGTCCAGCTCACCGAGGTGACCGCGTCGGCGCACGTGGTCGAGCGGACGCCGGAGCTCATCGCCAGGGCGGACAGGCATTACTACAAGCTGAGCCTGATCCTGTCCGGGACCGGGCTGCTGGTGCAGGACAACCGCGAGGCGATGCTGCGCCCCGGTGACGTGGCGTTGTACGACACGCACCGGCCGTACACCCTGGCGTTCGAAGAAGATTTCCGCACGCTCGTGGTGATGTTCCCGCAGCGGCTCATCGATCTCCCCCGCGACCTGGTCGGCCAGCTGACCGCGGTGCCGATGTCGGGCAAACGGGGCATGGGCAACGTGGTGGTGCCCTTCCTCGCGCAACTCGGCAGCAACCTCGACCAGCTCGGCGGACCGGCGGGCGTCCGGCTCGCGCATACGGCGGTCGATCTGCTCGCCACGCTGTTCGCCAGCGAACTCGACCTCGCCCGCTCGAGCGCCGGACCGCACCACGAACTGATGCGCCGCGTCCTCGCCTACATCGACACGAACCTCTCCTCCACCGACCTCGGCCCCGCCCAGATCGCCGCCGAGCACTACATCTCCACCCGGCATCTGCACGGCCTCTTCCACGAACAGGGCACGACCGTCTCGAGCTGGATCCGCACCCGTCGCCTCGAACACTGCCGCCGCGAATTACTGGACCCCGTGCACACTTCGCGACCCGTCGCCGCCATCGCGGCGAAGTGGGGTTTCGTGGACGCGCCGCATTTCAGCCGGGTGTTCAAGACGGAATTCGGCCGCTCGCCGAGCGAACTGCGCCGCGGCTTGACCGTGAGCGATCGGTTGTTGCCGCCCAGCGCGTGACAGCTGGCCCTTTCAGTGCGGTCACCTCGACGATGACCGCATGCCCGAAGCACCCGAGGAACAGTGGCGCACCTATGACGAGTTCGCCGCCGGAATAGCCACCTACCGCCTGCCGAACGCGGACCTGTCGGGACGCGAGCTCACCGTCGCCCTCGACGACGGAACGACGCTCGCGCTGCGGTTCGAGGACGCCGAAACCGTCTCCTGCAACGGCATCGAGGATCCGTACGACGCGGTCGCCGTCCGGGAAGACGTTTTCTTCGTCAATCTCCCACATACCAGCGTGGAAGGTGAAGCACTCGCCGTCGTCTTCTCCACGACGACGCATCGCGCGCTCGCCGTGCGCTCGGTGATCGGCGCCGAAGACGTCGAAGGCGTTCCCCGTGTCTCTCAGACGTTCTGGTCCGGCACGACCGACGCGGGCGAGCCGACGGGCGAGGTACCGGGGCCGTCGCGCGATCTGATCGGCAAGCGCAACATCTACCGCTACAGCCCGGAACACCTTTACGAGCACGTGTACGTGTCTTCGCAACGCTATGCCTGGCAATGCCTCGAAGGTGTGCAGCGCGGACACGGGGACATGGACCTGTCGACGGTGTGGAAGTTCCAGGACGGACTCTACCTGTTCTGCTTCCGCGAATTCCGCATCGCCGTGGCCAGTGTGTGGCTGCACGACCTCGGCTACGCGCTCAAGACCACCGGCGTCTTCCTCGGCCTGACCGGCGACGGCCGGTCGGAGCACTCCCGCGCGGGCGGGCACATCTACCCACTCGGCGCCGTCGCCTATCCCGACGCGCAACCGGTTTAAGGAGTCTCAGTGTCCAATCTCGACATCATCGCCGCGCATTACGCCGCGAGCGACCGGGGTGACCTGGCGGGCATGCTGGCCCCGCTCGGCCCGGACACCACCTGGACGGAGGCGGCCGGTTTCCCTTACGCCGGAACCTACACCGGCCCGGAGGAGGTCCGGGACAACGTCTTCGGCGCGATCGCGAAGGACTGGGACGGCTACACCTTCACCCTGGGCGACTTGTTCGACGCCGGAGACACGGTGATCGGCCTCGGGACCTACCAGGGCAAGCACCGCGAGACCGGTCGCTCGTTCACCGCCCGGGTCGCGCACGTGTGGAGGTTCGACGGCGGCAAGGTCGTTTCGTTCGAGCAGATCGTCGACTCGGTACCCGTCGTCGACGCCATGAACGATTCGGGGAACCGGTGAAACCCGCGCGGCGCCTGGTCGCCCTCGCCGCCGCCGTCCTGCTCGCCACGGTGGGCTGTGCCGGGGCCGAAAGCGGTTCGAGCGGACCGATCGTGGTCGGTTCGGTCAACGCGCTGAGCGGCGCGGCCACCTTCCCCGAGGCCTCCCAAGCGGCCAAGGCGGTCTTCGACACGGCCAACGCGAGCGGCGGCGTGAACGGCAGGCAGATCGAGTACAAGGCCCTCGACGACAAGGGCGACCCGGCGGCCGCGGCCGCCGCGGCCCGTGAGGTCGTCGGCCGCGACGAAGCGGTGGCGCTCGTCGGCTCGTCGAGCCTCATCGAGTGCGAGATCAACAACAAGTACTACGAGCAGCAGAAGATCCTGTCCATGCAGGGCATCGGCGTGGACCCGGCGTGCTTCACCAGCCCCAACATCGCCCCGGTCAACGTCGGCCCGTACCACGACATGACGCTGACCCTGCTCTACGGCTCGGAAACGCTGAAGCTGAACGACATCTGCGCGCTGCTGGAGATCGCGGGCAACACGCTGCCGTCGTATCAGGCGGCCATCGACGAGTGGTCGGCCATCACCGGCAAGAAGCTCAAGTACCTCGACGCGACCGTGCCCTACGGCGGTTCCGACTACACCTCCTACATCGTCAAGGCCCGCAACGCCGGCTGCAAGGCGATCACGGTGAACCCGGTCGAGCCGGATTCCATCGGGCAGCTCAAGGCCGCCGCCGCGCAGGGCTGGAACGACGTCACGTGGCTGCTGCTCACCAGCGTCTACAGCGAGAATTACGCCAAGGCCATCACCAACGCCGGCGCCGGGGTCTACGTGCCTGCCGAGTTCTACCCGTTCACCGACTCGACCAGCCCGCAGAACAAGGATTGGCGCGAGCTGATGACCAAGAACAACATCCCGCTGACCTCGTTCAGCCAGGGCGGCTACCTGGCGGCGAAGTACTTCCTCGACGTCGTCAAGGGGATCAGCGGTGACATCACGCGTGAGTCGGTGACCAAGGCGCTGCGCGAGATGAAACCGATCACCGACCCCATGGTCGGCACGCCGTACGTCTTCGGCCCCGGCCAGAACCACCACGACAACACCGCGGGCTGGCCGATCAAGCTCGCCTCCGGCACCAACAAATGGGAGCTCGCGGCGAACGACTGGCTGCGGATTCCCAAGAAGTAACGGGAGGCGGCGTACGTGGTGGGTCGCGTGGGTCGTGGGGGGGGGGGGGGGGGGGGGGGGGGGGGGGGGGGGGGGGGGGAGGGAAGAAAAAGAACACACAAAACACAGCAAAACAGGAAGAAGGCGGGAGAGCGCCACTCCCTCAGAGGGACAAGAGAAAATACCC
>NZ_JBVJCE010000010.1:21662-123020 GCF_055588925.1 Amycolatopsis sp. NPDC041971 | reverse complement strand
GGGGTGCGGGGGGTGGTTGTGTGGCTGTGCGCTCTCCCCCTCCCCCTCCCCCCCCCCCCCCCCCCCCCCCCCCCCCCCCCCCCCCCCCACCACCTGGACCGAACGACCACTCGCCCCTCCCCCTCACAAGGAGGATTCGATGCTGCAGGGAGCGCTGGCAGGCCTGGCCGCCGGCGGACTGTACGCGGTGTTGGCGGTCTGCCTGACGCTGATGTCGCACCTGGTGCGGGTGGTGAACTTCGCCCAGTCCGCCACCGGGATGGTCGGCTGTTACGTGGCGGTGTTCCTGTCCGTCCACGCGGGACTGCCGACGTGGCTCGCCACGGTGGCGGGGATCCTGCTCGGCGGGCTGCTCAGCGCGCTGCTCGGCTGGATCGTGTCCACCTGGCTCGCCGAGGCGGACACCGGCACCCGCTCGGCGGTCACCGTGGCGGTGCTGCTCCTGCTGATCTCGTTGTCGTTCATCCTGTTCGGCAACAAACCGCAGCCGTTCCACCCGATCCTCGACGGACCGGCGGCCACCGTCGGCGGCGTGGTGATCAGCCAGGTCACCGTGGTCACCGTCGCGCTGGCGGTGCTGGTGGCGGTGGCCAGCCGGATCGTCCTGAGCCGGACCTCGGCGGGGGTCCAGCTCAGGGCGCTGTCGGAACGTCCGACGACGGCGGAACTGCTGGGCATCCCGGCGAAACGGCTCAGCGTCGCGGTCTGGGCGGTCACCGGCGTGGTCAGCACGCTGGTCATTTCGATCGTGGCGCCGTCGCAGTCCAACGACGCGACTTCGCTGGCGATGCTGGTGGTCCCCGCGGCCGCGGCGGCCCTGCTCGGCGGGTTCCGCCGTCTCGACCTCGCCGTCGCGGGCGGCCTCGGCCTCGGCCTGGTCCAGGGTGCGGCGGCGCAGGTCGACGGACTTTCGGTGGTGCGGTATTTCCTGCCGTTCGCAGTGATCGTCGCGCTGCTGCTCTGGTCGCAACGCAAGGAGGTGTGGGATGCGGCTCGCTGAACGAGGGATGCCGTTCGTCGTCGCGTTGGTGGCGATCGCGGCGGGCTACGGTCTGAGCGTCGGGCTCGACGGGTATTTCGTGTACCTCGGCATGAGCGCCGTCGTCGCCGGGATCTCGTTGCTCGGGCTGGGCGTGGTCACCGGGAGCGCGGGCATGATCTCCCTGTGCCAGCTCACCTTCGGCGCGGTCGGCGCCTGGACGGTGTCCGCGCTGAACGAGGCGCAGGCTCCGGGCGGGTTCCTCACCTGGCTGCTGCTCGGCGGGCTCGCCGCCGGGCTGGTCGGGGTGCTCGTCGGTCTCCCGGCGTTGCGGCTGCGCGGGATCAACCTCGCCGTCGTCACACTGGGACTCGCCGCCGCGGCCGACCTAGCGCTGGTGCAGCTCCAGTTCCCCGGCGTCGCCGGCGGGATCTCGGTCGAGCGGCCCGACGCCTTCTCCGACGACCGGTCCTACTTCCAGCTCGCGATCGTGGTGCTGGTGCTGTGCTGCCTGGCCGTGTACTTCCTGCGCCGCGGGCGCTGGGGCAGCGCCTGGCAGGCGGTGGCGTTCTCCGAACGCGGCACGGCCGCCGCGGGGACGAGCGTGCGGATGTCGAAACTGACCGCGTTCGCGGTGAGCGCCACCCTCGGCGGGATCAGCGGTGGCCTGCTCACCGGTCAGGTCGGGCTCGCCTTCCCGGCCAGTTTCACCGCGATCCAGTCGCTGGCGCTGTACGTGCTGGCGATCATGTCGGGCGCGCATCTGATCGACATGGCCGTGTTCGGCGCGGTGTTGTGGGTCGGTGTACCGGAACTGCTGAAGCGCTGGGGAATCCCGCAGGACTGGGGTTTCGTGGTTTTCGGCGTGCTCGGGGTCCAGGCGCTGGCCAGTGGCGGGAACCTCGGCACCACGGTGCGGAACGTCTGGTACCGGCGGTCCAAGAAGGAACCCGCGAAACTCGACCTCGCCGCCGGGACCGCGGACATCGAGTCCAAGGCGCCCGGCCCGCCGGTGCTCACCGTGCGCGGGCTGAGCGTGAACTTCGGGCACGTCGCCGCATTGTCCTCAGTGGACATATCGGTGCCGGAGCACGGAGTGCTCGGCGTCATCGGGCCGAACGGCGCGGGCAAGTCGACGCTGGTCGACGCGATCAGCGGATTTCTGCCGAACGCCGAAGGCCGGGTCGAACTCGGCGGCGGCCCGCTGACCGGATCGCCGTCGAACCGGGCCCGAGCCGGGTTGCGGCGGACGTTCCAGCAGGATCGGGTCCCGCCTGGGCTGACGGTCGGGGCGTACCTCAAGTTTCTCGCCAGGCGGCGGCTCACCGCCGAGGAGATCGGCGAGGCGCTGGACTTCTTCGGCTGCCCCTCCGCCCGCACTCCACTGTCGCAAGTGGACGTCGGCGCGCGCAGGCTGGTCGAGGTCGTCGGGCATCTGCTGGCGCGGCCGCGTGTCCTGCTCCTCGACGAGCCGGCCGCGGGACTTCCACACGAGGAGCACGTCGCGTTCGGGGAACGGCTGCGGCAGGTTCCCGCCCGGTTCGGGGTGTCGGTGCTGCTCATCGAGCACGACCTCGACCTGGTGCGCTCGGTCTGCGACACGATCACCGTCCTCGACTTCGGCCGCGTCCTCGCTTCCGGCCCGCAGGCCGAGGTGCTCGCGGATCCGGCCGTGCTCAAGGCGTACATGGGTGAAACGGAGCTGTTGTGAACGCTTTGCGGATAGCGGGGCTGACGGTCACCCGCGGCGCCGGACCGGTGATCTCCGGAGTCGACCTGACACTGGAACCGGGCCGGATCACCGCGCTCGTCGGCCCCAACGGCGCCGGGAAGACCAGTCTGCTGGAAGCCGTTTCAGGTGTGGTGCCCGCCTCGGCGGGCACCGTCCACATCGGACCGGACGAGATCACGAAGCAGTCGCGCGTTTCCCGTGCGCGGCGGGGTCTGGCGCATATCGAGCAGGGGCGCGCGGTGTTCGGCGGCCTGACCGTGCTGGAGAATCTGATGCTGACCGCGCGCACCCGCACGCGGGCCGACGAGCTGTTCGAACTGTTCCCCGAACTGGAGAAACGCCGTGACTCACCGGCCGCACTGCTCAGCGGGGGCGAGCAGCAGATGGTGGTGCTCGCCCGCGCTTTCGCCGCGCGGCCGTCGTTCCTGCTGATCGACGAGATGTCGCTGGGACTGGCGCCCGTGGTGTTCACCCGGCTGCTGCCGATGGTGACCCGGTTCGCCGAGGAGGGCGCGGCGATCCTGCTCGTCGAGCAGTTCACGCATCTGGCCCTCGGGGTGGCGAGCGACGCGCTGGTGGTGTCTTCGGGCCGCGTCACCTACGCGGGTTCCGCGCAGGACCTGCTGGACTCCCCCGGCACCCTGCACTCGGCGTACCTCGGCGAATCCTGATCGTTCGGAATTCCGTGAAGGCCTCCTTGAGGGACTCTGGGTCCCTCAAGGAGGCCTTCACGGACAGGTTAGGCGCCTGCGCACTAGGAACCCATGCCCGCCCGTTCGAAGGCCAGCGTCGGCAGATCGACGGCGTGCGCGCCGCCGTCGGCCACGATCACCGCGCCGGTGATGTACGACGACTCCGAAGACCCCAGGAACCGCACGATCGACGCGATCTCCTCGGGTTCGGCGGGACGGCGCAGCGGGACCTCGGCGGTGACCCGCCGGTAGCCCTCGGCGTGCCCGCCGTCGAAGCCCGCGGCCTCCGCGAACTGCTCCATCTCGCCGTCCGCCATCGGGGTGCGCACCCAGCCGGGGCAGACCGCGTTCGCGCGGACGCCCTTCGGCCCGTAGTCGCGGGCGATCGAGCGCGTCAGGCCGATCAGCGCGTGCTTGGCGACGGTGTAGCCGGCGACGTTCGGCCCGGCGAACAGCCCGGCCAGCGACGACACGATGACCACCTGGCCACCGGTTTCGACCAGCGACGGCAGCGTGGCCCGGCAGAACACGAACGCGCTGGAGAGGTTCGAGCGCAGAGCCAGTTCCCATTCCTCGTCGCCGGTGTCGACCACCGAAGACAGACCGTGCCCGCCGGCGTTGGCCACCACGACGTCCAGCCTGCCGAACTCGCCGACGATCTCCGCCGCGGCGGACTCGGCGGCTTCGCGATCGCTGGCGTCACACGCGATGACGCGCGCGCCGGTCTCGACGGCCACCTTCTCCAACGGCTCGCGTCGCCGTCCGAGCACCACCACCTGGGCACCCTCGTCGGCGTACCGGCGGGCCACCGCGGCACCGATACCGGTACCGCCACCCGTGATCGCGACAACCTTCTTCACTTGCGGAGTCCTTTCTAAGCGGGAAAACCGGACCGGGCCGAGACGCCGAAGTCGGCGAGCACGGCCTGGCCGTTGACCGCCCGCGAACGCGCGGACGCGAGATGGAGCACCTGCCAGGCGACTTCTCCAGGAGCCTGCACCGGGAACGCGGGATCGTCGAGCACCTCGCCGAGATCGCCGCGCGCCATCGGGGTGTCGACCACCGAGGGGCAGACACAGTTCACCCGGACGCCGGGAAGATCGACCGCGAGTGCCCTGGTCATCGCGACCACGGCCCCCTTCGAAGCGCAGTACGGCACCATGCCGGGCGCGCTGGTGAACGCCGAGTCGCTGGCCAGCAGCACGACCGAGCCGCCTGACGCCGTGAGCCACGGCGCGGCGTGTTTGACCAGCAGGAACTGGCCGGTGACGTTGACCGCCATGAGCGCGGCGAAGTCCGCCGCCGAGGTTTCGGTGACCGGTGTCCCCACCGGACCGGAGATCCCGGCGCAGCCGACCACGACGTCGAGCCCGCCGAACCGGTCGGCCACGGCGCCGACCGCGGCGGCCACCGACGGCTCGTCGGTCACGTCGGCCTGGACCGCCAGGAGACCGTCGGCGAGGGTGGGCACGGGCGCCCGGTCGAGGGCGCCGACCCGCGCGCCTTCGGCGAGGAAGGCGTCGACGCAGGCAAGGCCGATACCGGACGCCGCGCCGGTCACCAGCACGGCCTTGCCCGCGAGATCCAGTCGCATGACGCCATCCTCCGGTCCGGGCCACGAACGGGCTTGGCCATCAGTGCACCCTTCTTGTCCGCAGCCGCACGGCGGCCTTTTCAGTCGGGGACGGACCGGCAAGACTGCGAAGCATGACCAGGCCGCATCCGCTCGACCCGTTGACCGCCGACGAACTCATCGCGGGCCGCGCGATCCTGGCCGGCGAGGGCCTGCTCACCGAGACCACGCGGTTCCCGGCCGTGCTGCCGGTGGAGCCGGGGAAGGACGACGCCGCCCCCGACCGCCGCGTCCAGTACACGCTGCTGGACACCGCGACCGGCCAGGCGTGCGACGTGGTCGTCTCGTTGGCGAAGCGCGAAGTGGTCTCCAACGACGAATGCGGCGAAGGCCAGCCCGCGTACCTGTTCGAGGAGTACGACCTCGCCGCGTCGATCACCAAGGCGTCGCCGGAATGGCAGGCCGCGATGGAGCGGCGCGGGCTCGGCGACCGGATCGGGCACGCCTTTTGCGCTCCCCTGGCGCCTGGCTTCTTCGGCAGGCCCGATGAGACCGGCCGGGTCATCCGCTCGCTGACCTTCCTGCGCGACGACGAATCCGACAGCCCCTGGGCACATCCGGTCGAAGGCCTGATCGTGCACATCGACCTGACCGGGCAGCGTGTCATCCGGATCGAAGACGAGGGCGACGTGCCCGTCCCGCCGGAGCACGGCCGCTACGACGGTGTCCCGGCCCGCACCACCCTCAAGCCGATCGAGATCACCCAGCCGGAGGGCCCGAGCTTCACCGTCGACGGCAACGAGGTCACCTGGGAGGGCTGGAAACTCCGGGTCGGCTTCAACGCCCGCGAGGGCCTGACACTGCACCGGATCTCGTTCCAGGACCGCTCGGTGCTCCACCGGGCCTCGGTACCCGAGATGGTGGTTCCCTACGGCGACACCGCACCCGGACGGTTCTGGATCAGCTACTTCGACGCGGGCGAGTACCTGCTCGGCAAGAACGGCAACGACCTGCGGCTGGGCTGCGACTGCCTCGGCGTCATCCACTACTTCCCCGCGTTCGTCGCCGACGACCACGGCCATCCGGTCGAGATCCCGCGCGCGATCTGCATGCACGAGGAGGACTACGGGATCCTCTGGAAGCACACGGATCTCGGCGGCCGTGCCGAGGTGCGCCGGTCGCGGCGGCTGGTGATCTCGTCGATCTCCACCATCGGCAACTACGACTACGGCTTCTTCTGGTACCTCTACCTCGACGGCACCGTGGAACTGGAGGCCAAGGCCACCGGCATCGTGTTCGCCGGCGCCGCGCATCCCGGCACGGGACAGCCGCACGCCAACGAGATCGCGCCCGGTCTGTTCGCGCCGGTGCACCAGCACCTGTTCTGCGCGCGGCTGGACGTGGCGATCGACGGCGAACGCAATTCGCTCGTCGAGATCGACGTCGAGCGGGTGGCGATGGGCGAGCGGAATCCGTACGGGAACGCCTTCACCTGGAAGGAGACTCCGCTGCGGACCGAACGGGAGGCGCAGCGGCTCGCGGATCCGGCCAAGGCACGTGTCTGGGAGATCCGCAGCGCGGAACGGACCAACCGGCTCGGCTCGCCGACGGCCTACCAGCTCGTGCCGAGGCCGTCCGCGACTCTGATGGCGCAGCCGGAATCGACCGTCCACCAGCGGGCGACGTTCGCCACCCGTCACCTGTGGGCGACGCCGTACCGGGCGGACGAACGCTTCCCGGCGGGCGACCGGCCGAACGCCCATCCGGGTGGAGCGGGCCTGCCGTCCTGGACCGCCGCCGACCGCGATCTCGTCGACGCCGATCTCGTGCTGTGGCACGTATTCGGCCCGACCCACATCCCGCGTCCGGAGGACTGGCCGGTCATGCCGGTCGACTACTCCGGTTTCTCCTTGCGCCCCTACGGCTTCCTGGACCGCAACCCGGCTCTGGACCTGCCTTCCGGCGCCGCCGGCGATCACTGTTCATCCCACGAGCACTAGGACTCATCGATGCCCGAACTGACCCTGTCCGACACCTCCACCTGGCTGCCGCTCGACGGTCTTGCCCCCGGTTTCGACGCGAACAAGGCCCTCACGGTCGGCGACCTGCACGGCCGTACCGTCGACCTCGCCTGTGAAGACGGCACCACGTTCACCGCGGCCTTCTCGGGCACCCGGATCGAATGGACCTACCACGGCACGGGTACCGACTGCTGCGAGACGTTCCTGGTCGACGACGACCTGTACTACGTCCAGTTCCACCCGCAGGCACGGCAGGACGAGGCCTTCACGCTGCTGCTGGACCTGCGCCGCGGCCGCGCCCTCCTGGTGCTGAGCAAGATCGGTGACACCTCGCCCCGGGTGACGCAATCCTTCGTGGCCGCCACGATCGGCGGCATCGAGCCGACCGGGGAGTCGCTCGCGCCGACGACGTCGCTGGTCGGGCGCCGGGTGCTGTGGGTGTACAGCACCGAGCACGCCTACGAGCACGTGTACCTCAGTCCGCACTGGTACACGTGGCAGTGTCTGGCCGGTCCGGAGCGCGGGCTCGCGGACACCGACGAGAACTCGGTCTACGAACTGCGGCCGGGCATTTACGTCTTCGCGTGGCGGGAGAAGGTGATCCCGTGCGCCTCGGTGACCGTGGCCGACCACCGTGACGCGAAGCGGCTGCGCTCGCACGGTGTCCTTTTCGGACTGGACGCCACCGGGAGCACTCCGACCCATTTCACCTTCGGCGCGCACGGCAAGCTGCTGAGCACCACCGTGCACCCCGAGGCTTACGACCCGGCCGGGAGCTGAGCCTTGACCGCCGACCTCGTCCTCACCAACGCCACCGTGTACACAGTGGACGGTGGCAGACCTTGGGCCTCGTCGCTGGCGATCAAGGACGGCAAGGTGCTGTCCCTGGAGGACATCGAACGCGGGCCGAACACCGAGGTCGTCGACCTCGAAGGTGCCTTCGTGATGCCTGGTCTGGTCGACGTGCACAACCACCACGCCCTCGCCGGTCGCGCGGCCCTGTTCGAACTGAACTTCGGCCTCGACGCCGGACTGGACGACATCCTCGCGGCCGTCCGCTCACGGGCCGCCGGGCTCGGGCCGGACGAGTGGGTGGTCGGCGGTGCCTGGGCGTCCACTTTGGTCAGCGCCCTTTCGCGGTCCTCGGCTCGGCACGCCCTCGACGAAGCCGCCGGCGGACGGCCCGTCATGCTCTCGGACGACAGCAGGCACAACCGCTGGGTGAGCAGCCGGGCGCTGGAGCTGGCGGGCGTCTCCGTCTCGACACCCGACCCGGCGGGCGGGGAGATCGTCCGCGATCCTTCGACCGGGGAGCCCGTCGGCATCCTGCTCGAGGCGGCGGGTGTCGCCGTCGAGCGGGCGCTCAGCGAGACCCGGACACTCACCGCGGAGCAGCACGTCGCGGCGTCACGGCACGGCATCGGCACTCTGCATTCGTACGGCGTGACCGCGTTCCAGGACGCCGGTGTCTCCTCGGACATCCTGCGCGCGCTGAAGTCACTCGACGACGCGGGTGAGCTGCACGCGTGGGTCGTCTCGTCGCTGCTGATCAACGATCCGATCTTCGGTTTCGACCCGATCGGGGCGCCGCTGCTGGAGGTCGCCGGGCAGTACCGGAGCGAGCACCACCGGCCGGACTTCGTGAAGATCTTCCTCGACGGTGTCCCGCCGACCCGGACCGCCGCGTTCCTGGAGCCGTACCTGCCGGACGCCGCGCACGGAGCCTGTCACCACGGTGCCACCACCATGCCGGGTGACGAACTCGTGGGCTGGCTGCGCACCGCGGCGGCGGCCGGGCTTTCGGCGAAGGTCCACTGCACCGGGGACGCGTCGGTGCGCGCGACGCTCGACGCCGTCGAGAAGGTGCGGGCCGAGGGTTTCACCGAAGCGCGGTTCCAGGTCGCGCACGGCCAGTTCGTCCACCCCGACGACCTCCCCCGCTTCGCCGCCCTGGGCGTCGCCGCGGACATCTCGCCGTTCCTGTGGGTGCCCGGCGTCATCCCGGCGGCCATCGCCGAGGTGCTGCCCGGCGATCGCGCCGGGCGGATGCAGCCGAACCGGTCGCTGCTCGACGAGGGCGCGCTGGTCGCGGGCGGTTCGGACTGGCCGGTCAGCGAATCCCCGAACGCGTGGGAGGGCATCCACGGCCTCGTCACCCGTCAGGATCCGACCGGCACGTTCCCCGGAGCGCTGTGGCCGGAACAGGCGATCACCCTGGCCGAGGCGGTCGAGGTCTTCACACTCGCGGCCGCCCGCGCGATGGGGCTGGGCGACGTCACCGGCTCGCTGGTCCCGGGGAAGTCGGCGGATTTCGTCGTTCTCGACCGCGATCCGTTCCGAACCGATCCGGCCGCGCTCGTCAAGACAAAGGTGACACAAACGTGGTTCGCCGGGCACCGCGTGTATCACCGCGCCTGATCTCCTACACTGGTAGAAGAACCAGTGCGGGAGGTCTGCCGATGCCGAAGATCATCGACCACGACGAGCGGCGCAGCCATATCGTCGACGTCACCTGGGATTTGATCACCCAGGGCGGGATCGAGGCCGCCACCATGCGCGAGATCGCGGCGGCCGCCGGCTTCGCCAACGGTGCGCTCAAGCTGTACTTCCCGAGCAAGGAAGACATCATCCAGGCCACCTACGAACGCGCGCTCGGCATGATGCGCGAGTACGTGGACCTGGACGAGTTGCGTGGCCTGACCGCGCTCCGCGAGCTGTGCGTGTCGTCGATGCCCATCGACGAAGACCGCATCGCCGCGGGGCGCGTCCTGCTCACCTTCTGGCAGCTTTCGCTGACCAACCCGAAACTGCAGGACAAATACCTCGAGCACATCCGCTCGTGGCGAGGTCTGCTGCACCGGTATCTCACCGAAGGGCGGGAGGACGGCGACATCGTCACCGAGACCCCCGACGAGCAACTGGTCGACGAGGTCGTGCTGATCAACGCCGGGGCGAACGTGATGAGCCTGGTCGCCGGGGAGTTCTCGACGATCGCTTTGCAGCGGCGGCACCTCGAGTCTTTCTTCGAGCGCCTCACCCGCCCCTGACACCACGTACTACCGCATTTCGTCCTCTGAATGCGGTAGTACGCAGCGCCAACGATCGCATTCAGAGGACTAAACGCGGGGGGTGAAGACCCGGGTCAGGAAGTCGGCGACGTGCCGGTGCGAGCGCGGCGAAGCCGGAAGATCCGTGTGGAGGCCGTAGAAACCGTGGATCTGCCCTGAGTACCGCGTCAGCTCGACCTGGGTCCCGGCGTCGGTCAGGCGCCGCGCGAACTCCTCCCCCTCGTCTCGCAGGACGTCGTACTCGGCCGTGAGCACCAGCGCCGGCGGGAGGTTCGTCAAGTCGGAGGCGCGCAGCGGCAGCAGATACGGATCGTTCAGCTGTGCCGGATCCGACACGTACTGCTCGAAGAAGAACCGCATCGCACCGGCGGTCATGCCGAAGCCTTCGGCGAAGTCCACATAGGACCGGAAGCCGTCGTCCGGGTGCCCGTAGACGGGGCAGATCAGCACCTGCGCGGTCAACGGCGGACCACTCCGGTCGCGGGACATCATCGAGACCACCGTGGACAAGTTGCCGCCGGCGCTCTCCCCGCCGATCGCGATCCGCCCGGAATCGACCACGGGACCCGCACCACCCGATGCGAGCCACTCGACGACGGCGTAGCAGTCGTCCGGGGCAGCCGGGAACGGATGCTCGGGTGCGAGCCGATAGTCCACCGCGACGACGGCGACCTTGGCCACGTTGCACACCGTCCGCGACGCGACCTCGTTCTCGTCGATCGAGCCGAGCGTCCACCCGCCGCCATGGATCCAGACGAACGCGGGCACCGGAGTGGCCGATTCGGGCAGGTAGATCCGCACGCGCACGCCGGAGGGCAGCACGTGATCGGCGACCGAGGCGACCTCTTCGACCGCGTCGGGACGTCGCCACGATGCGGCGAAGGCGGCTCGCAGCTCGGCGGCCGTCGGGGGAACAGCGGGCGCTTCGGGCTGCGGGCTGCCGGCGAGCAGTTCCTTGACGGCGGGATCGAGGGGCACCGTCACACCGCTTCCGCGACGAGCACCCGCGGGCTGCCCGGCAGCGCGAGCCGGTCGGTGACCCGCCAGCCCGCCCCGCTCAGCCAGTCCCGGACCTCGGCCTCCGGGTAGACGACCGTCCCGTCGATCACCAGGTACTCCCCCGCGTGCAGCGCGTCGATCGGCCGCTGGACCGCGTCGTCGTCGAGGAAGAAGTCGAGCAGCAGCAAAGTCGCTCCCGGCGCGGCGGCGGCACGGGCGTTGCGCAGGATCTCCGCGTTCTGCTTCGCGTCGAACCGGTGGACGACGTGGTTGACCATCACCAGGTCGAACTCGCCTTCGGGGCGCGCGGTGGGTGTCTCCGCGCCGACGACGGTCGCGCGGTCCGCCAGGCCCGCCTCGGCCGCCGCGGTGGTGACCGACTCGGTGAAGCCCGGGTCGAAGACGAACGTGGTGCGCAGTTCGTCGTTGGCCTTCATGGCTTCGACCGCGAACGCGCTCGAGAGGCCGCCCAGGTCCAGCAGCTTCCGGTGGGGGCCGAAAGCGAACGCGCCGGCCAGCATCTTGGCGTGCAGGGCGTTATACGTCATGACGCCGGACATGAAGGTGCCCCAGCGCGCGTCGTCCATCTCCAGCTTTCCCGGCTCGCCACTGTCGGCGGTGTGACCGAATTGCAGCCAATGCGGGTAACTGATCGAGTCCAGGAACGTCAGGAACGGCGCCAGATCGAGGTCGCCGCCGGCGAGGTATTCCGCCGCGTCGGCGGCCAGTGCGTACCGTCCGTCCACACGGGACAGTAGACCGAGTGATGACATGGTGTCACCGAGGATGCGGGTGATCTTCTCCGGCTTGCCGGTCTTTTCCGCCAGTTCCGCGGCCGTCAGCGGCCCGTCGGCGAGTGCGGTGAACAGGCCGATCCGGCTCGCCGCGAAGAGTTGCTTGGCCGCCATGTAACCCACGGCGATGTCCACGATCCGCTCGGGACCGGCAGTCTTGGTCGACCCGCTCACGGGTGCCTCCTTAGCTCGTTTCCGCCGAGAGTCTACAGGTGTAGACAAAAGAATCCAGTGCAAGTTTCCGCCCACCACCAGGAAAAACCTGCGGGATATCAACTTCCTACATTCGTAGAATATACCCATTGACAGCATCCCCGCCCAGTGTCAACATGCGTAGAACTACCCCCGCCGGCGGCCCGTTCCCCGGCAGTGCGGTCCGCTTCGGGCGGGCTCGGGAAAGGGGATTCATGACCCTGCTCGAATTACGAGAACTGACCGTCGGCGTGATCGCCGACGAAACCGAACGCGAACTGGTCCGCGAACTTTCGTTCGACCTCGAACAAGGCCGGACACTCTGCGTGGTCGGCGAATCCGGCAGCGGTAAAACGGTGACGGCCTTGTCGATCATCCGGTTACTGGAGTTCGTCGCACCGGTGTTCACCCGGGGCGCGATCACCGTCGACGGCGTGGACGTCACCCGGCTTTCCGCCGACGAGATGCGCGCCTACCGCGGCCCGCGGATCGGCATGATCTTCCAGGAAGCGCTGGATTCACTCAACCCGAGTCAACGGGTCGGCAAGCAGCTGGTCGAGGCCTACCGGAAACCCGGTTCCCTGCCACGCCAGGCCGCGCGCAGGGGCACACCGCTGCACCGTGAGGCCGAGGCGAAAGCACGCGGCCTGTTGGAGGAGGTCGGGCTCACCGATACCGACCGCGTGCTTTCCCTGTACCCGCATCAGATGTCGGGTGGGATGCAGCAACGCGTGATGATCGCGCTGGCGCTGATGGCCGACCCGAACCTGCTGATCGCGGACGAGCCGACCACGGCCTTGGACGTGACCACGCAGGCGGAGATCCTCACCCTGTTCGACCGCGTCCGCCGTGACCACGGCACCGCTTGCGTCTTCATCACGCACGACATGGGCGTGGCCGCGCAGGTCGCCGACCGGATCGCGGTGATGTACCGCGGCGAACTCGTCGAACTCGGGTCCACAGAGGACATTCTGCACGCGCCGAGGCATCCCTACACCAAGGCGTTGCTCGACTGCGTCCCGCAACTCGGGGTGAGCAGGCGCGACGGTTTCCCCACCATCTCCGAAGCGCTGCTCGAAGCCGCGATGAACGGCGAATCGGCGGTCGCGACCGAAACCAGGTCGTTGAGCCGCGCGAAGACCGAAGACACCGGCGAGGGCACGGCGCTCGTCATCGATTCGGTGTCCAAAGTGTACGGACGCCGCGGCCGGTTCTCCCTGAGCCGCGAACCCGAGGTGCACGCGGTCAAGGACGTGTCGCTGGAGATCGCGCCCGGCGAATTCTTCGGCCTGGTCGGGGAATCCGGTTCGGGCAAGACCACGCTCGGCCGGCTGGTGAGCGCGCTGGAGACGCCCACCGACGGCACCATCACCTTCGGTGAGCACCGGTGCACGCCGTCCGGGCTCGACGGGGACGAGCGCGCCTTCCGCCGCCGCGCGCAGCTCATCTTCCAGGATCCGCAGAGCTCGCTCGATCCGCGGCATACCGCCGCCCGGATCATCGCCGAACCATTGCGGGAACTCACCGGCCTCCGCGGCGCCGAGCTGGACCGCCGTGTCACCGAACTGATCGACGAGGTCGGTCTCCCGTCCGACACCGCGAAGAAACTGCCATCGCAACTCTCCGGCGGGCAGCGGCAGCGCGTCTCGATCGCCCGCGCGATCGCCGCCGAACCCGACCTCATCGTCGCCGACGAGCCCACCTCCGCGCTCGACGTGTCGGTGCAGGGCCAGGTGATGAACCTGCTGCTGGACCTGCGGCGCACCCGCGCGCTCAGTTTCCTGTTCATCACGCACAACCTCAGCCTGGTGCTCTCGGTCGCCGATCGGGTCGGCGTGATGTACCGGGGCGAACTGATCGAAATCGGCGACCCGGACGAGATCCGGCTCCGCGCCCGGCACGAGTACACCCGCCGTCTCCTCGCGGCGAACCCCGAACTGCCCGCCCACCCCCACACTGGAGTGCGGAACCCATGAGACGAACCTTGACCAAGGCCGCGCTCGGCCTGGCGACCGTCCTGCTGATCAGCTCGTGCATGGGAGGGCAGGCGGGCGGTGGGGCCGCCGATGGTCCCCCGGTCCGCGGCGGCAACCTCGACGTCGCCGTCCCCACCGACCCGCAGTCCCTCGACATGGTCGCGAATCCCGGTCAGGTGACCGCGCACATCGGCAACATGATGTACGAGAAGCTGTTCGAGGTGGACCGCGGTTTCACCGCCCGGCCCATGCTGGTCGAGGACTACACCACCAGCCCGGACAGGCTCAACTACACCTTCAAGCTGCGCCAGGGAGTCACCTTCCACGACGGCAATCCCCTGACCTCCGAAGACGTCGTGGCGAGCCTCAAGCGATGGCAGCAGGTCCACCGCACCGGCCAGCTGGTCACGCCGGACATCGAGGCGATCACGCCCGCCGACCCGGCGACGGTGACCATCAAGCTCAAGCAGCCGCGCTACCCGCTGATCAACGAACTCGCCGGCGCGGGCACGGAGATCTACGAGGCGAAGAACCTCACCGGCGTCGCGCCGACCGGTTTCGGCCAGGACAAGGCGATCGGGACCGGGCCGTACAAGCTGAAGAGCTGGGACATCGGCCGTGAACTGGTGCTGGAACGCCACGCCGGTTACAAGTCCCGGTCCGAGGAGGACTGGGGCGGGCAGGCGGGTGCCAAGCACGCGTACCTCGACACCGTGACCTACAAGGTGGTCTCCGACCAGGACGCGCTGATCAACGGCCTCCAGACCGGCCAGTGGGACCACATCATGCCCACGAACGACCAGTACGAGCCGTTGCGCGACAACCCGGCCGTGGTCGTGCACAACCTGCCCGGCGGCAACGACAACGTGGTGATCCCGAACTTCAACACCGGTTCGAAGTTCGCCGACCCCCGCGCCCGCGAGGCGCTGAACCTGTTACTGGACAAGCGCGCGATCAACGCGGCCACCGGCGGCAGCAAGGACCTCACCATCGAGACCGGTGCGTTCGCCTCACCGGACAACAAGCAGTTCTATTCGACCGCGGGCGAAGAGGTCTACAAGGCGCACGACCCGGAGAAGGCCAAGCAACTGCTGGCCGAGGTCGGGATCACGGCCGGCGCCACGATCCGCATCGTCACCACGAACTCGTACCCGGAGTTCGGCAAATGGGCGGTGCTGATCCAGGACAGCCTGTCGAAGATCGGCATCAACACCAAGATCGACACCTTCGACTTCGCCACCATGCTCGGCACGCTGACCAAGGAACCGGGCGGCTGGGACATCACCACGCTGTTCTTCGACTCTGCGCTGACCTCGCCGGCGCAGATGCCCGCGCTCACCCTGGGCACGCTGAACGGTTCGTCCTCGCCCGAACTGGACGCGCTCATGGCCGAGTTCAACGCCTCGACCACACCGGAGCAGGCGAAGGCGGTGGTCGACAAGCTGCAGGCGTTCACCTGGAAGCAGTTGTCGGTCATCACTCTGAGCCAGTCGAAGCTGTACGCGGCCTACTCCCCCAAGCTCAAGGGTTACGGCGACTTCTACCGCGTCTTCTGGAACACCTGGCTGGCGTCATGACCGGTCTGCTGCTGCGCAGGCTGCGCGATCTGGTGATCATCCTGGTGATCGTCGGGACGATGATGTTCTTCGTCATCCGGTTGATCCCCGGCGACCCGGCGCAGGCCATCCTCGGCCCGACCGCGCGACCGTCCGATGTGGACGCCCTGCGGGAGAGCATGGGGCTGAACGGGACACTCTGGGAGCAGTACCTCAGCTGGGCCGGGAACGTGCTGCAAGGTGACTTCGGGACGTCGATCACCTACCACGCGCCGGTGCTCGGCGTGGTAGCCGACCACATCCTGCCGACGCTGACCCTGGCCGTGCTGTCCACCGTGATCAGTTTCCTCCTCTCGGTCGCGATCACCTCGTGGCAGGCGGTGTCGCCGCGCAATCCGGTGGCGCGGGCGCTGGACCGATTGTCCGCGCTCGGGATGGCGATGCCGGACTTCTGGATCTCGCTGATGCTCGTACTGGTATTCTCGGTGACGCTGCGCTGGTTCCCCTCCAGCGGCTACGAGAACCTCTTCACCGATCCGGCGACGGCGGTGCCCGCGCTGGTGCTGCCGTTGACCGTGCTGGTCATCGGGCAGACCGCGTTGTTCGTGCTCACCCTCCGGGAAAGCCTGCTCGGCGAACTGCCGCTGGCGTATCTGCGCACCGCGCGGGTCAAGGGACTGTCGGAGCGGCAGGTGATGACCGAACATGTCCTGCCGAACGCGCTGATGCCGCTGATCACCCAGCTGGGCAGCAACTTCGCCATGCTGGTCGGCGGGATCGTGATCATCGAGTCCATCTTCGTCGTGCCGGGGCTGGGCCATCTGCTGATGGGCGCGGTGTCCACTCGCGACTTCCCGCTGATCCAGGGCGTGACCCTGTTCGTCGCGGTGCTGTTCGTACTGGTCAACCTGCTGGTGGACCTGTCGTACGCGCTGCTCGACCCGAAGGTGCGTGTCTCGTGAGCGTGGCACTGGTGGAAAAGACGTCGCCGGTCCGCGAAACGCCGCCGTCCGGCCGGGCGGCCAGGGTGTTCCGGCGTAACCGGATGCTGGTGATCACGACCGGGTTGCTGGCGGTGATCGTCCTGGCCGTGATCGTGCTGCCGTTCTTCCTGCCGAGCGTCAGCGCGACCGACCCGGTCAACCGGCTCCTGCCGCCGTCGGCCGCGCATCCCCTCGGCACGGACTCCCTCGGCCGGGACGTGCTCGCCCGGCTGGTCTCCGGCGGACGGGCGTCGCTCGGGCTGTCCGCGCTGATCACGCTGTGCGCGGCTTTCACCGGCCTGGTGATCGGGCTGATCAGCGGGTTCTTCCGCGCCGCCGACGCGGTGCTGATGCGGGTGATGGACGCTTGGATGTCGTTTCCGGCGATCATCCTCGCGATGGCGCTGGCGATCTCGCTCGGCGCGAGCATCTGGACCGAGCTCATCGCGCTGACGGTGATCTTCACGCCGTTCACCGCCCGCGTCATCCGCAGCCGGGTGCTCGGCATCGCCGGCCGTGCCTACATCGGCGCGGCGCGGATCTCGGGAATGAGCAGGCGGAAGATCCTTGTCGTGCACGTGTTCCCGAACGTGCTGCCGCTGGCGCTGGTGCAGGTGGTGATCCTGTCCGCGGCGGCGATGCTGGTGGACGGGGCGATGAGCTTCCTCGGTCTCGGTATCGCTCCCCCGACCCCGACCTGGGGGAACATGATCGCCGAAGGCCGGTCGTACCTGGTGCAGGCGCCCTGGCTGGTGATCGTGCCCGGTGTGACGATCATGGTGTGCGTGTTCCTGCTGAACCTCATCGGCTCGTCGCTGCGGATCGCCGTCGACGCCCGCGCGCGGACGCTGAGTGAGATGCAGCGCCTGCGCACCCGCCGCCCCTCCGGCAGCTGAGAAAGGATTCCCTTGTCTGCCACTACTTCCTTGGCCTTGCGCCGCTTCGTCCCCGAGACCGTTTCGGGGCCGCCTGTGCTGCTGGTGCACGGATTCGCTTCCGACGGGCACACCGACTGGATCACCACGGGCTGGCCCGCCGCGCTCACCACCGCGGGCCGTGAGGTGCTCGTGCCCGACCTTCCCGCGCACGGCTCCAGTCCGGCTTCCTCGGGCTCACTGGGTGCCGCCGCGATCACTTCGGAACTGACCCGCCTGGTCTCGGATCTGTCCGAAGTGGACGTCGTCGGGTACTCACTCGGCGCGCGGCTGGCTTGGGAACTGCCCGCGCAAGCTCCGGTCCGGCGGCTCGTGCTCGCCGGCGTGAGCCCCTTCGAACCGTTCGGCGCGGTCGACGTCGCGGCCGCGCTGTCGTTCGCCGACGGCGGCAAGGCGCCATCGGATCCGCTGACCGGGATGATCGCGCACATGATCACCGCGCCGGGACGGAATCCCGCCGCGCTCGCGCGGTGCATCGAAGACCTGCGGGCGGAGCCTTTCGCGCCGATTCCCGGTGCTGTGTCCGTGCCCACCCGGTTCGTCGCGGGGGTGGAGGATCCGGTGAGCCAGGGCATCGAGACGTTGGTGGAGCTGGTGCCGGGGTCCTCGCTGGTACGGGTACCCGGGGACCACGGTGGGGCTTTGCGGAGTCCGGAGTTCAAGGCGGCCGTGCTGGAGTTTCTCGGCTGAGGTGGCCCTGCGCGTCTCGCGAAGAGGCACGACCGATGCCATGAACGGTCCGTTACTTGCAAAATTTGCAAGGAACGGACCGTTCCTAGCACGTTAAGCGGGGATGGCGCCCTACGCGTCGCGAAGGAGCGACGAGGTTAGGGCCGGCGCTCTCGCCGCCGCGAAGGCGTCAGAAGGTCCCGTCAGCGGCGACCGAGCGGTCCAGCCAGAGATCCTCCAGAGCCGCCCGCACCTCAGCCCCTCGAGAAGCGGCCAACGCGACAGCGCCCAGGTTGTCCTCCAGCTGAGCCATCCTGCTCACCCCGAACAGAACGTTCGCCACCGGCGCGTACGCCAGGCAGAACGCGAGAGCCAGCTGCGAAGGACTCACCCCGAAGTCCCCGGCGACAGCGGTGACACGCGAGGCGGCGGAACGGATCGACTCCCGGATCCCGCCCGGATCCGCGCCGATCTTCCGCGACGGTGTCTTGCCGAGCAGCACACCGCCCTCGAACACGTCCGACGCTTGCAACGTCAGCCGTCCGGCCTCGAAATGCGTGCCGTAGAAAGGACCTTCCGCCATGGAGCGCCGCGTGACGCTGTACTTCAGCTGGGCGAAAGCAGGTGCCGGAAGCCCTTCGCGAGAAGCGAAGTCCAACGCGCGGTCCAGGTCCGCGGCCTGCCAGTTGTTCACGCCCCAGACGTCGAAGCGGCCGAGCCGGATCTGTTCGGCCACCTCGGTGACGATCCGCGGGATGTCCGGGCGTTCGAAGTAGTCGCCGACCACGACGGCTTCCGCGTGGTCGACGCCGACGCGGTCGAACGAGGTCGCGAGCTGCTCGGCGAAACCGGTGTTCGGGTAGTCCCAGAGCCAGAGTTTTCCGCACAGCTGGTATTCCTCGCGGTTGATCCCGGCCGCCCGGATGGCCTCGCCGAACAGGAGATCCGTGCGTGACTGTTCGGCATGCGGTCCCATGTTGTAGTGGGCCACGTCGAACAGCGTGACCCCGGCGTCGATCGCGTGCCGGATCAGGCGCACCGCGTCGTCGAAGTCCATGCGGTCCCAGGTGTTCCACGATCCCAGGCCCAGCGCCGAAGTGGCGAAGCCCAGTCCGTTCTGCTTCTCGTGCACGAGATTTCCTTTCGCTGGCAACGGAAACAATTTTTAGTCTACGATCGTAGAATGAACAAGAGACTCGTAGTGGTGACCGGCGGCGCCAGTGGCATCGGCCGCGGGGTCGCCGAAGCCTTCCAATCCGCGGGTGACCGTGTGGTCATCGCCGACGTCGACGCCCGCGCGGCCCATGACCTGGCCGGCGAACTCGGTGCGGAGCACGTCGAACTCGACATCTCCGACCCGGGTTCGGTCGACTCGGCGCTGGCGCTGGTCACCGACCGGTTCGGGCCGGTCGAGGTCCTGGTCAACAACGCGGGCCTCGCCGGGGGCGGCGGACCGTTGGTGGGACTGGACATCGGCGTCTTCGACCTCTGCATGCGGGTGAACTTCCGCGGCACGTTCCTGATGACCCGCGCGGTCGGCGCGCACATGCTGGAAGCCGGCACCCGAGGCGCCATCGTCAACATCACCTCCATCGGCGCCCGGCAGCCGACCCCGGGTCTCGGTCACTACGAGGCCACCAAGGCCGCCGTCGAGGCGCTCACCCGCTCTGCCGCGCTCGAGCTGGCACCGCACGGCATCCGCGTCAACGCCGTCGCGCCTGGCCCGGTGCTCACGCCGATGACCGCCGGTTTCGCCTCGGACACCGCTGCCCGCGCGGCGTGGGAAGCGAGGATTCCGCTGGGAAGCATCGCTTCCGTCGCCGACGTGGTGCCGTCAGTCCTGTTCCTCGCCTCCGCCGACGCCTGCCATCTCACCGGGGTGAGCCTCCAGGTCGACGGCGGGCAGCTGCTCACCTGAGTACACGACGCGGCCGCCGGACACGGTGAGTTCGACACCGACGTCCGGCAGGTCCGCGAACGCGATCTCGAGCGGGTTCGCCGCCAGCACGCAGAAGTCGGCGACGCGGCCCACGGTCAGCGATCCCTTCAAATCCGCCGCCCCGTCCTGTTCGGCGGCCACGACCGTGTAGCAGCGCAGCAACCGAGCCATCAACTCGGCGTCCACTTCGGACACATTCAGCATCCGGGCGGCCGCGGCGATCTGGACCCGCCAGTCGGGAGTGACCACCGGCGCGTCACTGCTCAAGGTCAGCGCGACACCCGAGTTCAGCATGTCCGCCAGCGGCCAGGCACGGGCACCGACCTCGGCACCGAGCGCGTCCGACAGCATGCCTCTCATGGCGACGGCGATCGCGGGCTGTGCGGTCAGGCCGATCCCCGCCGACGCCATCCTCGACAGCTGATCCACCGTCACCAGATCGCCGTGCACCAGATGGTCACCCCGACGAAGCGACCCGAGCGCGGCCTCGATGCTGCGGTCCCCCGTGGCGTGCACGGCGACCGTCATCCCGGCGTCATGGGCGAGACGAATCATCGCGGCGAGGTTGCCCGCGCGTTCCGGGTCGTCGTCACCGTCGACGAGCAGCGCACCGTGTGAACCGTCGGCGTAGCAGTGATGCGTCCACGCGGATCGCATCGGCGGGATGCCGTCGGCGAAGATCTTCACGCCGGGTACGGTGAGCCACAACGGATCCGCGACCGGCGACGACGTGGCCAGCCCTCGCCGGAAGTCCGCGAGCGAACTCGCGCCGTCGAGCAGGCCGAAGAGTCGCAGCGCGGTGACCCTCGCGCGCAGAAGCCCTTCCGCGGCCAGCGCCGCGTACTCCTCCAGCACCTCGGCGCCGAAGCAGCCCGTCTCGCCGGGGCCGAGACCGGGTTCGGTGTAGCTCGTGATGCCCAGTGACGCGCACAGGTCGCCCGCGCGCAGGATGGCAACCCGCCGCTCGGCCGCGGTCCGTACCGTCTTCTCTTCTCCCCCGGTGAATCCGGCGCCACCGATGAGCGTGTCCGGCCACCGGGCACCGAGCCAGGTCGCGTGGAGGTGCGAATCGTTGATGCCGGGCAAAGCGGTTCTGCCCGCGAGGTCGATCACCTCGGTCTCCGGGCCGATGTGGTCCAGCGCGACATCACCGAGGGCGACGATCCGGTCATCGCGGACGGCCATCGCCCGCACGACCGTGCCCGCCGGGTCGAAGGTGAGGATCGGACCGCCGCGAACCACGAGCGATGCGGGACGAATACGTTGCGACGGCATGGTTTCCTCCAGGATCTGGACTTTTTCTCCTACGACTGTAGACTAAAAAGATGGTCAACAGAACCGAAGCGGCGGTGCTCACCGAACACGGCTCCGCGCTCACCCTGCGGGAACTCCCGCTGCCCGAGGAGCCGGAACCGGGCGCCGCGCTGGTCCGGATCACCTGCACCACGCTGTGCGGCACCGATGTGCACCTCTGGTCCGGCCAGATGACCTTCCCCGGCATGCTCCCGATGGTGCTGGGTCACGAGATGGTCGGCGAGGTGGTGGCCGTCGGACCGGGCACCACCGACACCCTCGGCCGCGAGATCGCCGAGGGCGACCGCATCGGCTGGTCCGAGTCGACGTGCGGAAAGTGTTACGGCTGCGCGATCCTGCGCGAACCGGTCGCCTGTGAGAAGCGCGGGTACGGCTTCCTCCAGCGCTCCGACGTCTTCCCGTACGCGACCGGGGGTCTCGTGCGCTACTGCTACGTGACTCCTGGCGCGGCCAAACTCCTTCTGCCGGACGACGTCAAGGACACGTGGGCCTCGATGTCCGGTTGCGCGGGCAAAACCGTGCTGCGGGCGGTTTCGCGGGCGGGCGGGATCCGGCCCGGCGCGACGGTCGTGGTCCAGGGTGCGGGGGCACTGGGCGTGTTCGCCACCGCCGTCGCCCGGATCTCCGGAGCGGGCGACGTGATCACCATCGGCGGGCCCGCCGACCGGCTGAAGACGGCCGAACGTTTCGGGGCCACCGCGACGATCCCGGTCGACGGCGGCACGGAAGACCGCGTCGAGCGGGTCAAGGAACTCACCGGCGGCCGGGGCGCCGACCACGTCTTCGACTTCGCAGGCGGGCCGACCATCGGTGAGGAGGCCGTGGCGTTCGCCGCCCAGCGCGGCACGATCGCGGTCGTCGGTTCCACCGGTCCCGCCCCCTCCCCCGTGGCGCTGGGCACGGTGATGGGCAAGGAACTCACGGTCGTCGGCTCACTCAACGGCGACATCGCCGACTACCACCGTTCGGTCGACTTCTTCCGCACGTTCGCCGATCGGTTGCCGTGGGATGAACTGTTCAGCACACCCGTCGGTCTTTCCGAAGCTTCGCAGTGCGTCGAGTCGATGTCTCGGCTCGGCGAGCTCAAGGCCGTCATCGACCCCCGCCTGCCCTAGGAGATCCCATGTCCGTCATTCCCCAGCGCCGGATCGGCCGCGACGGGCCGCTCACCGGCGTGCTCTCGCTCGGCTCCTGGCACACCTACGACCGGATGGACTTCCGCGAGGCGGTGAACCTGGTCCGCACCGCGGTCGATTCCGGGATCACGCTCTTCGACGTCGGCGTCTACGGCTTCCCCGGCGCCACACCGGTCTTCACCGACGTCCTGTTCTCCGCCATGGTCCGCGCGGCCGGGCTCCGCCGCGACGACTACCTGCTTTCGGCCAAGCTGTGGCTGGAGGGCTATCCGGAGCACAACCTTCGCGACCAGCTGGACAACGCGCTGTTCCGCGCCGGCGTCGAGCACGCCGATCTGGTGGTGCTGGGCGATCTCCGACACGACGACACCGATTTGCACCGGCTGGTGCTGGACTTGAACGAGCTCCGCGAGGCGGGACTCATCCGGCAGTGGGGCGTCAACAACTGGTCCGCCGCCACGATCCAGGCCCTGCACGACTTCTCCGCCGCCGAGAACGTACCAGGCCCCGCCATCGCGCAGCTGAAGTACAGCGTCGCGCGAAGGTCCATTCCGGACGGTGAACCCTTCAAGAAGGTCTTCGGCGAGCTCGGGGTCACACTCCAGTCCTCGGACATCTTCGAAGGCGGGATCCTGCTGGGCAAGAACAGCGGCGCGCGGCAGGTCGGCCGCGACCCCGGCGACATCCGCGAACGCATCGCCGCCTCCGCCCCGGAGCTGGCGAAGATCGCGACCGAACTGGATGTCACCCCGGCCCAGCTGTGCCTCGGGTTCACCCTCACCCATCCGGCCAACACGACCACGCTCTTCGGCGCGACGAGCATCGAACAGCTCAAGGACAATCTGGGCGCGGTAGACCTCGTCGAGCGCGTGGGCGCGGACCGGCTCCGCGAACTCGTCGAGCCGTACTGGGCCGATCGCGGTGTTGTGGATCCGGAGGGACCGTGACGGCCTTCGATCCCGAACTCGCCGCGGCCCTCGAAGGATTGCCGACGGGACCACCACTGGGCGCCGACTCGCTGGCGGGTATCCGGCAAGCGATGGCCGACGGTAACCTGAGTTGCGCCGAGGCGATCGGCGACCGGGATCTCGTCTGGGAGGACCGGCGGGTGCCCGGTACCGAGGTGGTCGTCACCGTCGTCAAGCCCCGGGACGCTCAGGGCGCGCCGGGGCTCTACAACATCCACGGCGGCGGCATGGTGCTGGACAACCGGTTCGCCGACCTGCCCCGGATGGTCGCGCTGGTCGAGGAGTTCGGCTTCGTCGCGGTGACCGTGGACTACCGGCTGGCCCCCGAGCACCCGCATCCGGCGCCCGTCGAGGACTGTTACGCGGGGTTGACCTGGATGGTCGAGCACGCGGACGAACTCGGTTTCGATCCTGGCCGCCTGATCATCGGCGGCGGCAGCGCGGGCGGTGGCCTCAGCGCGGGAATCGCCTTGCTCGCCAGGGATCGCGGCGGACCGGCGCTGGCCGGTCAGCTGCTGCTGTGTCCGATGATCGACAGCCGCAACGACTCCGCGTCCACAGTGGAATTCTCCGAACACGGGGTGTGGGGACGGGTCGCCAACGAGTTCGGCTGGCGGTCACTCCTGAATGGACAAACGTCGCCATACGCGGTCCCGGCGACCGCGGAAGACCTCACCGGGCTCCCGCCCGCCTTCATCGAGGTCGGCGCGGCCGAGATCTTCCGCGATGAAGACGTCGACTACGCACGGCGCCTCTGGCAGGCGGGTGTGCCCACGGAACTGCACGTCTGGGCGGGCGCCTACCACGGTTTCGACCGGATCGCCCCGGGCAGCGAGGTGACCCGGGCCGCGCTCGCCGCCCGGGCCTCCTGGTTGCGCCGCACTATCGGCCGAGCATGAACCGGGCGGCCTGCTCGCCGACCAGCACCGCCGGCGCGTTGGTGTTGCCCGTGGTCACCCGCGGCAGCACCGACGCGTCGGCGATCCGGAGCCCGTCGATGCCGTGCACGGCGAGTTCCGGATCGACCACGGATTCGGCGTCGGTGCCCATCCGGCAGGTCCCGACCTGGTGGTGATAGGTGATCGCGGTCCGCCGGACGTACTCGCGGACGTCGGCGTCCGGACCCGGATACAACTCGCGGGCACCCCAGTCCTCCGCCAGCGCGGCCGCCCGGCCGATCTCCCGGCACTGCTCCACCGACGCGACCAGGCTTTCGAAGTCGGCAGGGTCTTCCAGTGCGGCGAGGTCGATCAACGGCTCGTCGAGCGGACTCGGCCCCGAAAGCCGGAGGCTGCCCCGGCTGCGCGGCGTGACCATGCCCGCCATCATCGAGAACCCGGTCTCCGGGCCGGTCATCCATGACTCGTACATCGGCACGCTGAAATGGATCGGCTGGGTGTCGGGCACCGCCAAACCAGGACGGCTGCGCCAGAACAGATGCGTCTGGGTCACCGAACGCCCGGGCGCGGGCGGGTCGACCTGGCGGCGATCGGTCGTGAAGATGACCGGCGAGAGCAGGTGGTCGTGCAGGTTCTTCCCCACTCCCGGCAGATCCGCCACGACGTCGATGCCGTGCGCGGCCAGTTCGCCGGCCGGACCGACACCGCTGCGCAGCAGGATCGCCGGTGACGCCAGCGCGCCGGCGGCGAGCACGACCTCGTCGGCGAAGACCTTGCGTAGTTCGCCGTCGACCTCGGCCAGCACACCGGTCACCTTGTCGCCCTCGAACAGCAGCCGGTGGACGAGCGCTCCCGTGTGGACGGTCATCCGATCGGCGGCGGGTTGTCCATAGGCGAGCCAGGTGTTGAGCCGTTTGCCTTCGCGCGTGGTGACGCGCTGCACCGAGACGCCGTCGAGCTCGTCGCCGTTGTAGTCCGGGTTGAACGGCAGGCCGATCTGCACGGCCGCGTCCACAATGGACTGCTGGATCGGGTGCAGCGGCTCGTTCGGCACGACGTCGAGCAGATCCTTCTCGATCCGCTCGAACACCGGGCGCACGTCGTCCCACCGCCAGCCGGGCAGATCCCAGCCGTCGTAGTCGGCCGGGGCGCCGCGCACCCAGATCATCGCGTTGAGCGAATGCGATCCGCCGAGCACTTTGCCGCGCGGCAGATGCAGCCGCCGGTTCGCCGCGTGCGGCTGCGGCACCGTGTAGTGGTCCCAGTCCTCCGGGCCATGCCACAGCTCCCCTGCCCGCGAGGGGTCGTGGATGGCCGGGTTGGTGTCCGGCCCGCCCGCTTCGAGCAGGGTCACCCACGCCCCGGAGTCGGCCAGTCTCCTGGCGACCACCGAACCGGCCGAACCCGCTCCCACCACGATGACGTCCATGTCCTTCACCCTCGCAAGGCGCGGCCGCGTCCGGCGGATTCGGTTCGCTGGCCGACAATCGGCGTGCCCTGGCGGGCAAGACCGGGGACCTCGTGGCGCCCGATACTCGATCACACACCGGTCGAGGAGGAGCTAGCCATGGCCACACGCCTGTTCATCGACGGACAGTGGACCGCCGCGGGAGGCGGGTCCCTGCCGACGTACGATCCGGCCACCGGCCAGGTGATCGAGGACGTCGGCACCGCGTCGGCCGCCGACGTCGACGCGGCCGTCGGCGCCGCGCGGAAGGCGCTGGACGACCCCGCCTGGGCGGGACTGCTGCCGGTCCAGCGGGCCGCACTGCTGTTCAAACTGGCGGAACTGGTCGACAAGCACCACGAGGAGCTGGCCGCGCTCGAAACCCGCGACCAGGGCCAGCCGATCGGCATCTCCCGCCAGGTCAGCGTCACCGGCGCGGCCGAGCATCTGCGGTACTTCGCGGGCTGGGTGACCAAGATCCAGGGCACCACCAACCCGGTGTCCTTCCCGGACACGCTGCACTACACCCGCCGCGAGCCGGTCGGGGTGAACGCGCTGATCACGCCGTGGAACTTCCCGCTGATGATCCTGGTGTGGAAGCTCGCGCCCGCGTTGGCCACCGGCAACACCGTGGTGATCAAACCCAGCGAGGTCACGCCGCTGACCAGCATCCGGCTGGTGGAACTCGTGCACGAGGCCGGGTTCCCGCCGGGAGTGGTCAACCTGGTCACCGGCGACGGCGCGGTGGGCGCGCTCCTGAGCAAGCACGACGACGTCGACCACCTGTCCTACACCGGGTCGACCGCCGTCGGGAAGCTGATCACGGCCGCCAGCGCGGAGTCCAATCTCAAGCGGCTCACGCTCGAACTCGGCGGCAAAGCACCCAGCATCATCGCCGGGGACGCCGACATCGACGCCGCCGTCGCCGGCAACCTCGCGGGCGCGACGCTGAACAGCGGGCAGGTCTGTGCCGCGTACACCCGGTTCTTCGTGGACCGCAAGCGCGAGCAGGAGTTCGTCACGAAACTCGCCGCCGGGCTGGAGGGCCTCAAGCTCGGGCCAGGCCTGGACGAGTCCACCCAGCTCGGGCCTCTCGTGTCCGCGAAGCACCGCGAGCACGTGGACTTCCTCGTCTCGACCGGCCGTGAGCAGGGCGCCGAACTGGTCACCGGCGGCCAGAGCATCGACCGCGAAGGCTACTTCTACTCGCCGACGCTCTTCGCCGGCGTCGCCGACGACATGACGATCATGCGCGAAGAGATCTTCGGGCCGGTCCTCGCCGTCACCGCCTACGATGATCAGGACGAACTCCTCGCGCGGGCGAACGACACCGAGTACGGGCTCGCGGCCACCGTGTGGACCCGCGACCTGGGCGTCGCTCATCGGTTCGCCAACGGCATCCGGGCGGGCGCGGTGTTCGTCAACATGCCGCCGATCCCGGACATGGCCGCGCCGTGGGGCGGTTACAAGGCGTCGGGCTGGGGCCGCGAGATGGGGCCGTGGGCGATCGACGCCTACACCGAGATCAAGTCGGTCTGGCTGCACTACTCGTGACCGCCGGCGACGCGGTGAACTCGACCGCGATGAGCAAGTCGCAGATCGCCTACCACTGGATCAAGGCGAGGATCGACGACGGCACCTTCTCCCCCGGCTACCGCCTCGTGTTCGGGCAGATCGCGCAGGAACTCGGGGTCAGCACCGTGCCCGTGCGCGAGGCCGTCCGGCGGCTGGAGGCCGAAGGGCTGGTGACCTACGAGCACAACGTCGGCGCACAGGTCGCGATGGCCGACGAACGCGACTACCAGCACACCATGCAGACACTCGCACTGGTCGAGGGGTACGCCGCCGCCCTGGCGGCGCCGACGTTGCCCGCCGAAGCACTCGACAAGGCCAAGGGACTCAACGCGGAACTGACCGCCTGCCTGGACAACTTCGAACCGTCGCGGTTCACCGCGCTGAACCGCGACTTCCACCGCGTCCTGGTCGGCACCTGCCCCAATCCGCAGGTGCTCGATCTGGTCAACCGCGGCTGGAACCGGCTTGCCGGACTGCGCACGTCGACGTTCAGCTTCGTCCCCGGCCGCGCGCACGAATCCGTGCGGGAACACCAGAACATCCTCGACCTGTTCGATCGGAACGCGCCGGCCGGGGAGATCGAACTGGCCGTACGAGAACACCGGCTGACCACGCTGGAGACCTTTCTGGCCTGGCGGCATCCCTAGACCGGGGCGGCCTCCGGTGGCGGGAAGGCATAGGGTGCCGTGGTGAGGTTCGGCGGCGGAAGCGACCTGCCAGCGACTGACACCTTCTCAACTGTCCATAGAGGACTACTTTCGAGGCACACTCGTCTCATCTGGGTGATTCACCTAATTTTGCGAAGGGGTCGTGAGTGGTATCTAGTGGTGACGCAAAGGTGTCGGGTCGCGGGGTTTCGCTCGCGACCGTGGGGCGATGGTGTCGCGAAAGCCACTTACGGGACGTCAGGCGTCGCGAAAGTGGCTTTCGCGACGCATCTCGACCATTGGTTCGGCAAGGCTACGGCACCGGCGTAGCGAAGGCTTCTCGTCGCTGCCGCACCCTGCCACCTGTGCCCTACCCCTCGAATTCGAACTCCAGAACTTGCCCCTTGTGGACACTCTGGAGCAGGCTCGTTCCTGTCACGCTTGCCTTACCTCTCGATACACCACACCCGCCACACCGCCTCCCGGCGGAGGTCCCTTCCTGGCCTGGCGGCATCCCTGGACCGGGGCGGTCTCCGGTGGCGGGAAGGCATAGAAGCGGACGGAGAGTTCCTTCTCACCTTCCCCCGGACGACGTCGGCGCCCGCAGTACCGCGCGATCAGTTCGCGGTACTCCGCGTCCAACTCGCGGAATTCCCCTTCCGTCAGCCGCGTCGAGGTCCGTTGGGCTGTCGACCACGGACCGAACTCGTCGCGGTGCTCCGCGGCCCAGGACAGCAGGGCGACCTCGTTCGCGTACTTCACGTCGAGGAACGCGGTGACCCGCTCCCGCTCTTCGCCGTCGTAGTCCTCCGGCCTCGGCTCACGCAGGTCCTGCGGGATCGCGTTCCAGACGCCTTTCCGATTACGGCGCACGAAACCGTTGTCTCGCAATATTTTCAGGCACTCGGCGACTTCTTCTCGACCCAGTCCCGTCCGGCGCGCGACCTCTTCCGCTCCGGCGGGCAGCTCGCGGGTCACCTGGTGGTATCGCGGGTCCTCCCGCATCGCGATGTCCCGCAACGTGACCGCTCGCCGCGGCATCGCGGTGCTCGACAACCGCCGCGCGGCGAGGGCGAACAACACGGCGACCGGGATCTCGACGAGGACGGCGAGCGCGACGCTGGTCCACCGTTCGGACGACGTCCAGCCGAGCGTGACGTCGAACCACGCGTCGCAGCACAACATCGCGGCCGTGGCGGACAGCAGCGGCACGGCCGCTCGGCGACGACGCAGCCCGAGCCACGCTCCGGCCGCGAAGCAGAGCAGGAGGGCGACGTCGAATCCGACCCAGGCCGCGCGCCACTGGCCGGTGTCGTACCGGTCGGGCAACGTGTGCGCGAGGTAGACGGTCCAGGGCACGAGCAGGACCGCCGCGCCCGCGAGCACCGTCAGCAGTATTCGTCGGATCATGATCACGACGGTAGAAGCGGGCGACGGCAAGGGCATCCGGGTTTTCCCTGGTCCGGCCTCAGGGTCGCCGCACTAGCGGGGAAGCGAATTGCCCCAGAGCAGGAACCAGACGCCCACGAACACGAGAAGCAGCCATCGCGGCGCGGAACGGCTGCCGGTGAGTTTCGGCAGGCCGCGATCGGCGAGCTCTTGCATTCGGTCGACGAACCTCATGACCACGCCGCCGTAGTCATAGACCACCTGCGGAGGAATACGTCCCGCTCGCCGGAAGACGCGGCTAAGCGCCCAGTCCGGCGTGAGCAGCACGAACCGGAAGCCTTCGACGACCTTCTTGACCGGCCGACGCAGGGCCGAGCCCGCCCACGGCACGACATAAGTGAGGAGCAGCCACGCGATGAGATAGCCGAACGCGGCCGCGTAGACGAAGCCCAGGAAGACCCTGAACCACAGCGCGAACCCGAGTCGGTCAGCGGCCTCGTCTAGCAGGCCGAAAAGACCGCTGACCAGCGGTATGTCCGAAATCGGGTTCACCGGAGCGTCACCAGGCATCGTCGTCTTCGTCATCATCGTCGTCGTCCTCCACGCGGCGGCTCGCGACCCGTGTCGGCGGCGGCGGTTTTTCGTCCACGGCGGCCGACTTGCGCGTAGCCAGCGGGTTGACGTCGCCGATGTGGTCCGAAACCGTCTTGGCCGCGTCGTTCATGATCACCTTGACGTCGTGGCGGTTGACCAGTTTCTTCTCGATCAACATGTCCAGGACTTCGCGCGCCTTCTCCGCGTTCTTTTCCTTTTCCCGAAGCACCAGGTTGATCACGGCCTTGGCATCCTCGCCGTGTCCGGAGAGCACCAGGGCGAGCATGCTCATGTTGTCGTCGCGCAGCGCACCGACGTACATGTCCATACGCTGCTTCTTCAGCGCGAGGTCGTTCTCTTCTCTGAGCATGGACAGTTGCCGGTCGTGCTCGGTGATCCGCAGTTCCTCCAGATGTCTGCGCTGGCCGGCTTCGGGATCGATCAGTACCGAGCAGCGGTCGATCACCAGCGCCGAAGACACGACGATCGGCTTGTCCCGGTAGCTCGCGTTGATCTCGGCCTCGGCTTGGGGGTTCTCGGTGAGCGAGAATTTACGGGTGACCGTGCGCAGTTGTCCTTCGAGAGCGCGTCGCACCTGCCCGACCGGATCGTTCAACCCGGTCCGCACCGCGATGATCGGATCGGCGACTCGCCAGCTGACATGCACGGTGGCGGGGAAACGAAACGCTTCCTCACGTGACGGCAGTTCGAGCGAGAGGACGTCGTCGTGCGTGGTGAGGTCGACGGTGTACATCTCGCTCGGCGTATCCAGCCAAAGCTCACCCATGGTCAGTCTGCTGGTCGCGAGTTCGTAGGAACCGCGCCTGGTGAGGTAGACGATGGCCGTATGTCCCGACGAGGCCGGGTTGACCTTGCGCAGGCTCGCCCGGGTGACATCCATGGTGCGCACGATCTTGCTGTCGTCGGCGGGCTCCTCGCTCATCCAACGGTCCTTTCTTCGAAGTGGAGCAGCAGCGTTTGTACGGTTCCGGCCAAGTTCCGCTTCGCGGTGGCCAGGTATTCGAGATGTTCGCGGATACTGCCGAGTTCGCCGGATTCTCGACCCAGGTCGTACAGGAACCGAGCGAGCGGTTCACGGAGCGTCCGGTCGCGCCGCGCCCGCCTGACCCAGTTGTCGATCCGGGTGTAACCGCCGTGCATGAAGCCCGCGGCGATCAGCACACGGCCGAACAGCGTGAGGACCTGCGCGCGTTGCCCGGCGTCCTGCTCGGCCACCCAGAGGAAGATCGGCCACTCCTCGGCACTCTCCGCCACTTCCACGTCCAGATAGAGGGAGATGATGAGTAATGCTCTGAGGCCGGTCTCGCGCCGCTGCGGGAATCTTTCGTCCGCTGTCCAGTTCAGGAGAGCTTCCAGTACCGGCGTACGTTGTTCCGGTTCCCGGAAGAGACGGCAGACGCTTTCGCCGATCACGTGAGAAAGGACCCGGTCCTTTTGTCGGGCCGCGTATTTCAGCAGACTGAGGACCTTGTCCGTGCTCATCGCCTCCGTGGTGCCCAGCGCCTGCGCCGCGGTCCGTCGATAGGTACCCGCTATGCCAGGCTTCTTTATCCAGTCGGTGAGCAGCCTCCCGACGACCCGGCCGAGCGCCGGATCTCGGCTGGGTATCTGCAATGCGGCGGCGGCTGCCCACCGCGGATCGCGACTGTTCGCCATCACCCAGGCGTCGATGATCTTGCTGTAGATCGACGGGAAATCGTAACCGCTCAACAGGCCGACAGCCACAGCCGCACGCGTACTCAATCGTTCGTTGTTCTGCTCACCCAGATCGATGAGCCATTCCCTGACGAGCTCGAATTCCTCGCTGTACTGCGCACAGATGTGATCCAGGAGGCGACGCGGGAATCGGTCATCGTGAAATCGGACCTTCCGGACCGCGACATCGCCGTACTTCAGTTTCAGGGTGTCTTGGAAGACTTCAGCCTTGGCAGCATCGAGTCGCTGTTGTAGCGAAGTTTTGAAGAGCGGCTTCGCCCGGTCGAATCGACGCGGGACCTCAACCGCCTTGATCCGCTTGGCGAGCATGGCCGCCGCGTCCGACACCAACGTCACCGTCTCGTTGTTGAGCACCGCCAACGCGATTACGAAGGCTCGTTGCTCCGGGTCGGATTGCCGGCCGAACCACTCGAGAAAACTGGCTTCGGTCACGCGCGAGTAGCGCTCGCGAACCAGGTCGAGACCGATGCGGTCGTGTGCCACCTCCACCAGCAGAGCACCGAGTTCGGCGAGTTCGCGCGGAGGCACATCCTCGGTGATCTCGGCGATGATCTCTTTCACTTCGGGGCGGGACAGCAGTGTGTTGGCCGTGCTCTCGGCGGGTGACCCCCGCAGGCCCCATTCGATGTGCCGGGTCAACAGAACCTGCGGTTCGATCGCGCCGATTTCGCGGATGACGAAATCATCGATTTCGCGAGCGGGCAACGGCACGTTCTCGCCGACGATGACGATCATCATGCAGCCCTTTTCCCGCATCAGTCGGCTGATCTTTTCGACGTGGAAAGACCGAATCCCGGCCGCTTGGTCCGGAGCGAACGATTCGAGGAGGTAGCCGTGGGCTTCCTCGAAGTCGTCGGCTTCGAGCGCCTTCAGTTTCGTGTCGGGATCGAGTTTGCGCACCCCGGTGCGGCAAGCCTGGTCCAGTAGACGCAGTGCGGTCGTCGTCCGTCCGGAACCGTTGCGCGCCCTGACGAAGACCACCTGATGTGACTCCAGTGCTCGCTTCAACTGTTGATAACCCGCCGGTTCCACGAATGAAGCGCGGATCCGGTCGAGCAGCGCGGACGAGACCGGGCCGCTACGCAAGGGAGAGCCAAAGCCACGCGTACTCGCGGCCGAATAGTTGTCGCCGAGTGCGGAGACCGACGTCGACCCGAAGAAGATGTTGTTCGTGCCGGTCCCGCCGAGCCGGAGCCCGCCGCCGAGCAGTGATTGCAGGGCATCGTCGAAGTTACGGTTTTCTTCCTTCCACGTGGCCGGGTCGGTGTCCGGTTTCTCTTCCGCCGGAACGCTTTCCTTGGCATCGACCGGTACCGCCGCCTCGGGCTCCCGCTGGGGGGCCGGCTCCGGTTCCGATTCTTGCGGCGCGGCGTCAGCCTCGGGCTGGTCCGCGCCTTCTTGTGGAGCGATGTCTTCGTCATCAGACATTCGAGCCCCCGTAGTGGTTGTCGCCCAGGTGATTGATGGATGCCTGACCGAAGAAGGCATTGGTCGTCGTTTTGCCCGGCATCCCGTGCTTCGGTTCTCCGGGAACCGGAGGCTTCGGGTAGCCGGGCACCCTCAGGAAGAGAGCGCTGCCGTCGGGCTGAGTGACCTGCCGGTAGCTCGACGCACCGGCACGCCCCGAGCGGAGCACGCTGTCGTGGATTCGTTGGGAGGCGACCACCACGCAATCCGCCTTGGGCGCGGCCGCCAGCGTTTCGCCGACGACGGACGCGTTGACCGAGGCTTCGGTCGTGGTGATGTCGAGGCATCGCAGGCCGTTGCCCGCGGGCACCTCCCCCTCGTGCACACCGATCCGGAGGCTCGTGCCGGACAATCGGGCGAGCTGCTCCTCGGCGACCGATTCGAGCGCGGGGATCACGGTGGACATCACTTCGGCCGCGGTCCGTTCCGAGACCGGAATCACCGTCGTGCTCCGGGAAGCCGTTCGCGACCGCAGCTCCGGCGGTACCTCCACCCGGCAGCGGGTGAGGGCGATTTCGAGGATCCGGTCGAGGTTCAGGTCCGGATTCTCGGTGGCGAGGACCAGAATGGTCCCTCCGACCGTCCTCAGGACGGGTGTGCGCCCCATTTTCGCTATGAGCTTCTGCACCACGGTGGCCGGTGAAGTGTCCCTAGCGTCGATGTAGCCGATGGTCTCCCGTAGTCCCGGGATCTTCGTGTCGTCGAAGCGGATCGGCAGGATGTAGGCCTCCGCGCTGCGGATGGCGCGTGCCTGGGCGGAGACCCGCTCGTGGTTCGGCCAGACCTTGCGCGCGAAGTCCGCCGAGGCGAACAGTAGGCAGAACCGGGACTGGTAGTTGTAGACCTCGTCGAGATGGGTGTAGGTGTCCTCGCCCCACATGTCCACGGTCTTGTACTCGTCGAAGAAGACCTTGACGCCACCTGCCTCGAGCAGCTCGGCGACTTCTCTCGCGTAGTCGCGTTGCTGCCCGGCGAAGGACAGACAGACGTCGTACCGCTGCTCGGCCGATCGGTTGTGGTCGGTCATTCCCATGCTCCTTGGTGTCCAGATCACCCGACGTCGCCGACGATCCCGTCGGCTGCCTGTTCGTCGCCCGGTTGTTCGCAAGCGAACAGGGCCAGGTCCGACCAGACGATCGGCGGGGTCGCGTCGAGTCGCGCGGAATGCGCGGTGACAGGGTCTTCGGCCAGATCCGGTGAGCCGATCGGCGTCGAGGTGGCCGTATGCTCCGGGCCCAGCGCTTCCGGCAGCCAGACCTGCGTCGCGGTCGCGACGGCACGGTATCCGGACCCCGGGTTCCAGTACCGGGTGTTGAACGTCCCTTCGCTCGGCTCGCCGGTAGCCCGAAGTGCCGTGAAGAACGAGACGGCCGAAGTCGGTTCGCCGTCGACCGGCGAGACAGCCGGGAACAGCTCCTCGAGTCGTTGGCCGGGAAGCTCGTCAATGACGTGCGCGCGGATTTCCTCGACAAGGATCTCCTCTGCCGCACCTTCGCGCAGGTCGGACCACAGCGCGCGGCGCGCGGCGGGCTCGGTGTCCGGATCCGGCCTGGGATCCGAGTCGGCCAGTCCTCGGTCGAATCTGAGCGCGGACATCGACTTCGCGACGGTTTCGGCGTACAAGGCGGAAGTCCAGCCGCTGACGAACAATCGGCCACCGACGATCGACGTGAGCCTTGCCAAGGTCCGCGGTGCTATCTCGGCCGTCGCCACCCCGAACGCCCACGGTCGGGGCAGTGCCGCCAGATCGGCAGGTGTCAGCTTGGGCATCGCCGTGCCGTCGCAGCCGGAGTGCGTGACCATCGCGATCGTCGTGGCGACGTCCTGATATTCACCACAGGCCGTCGTGAGCCGGATCAGTTCGGCCGCCTCGTGTTCGGCCGCGCGGTGTGCGTCTTCGTACTCGGCCGTGACGCGGACGAACCCGCGCGCGTCGGCGAACCACAGGTGGAACCCGTACGTGATGATGATCATCGAGCAGACGACGAAGCCCGCGACGGAGCCGCCCGCGAGCAGCGCGGCCTGTGACCGATCGAGCGTTCCGGCGAGACCGGCGATCAGGCCGCCGACGGTCCCGGTCAGGGCAAGCACGCATATCACCAGCCAGGCCCACCACAGTCGCACGGTCACCGTGAAACTCGCGAACAACGTCGGCCGCGCCTCACGCAGGCGCTTCAACGCCGTCAAGAACGCGTTCTTCGCCGCGTTCGCGTCGTCGAGCAGGCGGGTGCCGATACCGGACAGCAGTGAACCGGGCCGATCGTCCTGCCATGCCCTCAGTGACGTCTCCGAGGCGGGTGGTGGTGGGCTGATCGACGTCGGGCCGAGAGCCTCGCGCCGCGCTCCGGACACCGGTTCCAGGCAGCCGTCAGGGAGTCGTCCCGCGTCGGCCAAACCGAAGGCGAGCTGTCGCAGGCACGACCATTCGGCGGTGAAGCCGCCTGGCCTGCCGTGCTTCGCGACGTCGGCGAGCAGCGCCCGCGCCAGGTCGACCGTGCCTTTGGTGACCTCCAGATCGGGAAGTCTCTCCGTGTCCAGGTCCCGTTCGTCGAGCCCCACCACCGCATCGGTCTCCGCGTCGACGCGGAGCCGCTGGGCGAACCGCTTGGCCCGGTCGTGGGCCCCGTCGGACGCCACCGCGCCGAGTTCTTCACGCAGTTCGGGGATCCGGCCACGGACGAACAGCCCCAGTAGCCGGAGCACCTGTCCCGGCGTGATCCGCAGAGGACGGCGACCTCGGCCGACGTACGGCGTGCGGCGCACCCGTGCGCCAGGCCCGCCCAGGTAATCGGCGGTGGCACGCTCGACGACCCCATCCGGATCCTTGGCAGGCACGGCGTTCGCGCATAGCGCCACCCAATCCGGTTCGCGTCGGCGGGACAGGGTCGCGCGCACGAGCTCCGCGGCGATGCCGTCCCCGCGCACGGCACGCGCGTGAACGCGTACCAGTCGGACTCGAGGTTCCTGGTGCCCGGCACCCGCCACGTCGTCGTCGAACGGGGCGTCGTCCATTCCCGGCCAGTTACCCCCGATCGAGGCGACCGCGAGGGCGGCATGCGCGGCCAAGTCCTCGGCGGTGTGTATCTCGCGGCTGCTGTGGCGGGGATCCACGCTGTCCTGGTCCACGACGACCGCGGTGGTGTCCCATCGGTTGGACAGCACCGAGCAGGACACCTTCGCCACTCCCGTCGCCGGCACCAGAACGCCCACTGTGGACAGTCGCTGGCCACGGCCGAGATGGCGCTCGATGAGTCCCTTGACCCGTAAGGAGAGCGCCACCGATCCGAGCTCACTCTCGTTCCCGGTCAAGGTCTGGAGGCAGAGCAGGCGCACACGGTCGTACTTGACCGCCGCCAGCGCGTCGAGCAGCGGGACCGGATCGGCACTCCGATCACTGTGGCGTACCCAGTGCCTGCCCTCTTCTTCCGCCTCCCACCACAGAAACGGCCGGACGAGGCCCGCCGCTCGCCAGGCCGTCAGTACGTCTCTGGTTTCACCGGCTCCGATCACGACGGTGATGGTCCGCACCGGCTCACCCCACATCGGACGGATCGATGGATTCACCGTTGACCACGGCATCGTGGAAGGTCGCGAGCGCGCTCCAGATGTCTTCCCGTATCTCCCAGGCTCGCGAGACCCCGAGTGCCGACACGGAATTGAGCGGCAGATCGCGGAACGAATCGTAGTGGTGCTGGTACTTCTGCACGTACTGGAGGGCAAGCTTCACCCGGTCTTCCGGTGGGTCGTGCCTGGTACCCGCGACCTCCGGCTCCGGAACGGGTGCGTCCGCCACGGTGAAACCGTTCTCCAGCCAGCGCGCGAATTCACCTTTGTCGCTGAGTTCGTCCTGTTGCTCGAGCGACTCGCCGAGCCGGATCAGCCGTTCATAAGGCGCGGAGTCGGCGACGCCGACGACGGTGACGGCCATGGACTCGAGCACCGCGGGCAGCCACTCGTTCAGTTTGCGGATCTTCCTGCCCAACAGCGGGAAGGGGAACTTCGCATATCCGTCAGGAGTCCACACTTCGGTGGGCACCGTGCGCAGGTCGCCCCCCTCGCATTTGATCTGATTGAGGAAACGCGCCACGAACCAGCCTCGAACGATGTTGCGGCGGACGGTGGGAGGACAGGGCACGAACCACGGAAGCCCCCTCGCCCGGCGCCAGGTCCAGAAGCCCGCCATGTTCGGCTGACTCCTCTCCTGCTGCCATTGTGCGGCGATCGGGTGGGTGAGCGAGGAAATCACCGAGGGCTGTACCGGTGCGTCGAGGAAGGTGAAGATGTCGATCCGCTCGGTGTCCCGCGTCCCGAGCAACTGCCCGAAGTCGGCGTCGCTGTGCGAGGCGAAGACCTTCCGCGCGGCCTCCTGCCCCGGATGTCCGGTCGGGAACGGCAGCGGTGTCATCACCTCGCGGTAGCCGAGGGACCGCTGGTGCACCCGCATCAGGGCGGGTGCGTCGATCGCGATCAGCGGGCGCGACAGTTTCACCGCCTGTGCCAGCAGATTGCGGAAGTGCTCGAGCCGGAGCTCGTGTTCTTGCCGCCGGTCGCCCTTCTCCGCCAGATAGGTACGCAAGGTCTGGCCGAGATGCCGGGCCATCGGGGTGTCCGGGCGCCGGATCCAGTCGCGGGCACGCTCCCGCAGCGCTGTCACGGCGAGCCCGGTCTTGAATTTGGCGGCGGACGGACTTTGTGCCTGCCGCAGCCGTGCGTCGCGAGGGACCCAGCGCTTCGTGGTTTCGATGGCGCGTTGATCCTGCCCGGTGATCACCTCACGGCGAGCACGCACGAGCGCGTTGCCGTCGTTCTCGTCGTTCGACTGCGCACGCAACAGCCGGGTGAACTCTTCGGGATACGAGCTCACCCGCTCCAGCACGAGTTCGTTGCCCGCGGGGTAGTAGGGACCGGGGACCGGTGCGTCCTCGACCGGCCAGCCCGGTACGGGCGACGGCTGGACGGACGACCCCACACGATCCGCCTGCAAACCGTCCAGACCGCCGACGAGTGCCGTCCTGAGCGGATCGAGCAGGTTGTCTCCGATGTCGCGGATGAGCTCGATCGCCAGTTCGTGCACCAGCACTTCGGTCCGATTATGGAAGCAATCGATCGCCGCGTCGATCGCCTGGGCCACTTTGGGGTGGTCGGCGGGCATCGTGGTCGTGCCGGCCAGCGCCGCACTGACCCGGCTGTTCATCTCGGTGACCATGCGTTTCTGGCTGTTCAGCTCGTCGACCAGTTCTTTGACGACGATCTCGGTCAGCTCGATCTTCACCTGCCGAAGCACGGCGACCGCCACCGGACCGCCTTCGGCCGCGAGCAGTTCCGCGGTGTGTGCCTGGATGACCTTCTGCAGATCGCGGGTCCATCCGGTCGTGGCTTCGAAGTAACGCGCCTCGCAGGCGGTGAACTCCGTCGTCCATTGCTCGGTCATGCGCTCGGTGACGCGCTTGGCCACCAGTCGGGCGTCGGCCTTCGGCGGCCATTGCGCCCGCACTTTGTCGAGCAGCCTCGGCCTGATCTGCGCACGGACGTCGTCGCGGGCCTTGTCGCTGCTCAGGCCACCCCGGATCGCGTCGAGAATGTCGTTGCGGTGAGGCCCTTGTTCGTCGAGGCCGCAGTTGGAGAGGAAGCTTCGTACCGATACCTCCACCCGGTCCTGTCGCGCTTTCTCTTCGTTGACCACCTTTTCGTCAGCGACGCGCCAATGACCGGACAGCACGTGTTCAACCGCTTCCCGGGTCAGCCGATCAGTGCTGTATCCGGCGAAGCGATCCAGCCCGATGCCGACTGACGCGCACCCGAAAGAGCTGAGCGGGATCTCGGTATTGTCGCCGGTCAGTCCCGTCCGATCCGGCCCGTTGGCACGCGACGCCCAGTTTCCGATCTCGTAGCTGGAGAACCTGGACTGGATCTCGGGGCTGGTGGCCCACACGGTCATGCCACGTGCCACCGCCTCGTAGACCTCCCCCTGGTCCGAGTAGTTCACCTGACCGTTGGTGCGGCCGATCAGGTAGGGAATCCGCGGTCCGCGCGTCGTGATCCTGTCCACCGCCGCCGCGCCCGCCGCGCGCAGGAACGAAAACTCGTCCTGCGAAGACGCCTCGCCGTTCCACCGGCCGTTGAGGAGTTCACAGACGGTCGCGAGCGCGTTGGGGTTGATCCCGGCACGGTCCGCGGGCGACAGCTCGTCGAAGACCTCCGGTGTGTACATCACCGAGACCAGGCGCCCCTGCACGCTCGGCTCGAGCTGGCGCAGCATGTCGCAGACGTCGAGGAACAACCCGGACCCCGAGCCTCCTGCGAGCGAGGTGACCACCACGACCTGCGTTGGGTTCTGGCTGGGCACGCCGTCCCCGGTCAACCGTCGGCAGACCTCGCTGAACTCTTCGTTCGCCTGTTCACTGTGGAGCGCGTTGACCGCGGTACGCAGCCGTTCGTGCGCCGAGGCCATCCGCGCACCGAGGATGACGCGCCCCACCGCGCGGAAACGGCCCCCACCGGACTCCGGCGCGACGTTGCACTCGTCGGGATCGGGCCGCCAGCCGGCGGTGTGCCGGACCACGGCGTCGCCGCGCGCGCACAGCATTTCGTCGACGTCGCGATAGGTCAGCCCCTCGACCGCCAGCCCGACGTAGTCGCTGGGCGGCAGCAGCGGGACCCGTTCCGGTCTGCGGTCCTGTTCGAGCGGCACATCGATGTGGATGAGCTGCCACGCGGCGGGCATACCGCCGTCATAGCCGCGTTCCGCGAGGTGTTCGAGCAGCCTGGCCCGGAGCATTCGCAGGGTCACCCCGCCGGATCCGCCGACGCCGACGACGAGGAACTTCTGCAACATCTCGTTCTCCTAGAGAGTTATTTGGGCGGGATGAACGGTTCCGGTTCCGGTTCCGAGTCCCGTGCGAGACCGGTTTCCCGGAGCCGGATCCGTTCCGCGGAGTTGCGCACCTCGGCCGGCACTTCCGTTTCGACGGCTTCCAACAGGCGCGCCAGCTTCGCCCGGAGGTGGAAGTCCGTCACGAACAAGTGCAACGTCGCGCGAAGTGGTCCATCGGTGCCGGGTGAGGCCTGGTCGACGACGAGCACCCAGGTCTGGCCGAGGTCGAAACCGACCCGTCCCCAGTCGGCCTTCTTCCGCCCTCCGCCCGCGGCGGTGAGGACGCCGGCACCGCCGGCGCGGACGGTTCCGTGTGGCAAGGACCACGGCAGCAAAGGGATTCGACGGCCGAAGCTCAACGCGCCGGACGCGAACCCCTTGCACCTCTCGCTGGGAGCACCGTCGAGGTAACTGAACGATTGCACTTCCAGCACTTCTCGAAGCGGTCTCGCCGTCACGGCGTCACGGACGTCGATGCTCGTGACTTCGACCTCGCGTTCGGCATGGCGAATCTGTCCGGGATCGAGGAACCGCGCGGACCACCGGTTCAGCAGCCACAGCAGCACGAACGGCAGAAGCACGCCGCCCGCGACGATCAGGACGAACAACGCCCACTGCGTGACCGCGTCCGGCGGGCGGTCCATTTGGAACCGCACCGGGACGTTCAGTTCACGTGGGGGTTCGCCGTCCGCTGTGAGCGTCGCGGTGAACTCACCCTGCGCGACTCCGCTGCGCACGTTCTCCGGCGAGACCTCGACGCCGATCTGGGTGCTCTGACCCGGCCCGACGCGCACGCAACGCTGGGGATCGGTGGCGTCCGGAGTGAAGCGGGTGGTCATCGCCCCGGTGTTCGGCGGGGTCCGCGTGAACCTGGGGGTGAACCAGACACACCCATTGCCGCCACGCCCCCCGGTGACGGTCAGCGAGCCCGTGGTCGTCCCGCTGTCGAGGATCGGCGGCAGGTCCAGCGTGCCGGTGACAGTGGGGTACGCCGACGGAGGTTTGACCGTCACCTGCCGCGTCACGGCGCGCGGCTGCAACCGCAGGCCGGACGCAGTCACTACGTCGAGAGTCACTTTCAATGTCGCCACCGAGGAGACTGTGGTGTCGGGCATCGCGAAAGCCGCCGTGTACGAACCCTTGGCTCCTGGACTCATCGGGATGTCGGCCGACTTACCCTGCGGATCGGTCAGCGTCGCGGAAACAGTGGCGGAGCGCACGAAATCGGCCGGCGTACGCGGTGATCCCGCTGTGTCGGTCACCCGGACCTGGAAATCGGTGCGCTTTCCCGCCTGGAATTCGGGCGTCGCGGGTTCGATCACGGGGATCAGGCCACCGAACACGGTGAGCTGCGACTGCGCGATCGCCGCGGGATTGGTCCCACCGGTGTCGACGAACCGGACGGTCCAGGTACCCGCCCATTCCGGCGTTGCCGCGGGTAGTCGCCCGTCGACGACCAGATCCGCCGGGGTCAACGCGGAAACGGTGAGCTCGGCGCCGCCGATGGTGAGCGGGCTTCGCTGGTCGGTCAACCGGACGGTGTTCCCCTTGGGGGAGTCACGTCCACCGCAATCCCAGGGCCGCCGAGCTTGAGCAGCAAGTGAAACTCACGAAGGGACTGATCGAGCGTGAAGCGCTGAGCGCAGCGTTCGTCTGCGGGTGAGGCGAGTGCGCACACGGTGACCGGCTGTGGCGCCGGGACAGGAGTGCCACCGAGCGCCTGTGCGATCGCGGAGTCGAACGCGCTGCGCAACTCCTCGAGACCACCGACGGCCACGTACTCGCCGGGTGGGCTCTTCGAGTCGCCACAGCGGGTTCCCGGCGCGTCCCGTTCGGCGATGGACTGCAGAAAACCTTGTTCCCGGGTTGCCAGCCCGAGCGCGACGATGGCCGTGCCCGCCTCGCGAAGCTGATCGGACAGCTGTCCGGGTCCACAGAGGAACTCCTTACCACGGGCGACGATCGCATCGAGGTCGGTACGGTTCACATTGCCGCTGTAGGGCCGGTCGAGGTTCTTGGTGGTCAGCTCGTACATCCCGTCGGTGAACAACAGCAGGAGGCGGCAGGGCGGTTGCGCTCCGCTCGCGGCGTCTTTGCGGACGAACTCGTTCTGTGCTCCGAGCAGCGCCGTGGCGAAGTCGGTGTCGCTGGCCGTGTTGCGTTCAGCGAATCCCCTGGCTTGGCCTTCGAGGTCACCGATCGTCGAGTGGTTCAGTTCGCGCCAGGGACCCGCCGCGAATGACGTGCCGAATCCCGCGAGTTGCACTTCTATCGTTTTCTTCGACGTCCCCTCACCGGTCGAGCCGTACCTCGCGAGCGTTCGCAACATGCTCACCAGCGCGTCGACCCGATTCGCGTCGACGTCGGTGCTCTTGAGGCTCTTGGATTCGTCGACCAAAGCCAGCACTGCGAGCTTCCCCCGTGCCGTGAAACACGAAGCGACCTCGCTGTACGCGGTCGACGGGCCGTTCTGCGCGGAGGTGCTGCCTGCCGGTGAAAAGGTCGTCAGGACGAGTGCCAGCAATACCGGCATCAGACGGGTGAAGCGGGTCATCAGCGCACCGCCAGTTCCGTGGCGATCGACCAGGCATGTGCCCCGGAGGCGACGATTCCGCCTAGCAGTACGGCCGACCAGCCGAACCGGGCCGAAGTCGACGCCAGGTACACCACATCCCGGGCGGTACGGCGATTCATGTCGACCTTCATGAAAACCGTGATCAACCCGGCGCAGACCACCGATCCCAGCAGGTAACCCACGAGATGGCTGCCGAAATCGCCGAAGAGGAGCAAGATGTACGAGCCTGCCACCGAAATCACGGCCAGCAGGAGAAGGGCCATAGGCGGCCTCTTCTCCTGCCATGAGTCGGCGTATTCATCGTTCATCGGGGACAACCATCCGTTTCCAGTCACCAGGCCGGGCCCCCACATAGTCGATTACTCCGATCGCCGCATCACGGTTTGGTCAGCCTTTGTCCAGAAGTTGTCAAACGTGACGCCGGAACCTTATTTCTGGACGTCGGAGCACGTGTTTGGTCAGAACCTGGACAAGTTTCCGTGCTCCTGGTGAATCCGGCGGAGAAACAGGGCAGGGTGAGGAGCAGTGTCGAGTGGATGTCACGAACATCGCCATCGACCGCGCGACGACTCACTGAGCAGGCAAAATCGGAGGAATCGAGCACTGATGTCCGAGAACGATTCCAGCGCGTCGGCCGAAGCCGACCTGCCCGGCCGGGTGCGTTGGTCGTGCGGCTTCGTCGGCAGGCGTCCGCAACTGCGTGTGATCCACGACGTCCTGTGTGGTGACACGTCCCCCGCGGTGCTCGTGATCACAGGTCGGCAGGGGATCGGCAAGAGCAGTCTCGCGGCCGAGTACGCCCGCAGTCGCCAAAACGCCTATCCCGGCGGAATCTTCTGGATGGGACCGTTCGGGCAGCACCCGCCGGAAGATTTCCTTTCGCGGTTTCATCTCGACCTGGCACGCGTGACGACGGAGAAGTTCGGCATCGACGTTCGTGGTACTTCGTTGACCCGGCTCCGACGAGTGGCCGCGGACCGATTTTCCGCGGAGAAGACGCTCCTGATCATCGACGACCTGCCGGTGGACCTACCGCCGAGCGTGCTCGATCAGCTGCTGGTCCCGTCGGGACGAGTGGCGACTGTACTGACCAGCCGGGTCCAGAAGTCGGCCTGGTGGCCGCCGGCCATGGAGCTCAGCGGGCTGACGCTGGAAGACGGTCTGGAGCTGCTTTCGACGGAGAGAGCGCCATTGGATCAGGAGGGCCGGGAAGCCGTGTTGCGGTTCGCCGCGCGCTGTTCCGGTGAGCCGTGGGTTCTTCGCGGCGCGGCGAGGGCGATCAGTGACGGGCTCGGAGTCAAATCCTTGGACACTCGCCCGCATGACGTGACACAAACTGTCCGGAACGAACTCGCCGGGCTCGATCCAGCGGTGCTCGCGGTTCTCCACATCGCCGCGGCACTCGCGCCGGTGCCGGTGCCGGTGCGGTTGATCTCGGAAGTGCTCGGCTTGGCGACCGAACCGCAGATGCCGCCCTTCACGGACGTGGCAGACGGCGGCTGGCAAGTACATGACGCCGCTCTCAATGTGCTTCGCGAGAATCCCGCACAGCTCGCGAGGTTCGCGTTCCGAGCGGAGCCGGTCCTGCTCGATTGGCTGGAGCATTACCGTGCTGATCGCCCGGACTTCCTGATCCAGCACGCCGAAGCGGTGGCGGATTGGCCGGTGCCACACCGAGCCCGGTTACTCCGGCCGACCGCGGAAGCCTACGAGACACTCGGTGATATGGCCGCAGCGGGTGAAATTCGCGCGAGAATACTGGCGATCCGCCCGGACGGCCCGGAAGACCTGCTCGCGGCGGCGCGGGTGGAGCTCGGCTGCGGGTTGCAGACCGAAGCGGTGAATCATGCCAGGAAGGCGGCCGAACTCGCCGCGGCCGATCAGCGAGTTCATCTCCGCGCGAAACTCGTCGCCGCACAGGCGTTGGACGAGCTCGGCAGGTATTCGGAAGCCGAGCAAGAGTTCTGGGAGAAACATGCCCACTCTGCGGGCGACGACGTCTCTGACGACGAAGACTTCCGATTAGTGCTGGCGACGGCTGTCGCGTGTCGGCTGCGCGGTAGACCCACTGACGCCGCCGCCCTACTGGAACCACTATTCCTCGCCCCTCATGGCGATTTCGCGAACGTCGTGTTGACGGCGAAACTGGAGTGGGCTCGGGTCTTGCACCTGACCGGGCGATCGTGGAAGGCCAGAGCCGTCGCGGACGAGGTCGTCGCCGCATACCGGACGGCGGGCCGTGAGTGGCATCCGGATTGCACGAAGGCGCAAGCCGTCCACGCGGACGCGGCACTCGAACTCGACCTGTCCGAGCTGAAACCCGCCGCGCCACGCTGGGAGTGGTCCGCGGTCGCGCTCCGCGAAGTCAAGACGGCATATGAGGAAAACCATGGTCGTGACCATCCGCTGACGCTCGCGGCGGCCGTACGTGCGGATCGGGCGCTGCTCGCACACGGACAACCGAGACGTGCGCTCGCGGCGCTGGCTGCCACCGAGCGGGACATCGTCCGAGTGTTGGCGGACGACCATCCGCTTCGCTGCCGAACCCGGCACGGGATGGGGATCGCGCACGGCATGCTCCGCGAATTCGAGCAGCAGACCGACATCCTGGACTCGATACTCGAGCCACAGATCCGGCTGCTCGGGACCGGTCACCCCGAAACCATCGAGAGTCACCTCGACCTGGCCATCGCCTTGGTGTTGTCCGGCCGGGAGACGGGAGACCGCGAGGTCGCGCTGGTAGAATCCGCCGAGCATGGCCTCGCCGGCACGGTGAACCCGGCGGCGAGGCTTTCGGCCAAAGCGATGACCGCGAGATGGGTCGTCCGGCTACCGAAGCCGGTATTATCGCTGATGGTCACCCGCGACCGGCTTTCCTGAAATCAGGAATGCGACGGCTCTGACCATTTCCATTTGACGCCGTACGCGAACCCTGGATCAAGATTTTCGAAACGGACATGGACCTCGCCCGCTTCATTCACCGGAATGCTCGCCCCTTCGGCGATCGGATCCCGGGCGTCGTCCTGGAAAGCCTTGTTCAGCAGGATGACCTCACGGGGCGCCCGCTCTTTTCCGAGCCGGACGTGAAGGTCGAAGAGATCGCAAGGATGCCGAGGGACGCATACGTAGTGCGGCTCGATCCTGGCACGAAATCGTAAGGCTATCTCATGCCTGTCGCCATGGTTCAACGCGATGGGCAGTTTGAGCGCCAAACCGAATCGGTCGGAAGACTCCATTCGCCTGCCGGTGAGTATCCCACCATGAAAGACCTCGACGTCCAGGTCTTCCTTTCGCGCCCGCGCTCCGGACGGATCCGGCGCGGTCACGGTCAGCGCGAGATCGAGCTCGGTGAGATCGTCGGTATCGGCCACCACCCGTCGGAACTCGAAGGCTTCCGGCATCGGCCTGTCGACGGCGAGCGCGACGCGCAGTTCCTCGGTGTGCCACTGGTGTGCCACGCGCCTCGCCCGTGAGTCCGACCGCAGTGCGCCGACCGCGAATTCCGCGAGTTGCGCTATGCCGTCGTCGATCCGGCGGCGCGCCGTCCGGTCGTCACGATCGATTCTGGTGGCCGCCCAATGTACCCGATCCTGATAGAACGGCATCCGCGCGTCCGGGGTGAGCCCGAACGCCGCCAGGACAACCGTCCGCAGGTCGTCGGGTAAGTGGGTACTAAGCACCGTCAGCCGCTCGGAAATCTTACGGCGGGTCTCGGTCACACCATCCTCGGTGGCGAGCTTGCATACCGCGCGGAGGGCCGGACCCACCCGCTCGACCAGCTGCGGCATTGCCACCCCACGACCTTTACGAAGTATCTTCAGCTCACTGATCAGGTCGCCTTTGCTGACGTCCACAGAACCTCCCCTGTCTGTCACGTGGCTGCATCCTGGCGAGTCGAGGAGGCGGTTGTCCAGTCGATCATGCTGGAAGACATTCGACTTCTTCGCCCCTACTGGCGAGGTTCTCGTTGGCCGCCAACATGAAGCGTTCGCGGTGAACCGGCCGGAGCGCAACTGTTCCCGGGCAGCCGCTGGAAAGTGACCGATCAGTACGTACTCGGATTACTCGATTCACCTTGTCCTGATTTCTCGAATTCCGGTGCGTCGAAGTGGCGCGCGGGACGGCCCGCGAAAGGATTGAGTCTCCACCCACTGGAGCCTTTAACGTCGCTTCCATGACGATCAAGGTTCTCGACACCTACCCCGCGATGCGGAAGATCCCGCGCGCCGCGGGCGGACCGCGCCGCGCTGCTCAAGGCGATGATCGAACCCGCCGCCGGGATGTACCGCTACTTCCCCGGCGACGTGGACGTCGTCGCGATGCACGCGATGAGTTCCGGGTTCCCGCTCGACCGCGATGAGGAACGCTGCTCGGAAGCGCTCGAGGCCCTCCGTGAAGCCGACGCCTGGACTCACGGTGCCGGACATCACCGTGCTCACCGTGCTGGGTGATCCCGGCGACGCGCACTTCATGGGCCCGAATCTGGGGATGACGGCGAACGGCAGCGTCTCCGGCTACATCCACCTCAATTTCTGGCCGTATCCGGAGAATTTGGCGCGGCTGGAGGCCACGGCGGTGCACGAGCTGAACCACAACCTGCGCTACAGCCCCGGCGGGGTGATCTGGGATCCGGCGACGGTCACCGTCGGCGAGCAGATCGTGTCCGAAGGGCTGGCGGACGCCTTCGCCCGCCAGTTGTACGGCGACGAACTCGGCTACACCCGCATCGGTGTGCCGCATCTGCACGACGACGCGGTGTTCGCGAAGGTCGTCTCCGGGCTGGAGATCACCGGCATGCGGAACTTCGCGGCCTGGGTGCAGGCGGCGACGGGTCAGACCGCCGCGGAGGCCCTGCCGGTGGACCGCCGCGACGTCATCGATACCGCGTTGGCCTAGGACTCGCGGCGCCTCGACCGGATCGCGAGCGCCACCAGCGCGCCACCGAGGAGCAGCAGGGACAGACCGGAGACCAGCAGTCCCCGGATCTCGCTGCCGGTCGAGGCCAGCGGTCCGTCGTCGGACGGTCCGCCGCCCGGGGTGGTCGCTCCCGGCTGCCCCGGCGTGGTGCTGACGCTCACCCCGGGGCCCGGGGTCGTGCTCGACGAGCTGCCGGTCGTCGGTGACGTGCTGCTGCTCGGGCTCGAAGACGTAGCGGTGCTGCTCGTCGGGCTCGACGACGTGGCACTGCCGGAGGAACTGCCGGCCGAACTGCTGCTGCTCGTCGGGCTTGTGGAACTCGCGGAAGAAGACGTGGAGCTGCTCGGGGTCGTGGTCGGCGTGCTGCCGCATTCGGGCAGGTCGCCGTCGAACGGGTAGGCGTGGAACTCCTGCCCGCCCCCACCGGTGACTTCGGAGGTGTGCACGAGCGAGCCCGTGGTGAAGAAGCGGCCGTTCATCCCGGACGCGGTGACGGTCGCGGTGCTCCCCGGCTCGCCGATCAGCACACTTCCCTGGAACTGGGCGCCGCCGGCGATCTTCACCTGGGTGGCGTCCGGGAAGTTCCACAGCAGTCGCTCCCGCAGTTTGTTCAGTGGGTCCCGGTCGTTCAGGTCTCCGGTATAGGTGTTGATCGTCCGGGCGGCTCCCACCATGTTGACCAGGATCGTCGCCCCCGCCGGGATGCCTTCGAATTCGATCCCCTGCATGCCGCCGGTGGCGCCGGTCAGGTCGAAGTCCACGGTGAACACCTGCAGGGCGGACTTGCCGTCCCCGGCGAACAGGGTGCGATATCCCTGGTTGGTCGCCGTGCCCGTGACCGGTCGCGACGTGCTGCCTTCCCGCGCGTAGCACTTGCTGGCGACCCGAAGATCCTCGCGCAGGCTCGAATAGGGTTTCACCGCGTCGGGATCCTTTTCGAGTTTGCCGGTCACCGTTCCGGTGACGGTTCCCGCGTGCCGGACGACACCGCCCTCGGCGAGCAACCGCTGGCCCCTCGCGACGCTGACGGTCCCGCCCGTGCTCAGGAAGTCCGCGCCGTCCGGCGGCGGAACGCGTGATCCGACACCGGCGATGCCGACGTTGTACACAGAGGACGCGCCCGCTCGTTTCGCCATGTCGAAATCACCGAGGACGACCACTCGTCCTTCGGCTTCCGCGGCCGCTTCGCGAACCTGGAATTCACCGCCGACATAAACGTTGATGCCGTTGTCCCGGCCCGCGTAATCCTTGTTGTTCACCGGCGGGTATTCGTCCGGACAGGCGGATCCGACGCACGGTCCCAATCCGCCCGGTAAGGGGGCGGCGACCGCGCCGTCGGTCACCACGAGGGCGGCCACGCACACCGCGGCGGCGGCACCGGCGGAAAGGGAGGCGAATCGCCTTGCGAGCATGGGGCGATTCTTGTGCCCTTCGACCGGGCGAACACAACCGGAAACCGGAAATACCCCCGACCGGGCGAGGAAGGTGACCCACCCCCTTCGTGGACGTGGGGTTTGGCAACGCCGATCGGCGAACCTGGACGATGGTCTTCCTTTCGATCCGCCGCGAGCGCGGTTTTCGTTCCGCGCGAATTCTCGCGAAAGTCGTTCCAGGTTCTGAGACCGGCGACTCGGCAGCGGCTCTCACCTGGCGGGTACTGGACCTGCGGGCGCTCGGGGCGTCTGCTTGACTGCTGCCCGTGCCGTCCGATCGTGAGACCTCCGTCGAAGCGGAGTTCCTGCGGGTGGTCGGCCGGTTCGCCGGTCCGGCCAGGGGCGCCGGGTTGCTGGTGATCAGCGTTTTCGGGGTGCTCGCCACGCCGTCGGACGCGCTCCCGCTCGCCTTCGGCCTGCTCGCGCTGGCTCTGGTCACCGCCGTCGCCGAGTACCTGGTGGGAAGGACCGGCCGGGGCAGACCGGTGGCGTTCGCGCTGGCACTGGTGCGCGCCGCGGCGATCTGCGGCACCCAGTTCCTGACCGCGCCCGAAGCGGGTGAGCTGAACCAGTGGGCGTTGAACGTCCTCACCGTCACCGCGATCACCCTCCAGTGGGAATGGCCGCCGAAGATCACCGTGCCCGCCCTCGCCTGCCTGCTGGCGATCGAGGTGGTGCCGCTCGGTTTCGAGGGCGGTCTTTCGGTGGTACTGCGAGTACTGCTCGAGGCCACTCTCGCCCGGGGCGCCTTCCTGCTGCTGTCACGGACGACGCGCCGGATCGACCACCTCCGTGACCGCCAGGCCCGGCTGACGCGTGAGGAATCCCTTGCCGTGGAACGAAGACTGCGGGAACGCGAGTATCTGGCCGTCCTGCACGACACGGCGGCGGCCACCTTCCTCACGGTCGCCCAGCGCGGGGAAACGGCGGACCCCGCCGAGGTCGCCGGCTACGCCCGCCGCGATCTCGCGATCCTCACCGGCGAATCCGGTTCCGGCAGTGTGGTCGATCTCGAGACCTCGTTGCGAGGTGTGCTCGCGCAGAGCCCGGTGAAGGTCGAGACGCACTGGTCGCCGGTCCCGCCGATCCCGGCGTCGGCCGCGCTCGCGCTGGTGCGGGCCGTGCGTGAGGCGCTGGTGAACGTCGAACGGCACGCCGGTGTCGGTGAAGCCCGGCTGACGGTCGAAGGCGGGGTACGCGTGACTGTCCGGGACGAGGGCCGCGGTTTCGATCCGGCGCGGACCCCGGCGCAGCGGCGAGGGGTGCGCGGTTCGCTCGTCGAACGCATGGCCGCGGCGGGCGGCCGGGCCGAGGTGACCTCCGCGCCCGGCGCGGGGACCACGGTGGAACTGGTGTGGCCGCATGAGTGAGACCGCGGACCGGGTACTCGGCGGCTGCCGGATCGCGGTCCTGCTCGCGACGGCGGCGATCCAAGTCGGGCTGAGCCTGCCCCGGCTGGACGACACCGCGGATCGGATCGCGTTCACGGCGCTCGCCGTGGTGCTCGCCGTGGCGGCGTGGTGGGTACTGCGCTGGAAGCCGGTCCCCTGGCCGGTCGCGCTCGCGGGGGCGGTGGTCGTCCTCGCCGCGTCGACGGTCGCCGTCCGGGCACTGCCACCGGATCAGCTGCTCGGCGACGACGATTGGGCGGCCGGCCTCGCGGGCTGGCATCTGCTGGTGCTGCTGCTGGACCGTCCCGCGCTCGCGATGGGCGCGCTCGTCCTCCAGATGACGCTCACCTTCTCCCGGCAGATCGGTTCGGCGCCCGCCGATCGTGGCGCGATCGGCAGCGTGGTGATCGTCGGGCTCAGCGTGCTCACCTTCCAGGCCGCGACGCTGGCGCTGATCAGGGTCGTCAACCGGCGCGCGGACGAGGCCGCGGAGTCCTCGGCGGAACGTGGTCGGCAGGCCCATCGCAAGGCACTCGCCGAGGAACGGGAAGCCGACCAGCGGAGCCGGTTCGCCGGTCAGCTCGGCGCCACCCTGTCGCTGCTCGCCGGACTGGCCGACCACACCTTGGACCCGCGTGACGAAGCGGTCCGGCGGCGCTGCGCGCTCGCGGCCACGCAGCTGCGGCGGCTGTTCGCGGAGAACGACGACGTGCCCGACCCGCTGTTGCACGAGGTCTCGGCCTGCGTCGATCTCGCCGAGCGGCGGGGACTGACGGTGACACTGGCGGTCAGCGGTGAACCGGCGCCGATCCCGACCGCCGTCCGCCGCGAACTGACCGGTCCGCTGATGACCGCACTGGTCGCCGCCCGGTCGCAGGCCAGGGTCAGCGTGCTGCGGACCGGCGAGGAGATCCGCGTCGCGGCGATCACCGACGGTGAACCCGGTGCGATGGCGAACGGATCGGGAGCCGTCGACGTCGAATGGCACGCACTGGGAAAACGATCGTGGATGGAGGCGAAATGGCGTTCGCGACCGAACTGACCGCGGTGGTCGTCGACGATCATCCGGCCGTACGGGCCGGGGTCGTGCACTGGCTGTCGTCGGGTACCCCGCCGGTCACCGTCGTGGCCGAAGGCGAGGACGTGCGGGCCGCCTGGATCGGCGAAGGCGCGCGTGCCGACGTCGTCATCCTCGACCTGCACCTGAACAGCACCACCCCGGCGATGGGCGATCTGCGACGGCTCACCGAGACGGGCCGTCGCGTCGTCGTCTACTCGATGCGGGCCGACGACGAGACCGTCCTGCAATGCCTCGAACTCGGCGCGCTCAGCTATCTCACCAAGGCCGAGGGCGCCGATCACCTCCTCGAAGCCGTGCGCGCGGCGGCGGCCGACCGGTCCTACACGCCGCCGTCGCTGGCGGGCGCGCTGGCCGGGGACCGCTCCGAACGGCGCCCCGCCCTCTCCGCGCGCGAGACCGAAGTGCTCATCGAGTGGTTCCAGTCCGAGTCGAAGGATTTCGTCGCGCACCGGCTGGGGATCTCCCCGAACACGGTGAACTCCCATCTCGAGCGAATCCGGGTCAAGTACGCCCAGATCGGCCGGGACGCCCCCACCAAGGCCGCGCTCGTCGCGCGGGCCATCCAGGACGGGCTGATCGGCGTAAGCGATTTGTGATCGGCTGTGGTGCGAACGGGCCGCAACCGCCACCGTCGGTTTGCGACTACGGTGCGTGATAAGCACGCCGGTTCAGGTTCGGCGGGAGTCCGAGGAGATCCATGAAGACCGTCCGAGCCGACGGCACCATGGCGCCCGGCAGCGGGCTCACGGGCGCGACCTACGAGACCTGCGACACCGAGGAAGTGATCACTCTCCGCGTCGGGCCGATCGGCGCAGCCTTTTCGTGATCGTTCGTGGTGCGAATGGCCCACACCGTCCTGCTCCCGCGTCGACTACGGTGCGTGGCGAGAACGCCGGAGCAGGATTCGGCGGGGAGTCCGAGGAGATCCATGAAGTTCGACCGCATCGCCCTGTCCGCCACCGGTTGCGCCGCCGTGCTGCTGCTTTCCGCCTGCGGCGGCCAAGAGAAGTCGGGCAGCCCCGTCCCCGCCCCGTCGCCCGCGCCGACTTCGGCCGCGGCGTCCTCGCCCGCGACCAGCGGCACCGTCCCGGTCTCGAACGCGGACGCCACCGTTCCCGGCAGCGAACTGAAGGTCGGCGACCGTGCCGTCGTCCCGTTCAAATACGGCACCGACAAGACCGGCACCATCGCGATCACCGTGAAGTCCATCGAGTTGGGCCCGAAAGAAGACCTCGCCTCCTACGGCGAAAAGGCCAAGGGCATGACGCCGGTGTACATCCGGATGACGGTGGAGAACGTCGGCGGCACGGACCTCACCTACAGCACGGTGCGGCTGCGCGCGGTCGGCCCGAACAACAAGAGCACCGGCGTGATCATCACCGGCGAGACCCCGAACTGCCAGTCCGAGGCGGCGAAGAAGGACTTCAAGACCGTCGGCGCGACTTACGAGACCTGCGAACTCCAGGCCATCAGGGACGGCGGCGAGATCGGCGGCGCGACCTACAGCGACGGTGACGGGTACAAGGACGACCCGATCGTCTGGAAGAAGTAAGCCCCGTCTCGGCGTTCGATCGCGAGTCGAACGCCGATTGAAGGCGGCTCTCGAAGCACTTTGAGCTAAAGGTCCGTGAAGGCCTCCTTGAGGGACTCTGGGTCCCTCAAGGAGGCCTTCACGGACAGTTCCCCCGGGGGCTGCTCAGCCGCCGCACCGCGTTGGCGCAGGCGAGGGACTCCAGAAGCGGAACGGTCCGCTCCCACCCGAGGCAAGCGTCCGTGATGCTCAGGTCGGGTCGCGGCGGAGCGGATCCGAAATCCTGCCGCCCGTCGGAAAGGTACGACTCGATCATCACCCCGGCCAGCGCGTCGTTGCCCGCCGAGATCTGGTCCGCCAGGTCCGCGACGACCACGGGCTGCCGGTTGTGGTCCTTGCCGCTGTTGCCGTGCGAGGCGTCGACGACGAGCCGGTGCGGCAACCCCGCGACGGTCAGCGCGTCGAGGGCGTCCGCGACGGCGTGGGCGTGGTGGTTGGGTTTCGGGCCGCCGCGCAGGACGAGGTGGGCGTCCGGATTCCCGGCGCTGCGCTGGATCCGCGGGCGGCCGTCGGCCGCGGCGCCCGGGAACACGTGGGGCAGCGCGGCCGCCCGGACCGCGGCGACGGCCGTGTCCAGCCGTCCCGACACGCAGTTCTTCATGCCCATCGGCATCGCCAGCCACGACGCCAGCTGCCGGTGCGGCTGGCTGGCGACGGTCCGCGCGCCGATCGCGCCCCAGCTGACGGTGTCCGCGAAGTAGGGCGCCAGGAACGGGTCGACGAACTCGTACGCCAGCGGCAGCCCGGTCGCGGTGGCGTCGTCGAGGAACCTTCGTCCGATTCGGACACCGGACGCGAGATCGCCCTTACCGTCCAGGCCTGGGTCGGGTACCAGACCGGTCCAGCCCGCGATGGTCCGCGGTTTCTCCAGGTAGGCGCGCAGGACCACGACGAGGTCGTCGGCGAACCGGCGGGACGCCTCGGCGAGCCGGTGCGCGTATTCGAGCGCGCCGTCGGTGTCGTGCACGGAACACGGGCCCACGACGACGAGCAGCCGGGAATCCCGCCGGGCGAGGACGTCCGCGACGGTTTCGCGGTGCCGGACGATCTCGTCCGGCACGACGCCGCTCGTGGCCACTTCGGCGGGACTGGGCAGCGTGTCCTGGTCAAGCATCCGCATGACCTCTCTTCTTGTCGGGGGCGGCCGCTCCGGTCCGGGGCAGCCGCGTCGCACCGGCGATCGCCACGACGGCGAGGCCGAGAACACACCAGAAGGCGTCGGCGAAGGCCGCGGCGATGTCCGGGCCGCGCGCGGCCAGCCGGGCCTGCAGCACCACGGCCAGCACCGCGGTGCCGATCGAGCCGCCGAGGGTGTTGAGCAGGTTCAACGCCCCGGCGGCGCGGGGCAGCCGGGCGGGTTCGACGCGGCGGTAGACGAGCGTCATCACCGGCGCGCCGATCAGCGCCGCGCCGAAACCACGCAGCAGCAGGGAAACCACGATCGCCCAGTTCGGGAGACCCGGGCCGAGTTGTGTGAAGGGCGCGGTGCCGAGGGCGACCAGCCCGATCCCGCTCAGCACCAGCGTGCGTGGCGAGAGCCGGTCGACGAGCCGGTTCACCAGCACCGACCCGGCCGCCGCGCCGATTCCCTGGGGCACCAGCAGCAGTCCGGTGTCCCAAGTGGACAGACCGGCGCCGCGCTGGAGGTAGAGCGGCAGCAGGAACATCGTGCCGAACACCGACGCGCCGAGCAGGACCAGCGCCAGCGCGGCGACCCCGAACGGTGGTCGCGTGAACAACCGCGGATCCAGCAGGGGTGCTTCGGCCCGCAGGCCGTGCCGAACGAACCCCGCGAGCATCACGACGCCCGCCGCGACCGCGATCCCGGCGACCACCGATGAGCCCTGTTCGAACCAGGTGAGCCCGAAGACCAGCACCGCGAGCCCCGGCGAAAGCAGCAGCGCGCCCCGGAAATCGAATCGCTCACCCTTGCCGCCGGGTTCGCCCGCCGGGACCCAGCGCCGTGCCAGGACCACGGCCACCACACCGACCGGGAGGTTGACGTAGAACAGCCACGGCCACTCGGCGACGGCGAGGATCGTGCCGCTCGCCAGCGGGCCGAGCACCGGCGACAACAGCGGCACGAGACCGACGACGCTGATCACGCGGCCGATCCGGTCCGGCCCGGCGGCCCGCGCCAGCAGCGCCTGCCCGATCGGGGGCAGCAGGCCGCCCGCGAGCCCTTGCAGGACACGGAACGCGATGAGCGCGGGCAGCGTCGGCGCCAGCGCGCACAACAGGGAGGCCAGCAGGAACACGAGGACGGCGGTGAGCCATACGCGACGTCCGCCGAACCGGTCGGCGAGCCAGCCCGACGCCGGCACCGCCGTGACCACGGCGAGCAGGTACGCCGTCGTCACCCATTGGACACCGGTGACCGGCGCGCCGAATTCGTCGGCGAGGGTGTCGACGCCGACCGAGACGATCGTGCTGTCCAAGGTCGCCATGAACGTGCCGAGCACCAGGACGGCCGCCGTGCGCCACAGCGCGGCGTCGATCGGGCGCGCGGTCACCGTTCGCCCACGAACCGGGCGGCGTCGCCATCCAGCGAGGACGGCAACTTCCGTAAGAACCCGACCAGGTGGTCGGCGAGCGAGCGGGCGTCGGCCTCCCTTGCGTACAGGACGCCTTCCCAGCCGTGCTCACCGGGAACGACGGTGACGCTCACCGGATGGTGCGTCCGTTCCCGGAACCTCGTCCCGGTGACGGTCAGGCCGGGCGCGGGTTCGCGCAGCTTCGCCGGATCCACCGGGTAGTTCTCGAACACGAGCAGGCTGTCGAACAGCCGCTCGCGTCCGGCGAGCGACGCGAGTTCGAGCAGGCCGATCCGGTGGTGCGCGGCCATCGTCTGTTGCCGCGCCTGCAAATCGACGAGGGCCTCGGCGACCGTCCCGGTGAACCGGGCACGCACCGGGACGCTGTTCGCCAGCAGCCCGATGATCTCTTCGACACCGTCCACATCGGACGTCCGGTTCGAGGTCATCACCCCGAAACTGACGTCGGGGCGCCCGGCGTGGGTCGCGAGCACGGCCGCCCAAGCACCCTGCAACAGGGTGTTGACGGTGAGTCCGCGCGACGAACCCAGCCTGGTCAGTTCCGCGACGAGCTGACCGTCCACAGTGAACAGAGCAGGCTCGGCGGACCCGCCGGTGCGCGGCAGATGGTCGCCTTCGGGCAGCCCGTCGAGTTCCGCCCGCCATGCCCGGACATCGGCGGAGTGATCGGCCGCGGCGAGCAAGCGGGGGTACCGGGTCGGCGGAACCGGCTCGGGCAACGGCTTCCCCGCGTAGAGCGCGAACAGCTCGCCGAGAATCCGTGGCGCGGACCAGCCGTCGGACAGCAGATGGTGACTGGTCAGCACGAGGGTGTGGCGGCCGGGTCCGTGTCGCAGCACGGTGACCCGCCACAGCGGACCGCGGGAAAGGTCGAACGGCTCGGCGAGTTCCTCGTCCAGCGCAGAGTCCACTTCGGACACTTCACGGACCCGGAACCCCGCCCTCGGTTCGGCGGGAATCACCTGGACCTCGTGCGACGCCGGGAACACCGCGCCCAGGTTCGGCTGCCGTCGCACCAAAGCCGTCGCCGCGGCCCGCAGCGCCTCGACGTCGAGGTCACCGGACAGGGTGAACGCGGCTTGCACCGGATACGGATCTTCTTCCGCCGCGCGGGACTCGCGCAGGATCACCTCCTGCAACGGTGTCAGCGGCAGGACCTCGCCGGGACCCGGCACGTCGGCGGCGAGCTCGTCCAGCTCGCGGCGGAAATGCTCGCCCAGCACGGCGATCTCGTCGTCGGTGAACAGCGCGGACGGCCAGGTGAAGCGGACGCCGAGCGTGCCGCCGTCGGGGACCATCGCGTTCACCGTCAACGCGTACGGCAGCGGCATATCCGCGCCGCCGCCGGAACCGAGTGGATCGGCGTCCGGCGGGCGCTGCCACCAGGTCTCCTCGACCGGCGCGGCGGGGAACCGGCCGAGGTAGTTCCAGGCGATCTCGGGCCGTGGGCCGCCGACGCCGAGGATTCCGTGCCCGAGGCCGTCCCCCGCCGCGCGCAAATGGTCACGCACGGCCCGCAGCGCGTCCGGCAGCGGACCGGTGGGCGGGGCGATTCGCGCGGGATGCACGGCGGTGAACCAGCCGGCGGTCTGCGCGAGATCGACCGTGCCCGCGAAGTCCGGCGTGTGCCCCGGCCGCCCGTGACTCTCGACGGCGACGAGCAGCTCGGCCCCGGTCCCCCGCCAGGCGGCGACAGCCCGGGCGAGCGCGGTCAGCAGCACGGTGTCCGGACCGGTGAGGTAGGCCGTGGGCAGCGCGGTGAGCACGGCGTGGGTGGTGTCGTCGCCGATGTCGACCCGGTGATGCCGCGCGGTCGCCACGGTGTCGCGTGCCGGATCGAGTCCGGCACTGCCGAGCGTGGTCACCGGCGCCGCGGCGATCCCTCGCCAGTACGGCAATTCGTCCTCTCGATGCGGAGCGGCGGCACGCAGCGACCGCGCCCAGCCGAGGAACGACTGCCCGCGCCGGTGCAGGGTGTTGCCGTGGAAGGCCTGTTCGACGTCGTCGAGCAGCACGCGCCAGGTCACCGCGTCGGCGACCAGATGGTGCGCCACCAGCAGCAACCGTCCCGGCCGCTTCTCCCCCGCGTCCACCAGCACCGCCCGGAGCAGCGGCCCGGTGCGCGGGTCCATCCGTGCCACGATCTGCTCGATCCGCGCGTCCAGTACCGCACGCGGATCGCCGGACGCGCGGACGGCGGTGAGCACGTCGGCACCGGTCACGGCGCCGACGTCCGGAACGCGGAGCGCGTCCTCGACCAGATGCGCGCGCAGGACGTCGTGGCGGGCCAGGACGGCGTCGAGCACCGACCGCCAGCGAGGGACGTCATTCGCCGACGGCACGCAGATCTCGGTCCATTGGCAGAACCCGTCGGCCGCTTTTTCCGCAAGCAGCAACAGATCACGCATGATCGGCGTGAGCGGGGCATCGCCGACGGCGTTGGCCTCCACGGCCTGTTCGGGTACGCCGCAGCGAGCGGCGATCCCGGCGACCGTGCCGCCTTCGAGAACGTCCCGAGCGGTCAGGTGCAGTCCTTCGCGACGGGCACGGGAGACCACCCGCAGCGAGGCGATGCTGTCCCCACCCGCGTCCAGGAAACCGTCGTCCAGACCGACATCGGGACCGAGCAGCTCCCGGACCACCCGCAGCAGCACGGCTTCCGCCGGGGTGACGGGTTCGCGCCCGCCGTCGGACCGCGCTTCCGGCGCGGGCAGCGCGGCCCGGTCCAGTTTTCCGCTCGGGCCGAGCGGAAGCCGTTCCAGCGGCACGAACGCTGTCGGGACCATGTACGCGGGCAACTCCCCGGCGAGGTACTCGCGCAGCGCGGCCGGGTCCGGTTCGGTGCCGTCCACGGGGACGAAGTAGGCGACCAGCCGGTCCTCCCGGACGATCACCGCCGAGGCGCGCACGTCGTCGTGCGCGGTCAGCGCGGTCTCGATCTCGCCGAGCTCGATCCGGAACCCGCGCAGTTTGACCTGGTGGTCGGCACGGCCGAGGAAGACGATCTGCCCGTCCGGCCGCCAGCGGACCAGGTCGCCGGTGCGGTACATACGCTCCCCCGGCGGCCCGAACGGGTCGGCGACGAACCGTTCCGCGGTCAGCGCGGCCCGGCCGACATAACCCTGGGCGAGCTTCGGCCCGGCCAGGTACAACTCGCCGGTGACGTTCGTCCCGACCGGGAGCAGCCCGCCGTCGAGCACGTACGCGCGGACCTCCGGATCCGGACGGCCGATCGGCAGCGGCCCGGGATCGGCCGGATCGTAATGCCAGGTGACCGAGTTGATGGTGACTTCGGTCGGCCCGTAGGCGTTGAACAGCGCCCGCCGGTTCCCCCAGCGCCGCGCCAGTTCCGGATCGAGCCGTTCGGCACCGACGACGAAGAACACGTCCGGGTCGACGGCCGCGTCGTCGGGCATCGCGGAGAGGAACGAAGGCAGCAGGTTGAGCCCGGTGACGCGGTGTTCGGCGGCGTAGGCCAGCAGGTCGTCGCCGGAGACCCGGACCTCCTCCGGCGCGATCACCGAGGTGCCGCCGGACAGCAGCGGCAGCATGAACTGCCAGAAGGCGACGTCGAAACTGGTCGAGGCGAAATGCAGGTACCGCTCGGCGGTCCCGATCCCGACGATGTCCTCTTGCAGCGCGATCAGGCTCGGGACACCGCGATGCGGCACCGCCACGCCCTTCGGCTTGCCGGTGGTACCGGAGGTGTAGATGACGTAGGCGAGCGCGTCCTCGCTGAGCCGGACAGCCGGATCCGTGTCCTTGGTGGACAGATCAGCCGGGTTCACCACCGGAATCCCCCCGGCGTCCGAAGTGGACACGACGGCCGCGGGTTCGATGTCGTCGAGCATGTACGCGAGCCGGTCGGCCGGATAGTCCGGATCCATCGGCACGTGCACCGCGCCCGCCTTGATCACGCCGAACAACGCGACCACGAGGTCGACGTCGCGGCGCAGCAGGACCGCGACCGGGTCCTGCGGTTTCACGCCGGCATCGATCAGCGTGTTCGCCAAGCGGTTGGCGCGACGGTCCAGTTCGGCGTAGGTCAGGCTCCGGTCGCGGCACACCACCGCCTCGGCGTCCGGGGTCTCCCGGACCCAGCGGCCGAATTCCTCCAGCATGCCGCCGCGATCGCGCTTCGGTTCCGGTCCTTCCCCGAGACGCAGCATCGCGCGTTCTTCCTCGGCGCCGAGCGCGCGCATCCGGGCGACCGGCCTGGACGGATCGGTGACGATCTCGGTGAGCACGGCGCGCAGCCAGCGGCCGTAGGACTCGGCCTCCTCGCGGGTGAACGCCTGGGGCTGGTAGCCGAGACCGACGGTGAACTCGTCGCCGGGCAGCACGATCACCGTGAGCGGGTAGTGCGTGGCGTCGATGATGTCGACCCCGACGAGGTCCAGCCCTGGCGCCAGGGTCGTGCGGGCACGGCTGGAGAGCGGGAAGTTCTCCATCACCAGCATCGTGTCGAACAGGTCGCCGACGCCTGCCGCGCGCTGGATGTCCGGCAGCCCGGCGTGATGGTGATCGGTGAGCCGGACGCTTTCGGTGTGCACGCGCTCCAGCACGGTCGCCGCGGTCTCGGCGGCGGCGAACCGCACGCGCACCGGGATCGTGCTGCCGAGCTGCCCGATCATGCGCTCGACACCGGGCACGTCGGCCGGGCGACCGGAGACCGGACAGCCGAACACCACGTCGCGACGGCCGGTCAGCCTGGCGAGCAGCACCCCCCAGGCGGTCTGGAACACCGTCGTCGGGGTGATCCCGCGTTCGCGGGCGAAGGCGCGCAGCCGATCGCTGAACTCCCCGCCCAGTTCGACGGTGACGCGTTCCGGACGCTCCACAGTGGACTCGACGCTCGCCGGGGCGAGCCGGGTTCCCTCGTCGAGCCCGGCCAGCGCCTCGCGCCACGCCGCGAGAGCCGCGTCGGGATCGCGTTCGCCGAGCACCCGGTGGTACTCGGAAAGCGGGGCTGCGACCGGGGCGGCCGGGCCGCCGCCGAGTTCGGCGTAGGTGGCCAGCAGCGTGCGGCCGACCAGCGGCATCGACCAGCCGTCGAGCAGCGCGTGATGGTTGGTGAGCACCAGGCGGTGCTCGTCCGGGGCGAGGGTCAGCAGCAGGAACCGGATCAGCGGCGGGGTCGCCGGGTCGAAGGGACGGGCGAGTTCGGTGCGGCACTCGGCCTCGACCTGCTCCGGCGAGACCTGCGCGAACCGCCAGTCCAGCGTGACCTCGGCGGGGACCACCTGGACGACCTCGCCCGCGTCGGTGGTGTGGAGGTGGACGCGCAACGCGGGATGCCGCCTCAGCACCTCCGCCGCGGCCTGCCGCATGCGGTCGGCGTCGAGCGCGCCGCTGAGCAGGGTGACGGCCTGCACCACGTAGACGTCGGTGTCTTCGGTTCCCCGCGCCAGGGTGTGGAACGAAAGCCCGGTCTGCAACGGGGTCGCGGGCAGCACGTCTTCGACCCGGCCACGGCGTTCGAGCGCGTCGATGTCGGTCTGGTCGAGGCCGACCAGGGGCAGATCCGACGGCGTGAGCCCGCCGCCGTCCGGTCCGATCCACGCCGCATGCGCGGCCAGGGCCTCCAGTGCCCGCGACCATGCTTCCTGAAGCGCCGCAACGCTTTCCTCCGGCAGGACCTCGCCCGCCGCGGTCCATTCGACGGCGAGCCGGGGACGGCCGTCCTCACGGACGAAACAGTTCAGCGCCAGTACCTGTTCCAGCGATTTGGCGTCCGGTTCGGTGACCGCGAACGGGTCCTCCTCCGGCAGCCGCCAGCCGGTGCCGGGCAGTGCGGCGAATCGGCCGAGGTAGTTCAGGACGACGTCCGGCGGCGGGACCGCGGCGAGTTCGTCCCGGGTCAACGGGTCGAGGTAACGCAGGACACCGAAGCCGACGCCGTTGTCCGGGACGGCGCGTTTGGCTTCCTTGGCGGCCCGCAGCAGCTTTCCCGCCGCGTCGCCGCCCTTGAGCGCGCTATCGAAGTCCGTGGTCGCCGCCACCGCGCCGGCGGGCACGCGCAACGGATGCTCGGCGGTGAACCAGCCGATGGTGCGCGAGAGGTCCAGGCCGTCTTGATCCCGGCCGTGTCCTTCGAGGGAGACGCTTTCCACCTCGACCGGTGCACCCCGCCACGCTCGGAGGGCGAGCACGAGCGCGGCGAGCAGGACGTCGTCCGGTCCGGCGCGGTAGGCCGCGGGCAAGCCGTTGAGCACCGCGTCGGTCTGCTCCGGCGAGGCGAGCGTGACCGAACGCCGGGCGGTCACGGCCGTGTCCACGGCCCGGTCGAGCGGCCGGTGACCGAGCCGCGGACCGTCGAGCGCGTCCCGCCAGTGGTCGAGTTCGCCGCGCCGGGCGCCGGAATTCCCTTGCTCGGCAAGGCGAAGCGCGTGCCGCCGCCAAGAAGTCCCGACCGGTTCGAGCGGTTCACCGGCGCACGCGGCGCGCAAGTCCGGCAGGAGGACCCGCCAGGAGACACCGTCGATCGCCAGGTGGTGGAGCACGATGACGAGGTGATCCGGCAGCGACGCGACCCTCAGCACACCCGTTCGGAGATCGAGGGACTCGGCCAGTTCCGCCGCGACCTCGGCCGGTTCGCCCGTCGTTTCGACGACGATGTCGGCGGCGAGCACGGAACCGCGTTCGCGGACCCGCAATTCGTCCTCTAAATGCAGCCGTAGGACGTCGTGGTGGTCCAGCAGCGTTTGGACGCCCTCGACCAGCGAGCCGGGTGGCAGGTCCTCGTCGAGCCGGACCGCGGTCCATTGCGTGTATCCGGCGACGGCGGCGACGTCCGGATGCGGATCGAGCAGGGCGCGGACGATCGGCGGGGCGGGCACCTCACCAACGGCCTCGTCGGGCTCGTCCGACGGACCGCCGATCTCCGCGCTCGCCGCGGCCAGCGCCTCGAAACTGCGGCGGGCCAGCAGGTCACGCGGCCGCAGGTCGAGACCGTGCGCGCGCAGCCTGCTGCTGACGCTGATCGCGGTGATGCTGTCGCCGCCCAGCGCGAAGAAGTCGTCGTCCACGGCGACCTCTTCGACGCCGATCACCTCGGCGATGGTGGCGCACAGCAGCCGTTCGCGTTCGGTGGCCGCGGTCCGGCCCGCCGCCGCGCGCGGGGCGGGCAGCGCGGTCCGGTCGATCTTCCCGTTGGAGGTCAACGGAAGCGTGTCGAGCACGACGACCGCGGCGGGCACGAGATGCTCCGGCACCCGCCCGGCGAGCTCGGCACGGACGTCGTCCGGGACGACCTCGCCGACGACGTACCCGACGAGCCTCGGCCCGCGCACGGCCGCCGCCGCCGCGCGCACTCCCGGGACGGCCGCCAGCGCGGCCTCGACCTCGCCCAGTTCGACGCGGTGGCCGCGCACCTTCACCTGGCCGTCGCGGCGGCCCAGGTACTCCAGCCCCCGGCCGGGCATCCAGCGGACGAGGTCCCCGGTGCGGTACATCCGGTCCCCGGGCGCACCGAACGGATCGGCGACGAACCGTTCGGCGGTCGCGCCGGGGCGTCCGAGATAGCCGCGGGCCAGATGCGGTCCGGCGAGGTACAGCTCGCCCGGTGAGCCCGCGGGCGCCGGGCGCAGCGCGGCGTCGAGCACCCGCACCGCCGTACCGGGTACCGCGGTCCCGATCGTCGGCTCCCCGGTGTCCAGCCAGGATCCGGCACCGTCCACAGTGGCCTCGGTCGGACCGTACATGTTGCGGGCGCGGACCCCGGACTCCACGACCCGGTGCCACAGCGCGGGCGGAGTCGCCTCGCCGCCGAGGACGAGCAGCGCGGGCCGGTGCGGGCCGTCGAGCAGGCCGGCGTCGACGAGCGGCGCGGCCATCGACGGCGTGGTGTCGACGATGTCGATCCGGTCGCGGGCGAACGCGGCCAGCAGTTCGTCGGCGTCACGGGCGACGTCGGTGCCGTAGACGTGCAGTTCGTGCCCGAACAGCAGCCACATCAGCTGGTCGAGCGCGGAGTCGAAGGCGAACGAGTAGGTGTGCGCGACCCGGAGCCGCCTGCCCGCGGCGCGTTCGGTCTCGGCGACCGTGGTCGCGCGGTGATGACGCAGCAGCGTCGCCAGTCCGCCGACCCGGCCGAGGACGCCCTTGGGACGGCCCGTGGAGCCGGAGGTGAAGATGACGTACGCGAGATGGTCCGGATGACGCTCCAACGTGAGCGGTAGAGAGTCCATTGTGGACATATCGGTTTCCGTGAGCGGCAAATGCGGCCCAGGCAAGATCTCCGTGTCCACGGCGATTGTGAGCACCGCCCCGGCTTCGGCGGCGAGTTCCCGCAGCCGCTCGACGGGATGGGCGAGGTCCAGCGGCAGAAACGCGGCCCCGGCGTCGAGCACCGCCAGCAGGGCGACGACCAGGTCCGCGGACCGCGGCAGGGCCAACGCGACGACGTCGTCAGGCCCGACTCCGCGTGCCCTCAAGGCCCGGGCGAGCCGGTGCACCCGTCCGACGAGTTCACCGGCGGTCAACCGCTCATCGCCGAAGACCAAAGCGGTCTGGTGCGGATCGAGAGCGGACAGGAGTTCCGACACTCCGACGGATTCGTCGTCCGGAGCGGGTGTCGTCCACGCCTCCAGCAACGCGTCCCGCTCGCCCGCCGGAACGAGGTCGGCGCCACCGACGGCCGGGCCGTCCGGTTCGGTCAGCGCGGTGATCAGGCAGCGAAGCGCGGTCAGCTTCGCGTCGACGGCCGCCTGGTCGTGGGTCCGCGCGTCGACCTCGAAACCGAGCAGCAACCCGCCGTCCGAGGTCGGGAGCACGGACAGGCCCATGTCCTCGGGCGGCCCGCCCGCGACGTTGCGCATGGTGCCGTGCGAGCCGGCGAAGTCGAGCTTCAGATCGAACGCCTTGAGGTTGACGCCGCGGCCGTGCAGCAGCGCCCCCGCACCGGGCACCGCCAGCTCCTGCGGCAGGTCCTCGCCGCGATACCGCTGATGCGCGCGCATCTCCTTCAGCGCACCCGCGACCCGCTCGGTCAGCTCGGCCGCTGAGTCCTCCGGGAGCACCGTGACCCGCAGCGGCAGCACGTTGACCGCCATCGCCGGGGTCCGCAGCGCGGCTCCCTCGCGGCACATCAACGGCATCGCGAACACGACGTCGGTCCAGCCGAGCACACGGTGCAGGAAGGCCGCGTAGCAGGCGATCAGCGCGTCGCCCCACGTCGTCCCGGAGCGTTTGCCCAGCTCTCGCAACCGGGCCAGGTCGGAAGCGGGCAAGATCGACCGGGCGGTCACCGTGCTTTCGGGAGGCCCCGACGCGCCACTGCCGTCGTCGATATCCGGCAACGGCGTGAATCGCCCGCGCCAGTACTCCCGATCCCGCTCGAACCGTTCGCTCTCGCGATATGAGCGGTCGGCCTCGACGAGATCGGCGAATCGCGCGAACGTCGAGGGCGGCGCTTCCTTGCCCAGGACCGAAGCCGTGTAGCGAGCGGCCGTCCGGCGCGCGAGCATCGCCGCGGTGTAGCCGTCGAAGACGAGGTGGTGCCCGAGCTGGGTGAACCACACGTGCGACTCCGAAAGCCGCAGCACCAGATGGGCGAACAGGGGCCGGTCCACCATGCCACGGCACGCCTCGGCGACCCGGCGGCGTTCGGCCTCGACCCGTGCGTGCGCCGCGGCCACCGGATCCGCCTCACCGCGCAGATCCACCACCTCGGGCGACGGCACCGCGTCGTCCGACACCACCTGACGGGGCCCGTCCGCCGTGTCGAAGACGCGCAGCCGCAGGCTGTCCGCCTCCTCGGCGGTCGCGCGAATCGCCTCGGTCAGCGCGACGACGTCGACCGGCCGGTCACCGACGATCTCGATCACGTCGCCGACGACGTAGTACGGAGAATCAGGCTCCAGCCGCTGCGCGGTCCAGATGCCCAGCTGGGCTCCGGTGAGGTTCAGCATGAGGGCACCACCATCGGGGTTCCGGTCACCGGGTCGGGCACGACGACACTGGGGAGATCGAAGACCTCCTTGATCAGCTCGGCATCGACGATGTCGGCGGGCGCGCCTTCCGCGACGATCCGGCCGTCCCGCAACGCGACGAGGTGATCGGCGTACCGGCAGGCCTGGTTGATGTCGTGCAGGACGGCGACCACCGTGCGGCCCTCGTCGCGCAGACGCGCCAGCAACCCCAGCAGCTGGTACTGGTGCGCGATGTCGAGGAACGAGGTCGGTTCGTCGAGCAGCAGGTATGGCGTCTTCTGCGCCAGCACGAGCGCCACCCACACGCGCTGCCGCTGCCCGCCCGAGAGTTCCTGCACCGGCCGGTCGGCCAGCCCCGCCACCCCGGCCGCGGTCATCGAGTCGAGCACCGCGCGTTCGTCCTCTTCGGACCACGACGCGAACAGCGACTGATGCGGGAACCGGCCGCGCGCCACCAGCTGCCGGACGCGGACGTCCTCCGGCGCCACCGGGTCCTGCGGCAGGAAACCGAGTTCCCGCGCCAAACCCTTGCCGTGGAAGGAACCGACATCCTTGCCGTCGAGCAGGACCTCGCCATCGGCGGGCCGCAGCAACCGGACGAACGCGCGCAGCAGCGTCGACTTGCCGCACGCGTTCGGTCCGACGACGGCGGTGAACGCCCGGTCGGGCACGTCGAGGGTGAGCCGGGTCGACACCACCCGGTCGCCGTAGCGCAGGGTCAGGTCCCGAGCGGTCAAGCGGGCACTCATGTGCGCCGCACCTCCTTGGTGAGCAACCAGATCAGGTAGCCGCCGCCGATCACGGTGCTGACCACACCGACCGGCAGCGCTTCCGGCGCGAGCAGCATCTGGGCGGCCAGGTCGGCGCTGGTCAGCAGCACGGCACCGGTCAGGGCGGCGGGAAGCAGCGAGATACCGGGGGTACGGGCCAGCCGCCGCCCGATCTGCGGGGCGGCCAGCGCGATGAACGCGATCGGCCCGGCGACGGCGGTGACCGTGGCCGTGCAGCCGACCCCGATCAGCACCAGGACCAGCCGCAGCCGGTCCCAGCGGACGCCGGTGGTGACCGCCAGCTCGCCGCCGAGCGCGGCCTGGTGCAGCGCCGGTGCCCGGGTGAACAGCACGGTGAACAGCACCGCGAGCACCCCGAACGGGATCGCGACGTCGTCCCAGCCGACCCCGTTGAGGGACCCGGCGTTCCAGCCGACGGCCGCGATCGCGATCTCGAGTTCCGCGCGCAGCACGATCCACGAGTTCAACGCGGTCAACATCGCGTTGATCGCGATACCGATGACGATCAGCCGCAGCCCGGACAGCCCGCCGCCGAGCGACAACGCGTACACGATCGCCGCCGTGAGCACGCCGCCGAGCACCGAGCCGATCGTCAGCTGCGTCGACGTCCCCGACAGCACGGTGATCGCGAACAGCGCGCCGGTGTAGGCGCCGGCGTCGAGGCCGATCACGTCCGGGCTGCCGAGCGGATTGCGGGTGATGTTCTGGAAGATCGCGCCCGCCACCCCGAGCGCGGCGCCGAACACCAGCCCGGCCAGCACTCGCGGCAGGCGCCATTCCCGGATGACCACGCCGGGGCCGCCGCCGGAACCGGTGAGCGCGGCGAACACGCGGGCGGGACTCGCCCACGCCGCGCCGTAACAGAGGCCGAGCAGCGTCAGCCCGGCGATGACCACGATCATCGCCACGAAGAACCAGAGGGTGCGGCGTTCCAGCCGGGCGGAGAACCGCCCGCGCCGCAGGACGAGGGTGCTCACAGTGTTCACAGCGGCGCCGCCCCGTATTTGCGGACGGCCCAGATCAGCACCGGGCCGCCGAGGAACGCGGTCACGATCGCGACCGGAACCTCTCCGGTCGGCAGCAGGACCCGGGAGCCGACGTCCGCCGCCAGCATCAGGACCGGGCCCAGCAGAGTGGCGAACGCGATCAGCCATGGGATCGACGCGCCGGCCACCCGCCGGGCCAGATGCGGCACGATCAGGCCGACGAACAGGATCGGCCCGGCCAGCGCGGTGGCCGCGCCCGCCATCAGCGTGATCAGCAGCAGGGTGATCGTCCGGACACGGGCGACGTTCGCGCCGAGCGTATGCGCGACCGTCTCGCCGAGCGCGATCGCGTTCAGCTGACGGCTCACCGCGAACGCGCCCAGCAGGGACAGGCCGATGATGATCAGCGGGACCGTCGTCGGCGCCTGTTCGCGGCCGGCCAGCGAACCCACCGACCAGAACCGGTAGACGTCGAAGGTCTCCGGGAACAGCAGCCGCAGGCCGAGGGTGAGCCCCAGCAGCACGGCGCTCAGCGCGGTCCCGGCGAGCACCAGCCGCAGCGGCGACCGGCTGCCGACCGCGTACACCAGCGCCGAAGCACCGAGCGCGCCCAGCACCGCCAGGCCCAGTTCGGCGGGCGCCGACGCGGCGAGGCCGAACGACGAACCCACCGCGATGGCGAACCCGGCCCCGGCGGTCACACCGAGTACGCCGGGTTCGGCCAAGGCGTTGCGCGACAAGGCCTGCACGAGCACGCCGCCGACGGCGAGCGCCGCGCCGACCCCGGTCGCGAGCACCGCCCTCGGCATCCGGATGTCCAGGACCACGGCCCGGTCACTCGGATTCCCCTCGCCGAGCAAGGCGCGCACGACCTCGCCGGGGGCGATGGCGTGCGCGCCGATGCCGACGCTCAGCACGGCGACCACGACGAGCCCGAGCAGTGCGGCGCCGAGCAGCGCGGACCGCCCGGTGGTGGTCACTGCTTGAGCAGCGGCGCGAACGCCTGGTCGACGGCGTCCAAAGTGGACGTCGCGGCCCGGTAGGTGGCGGCCTCGGTGTAGCGGAACGGGTAGACCTTGCCCGCCTTCACCGCGGGGAGTTCCTTCCACAGCGGCGAGTCGAGGACGTACTTGACCGGCGCGGGCACGGATCCGTCGGCGCTGACCGAGTAGGTGATCGCGTCGGCCTGGGCGAACGCGGTCGACAACTCTTCGATCGACGGGTACTCGCTGACGTCCTTGGAGCCGCCGCCCTTGACCTTGACCTGGCCGTAATAGGTGGCGCCGACGTCCTGCGCGATGTTCGTGCCCCAGGAACCGTTGAACTCGCGCTGGAAGTTGCCCTTGGCGACCTCGCCGTAGGCACCGACGTGGCCCAGCTTCAGCTGCGGCAGCACGGACTTGTACTTCTCGGCCAGCCCCTTGGCCTTGGTGTCATACGCGCTCTTGATCGCGTCGAACCCGGCGGTGGCACCGGCGGCGTCGGCCTGCTTGCGGGACAGCTCACGCCACATCGACGGCACCGAGGGGCCGATCGCCACGACCGGCGCGATCGCTTCGAGCCGCTTGAGGTCGATGTCGGCGAGCACCGGCTTCGGCACGCCGATGACGATGAGGTCCGGATCCGCCTGCGCGATCGCCTCGTAGTTCGTCTCTGCCGCCGACTCGCCCGCGACCTTCGCCAGCTCGTCGTACTTCTTGCGCTCCTGTTCGTTGAACAGCGGGATGCCGCGCTTCCAGCTGGACACCCCGACCAGCGGCGCGCCCGCTTCGAGCAGGGCGGGGACCGCGTAGCCGGTGGCGATGACCCGCTTCGGCGAGACCGGGATGGTGATCTGGCCGTTGTCGGCGGCGAACACCCGGGTCTGACCGCCGTCGGCGGCCTTGCCGTCTTCTCCGGAGCCGCAGGCGGTGGCCGCGGTCGCGACCGTCAGCGCGAGCGCGATCGCTCCGGCGAAGCGTCGGGTTCTGGTGGGGCGCATGGGTTTCCTCGTTCTTCGGTGTTCTTTGGCGGGTGGGATCAGTGGTCGTGCTCGTCGTCGAAGTCCGCGACGCCGCGTTTCCAGTAGCCGGTCACGTCGTGGTCGTCCTTGCCGAGCCCGAGATCGTTCTTGAGCCAGCGGCGCAGCGGTTTGATCTGCCCCGCTTCGCCCGCGACCCAGGCGTAGAGCCGTTCACCGGCGGGGACCTCGATCGTCTGGACCGCGCGGGCGAGCATGTCCGAGGCACCCGGCGTGACGTCGCCCCGATGCAGCCAGTGCACCTCGACGTCTTCGGGCGCGGACAGCTCGATCTCCTCGCTCGCGTCGGTGACCTCGATGAACGCCCAGCCCGCGGCGGTGCGCGGCAGTTCTTCGAGCCAGCGCGCGATCGCGGGCAGCGCGGTGAGGTCACCGGCGAGCAGGTAGCGGTCGTAGGTGTGCGGCACGATCAGCCCGCCCGGCGGACCGGCGACGTGCACCGGGGTGCCGGGGGTGACCGCCTCGGCCCAGCCGGAGCCGAGCCCGCCTTCGTGCAGCGCGACGTCGAGGTCGAGTTCCCCGGAAGCCGGGTCGTACCGGCGGACCGTGTACTCGCGCGACGTCGGCGAGGGCTTCGGCCAGCGCAGCATGTCGCCGTCCTGGACCGGCAGCCTCGGCTCGGGATCCAGTTCCGGGAACAGGACCTTCACGTGTTCGTCGGGCGAATGTGCCTCGAAACCCGCCGTCCCGGGACCGCCAAGGGTGACGCGAAGCAGTCCGGAACCGATCAACTCGGTACGGACGACTTCGGCTTGCCGGACCCGGATCGGATACGGCACCTTCTCGGCGTGCGCTCCCCCGCGCACCTCGGCGATGCGCTCGAGGTGCCGGTGGCGATGGTCGGCTCGGCTCACGCGGCGTTCCCGGTGAGGACCCGCGTCCAGTGACCGAGGGTCGGCTGTTCGGCGAGGTCGGCGAACTCCAGGTTGTCGGCCCCCTCGGTGCGCCACTGCTCGACCAGACCCATGATCCGCATCGAGTCGAGACCGAGGTCGGTGAGGTCGGTCTCCGGCTTCAGCTCCGCCGGGTCGCAGCCGAGCAGTTCGGCGACGTCGGCGTGGATCTTCGCTGTGCTCAGGCTCATTACCGCGCTCCGGCGTGGATCGGGGCCAGCGCGGCGAGCGCGGCGGCCGTGGTGGTCAGTGCGCCACAGCGCTGGGCGACGTACTCGCAGGCCTGGTCGTGCCGTTCGCGGGAGAAGTCCGCGACCGCGTCGCCGACCAGGAACGGCTGGATGTCGCGCATGAACGCCTCGACGGCGGTGGCCTGGCAGCCGATATGCGCGTAGACGCCGGTGATCAGCAGCTGATCGCGACCCGCTTCGGCGAGCTGTTCGGTGAAGGTGCTGCGCTGGAACGCGCTGTAGCGCCACTTCGTCAGGACGGTGTCACCCGGTTTCGGGGCGATTTCGGCCACCACGTCCGCGGCCGAGGGGTCGTCCTCGATGACCGCGCCGATGCCGTCGCCCCAGAACTCGGTGAGCAGGCCGCGGTCCTCGGCGGCCTGGTGACCGGGTTGCGCGGTGTAGAACACCGGAACGCCGACGGCGCGGGCGGTGTCGGCCAGCGCGGCGATGTTCGCGACCATCTCCGGGACCGGGGCTCCCTCGTACGGCGCGAGGAAGTACCGCTGCGCGTCGTGCACCAGCAGCGCGGCGCGGGCGGGGTCGGGTTTCCAGCCGACCCGCCCGGCGGGCAGTTCGGCCTCCGTCGGCAGGGCGTACGGCTGGATCTTGGGCAGCGACACTCTCACTTCTCCTTCGCCAGAGCGGCCAGTGCCGCCCGCAGCTCGCGTTTGCTGGTCTTGCCGACCCCGGTCACCGGGAATTCCGGCACCACCTGGACCAGATCGGGCACCTTGAACGCCGCCACTCCCCGTTCCCGCACGAACCGGCGCAGTTCCGCGGCGCCGGGTTCGGCACCGGCAGCGGGGACGACGTAGGCGCAGGTGCGCTCGCCCAGGTACGGATCCGGCACCGCGACGACGGCGGCGTCGAGCACGCCGGGATGGGCCATCAGGTGGTTCTCGACCTCTTCCGCGGCCACCTTCTCGCCACCGCGGTTGATCTGTTCCTTGGCCCTGCCGACGACTTCGAGGTGTCCCGACGGGTGCTGCCGCACGAGATCGCCGGTGCGGTAGAAGCCGTCCTCGGTGAACGCGGTCTTGTTGTGCTCGGTGGCGCGGTAGTAGCCGCGGATCGTGTACGGGCCGCGGGTCAGCAACGCGCCGACCTCGCCCGGCGCGACGACGTCGTCCGAAGTGGACAGTGGGTCGTCCGGGTGCACGACGCGGATCTCGTCGTCCGGCGAGATCGGCCGTCCCTGTGTGGCGAGGACGTACTCGTCCGGATCGTCGAGCCGGGTGTAGCAGACCAGCCCTTCGGCCATGCCGAACACCTGCTGCAGACCGCAGCCCAGCGCGGGCCCGATCTTCTCGGCCAGTTCACGCGCGCATTTGGCGCCGCCGACCAGCAGGACGTCCAAAGAGGACAGATCACGGGTGGTCCGCGCGGCCGCCTGCGCCCACGCGGCGGCCAGCGGCGGCACGAGGCCGGTGATCGTCACACCCTCGGCCTCGATCAGCCGGAACGCGGTGTCGGCGTCGGGACGCGGCGCGAACACCGTGGCCGCGCCCGCGTGCAGGGCGCCGAGCAGACCGGGCGAGCTGAGCGGGAAGTTGTGCGCCGCCGGCAACGCGGCCAGGTACACGCTTTCCGGGCGCAGGCCGCAGATCCGGGCGCTTTCCCGCACGCTGTAGAGGTAGTCGTCGTGCGTGCGCGGGATCAGCTTGGGCAGGCCGGTGCTGCCGCCGGACAGCTGGAGGAACGCGACCCCGGCGGGATCCGGATCCGGCAGAGCGCGCGGAGTCGCCGCTTCGAGCACGGCGAATTCCTCCGTGCCGACGACGAAGACGTTCCGCACCGAAGGGATTTCGGCCGCGACCGTGTGTGCCATGGCCGCGTGGTCGAACCGTTCGTGCTCGCCGACGGTCAGGATCGCCGCGGCCTCGCTCTGTTCGGCGAAGTGCCGCAGTTCGCTCGCCCGGTGCGCGGGGAGCGCGAACACCGGCAGCGCGCCCGCCCGCCACAGTCCGAAAACGACGGACGCGAACTCCGGCACGTTCGGCAGTTGCACGACGACCCGGTCACCCGGCTGGATTCCGGCGCCGGCGAACCCGGCGGCGAGCCGGTGCGCCCGTTCGTCCAGTTCGGCGAACGTCCAGCGGGCGGTTTCGCCGATCACGGCGAGGCGTTCGGCGTACGCCTCGGCAAGGCTGGTCAGCAGCTTGCCGAAGGTCTGTCCGCGCCAGTATCCCGAAGCCCGGTACCGCGCGGCGGTTTCGGGCGGCCAGGGCACGTGATCCTGATTCACGCCGCTCCCTCCAGGCCGAGCGCGCGCAGCATCGTGCCGAACTTCGCGCCGGTCTCCGCGAGTTCGGCTTCCGGATCGGAACCCGCCACCACTCCCGCGCCGGCGAACAGCCGCACGGTCCGGTCACGGACCTCGGCACAGCGGATGGTGACGACCCATTCGCCGTCCCCGTCCTGATCGGTCCAGCCGACCAGACCCGAGTAGTAGCCCCGGTCCTCGGGTTCGAGCGCGGCGATGGTGTCGCGGGCGAGCGCGGTCGGCACCCCACAGACGGCAGGTGTCGGATGCAGTGCTTCCGCCAGCCCGAGCGCGGACGAACCGGCGTCGCCCGGGTCCGCGAGCCGCCCGCTGATCCTGGTGGAGAGGTGCCACATCGTGGGCGTGCCGAGCACCTCGGGTTCGGCGGGTACGTCGAGGTCGACGCAGAACCGGCCCAGCACGTCGGCCACCTGGGCGGCGACGTGGGCGTGTTCGGCACGGTCCTTTTCGGACGCCAGCAGATCATCGATCCGGCGGGCATTCTCGGCGTCGTCGGCCACCCTCGGCCGCGATCCGGCCAGCGGGTTGGCCGTCACGATCCGGCCGCGGCGGGAGACCAGCAGTTCCGGGCTCGCGCCGATCAGGGTGCTTGGCGTGGGGTCGCCCGGCGCGCTGACGTCGACGGCGAAGGCATGGGCGGCCGGGTCCGCGTGGACAAGACGGGCCAGCAGCCGCGGCACGGCGACGGGGTCGCCACCGGTGACGTCGAGGCAGCGGGCCAGCACGATTTTGCGCAGGTCACCGTCGCGGATCTCGTCCAGTGCCCTGGCGACGGCAGTGGTGTAGACCTCCGGCGCGGGCCGCGGCGACACCGACCAGCTCCCGCCGAGCGGTGCCACCGGACCACTCTTCTCCGGTGGTCCGGCCCGGCGGACCACCGCGGGCACCACCAGGCTGCTCGGCGCGTCGGGGCGGAACCCGATCGCCCCGGCCACCACCGGTTCGGCCACTCCCGCCACCAAAGCGGCGTCGAGGATCTCGGCGGCGGCGCGGGCACGGTTACCCGGCGCCGCGTGGACCGGCGCGTACACCCCGTCGGCGAGAAGCGATCCTCGAGCGGACGAGTAGTAGAACGATCCGGGCAGGTACGCCGCCAGCAGATCGGCCGCCTGGTGGACCGGCCTTGGTCGGGCCGGTGCAGGTGAGGACACGACTGGATTCCCTTTCGCGAATACTACTGACCAGGTCGGCACCTCTTGGTGCTGCGGTGCCCCATGCGGCGCGGAACGCGACCCCTGGACGCGCCTTTCGGTTAGCCTAACCTAATTGTACGGACCCGAAAAGTCTTCGTTGCGTCATCGAGATCACCCGCGGAGCGTGGCGCCGCCGTCGACGTAGAGATTCTGCATCGTGATGTGCCGCGCTCGATCGGAGGCCAAAAACAGGACGGCGTCGGCGACATCGGTGGGCTCGGCTATCCGGCCCAGTGGTATGCCGACGCGGTATTGCTCCGGATTTCCCGCGATGACACGGTCCGCGCCGTTCTCATCCGTCCACAGTAGACGTTGCATCTCGGTGTCGGTCGAGCCGGGCGAGACGATGTTGCAGCGGATACCGGAACCGGCGAGTTCGAGGCCGAGACAACGGGTCAGCATCGTCGCCGCGGCCTTCGAGGCGGCATAGGCGGCCATCCCGGTGCGTGGGACCCCCGCCGCGTTCGACCCGACCGTCACCAGCACACCGCTCCGCCGCGACAGCATCCGGCGGGAGATTTCGCGAAGCACGGTGAAAACACCGGTGGAGTTGACCGCGAAGGTCGCCGCCCAGTCTTCGTCGCTCGTCTCGCAGACCGACCCCGGCTTCAGCACGCCCGCGACGGACGCCCCGATCCCGATCGGTCCGAGTTCGCGTTCGACCTCGTCGACCACCCGCGCGACGGCCGCGGGATCCCCGACGTCGGCGACGAACGAGGTCACCCCGTCCCGGGAAGGCCCTTCAGTCAGGTCCACCGCCGCCACGATCGCGCCCGCTCCGACGAGCCCGTCCACGACGGCCGCCCCGATCCCGCGCGCGCCTCCGGTGACGAGCGCGACCTTGCCCTCGATCCCGTCCACGCCACAACCCCCGCTCCCTGTGCTTAGCCTTGCCTAAGCTAGCGGGGGAATCCGGACAAAGCGAGGGACCGACACCGGTGATTAGGGGCACAGCCCGTCGCGCGCCGCTTGGTCGCCCTCGATGAGCGGCACCCTGGGCATGCCGACGGCGTGCCCGTGCGGAACGGTGACATTTTCGTCGACGTCCGCGCACATCGCCGCGATCGGCTCGGGACAAGCGGCGTCGACTGTGAACGGTATGAAAGAAGTCGTTCTCGCGGCGATCACCCGCGTCCTCGCGGTGCTGCTGCTGATCCCGGCGTGGCCGCGGTCCCCCGGTCACGCCCGGCGGCTCGCCTGCGGCTGGGCGCTGTCGCTGCGGTTCCCTGCCGAGAACCTCGCCGGGCTCACCGGAGGAACCCTCGACGCGTTCACCGCCGCCAGGACCGAAGCGTTCTGGCGGCACGGCACGCTCCTCGGCGTCACCTCGGGACATCGTGACGCCGCCGAGCAGCATCGTCTGTTCCTCGCCGAGATCGGGCGAAAGCGGGTCCTGCCACCGAAGGATTCCGCGCACGTCCGAGGCGTCGCGCTGGACGTCCGGCCGCGCGAGGGCGCGCAGTGGCTGGAGGACCACGGTGCCCGCTTCGCGCTCTACCGGATCTACGACAACGAATGGTGGCATTTCGAGTACCGGCCCGGCGAGGCCCCGCCCGTGCGGCTGCCGCATCCGGGCTGGCGGGCGGGTGTCACCCGGTGACGGTGATCCGCGGGGCCAGCGCCGCCAGGAAGTCGGCCGCGTCGAAGACCTCCCCTGCCGAGACGACCCCGGCCGCCTTGGTCCGGCCGTCGAGCACCCGCTGGACGGCCTCCACCACCAAAGGTGCCGTGATCGCGTAGATGTCCTGGCCCCGTGCGGCGATCCGCCGTTCCGCGCCACCGGATCGCACGACGACGTCGACCACGAACTCCTGCGAGGACGGGCCGTCCGAGCCAGGCGCGGGCGTCTCGGGCGTCACCACCTCACGAGCCGCGTTCACGGTCATGTACGTGGTCACGTCGGGGATGGCGAGATGACTCGGGACGGTGACGACATCGGCCATCGTGAACTCGCCGAGTACGGCGCGGGTCCCGAGCGGCGCTGGGAAGTCCCAGTCCAGTTCCGGCAGCGCGTCGTCGCGATACTCGATCCGGCCGCCGGAGAACCGGATCCGCTGACCATTACGCCGCTCCCGCGACACCTTGCCCGCCGCGCGGGTCCCTTCGGTCGGATGCCAGCTGCTCAGCGCGTAGGCGATGTGCGCTTCGTCGGCGGAAGTCCAGTCGCCCATGGCGGCGGTGACCATCAGATCGCCGAGACCGCCGAAGAAAGCCATCGCCGGGATCACTGTCGCTCCCTCGGCGCGGTCGGCGAAATGCGCGAAGGTGTCCATGTTCGCTTCGAGCTCCGCAGCTACGTCCAGATACGGGACGCCCGCCCGCAGCGCCGCTTCGATCACCGGAGCGGCGGTGTCGGCGAAGGGCCCGGCGGCGTTGATCACCGCGTCGGCGCCCTCGAACGCGCGGTCGAGCGAAGCGGCGTCGTCGACCGACGCCCGGCGGATGTCGAGGCCGGGCCAAGACAGACCGCGCAGTTTGGCCTCGTCACGCCCCACCGCCAGCACACCGAAACCGCGCTCGCGCAACTCCGCCACCACGAAACGCCCGGTGTGCCCGTAAGCCCCGAAAACCGCGACGTCGTACGTACCCATGAGGGTTTCTCCTGTCCTCGGCTGATCCACTGTGGACCATCTTTTCGGCCGATCCCGTCCGCCGACAGTGTCCGGAACGCCATCATGCGTACACTTTCGGACATGAGCACGGTCGCCCTCGCCGCCACCGACGGCATGCTGCAGTTCGAGCTGGCCATCGCCCACGAGGTCTTCGGCACGGGCCTGCCGGGATTCGCCGGCTCCTGGTACGAGCTCAGCGTCTGCGGATCGAGGCCGGTGAAGGTCGGCCGCTTCCTGCTCGAACCGGACCACGGGCTCGGCCAGCTCGCGTGCGCCGACACTGTCATCGTCCCCGGCTGGGCCGACATCGACGTCGATCCGCCCGGGGACCTCATCGACGCCGTGCGAGCCGCTCACGAAGCGGGCGCGCGGGTGGCGTCCCTCTGCACGGGCGCGTTCGTCCTGGCGGCCGCCGGCCTGCTCGACGGCCGCCGCGCGACGACACATTGGGCGCACACCGACGTCCTCGCCGCCCGCCATCCCTTGGTGAAGGTCGATCCGGACGTCCTCTACGTCGACAACGGCAGCGTGCTCACCTCCGCGGGCAAAGCCGCCGCGATGGACCTGTGCCTGCATCTGGTCCGCTCCGACCACGGTTCGACGGTCGCGAACACCGTCGCCCGCCGACTGGTCGTCCCGCCGCACCGCGCGGGCGGGCAGGCCCAGTTCGTCACCGCCCCGGTGCCCGAACAGGACGACCATCCGCTCGGCGGCCTGCTCCCCTGGATCACCGAACGGCTGAACCGGCCGCTGACCGTCGAGGACCTCGCCCGCCACGCCAACATGAGTTCCCGCAATCTGGCCAGGCATTTCCGGTCGGCGACCGGGACGACCCCGTTGCGCTGGCTGCTGAACCAGCGCATCCGCCGCGCGCAGGAACTCCTGGAGCGGACCGACGACAGCGTCGACCTGATCGCGGAGGCCACCGGGATGGGCACCGCCGCGACACTCCGGCGGCATTTCAACCGGACCGTCGGGGTACCGCCGGACAGCTACCGCCGCACCTTCCGCGCGGCACGATCGTCAGGACCTCCGCGATGACGGCACCGATCTTCACCGAACGGACGCAGCAGCGCCTACCGGACCGGTTCGCCCGCCCGGAACGCCGAACCGGGCACGAAAGCGACGTTTAGGCTCGTCCTCGTGCCTCTCGTGGAACCACCTACGCGCCCCATCTTCCCGAAGCCAAGCTGCGTGAGCTCGGTTCGGTTCTGCCGCATCTCGTGTCCGTCGCCGTCGAGTGCCCCGAGGAGCCTTACGACGGCGACCTCCAGCCGGGCGACGTGGAACTGCGGTTCCGCACGGCCCGTCGCGGCTTGGGAGACACGCCCTAGGCGCTAGCGCTCTCCGAACACGTTCCGCCTGACGAACGGGTTCCGGAACTTCCCGTCCGGGTCCAATTCGGTGGCCAGCGTCCGGAAATCGGCCAGCTTGGGGTAGTCCGCGGCGTGGTGGAAGAGCTTCCCCCAATGCGGCCGGACCCCGAAGGGCGCCAAACGTTCTTCCATGACGGGCAGCAACGCGCGGACCGCGTCCTCGTCCGGCTGCCAGGTGAAGTGCAGTGCCAGCCGGTCGCCGCCGTGGAACGGGCTGAGCCACAGGTCGTCCCCCGCGACCGCGCGGATCTCCGAGGTGAGCAGGACGGGTGCCAGCCGGTGGCCGATGCCGCGCAGCGCTTCCATCGCCGCGACGGCGTGCCGGATCGGCACGAAATACTCGGTCTGGAGTTCGTTCCCCACGCTGGGCGTGAAGTCGAGGCGGAAGTGCGGGATCCGTTCGTGCCACGGCCCCGGAACGCCGAGCTGCCGCGTGCAGTTGTCCGCCGGGATACCCGCCGCGTGAGCGGGATGCCGCGGCCCGTCCGCCGCCTTCGCGCCGAAGAAGTCCGCACCCGGCCACCCTGGTCCCTTGACCCAGACCTGGTCGACCGTGTCGCGGGCCCAGTTCGTGAACAGGCTGACGCTGTACCCCGCGTCCTGGATCTCGTCGAAATGCTCGTACGCCGACTCCCAGGGCAAGCCGTCGAAGACGTCCTGACTCAGTTCGAAGGACGGCACCAGGTCGAGCGTCAGCCGGGTGACCACGCCCAGCGCGCCGAGGCCGACGACCACACCGTCGTGCCGTGAGTACGTCTTCACCTCGCCGTCCGCGGTGACCAGCTCCAAACCGGACACCGCCGACGCGAGACTCTGGTTGCGCCATCCGGAACCGTGGGTCGCCGTCGCGACGGTGCCCGCCACCGTGCAGTGGGGCAGCGACGCGAGGTTGGCCAGCGCGAACCCGGCCGCGTGCACCTGGATGGCGATGTCGCCGTAGCGCGCCGCCGCCGGCACCGTGATCGTCGCCGCGTCACTGTCGAGTTCGGTCACCGGGTCGAGCCCGGCGAGGTCGATCTGGACACCGCGCGGGAAATCCGCGATGTCGTTGAAGCTATGCCTGCTGCCCAGTGCCTTGACCGCTGTCGCCCCGGCGACGGCTTCCTGGACCTCTTCGACGGTCCGAGGGCGAAGAATGCGTTCCGCGGTGAAAGTCTGATTCCCCGCCCAGTTCGTCTCGCGCACCAAGCCCCTTTCCTTCGGGCGTCCGGACGCCGAGCCTACCCAAGCTTGATCGCCGGGTATGGCTCTGCGAGGAGGAGGTTCGCGCTGACGGGCATTCCCGGCGAGATGGTGTCCGTCGCCCTCCTGCTGATCGTCCTGGCCTTCGCGGTCATCCGGCCACGCGGCCTTCCAGAGGCGGCTGCTGCCCACCCCTTCCCTGGCTCGCGGCGGTGCTCACCGAATACCTGGTGTTCCGCCGGTTCTTCGCCGCCGACCTGGCGGCCCGGCCTCGCCAACCTGATCAACAATCTGCCCGCGGCGCTCGTACTGTGATTCCGCTCAGTGAGAGAATGGGCGGATGGCCGGGAACCTGTCCACGCCGGGCGCCAGTGTCACATCGCGGGCGTTCGCGCTGCTCGGTGCCTTCGACGTCGACCATCGTGAGCTGTCGCTGACCGAACTCGCGGGTCGCGCCGGCCTGCCGCTGCCCACCGCGCACCGGATCGCCCGCGAACTCGTAGGCCTGGGCGCGCTGGAGCGACGCGAGGATCGGTACGCCGTCGGCAGGCGACTATGGGACCTCGGCCTGCTCGCGCCCGTCCAGTTCGAACTGCGGCAGGTCGCCGCTCCCTTCCTCCAGGACCTTTACGGCGCGACCGGTGCCACCGTGCATCTCGGCGAGCGGGACGGTGACCAGGTGCTCTACCTCGACCGACTCTCCGGGAACGCCTCCGTGCCGGTGGTCAGCCGGATCGGCGGACGGCTGCCGCTTTACGCCACCGGGATCGGGAAGGTGCTGCTGGCCTGGGCTCCGGAGGATGTCCAGCGGCAGGTGCTCGCGTCCCTGACCCGCGTCACGCCGTACACCGTCACCCAGTCCGGACGGCTCCGCGAACAGTTGCGGCGCGTCCGCCGGGAGGGTTTCGCACAGACCGTCGAAGAAATGAGCCGAGGCGCCTGCTCGGTCGCCGTCCCGATCCGGCCGTCCGGAGGTGAGGTCGTCGCGGCGCTCGGCCTGGTCGTCCCGGATCTGAGCCGCGACCGGGCACGGCTGGTCTCCGCGCTCCAGGTCGCGGCCGCCGGAATCGGGCGGAGTCTGCCGGTTTCACTGAGTGGAAGCGAACGCTAGTAGTTCGCCCGTGACGCGGTCAGACTCCGGTCATGCGAACTCCAGTCGCCATCGTCGGCGCCGGCCCGGCCGGACTACTCCTGTCGCATCTGCTCGACCTGGCAGGGGTCGAGTCGGTGATCGTGGAGACCCGCTCCCGCGAATACGTCGAGGCCCGGATCCGGGCCGGCATCCTCGAACAGTCCACAGTGGACCTCCTGCGCGAGGCAAACCTGGCGGACCGGCTCGACCGTGAGGGCGACGAGCACCGCGGAATCCATCTGCAATGGCCGCAGGAGCGCCACCATCTCGACTTCGTGGACCTGGTCGGGCGAAGCGTCACCGTGTACGGCCAGACCGAGGTGACGAAGGACCTCGGCAAGGCGCGAGCGGCAGCCGGGCAGCAGATCCACTACGAGGTGGCCGACACCGCCGTGCACGACATCGAGACCGACCGGCCCTACCTCACTTTCACCGACGTGGACGGCACACAGCGGAGGCTCGACGCCGACGTCATCGTCGGCTGCGACGGCTCCTTCGGGCCCTGCCGCACCGCGATTCCCGACGCCGCGAAGCAGACTTGGGAGCGCACCTACCCGTACTCGTGGCTCGGCGTCCTCGCCGACGTCGCCCCGTCGACCGACGAGCTCATCTACGCCTGGCATCCCGACGGTTTCGCGATGCATTCGATGCGTTCGGCCACCGTCAGCCGGCTGTACCTGCAAGTGCCCAACGGCACCGACATCGGCACCTGGTCCGACGAGCGGATCTGGGAAGCGCTCGCGACCCGGCTCGGCCACGGCCAGGACGGCTGGACGCTCACGCCAGGGCCGATCACCGACAAGAGCGTGCTGCCCATGCGCAGTTTCGTACAGCAGCCCATGCGGCACGGCCGCCTGTTCCTCGCCGGTGACGCCGCCCATATCGTGCCGCCCACCGGCGCCAAGGGCCTCAACCTCGCCGTCGCCGACGTCGCCCTCCTCGCCCCCGCCTTGGCGGCCTTGGTACGGGACAAGGACTCCGCGCTCGCCGACGCCTACTCCGACACCGCACTGCGCCGGGTCTGGAGGTGCACGCATTTCTCGTGGTGGATGACGACGATGCTGCATCAGTCGGGCGATCCGTTCGACCGGCAGTTGCAGCTTTCGCAGTTGCAGTGGCTGGCGCGAAGCGAGGCGGGCCGGGCGGGACTGGCGGAGAACTATGCGGGACTGCCCATTGGTTTCTGACCCGGGTTCTGCTTTGGTCCGGGTTCTGCTTTGGTCCGGGTTCGGGCGGGCGGCTCTCGCCATATCGCGGCGACGACCAGGGCGAGCCGCGGAGCAAGGCCTACGCCGGCACGCCGACTCAGCGCGCGTTCTTCCTCGCGGCTTCGCAGCCTTTACCCTGCCTCGCCCGACGCTGCGGCGTCATCAAGCCAGCTACCGCCGACGTGCACGCGACACAAAGCAGACTGGCCCGCCTGCCGCCAGCACTATCCACCACAGAAACGGCGTCCCGACCCAGCCAGCCATTACCTCCCAACGGCAACGATCGAAAACAAACCGCACCCACGGCCAACCGCCAAGCTTGGACCCGCCCCAGCCGTCGCCATCCAGCGGCAACACCACACCGGTGAACGCAAGCCAGCCCCCGTCGCCGTTTTACGGCAACGCCTCAAAACGACAGGAATCCGGCCGTGGCTCGTGCAGTGGCGGCGGCATGCTGGTGTGGGTATGCCCGGTGGGCGTGGTGACAGTGAGGCTGCCGTCGGGGTCGAGGCGATAGATCCAGCCGGATTCGTCCTTCAGACGGTGGTCACGACGGCAGTAGGTGACCAGATCGGCCACGTTCGTTTCGCCCTGGAACTGCCACGGGATCGAGTGGTCGAGTTCGCAGGTGTGGGCGGCCCGGTCGCAGCCCGGTCTTCGGCACTCGCGATCCCGCACCCGGACGAACTCCGCCGTCGCCGCGTCGGGGCGATATCGCGTTCTGCCCAGATCTCGGACTTGGCCGCTGAGCGGGTCGGTGATGATGCGCCGGAGGACGGTGTCCGGTCCCGTGGCGATGTGACGGCCCAGCCCGGCCGGGAGGTAGCCGTGTCCGGCCATCTTCACGGGATCGTCGTTCAAACCCAAGTACGTGGTGAGGTCCATGTACAGGAACACCTCGGCGCGCTCGGGGACGCCGCCCTGCCCACCGAGGAGCAGGTCCAGGGCGATATCGGCTCGAAGCTGGTCCATCGTCCGTGTATCCCCCTGGTTCCGAAGCGCTCGCGCTTCCCGGTGGATTCGTTGGTACGCCGCGGTGACCTTCTCGACCGAGCCGTCCACCACCTCGATCGACGCGACTCCGGCCTCACCTTGCGTCATGGACAGGCGGCGGCCTTCCCTGCGCTCGGCCGTCCGCCTCTCGGCACCGGATCGGTCGGCCCTCGTCGCCGCGTAACTCGCGGCCTTCCTGACCTGTTCGCTGTTCTTGTCCGGTATCCGTGACTCCAGTGCCGCATCGGCCACCAGGGAGTCCTCGTCGGACAACCACGCCGTCGCTTCGGCCACCTTCTGCGCGGCGAACCCGCTTACCTTTCCAAGGTCCATCAACGACAACGTCCGCGGCAACCGCGACGTCAACGCCACTCCGGTCGCCACGAGAGAACCAGCGAACCGTCCACAAGAGACAGTTCCAGTGCCACTTCCTGCACCACACTCCGCACGCCGCCGCGTACCTTGCTCAACCGCGACAGCGCCCGATACCGCATCGCCTCGATGCGTGCCAGTGCGATGCCTGCTTGCTTCGCGACCAGTAGAGAATCCTTGTCGTCCAACGAATCCACTAAAGCATTGATCTCCTTCAAACGTTCGGGATCGGTCATTTCCTCGAGAACGGCCTTGAGTTCGGCCCCTGTGGTAGCCACGGGAGAAACCTACAACCGAGCACCGACAAAAACGGAACCAAGCTTCAGCGGGTCAGACTGAGCCGACGTTCCCGATGTGCGGTCATGTACACCGGTGTGTTCATGACCCCGTACCCCCGATACCCGCCGATCCGTTGCACCACCTCGAAAAACACCCGCGCACCCACCAGTTCGGTACAGAAGTGCAGGAACTCACCGGACGAGTCCCGGTCGTACAGCACCGAATTTTCCGCAATGCGGCCGAAAACGGCAGCTCGAACCGCGCTTCGAGGTCGTCGTAGTAGTTTCCGGGAATCGAAAGCAGTGGCGCACGCGCCTCGCGCATAGCCCGCGCGACGGCGAGAGCGTCGTCGCAGGCGAGAGCGATGTGTTGCGGCGAAGACACTCCCGGCGCCCATTCCCCTCGCCGCACCAGGGCGCTGTCCAACGTCAACCGGACGTCCTGGTCCCCGAACGGCGCCGCGAACTCCGAGATCGGGTCCGGCCGCAGGCCCAGCACCGAACGGCAGAACAGCGTCGCCTCGTCGAAATGGTCGAAGGGTTGGGTCAAAGCGATGTGATCGATTCCGGTGATTCCCGGCCCGGCCGGCGTCATCCCGCGCCACAGAAGAAGATCTCGGTCCTGTCCGGCGCGGCGACGGCGGACAGTTCCGCCTCGTCCGGACCGTGCTCGCGGGGCAGCACAGGCGCGAGCAACGCCTCCGCGCGCCGCGCCGACCTGGGCGGGTTCGCACTCATCAGGCCGAGGGCGCTGATCACACCCTCCTCGGTCGCCTCGTTCACCAGCAAACGCGCCGAACCCTGTTGCCACAAATGGACCGGCTTCGCGAAGGCGAGCCCGTCCAGCCGAGGAGCCTCGGGAACCTCAAGGGTGCCAACGGATTCGCGCAAGGCCACCCACGACCGCATGGCGTCGACGGCCGCGGGCTGCGGGTCCGTCTGGCGGAACAGTTCTCGCGCTGCCTCTGACAGGGAATTCGACTTTTGAACAGGAGCCGCGCTCGCCGCCCGGTTGTGGGCGGCGAGCGCCGAGCTCATCCGGTGACGTCGGTCGATTCCGGTTCGGCCGGGCGGGACCGCAGGCCCAGCACCAGGTCGATCACCAGGAACGCCAGCAGACTGAGGCCGAACAGCGGCACGAACCAGCCGATCGCGGCGGCGAGGACGAGAAGACCCACCACCAGCGCGGGCGGCGCCTTTCGCCATTGCCCGCGCGCGATGGGCCGCCCGAAGGTCAATCCGGTGGCCCGGGTCGGCCTGCGCCGCCACCACATCCGGTAGCCAAGCACGACCAGAGTTACCAGTCCGGCGCCGAGCAGGAGCAGCACGATCTGGTTGGGCCAGCCGAACAGCACGCCCATATGCGCGTCGATCCCCCAGCGGGCGAGCTTGGCCATCAGCGGGTAGTCGTCGAACCGCACCTCGCCGAGGATCTGCCCGGTGGTCCCGTCGACCGCGACGGCGTCGACCTGCGTCGGCCAGCCGCGCTCGATTTCCGCCACCTGCCAAGGAGCGCCGGGTTCGGTCGGCAGTCCGATCTCCACCGAGGGCGCGTCGATCCCGGCGGCACGAGCCGAAGCGAGCATCGCGTCCACGCTCTCGGGCTTCGCGGCGGGCGCTTCACCGTGCCCCGAGTGCCCGGTGTGTCCAGCGTGCTCGTCGGTGCCGGTCACCTTCAGCGCCGGCGTGGCCCAGCCGAGGGATTCACGCAACGCCGAGACGTTCTCACCCGCGTACGTCGACCATGTCAGCCCTGTCGCGGAAAGGAACAGCGCGCCGAGCAGCACCCACAGACCGACGGATCCGTGACGGCGCACCGCCTTCCCGCGGGCGGACTCGGCCTTCTCGTCGCGGCGGGCGCGGCGGCGGCTCACCCACAGCACGAGACCGCCCAGCGCGACCACCCACAGCCAGGACGCGGCGAGCTCGCTGTAAAGCCGTCCCGGCTCGCCGAGCAGCAGGTTGCGGTGCAACTGGTCGAGTGTGGTCCGGAACGGCAACGTGCCGCTCGAGCCGTACGCGACGAGATCCCCGCGCACCTGCGCGGTGGCGGGGTCGATGAAGATCGCGCGCCGTTCGGACTCACCGAGCCCGTCCTCGGCGAACAGCACGCGGGTCGTGTCGCCCGGTTCGGGGGCGGGACGGACGGCGACCAGGTCACCGCCGGGGGTGGCCGCCTGAGCCGCTTTGACCTGGTCGCCGAGTGAGACCTGGTTCAGCCCGACGGGTGCCCGGAGCTGATCGGAGTGGACCCAGGACTCCATCTGCGGCGTCGCCGCGTACAGAACGCCGGTGAGCGCGGCGATGAGGACGAACGGGCCGACGAGAACGCCGGCGTAGAAGTGGAACCGGAGGAACAGTCCACGCCAGCCGGACGCGCGGGGTGGACTCGTGGCCGGATCGGTTCGCGTTGCCATGGGGGAACTCCTGAGGCGTCGGTGGGGAGGCGTGCGCCTGCGCCGCGCGCCGGGGTGCCCACGGCACGCGTGCTGAGCCCTGCCGGGGCATGGGTCTCGGCAGGGTTTAGGGGATCAGGCGAACGACACCGGCGGACCGCGCCGCGAAAGCACGTCACGCAGGAGCGCCTCGGTCGCGGGGAACTTCACCGCCAGCGGGACGGGGATCCGCAGCGGCGCCGTCGCCGGCCGCGCGGCCAGGCGGCGCGGAAGGACCGAAGCGATCAGCGCCGTGAGCGCGAACAGGACGCGCTCGGCGCCCGCGAGCACCATCGCCACCACAACGGTCGCGGCGGCGTGCCCGGCCGCCATGGACAGGCCGTTGCCCGGGGCTTCGGCGTGCTGGGAGTGCGACTGCCAGGTCAGGAAGGTCAGGCAGGCGTGCATTGCCACCTGCCCACCGGCCACCAGGAAGAGGATCGCGAGCGGACCGCGCCGACGTCCCGCGAACGCGCACGCCACCCAGCTCAGCAGGGCGACGAGCAGCACGACCACGCCAAGGTCGGGGACGCGTCCGCTGGTCCCGACGTGGGCGCCGGTCGCCAGGGTGCCGGTCAGGACCCCCACGGCCCCGCCGCGGAGGCGCCGGACCGGGCCTCGGGTCGGGGTCGGCGTGCGCACGGAGGCAGAGTAGAGCGCGACCGGGCCCGCTGTCTCTCCTTGCTATCGTCACCCCGGTGTTCCGCAGCCTGTCGTTCGTCCGGCTCTGGACCGGGAACACCGCCTCCGGGCTGGCGACCTGGGCCCTGCCGTTCATCCTCGGACTGGCGGTGCTGGAACGGTCGCTTTCGGCCGTGGACCTCGGCATCGTGCTGGCCGCGCGGACCGCCGGATTCCTCGTGGCGGTCCCGGTGGCGGGGGTACTGGCCGACCGGTACTCACGGCGCGGGGTCGTACTCTGGGCCGGTCTCATCGCGGGTATCGCCACTCCCCTGATCGCGGCCGGCATGGGCCGGTCCGTCCTGCTGATGGCCGTCGCGGCCGCCGTCGTCGGCGTCGGGCAGGGCGCGTGCCGCCCGGCGTTCCAGGCACTGACCGCGGAGGTGATCGCCGAAGACCGGCGTCAGCAGGCAAACGCCGCGATGACCCTCGCCGTCCGGGTCACGACCTTGGTCGCACCGGGTCTCACCGCCCTGCTCTCCCAGTTCGCCTCGACGTCGGCGCTGGTGATCGGGACCGGAGTGCTGTGGCTGGGCGCGGCGCTGATCCCGCCGCGAGGAACCTTCGCGCCCACCCCGGCCACGACCAAGATCCGCTTCTTCGGTGAATTCGCCGACGGCCTCCGCGAAGCTCGCCGTCACCCGTGGTTCCTGGCCGGGCTCGGCGCGCTGACCGCCGTGATCGCGACCGGCTATTCCGCCACCGGTGTCGTGCTGCCGCTGGTCAGCCGTGATCGCTATGACACCGAAGTCGTCCTGGCCGCCGGGCTCACCGCGTACACGATCGGCGCGCTCGCGGGCGCCCTCGTCATCGCGCGCTGGCGACCGAGGCGGCAAGGCTGGGCGGCGCTGATCGGGCTCGGCTGCTACGGCTTCGCGCCACTGAGCCTGCTGTTCCCGGTGCATCCGGCCTTCATCGTGGCCGCCTACGTCGTCGCCGGACTGGGCATCGAACTGTTCAACGTCCCGTGGTTCACCGCGACCCAGCGGGAGGTCGAGCCGGGGAAGCTCGCGCGAGTGTCCTCTTTGGACTTTCTGTTCTCCTACGGCCTGGCGCCCGCCGGGCTGGCACTCATCGCGCCCGCGATCGACCGGTTCGGTGCCACGCCGGTCTTGGCGGCCTGCGCGATCGTCTGCTTCGCCGCTCCGGCGGCCGCCGCGCTTGTTCCCTCTGCGCGCGACTTCAGGAGTCGCCCGCAAGGTCGGGGTCAGTGAAGCCACGGTCAGCCGGGTGCTCAACGGTCGGTCCGGGATCTCCGCCGGCACCCGGGCCGCCGTCCTCACCGCGCTGGACGTGATGGGCTGCGAACGGCCCACCCAGCTGCGCGGTGACCGCGCCCACCTGGTCGGACTTCGTCTGCTGCCACTTGACGGGACGCCGCACACGCGTGACTGGAGACCGCACACGCGTGACTGGAAGCCGAACTCTCGTCATCCGCCTGGAGACACACGTCATCCGGATCCGAACACGCATGATCCGGATCCGAACACGTGCCTTCCTGGGAGGAGGCGTACTTTGCGTTCACCCGGGACACCGCCGTGTGGCCGCGCACCTGATCACCGGCCGGTCGTGACCCGGCTGATCCGGCCGCGCATCCGTGCGCGGCCCGCCGGGTCACGCCACCGGAATGCCAGTCGAGCACCTCGCGGAGGACGAGGCCGTGGGTGGCGGTCTCGACACAGGGGTGGTCGCGGAGCCAGTCGAACAGCTCCGACGACCGCCCTTCAGGCAGCACGGACCGGAGGAGGTCTTCGGAGGTGTCGTCCGCTTGCGCGCTTCCGTCGGCGGATCACCGGCGAGCGCCGAGGCCGTCCGCAAGATCCGGGCCGGGCCGGCCGACGACCAGCTGATTCCTCCGGGCGGCACGCTCCACTACCGGCCTGAGGCGGAACGCGAAGTGGGCGGCCCGAAGCGGGTGAACGACTTCTACCGGCTGTTCCTCGCGCCGGGTGTCGCGCACCGCGCGGGCGCCGCGCCGACGAACGCGCTGGGCGCGCTCGTCGCCGACCCGCGATCTCTGCCCGTATCCGCGGGTTTCGCGCTACCGCGGCAACGGTGATCCCGCGGTGGCCTCGAGCTACCGCTGCGTCGGCCGCTGAAGCCCCTCCCCACCTGTGCCCGTCGTGCCGGCGCTCCTCCGGCGCGACGGGCACTTCGTCACACTGTGAGAAGTTCCGGTGTCCCCTTTGCCCTACCCCTCAAAAGTACGGTATTGACGACAGGTAACGCCGCGACGGATCGGATCGCGCGGTTGGACGAAGCTTCTTCCGGTAACGGCTGAACCGTTGCACCGCAACGGAATCACCGGCCGGATCACCATGGAATCCCGCCATATCACTCCACGTTCAAGCCTGGCGATATGACCCAAATGGTATGTACCAGTCCAGTGATGCGCCTCGTACGGTCGGGAACGAATCCCCCTCCCCCGCCAGTTTCGAGGAAGCGCCGACATGAACAGAAAGATCTTAGCCGCGACTGCCGCGGCCATAACCGGGGCAGGCTTGGTCACCGCCATCGCCCTCACCCCCAGCGCGAGTGCCCGCCAGCAAGCCACCCCCGGCGACCAGGCCCAGTCCGAAATGCTGGCCGCGATGGCCCGCGACCTGAAGATCAGCCCCGAGCAGGCCAAGCTCCGGCTCGCGAGCGAACAGCGCGCCGCGGTCGCCGACAACACGCTGAAGAAGCAGCTCGGCACGTCGTACGCCGGATCATGGCTGGACGGCACCGGGACCACGCTCACCGTGGCGGTCACCAACGCCGCCCAGGCCGAGCTGGTGCGCGCCGCGGGCGCGACCCCGAAGACCGTCGCCCGCAGTGCCACCGATCTCGACGCGGCGAAGCTGCGGCTGGACGCCAAGTCCGGTCAGGCACCGAACACCGTGCCCGGCTGGTTCACCGACGTCACCACCAACTCGATCGTCGTGCTGGCCAACGCCGGCGGGGAAGCCGCCGCGAAGTCGTGGGCGGCCGAGTCCGGTGTGCCGTCCGACCTGGTCCGGGTCGAAGCCAGCGCCGAAGACCCGCGCCCGCTGATCGACATCATCGGCGGCAACGCCTACACCTTCGGCTCGGGCCGCTGCTCCATCGGTTTCGCCGTCGACGGCGGCTTCGTGACCGCCGGCCACTGCGGCAGGACCGGCACGCGCACCTCGAACCCGAGCGGGGTCGTCGCCGGCTCCAGCTTCCCCGGCAACGACTACGCCTGGGTCCGCGCCGACGCGGGCAACACCCCTCGCCCGCTGGTGAACCGCTACCCCGGCACCGTGCCGGTCGCCGGTTCGACCGAGGCCCCGGTCAACTCCTCGGTGTGCCGCTCCGGCTCCACCACCGGCTGGCGCTGCGGCACCATCCTGCAGAAGAACACCTCGGTCACCTACCCCGAGGGCACCATCACCGGCCTGACCCGGACCAACGCCTGTGCCGAGCCCGGTGACTCCGGCGGTTCGTGGCTCACCGGTGACCAGGCGCAGGGCGTCACCTCCGGTGGCTCCGGGAACTGCACCTCCGGCGGCACCATCTACTTCCAGCCGATCTCGGAGATCCTGAGCGTCTACAACCTTCGCTTGACGGTCAGCGGGAACCCGCCGTCCAGCACCACCACGACGCCGACCACGCCCACCACCCCGACCAGCCCGACGACGTCGAACAGCCCGACCACGTCGAACCCGCCGGGCGGCACCTGGGCGCCGTACACCTACTACGGCTCCGGCGCGACCGCCAGCTATGACGGCAGCAACTACCGGGTGATCCAGCCGCACACCTCCATGCCCGGCTGGGAACCGCCGAACGTTCCCGCGCTTTGGGAACTCGCCTGACCTGGACCGCCCCCGGCGAACTCACCTCGCCGGGGGCGGTTCCTTCCCCTGACGACGGCGCGGGGGCGGCGGATCTCGAATCCCTCGTCCCCCGCGCCCGTCGCGGTGACCCCGCCGCGACGAACGAGTTGATGAGCATCGTCCAGCCGATGGTCGTGAGCTACTGCCGGAGCCGGATGGGCGGAACCGACGCGCGCGTGATCGCCGCCGAGGACGTCGCGCAGGAGACCTGCCTCGCCGTGCTCACCGCGCTGCCCACCGCCCGGGTTACCCGCGGTTCCTTTCTCTCCACCGTCCTCGGGATCGCCGCCCGGAAGGTCGCCGCCGCGTTCCGGTGGCGAGCACGGGACCGATCCGAACCCACACCCGATCCGCCGGATCGCGCGACGCCCGAGCCCAACGAACCCGAGTGGCACGCCCTCGCCGCCGACGGCCACGACCGGTTGACGCGGCTGATGAGCACTCTGCCCGGCATCCAGCAGGAGATCCTCCGGCTGCGGATCACCGTCGGCATGACCGCGCCCGAGGCGGGCGCGATCCTGCGGGTGAGCCCCGGCCTGGTCCGGGTCGCCCAGCACCGCGCGCTGCACAAACTCCGCACGATCATCGACGAGGACGACCTGTGATCAGCCCCCTGATCGGTCCCGGGGACGGCCATTCCTGGCCGTCGGAGATCGATGTCCGGCATCTGCGCCTCCTCGACGCGATCGCGTCGGCGGGCAGCCTCGCGAAGGCCGCGACCGCGCTCGGACTCTCCCAGCCCGCGCTGAGCGCGCAGCTGCACCGGGTCGAGCGGGCACTGGAGCGGACGGTGTTCGAGCGCGACCGGCACGGCATCCGCCCCACCGCGCTGGGCGAAGTGCTGCTGAAGCACGCGAAACGGGTCCTTGCCGCGGCGGACGACCTCGAATTCGCGATCCGCCGGTTCCACCGCGCCCCGTCCGAAGGTCTGCTCCGGATCGGCGCTTTCCCGACCGTCTTCGCCGAGCCGGTGAGTGGCGTGGTCGCCGCGGTCACTCCCGGCCGTCCGGTCGAACTGCTCACGATGACCGGCAGGACCGCGTTGTTCACCGCGCTGCTCGACGGCACGGTGGAATTGGCGCTGCACGTGGATCACCCCGGACAGGAGATCGTTCCGCCGGACGGCGTCCACCTCCTTCCCGTCGGAACGGAGCCGGTCTTCGTGATCGTGTCCCCGGACCATCCCGTCGCCGCACGCGGCGAGGTGTCCTTGGCGGAACTCGCCGGTTCGGCCTGGCTGACCGCGGCGGGCGGGGACGACGGGTTCCGCGAACACCTGACCGACCAGTGTGCCCGCGCCGGCCTCGATGCGATCACCGTGCGGGAAGTGGAACCGACGGCGCTATGGCAGGCCGTCCGGGACGATCCCCGGGCGGTGGCGCCGATCCCGTCCCTCGACTCCGGCATCACGATGCCCGGCCCGGTGGTGGCCCTGCGCGGTGTTCCGCTCAGGACGCGGCATCTCCTGCTGTGGCGCGACGGTTCACCCATCGACGTCGCCGCCGTCCGAAGTGGACTGACGCACGCGATCGCCGAGCCCGCCGCGATCCGCCACCGTCTTCCCGAGTGGGCGGCGGCCAACCCCGGCTGGCTCGGCACCTGATCCGACTCAGCGGTGGATACGGTCGAGGCCGAGGGTCCACGGATTGGTGACTGACTGTCTGCGTTGCGCCGGTCTGTTGCCGTTTCGCGGCAACGGGCCGGGGGTCTGGTAGCGAAGCGGGTCTCACGTCGCCACTGCCCTGCGTCCGTCGCCGTTCCTTGGCGACGAATCGGACGCTCACGTCATCAGTTCGGACTCACGCCGCCCGCGCCGCCCCGATCCGTTGCCGGATCGCGGCAACAGACTGGTAGCCGGGTAACGAAGCCAGCCTCACGCTGCCACTGCGTCGCCGTTTTGCGGCAACAGCCCGAGATGGTCGAGTCTCGAAGCCAATACCGGCGCCCCACCGCTCCGACCTGTCGCCGTTCAGCGGCAACGCTTCGGACGGTCACATCGCTTGGCTGGTCTCACGCCGCCGCCCGAACCGGTTGCCGTTTCCCGGCAACGGGCCACCGAGCACAACACGAACCCATCGCCGTTCCCCGGCAACCGGCTCATCATCCTTGAGAACGTACGAGATCCAAACCCGGCGATGTACTCAGAGAGCCCTCTTCCGCTGGTTGGCATTGAACCGCGCCTTCTTCTGACGATTGCCGCACGTGTTCATGTCGCACCATTTGCGGGTGCGGCTTTGGCTGGTGTCGAAGAAGGCGGCTTGACAGGTCGGCGATGCGCACAAGGCCAGCTTTCCGTCGCGTTGGCCTGCGATGATGCTGATCGCGTCGGCGGCGATCACGCTGAGGGCGTCTTCCACACTGGACGCCGAGCTGAGCTGCCATCGTCGCTTGCCTTCGGGGGTCAGGACGGCCGCGGCCCGGCCCTCAGTGCTGCGGTCGTTGAGGACTTGGACGGCGGAAGCGGGGAGCGCGTCCTGGAGCGCGGCCGCGGTCGCCGCGGCGTGAATCGACTCCCTCAGGTCTCGAGCGAGTTCGAGCTGGGCGTTGGTGCACGAGTCCACGGCGAGGCCGCTCACCGCCAGCCAGTCGACCAGTCGGTGCGGCGTGGGGATGCGTTCCACGGCGTCACCACGACGCTCCGTCAGAGTCGCCGTGAAGCTGGTCGCGAGCACGTTGCCGAGGCGGAAGTCAGGGAACCCAGCAGCCATGGAACCATCTTAGCCGGTTGCGCGCCTACCTGACGACCTGTTAGAACCGTCTTAGCCGGTTCCACGATATCAGGAGGTCCCATGTCCCGTCCGACCAGCGACGTACAACCATTCGAAGCCCACGCACCTGACGCCGACCTCGACGATCTGCGCACGCGATTGGCCGCCGCGCGGCTGCCGGAGGCCGAGACGGTCGATCTTCGATGGGGCCAGGGCGTTCCTCTCGCCGACCTCGTCGATGTCGTGGACTACTGGCGCACCGGATACGACTGGCGGTCGTTCGAGGAGCATCTCAACCGGATCGGCCAGTTCCGCACGACCATCGACGGCCTGGGAATCCACTTCCTGCATCGCCGGTCCACGCGCGCTGATGCCGTTCCCCTGGTCTTGACGCACGGCTGGCCGGGCAGCATCGCCGAGTTCGTCGATGTGGTGGACGAGCTGGCAGAGCCGAGGGACGCGGACGTGCCGGCGTTCCACGTCGTGGTTCCCTCGCTACCCGGCTTCGGTTACAGCGACAAGCCGTCCACCACCGGATGGGGCACCGAAAAGATCGCGGCCGCGTGGGTGGAACTGATGGGCAGGCTCGGCTACGACAGGTTCACCGCCCACGGCGGTGACTGGGGCGGCAATATCACCACGGTTCTCGGTGGCCGGTTCCCTGCGCACGTCCTCGGTATCCACACGACGTTCGCGGAGGGACCGCCCGGGCTGAGCACAGACGGGCTGACGGCGACCGAGCGCAAGTGGACCGAGGAAACCCACGATTTCTGGCATCACCGCGCGGCGTACGCGAAGCAGCAGGCGACCCGGCCGCAGACCATCGGCTACTCGCTCGTCGACTCACCGGTCGGGCTTCTCGCCTGGATCCTCGACAAGTTCGCCGAGTGGTCCGACACCGAAGACAGCCCGTTCGAGACGATCTCCCGAGACCGCGTCCTCGACGACGTCACCCTGTATTGGCTGACACGGACCGGTGCGTCGTCGGCCCGCATCTACTACGAAAGCCACAACTCGCTCGATCCCGAACTCCGGGTCGACGTCCCGTCGGCGATCACCGTCTATCCCCGCGACATCGAGAAGTATCCGCGCCCCTGGGCAAAGGAGCGGTACCGGCAGATCGTCCGATGGAGGGCGCCCGAAGCCGGGGGCCATTTCCCGTCGCTGGAGATGCCCGGGTATTTCGTCGAAGACCTGCGAGAAGGCCTCGCGGCAGTGCTGACCGCCGGTCGACACGCGGTATAGGGCGTTATACAACTATGGCCGTTCTCTCGAACGGCGAGCATCACGCCCGCAGGTGGGCCCGGTCCGGCGCGACGGCGTGCTGAAGCGGCTCCCCGAGCACGAATCGCCGCAGTTCTCGCGCGACGAGTTCGCCCATCCGGGCGCGCTCGGCGCCCAGCGCGCCGGCCAGATGCGGGGTGAGCACCACGTTCGGCAGCGTGTACAGCGGCGAGTCCGGCTCGGGTGGTTCGGGCCAGGTGACGTCGAGGATCGCCGTCAGGTCCGGGCGGTCACGCAGCACCGGAATCACCGACGGTTCGTCGACGACGGCGCCGCGGGCGGTGTTGATCAGGGTCGCGCCGATGCCCATCCTGGCCACCAGCTCCCCGTTCACCAGTCCTTCGGTCTCCGGAAGCAGTGGCGCGTGCAGGCTGACCACGGGGCACGTGGCGAACAGTTCGTCCAGGCCCACCAGCCGCACGCCGAGTCCGGCGGCGGTCGCCGGATCGACGACGGGGTCGTTCGCGAGCACGTCCACGTCGAAACCGCGCAAATGCGACGCGACGAGAGCGCCGATCTCGCCGAGGCCGAGCAGTCCGACCCGGGACCGGTAGGCGCCCGCGACCCTGGGGTCGGGCGGATAGGCCCGCCGCTCCCGGATCTCGCGGGAGATCCGGTGCACCTGCTTGAGTCCCAAGAGGATCTGGGCCAGGGTGAACTCGGCGACCGGGACGGCGTTCGCGGCCGCGGCCGACACGATCGGCAGCTCGCGCGCCCAGAACTCGGGTGTGGTCAGCGGCCGGACCGATCCGGCGGCGACGAGCACCGCGCGCAGGTCCGGCGCGCGCGCCAAGACGACGGAATCCAGCACCGGGGCACCCCAGCCGGACAGCAGGATTTCAACGCCTTCCATGGCCGCCGGATCCTCCGCCAGCCGCTCGCGAGTGAGCGGCTCGCGCAGGTCCACCAGCGTGCCGATCTCCTTCAGTACCGCCTCGGGGTAAACGTCGTCACGGCGGCGTTCCTCCATCACGAGAAGTGCCGTCGGCCGGTGTTGCAGCTCGGTCATCCCTACCTCCGTGGCGACCATACATCGGATGCTTTCCCCGGTCCACGCGCGGCGAGCCTCACGCAGAGCCAAACCCGCCCGATTGAGATTCGTAATCATCGGACCATTGACCTCAGGTTGGGAAAGCGCTTACCGTCCCCTGCGGAGTAGACAGCGTGGTCCACAGTGAACAGGAGATGCGATGCGGAAATCGCGGTGGATCGGCGTGGGACTCACTGTCTCAGCGCTGGTCCTTTCGGGCTGCTCGGCAGGCCCCGCCGGAACGAACGTCGCGCAGGACACCAAGGCGCCCTTGGAACTGTGGACCCGGACGACCCCCGGCGGAGCCGGCGAGCAGGCCACCAAACGGCTCGCGGAATCCTTCGAGAAGGCCACGGGGTTCAAGGTGCAGGTCACCGCGATCTTCGACGACTTCGAGACGAAGCTGGCCCAGCGCGCCGCCCAGCGCGACCTGCCGGACATCGTGATGAACGACGTCACGCAGGTCGGCACGCTGAAGAGCCAGGGTCTCGTGCGTGAGATCGAACTGGGCAAGATCAAGCACGCCGCCGAGCTGACCGAGCAGGCGTTGAAGTCCAATCAGACGCCGGACGGCAAGCTGTACGGCCTGCCCTACAGCGCACAGGCTTCGGCGCTGCTGATCCGCAAGGACTGGCGCGAGAAGCTCGGCAAGAGCGTGCCGCAGAGCTGGCCGGAACTCGTCGACCTCGCCAAGGCGTTCACCACCGGCGACCCCGACGGCAACGGCAAGAACGACACCGCGGGCCTGAACGCGACGCTGTCGACCAAGCGGGGCTACGCCTCCTGGTACTTCTCCAACTTCCTGTGGGCCGCGGGCGGCGACTTCATCACCGAGGCCGGGGGCGGCAAGTACAAGCCGTCGATGAGCACGCCCGAATCGGCCGCCGCGGTGCAGTGGTTCCGCGACCTCGGCTGCAAGGACAACGTGATCCAGCCCGGTTCGGTCACCATGCCGACCCCGGCGACCAACGAGACCTTCGAAGCGGGCAAGGCCGGGATGTACGTCGTCGGCCCGTATCTGCTGCCGCGGTTCGACAAGGCGCTCGGCAAGGACAAGTACGAGGTCGTCCCGATGCCGAAGGGCGCCAAGAACGCGGACGTGCTCGCCGAGGGGCTGTCGATCTACATGATGGCCGGTTCGCCGAACCAGGCCGGACAGGACGCCTTCGGTGACTTCGCGATCTCGGCCGACGGCCAGAAGATCGGCATGGAAGGCGAATCGGCCTTCATCGTGCAGCTCCCGGTGAACAAGAACATCGACATCAGCCAGGTCCGCCCGGACCCGCGTTGGAAGACCTACGCCGAGATCTACACCAAGTCCGGCCACTACGCGCCGTCCATCCCGAACTGGACGCCCGTCCGCCAGGACACCGCCGACACGGTCAGCGCGCTCATCGCCGACTGCAAGCTCGACACCAAGGCGGAACTGGCGAAACTCGACACCAAGCTCACCGCGACCTTGCAGCAACAGGGGATCAGCGCGTCATGACCGTAGATCACGCCAAGCCGGCGGCCGTCGGCGCGGACCGTCCCGCAGTCAAGCGGACGCCCGCGCCGAAGGCCCGCAGGCGCAGCGACCGCGACGGGAAGTGGTGGACGCCGTGGCTGTTCCTGGCCCCCGCCCTGATCCTGTTCGTGTACTTCAAGTTCATCCCGATGATCACCGCGGTGACGATGTCCTTCCAGGACGTCCAGCCGTACCTGGGCAACCAGTGGGTCGGCGGGCAGAACTACAGCACCGTCCTCGGTGACGAGGCGTTCCACTCCGCCATCTGGCACACCGTGATCATCGCGGTCGGGCAGACGGTCGGCTCGATGGTCATCGGCCTCGCGCTCGCCCTGCTGATGGAGGGCCAGAGCAAACGGCTGAAGTTCCTGCGGTCGGCGGCGTTCCTTCCGGTGGTCGTGCCGATCGCCGTGGTCGCCGAACTGTGGCGGATCATGTACCACCCGACCGAGGACGGGATGCTGAACTCCATCCTCGGCATGGTCGGGCTGGGGCCGTCGGGCTTCATTAACGATCCCGACACGTCGATGGTCTCGGTCATCGTCACCGGCATCTGGCGCGGCGCGCCGTACGACATGATGATCTTCCTCGCCGGACTGGCCGGTATCGACCGGGGGCTCTACGAAGCGGCCACTGTGGACGGTGCCTCTCGCTGGCGCAAGATCCTCCACGTGACGCTGCCGGGCCTGCGGTCGGTGTTCTCGATCCTGTTCGTCCTCGCGGCGATCCGCGGCCTGCGGGTGTTCACCGAGGTGTTCCTGCTGACCAACGGCGGGCCGAACGGCTCGACCGAGGTGGCGATGACCCTGATCTACAAACTCGGCCTGGAACAGAACCGGCTGGGCGTCGGCGCGGCGGGCGCGGTCCTGCTGTTCCTCGCGACGCTCGTGCTGACGCTGTTCGTCCAGGTGCTGCGACGGAGGCGAGACGCATGACCGCGGCCAACGATTCGGCACTCGGCCTCGACGCCGTCAAGTCGCCGGGCGGACGGATCCTGAAGTTCGTCCTGTACGCCCTGCTGCTCCTGGTGTTCGCCGGTCCGCTGCTGGCGCTGCTGGTCAGCGCGTTCAACGACGTCTCCGATCCGACGGCGTTGAGCGTCGTCCCGTCGAGCCCCACCCTGGACAACTTCGGCATCGCCTTCGACCTCGGCGTCGGGATGTACTTGCTCAACTCGTTCCTGGTGGTCGGCTTCGGCCTGCTGCTGCAGGTCATCGTCTCGGTGCTGGCGGGATACGCGCTGGCGCGCAAGAAATTCCGGTTCATGACCTTCGTGCTGGTCGCGATCCTGGCGACGCTGATGCTGCCGGAGGAGATCCTCGCGATCCCGCTGTCGCTGATCCTGTCGGATCTGCCGGTGGTGCACCTGAACCTGATCGGCAGCCTCGCCGGGATGATCGTGCCGCTGGGCGCGTGGGCCTTCTCGATCCTGGTGATGACCGAGTTCATGAAGGACGTTCCCCGCGAACTCGAAGAGGCCGCGCGGATCGACGGCGCCGGCGATCTGCGGATCTTCGCGCAGATCATCCTCCCGATGTGCAAGCCCGCGCTCGGCGTGATCGGCGTCTTCGGCTTCACGATGATCTGGGACCAGTACCTGCTGCCCTTGCTCGTGTCGACCGACGCCTCGACCTACACCCTGCCGCTGGCCCTGCGGACGCTGCGGATCGACACGAACGTCACGCCGGGCGTGATCATGGCCGCGTCGCTGCTGGCGCTGCTCCCCTCGGTCGCCGCGTTCCTGTTCTTCCAGCGTTCGTTCGTCCGCGGTCTCGCCTCGGGCGCGCTCAAGGGCTGACACCAAAGACAATCAAGGAGCGATCCTGAAGTGAGTTCCACCGCCTGGTTCACCCACGACCGGTTCGGGATGTTCGTCCACTGGGGACTCTATTCGCCGGCCGCCCGGCACGAATGGGTGCAGAACCGCGAAAAGCTGACCGACGAGCAGTACCGGGTCTACTTCGACCATTTCGAGCCGGACAAGTACGACCCGCGTTCCTGGGCGCGGGCCGCGAAGGCCGCGGGCATGACCTATGTCGTGCTGACCACCAAACACCACGACGGTTTCTGCCTGTGGGACAGCGATCTCACCGACTTCAAGGTGACGAACACGCCCTATGGCAAGGATCTGCTCGGCCCGTTCGTCGACGCCTGCCGCGAAGAAGGCTTGAAGGTCGGCTTCTATCACTCGCTGATCGACTGGCACCATCCCGCTTTCCCCGTCGACGGCACCCATCCCCGCCGTGACGACGCCGAGTACATCGCGGCCCACCAGTACGCCGACATCGCCGAGTATCAGCTCTATCTGCATGGTCAGGTGCGCGAACTGCTGACCCGCTTCGGCACGATCGACTACCTGTTCTTCGACTTCTCCTACCAGGGCCGCAAGGAATGGTGGGGCGGCAAGGGACCGGAAGACTGGGACTCCCCCGGCCTGCTCGCGATGGTCCGCGAACTCCAGCCCGGCATCCTGATCAACGACCGCACGGGGATCCCGGGCGACTTCATCACTCCGGAGCAATACCAGCCGTCGGGTCCGATGACCCGCGACGGTGTCCCGGTGGTGTGGGAGGCGTGCCAGACGTTGAACGGCAGCTGGGGCTACGACCGCGACAACCTCGACTACAAGAGCCCCGAGCTGCTCATCCGGATGCTCGTCGACGGCGTGTCCAAGGACGGCAACCTACTGCTCAACGTCGGGCCGAACGGCCGGGGCGAGATCGACCCGCGGGCGCTGGAGGTGCTCGGCGAAATCGGCCGCTGGATGGACCGGCACGAGCGCTCGATCCGCGGCTGCGGACCGGCCGAGTTCCCCGCGCCCGCCGACGGCCGCTACACCCAGCGCGGAGACCGGCTGTACCTGCACCTGTTCAGCTGGCCGATGAACCACGTCCACCTGCCAGGGCTGGCCGGGCGGGTGCGTTACGCCCAGCTGCTCGACGACGCCTCGGAAATCCGGCAGGTGCACACCGATCCCGGGCAGACCGCGCAGAACACCCAGATGGGCGGGCAGCCGGAAGGCACCCTCACCCTGAAGCTCCCCATCCGGAAACCGGACACCCCGGTCCCGGTGATCGAACTGTTCCTGAGCACAGAGAGCCCCGCCGCCGAAACCCTCCCCACCGATTGAGCACGGAGGCATCATGGATCGCAGAAGGTTCCTCAGCGGCGCCACCCTCGGCGCCGCGCTGATCACCGTCCCCTGGGTCACGGCCGGGACGGCGGCGGCCAAACCGAAGAAACTGTGCGCCCTGAACGTCAGTTCGCTGACCGAACTGCAGAACGCGATCAACCAGGCGGGCCCCGGAGCCGTCATCACCGTGAACAACGGCACCTACACCGTGCCGTCGGGCAAGCCGATCAGCGTCAAGGGCCGCCGCGGCACGAAGGACCAGCCGATCACCATCGTCGCTCAATCCCGCGGCGGGGTGACGTTCGACGGTGAGCAGAGCTTCGTCTTCGACGACTCCACCGGCGTCACGATCAGCGGGTTCAAGTTCCGCCAGAGCACCACGCTGGAGATCCCGGCGAACTGCTCGAGGATCCGCCTGACCCGCAACGATCTCCAGTTCGCCGACATCGCCGACCTGCACTGGGTGATGGTCCGCGCCGACAACAGCAAGATCGACCGCAACCACTTCCACCACAAGACGACGCTCGGCGTCATGCTCTGCATCGAAGGCGCGGACGAAGACAAGATGGCGACGGGCGTCGAAGTCTTCCGGAACTACTTCTCCGACCACACCTTCGCCGGCGACAACGGTGGCGAGCCGATCCGGCTCGGCGTCAGCCCGCGTGCGCTCACCACCGCCGGGGCCAAGATCGAGTTCAACCTGTTCGAACGCGCGAACGGCGACCCGGAGGCGATCTCGGTCAAGTCGTCGGGCAACTTCATCCGCAACAACACCATCCGGAACAGCCTTGGCGGCATCGTGCTGCGCCACGGGAACAAGTCCGTCGTCGAAGCCAACTTCATCCTCGGCGGCAAGGAAGGCATCCGGATCTACGGCAACGACCACAAGATCCTCAACAACTACATCGCCGGAGTGTCCAGCAACGCGCTGGTCGTCGGCAGCGGCAGCGTCCGGGACCACTTCCCGGGTGAATCAAAGGAATCACGGCGCGGAAACGACGCGGCGGACCGCGTGCTCATCGCGCACAACACGCTGCTGAACAACGGCGGCACGCTCTCCGGCGAGACCAAACGGACGATCGAACCGCGCGACTGCACGATCTCGGACAACATCTTCGTCGGCAGCAACGGCGACCTGGTTTCGATGAGCACCACGGGCAACTTCACCTGGTCGGGCAACATCCTGTGGGGCTCGGGCGGGAACGGCAACATCCCGGCAGGCACCTTCCGCCGGATCGACCCGAAGCTCGTGCAAGGCAGCCACGGGGTCTCGCGGCTCGCCGCGGGCAGCCCCGCGATCGACGCGGCGACCCTGTCGACCGCACCGGTCACGCTGGACATCGACGGCCAGGCTCGCGGCAGCAAGCGTGACGTCGGTGCAGACGAGTACTCGACGGCCGCCATCGCCAACCGGCCGCTCACCCCCGCGGACGTCGGCCCCGGCGCTCCGTAGCGAACCGGGGGGCGAGCGAGGGTATCGCACCCCCGCCGCGGGCCCCCGCACCCCCCAAGGAGGGTTTGTGGGGGGGGAAACCTTCCCGGGGAGCGGGACCCAAAGGTA
>NZ_JBVJCE010000010.1:0-21652 GCF_055588925.1 Amycolatopsis sp. NPDC041971 | reverse complement strand
CCCGCTTGTCCCCCTCGCCCTCCCCCCCCCCCCCCCCCCCCCCCCCCCCCCCCCCCCCCCCCCCCCCCCCCCCCCCCCACCGCACCACCGAGGGCCTGTTGGCGGAGCTGAACACGTCCCCGGGAAGCGACCATAAGCGTGAACCCGCCTCGGCCGAAGGCCCCGCTATCGCGGTGGCAGGGCGCCCGGCACGCCCACCGTGACGTGGCAGACCAGCCGGCGCCCTGCCGACCTCGATCGCGGTCGCGGGTTCACCGCCCAGACTCCGAGGAGGAACCATGGCGCAGCGCGCCGCGGGTTCGGCCACCCTTGCCGACGTCGCCCGTGAGGCGGGGGTGTCGCTCGCGACGGCATCGAGGGCGCTCAACGGCGGCACCAGGCAGGTCAGCGGAACCCTGCGCGAATCGGTACTGCGGGCCGCGGAACGGTTGCGGTACACGGCGAACGTGCCCGCGCAGGCGATGGCCCGCGGCCGCGGCAACGTCGTCGGGCTGCTGGTGCACGACATCGTCGACCCGTACTTCTCCTCGATCGCGTCCGGCGTGATGCGGGTGGCCGCCCGGCATGGGCTGACCGTCACCATCGCGAGCACGGAAAACCATCCGGAGAAGGAACTCGAGTACGTCACCACGTTGCGCGGGCAGCGGGCGCGGGCGGTCATCCTGGCCGGGTCGCGCAACGAGGACAGTGCCCTGCAACGGAATCTGACCAAGGAACTCAAGGCGTTCGAGGCCGCCGACGGTCAGGTCGTGGTGATCGGGCAGCGAAAACTGCCGTTCGACACCGTCATGCTCGAAAACCGGGCCGGAGCGGCGGACCTCGCGGAAAGCCTCGCCGCGCTCGGGCATCGGGACTTCCTCGTGCTCGCCGGGCCACCCGGCCTGCTGACCTCCCGGGATCGAGTCCTCGGCTTCCGTGACGGTCTCGCCCGGCACGGTATCCCGCTGCCCGAGAACCACGTGCTGCGCGCGGAGTTCACCCGCGACGGCGGCTACGCGGCGATGGTGCGAGCGATCGAGAACGGCTTCCGCGGCTGCGTTTTCGCGGTCAACGACGTGATGGCCGTCGGTGCGATGGCCGCCTGCCGCGACCACGGGCTGCTGGTCCCCGCGCAGATCGCGATCGCCGGCTTCGACGACATTATCACCTTGCGCGACATAAGGCCCTCGCTGTCGACTGTGCGCGTGCCGATCGAGCGTATGGGTGAACAGGCACTCGACTTCATCCTCGACGACCGCGCGGCCGGTCCCCGGGTCAAGCCGATCACCGGTGAGGTCGTGCTGCGCGAAAGCACTCAACCGCTGGAGGGAAAATGATCCGCCCGGGACTGTGTTCGGTGACGCTGCGACGGCTGGACGCCGACGAGGTCGCCCGCCGTGCCGAGAAAGCGGGACTGCGGGTGATCGAGTGGGGCGCCGACGTCCACGTGCGCCCCGGCGACGACTGGGCGGCCGAGCGCGCCTTCGAAGCCATGACACGGCACGGGCTGACCTGCGATTCCTACGGCTCCTACTTCCGTGCCACGCCGATGGAGGCCGGGAAGTTCGGCGACATCGCCGCCACCGCGGTCCGGCTCGGTGCCTCGCGGATCCGCGTTTGGGCGGGCAAGGCGGGCTCCGAGGACGTCGATCCCGACGAACGCGCGCAGGTCGTCACCGGTCTCCGTGAAGCGGCCGACGTCGCAAACGAGCACGGTTTGGAAGTCGCGCTGGAATTCCACGGCGGCACACTGACCGACACCGCCGAGTCGACCGTCCGGCTGCTCGAAGAGGTCGGCCGCGACAACCTCGGCACCTACTGGCAACCGCCCCAGGACCTGCCGGACGACCAGGCGCTGGCCGGGCTGGAGCTGGTCCTCGACCGGGTTCGCGCGGTGCACGTGTTCTCGTGGTGGCCCAGCAACCAGCGGCATCCGCTGAACGCCAGGGCGGAGCTGTGGACGCGGGCCTTCAGCCTGCTCGCGAAGACCGGACGGCCGCTCGACGCACTGCTGGAATTCGTCCCGGACAACGATCCCGACCTGATCCCCGGCGAGGCCGACTCCCTGCGGAAGCTGATCGAGGCGGGCGCGTGAGGTTCACCGAAGCCGACAAGTTGCTCTTCGCCGGCGACTCCATCACCGACTCGAGCCGCGATCGCACCGATCCGGCGTCGCTGGGCAAGGGTTACGTCCGGCAGATCGCGGACCTCCTCGGCGATGGGCCGGAGGTGATCAACCGGGGCATCAACGGCAACCGGATCTACGATCTGGAGGCCCGTTGGACCACTGACGTCCTCGCGGCGCGCCCCACGGTCCTGACGGTGAAGATCGGCATCAACGACACCTGGCGGACCTTCGACCGCGGCCTGCCCAGCCCGATCGGGAAGTTCCGCGCCGCCTACACCCGGCTGCTGGCCGACGCGCGGCAGCGCCTCCCGGCCGAGTTGTACGTGATCACGCCGTTCCTGCTGCCGGTGAGGCCGGAACAGCGAGAATGGCTCGAAGATCTGGCGCCCCGCGTCGAAACCGCGATAGCAGTGGCGACCGAGTTCGGCGCACGGCTGGTCCGCGCGGATTTGTTCATGCCGTGCGCGGCGGACGAGCACGGGGCGGCGACGCTGGCTCCGGATGGCGTCCACCCCAGTCCGCTGGGACACCGGCTGCTCGCCGAAGCCTGGCTCGCGACGGCCGGTTCTCCGGTCGAGGAAAGCACGCTTTCCTAGCGGATACAGTCACCCCGTGAACCGGAACGCCATCATCGCCGGCCGTTACCGGCTGGAGCACGAGGTCGGCCGGGGTGCGATGGGCGTGGTGTGGCAGGCGCGGGACGAGCGGCTCGACCGCACGGTCGCGGTCAAGCAACTGCCGCCGGACAACTCGCCGGGCGACGCGCCGTTCCGGTCGATCGTGCGCGCGATGCGGGAGGCCCGGGTCGCCGCGCGGCTCGAACATCCGCACGCCGTCACCGTCTATGACGTCGTCGAACAGGACGGAACCCCGTACCTCATCATGGAGTTCCTGTCGTCGCGGCCGCTGATGGAACTCCTCGCGGACGACGGCCCGCTCCCTGCGGGCCGGTCCGCGGAACTCGGCGCGCAGATCGCCTCGGCGCTGGCCGCCGCGCACGAGGACGGCATCCTGCACCGGGACGTCACGCCCAACAACATCCTGATCACCGAGGACGGGCAAGCGAAGATCGCCGACTTCGGCCTGTCCCACGCCACGGGCGAAGGGACGATGACCGGCGACGGTCTCGTCGTCGGCACTCTTAGCGAACGGTGGATTCCCGCGCGTTCAGGCGCACGGGTACTTCGATCCGGCGCGGCTCGACGTCGGACGCCTTCCCCTCGACGAGGTCCATCAACGCCGTGGCCGCACGGCCGCCCACCTCACGGGGATGCACGAACATCCCGGTCACCTGCGGCGAAACGAGCCGGAGCGAACCGCTGTCCACCGCGCTGCAGATCCCGAGCACGCCGGGTACTTCAAGCCGTCGGTGCCGGGCCTCGTGGAGCACACCGAGGGCGAGGTTCTCCGACGTCGTGAAGACGGCGTCCGGGCACGCCCGCCGATCGAGCAGCCTGCCCAGCGCCTCCGCCGTGCCTTCGGTGGTCGGCGGTTCGTCGATCTCGGCCACCACCGGCTCCAGCCCCCGGACTTCCATCCAGCCCCGGTATCCCGCGACCAGGTCCGCCGCGTAGGAGCGGCGAGTGTCTGTGGTGATCATCGCCGGACGCTCGTAACCGTTGTCCGCCAAGTGATCCAGCATCAGCCGGGCGGCCGCGACCAGGTCGTTGTCGACGACGACCGGCACCGGGCACGGCGCCGCCATCGGGCGTCCGACGGTCACCAGCGGCCGGTCACGGCACCAACCGGTCGCGAAGAACGGCTCGTCCCCACGGGGATCCACCAGGATCGCGCCGTCCACAGCGAAGGCGTTCAGCCGGTCGAGGCCGGCCTCCATCGGTGTCAGGAGCAAGGCGTACGACCGGTTCGACGCCGCCTCGGCCGCCCCGTTGAGGACTTCGAGGAAATAGTCCGAATTGGGCACGAGCGCACACGCGCTGCTCGCGTCGACCGAGTTCGCGAGCTGGATCGCCAAGGTGCGGCTGCGCCGCGTGACCAGCTGTTGTGCGTGCACACTTGCCTGGTAGCCGAGTTCGGCCGCCGCCCGCGCGACGCGCCGCCGGGTTTCTTCGGAGATCCGGCCCTGCCCGCTCAGCACATGGGAGACGGTGGTGATCGAGACCCCCGCGGCCGCGGCGACGTCACGGATGGTCGGCGACACTCAGGCCTCCACGGGCGGTCCCCAAACGCGGTTCGGCCGGTCGGTGTCCAGCCGATAGTCGGTGACGTGGACGTCACCCAGCCTACGTCCGAGGTCCGCCGCGGCCTCCAGCGGCCGGGCGGGATCGCGTTCCACCTCGCCACGGCTGTTGCCGACCCCGACCACGATCCCGGTGAGGTCCTGTCGCAGGTACCGGGTGAGTTCCTGAAACTGGGCCTCGAGTCCGAGTGTCGCGCCGCGGTAGCTCTCCTCGCAGGAGATCAGCACACCGGCGCGTTTGTTCACCAGCCCGGGCACGACTTCGGCGGTGTGCGGCGAACTTCCTGAGGTGTAACAGAAAAGCCGGTCGAAGAAGGACTTGAGCCGTCCGGTCATGCCATACCAGTGCAGCGGTGTCGCGTAGACGATCGCGTCCGCCGGGAGCACGTGGTCGAACAGCAGTCGCTCGTAGCCGTCCGCGATGCCGCAGGACCGATCGCCGAGCCGGCAAGCGCGACAGTCCCCCAATGGCGACTCCACGAAATCGGAAAGGCGGGCGAAGCCGACCGTGTGTCCCGCTTCTTCCGCCCCCTCGGCCAGCGCCTGGGCGAGTGCCCAGGAATTGCCCTCCCGACGTGGGCTCGAATCGAGCACCAAGACCTTCACGTGTGTTTCTCCCCGGAGAGACTGCAAAAACGCTTTTTCAGTCTCTCCGGCGAAGGTTTCCCTGTCAAGCGACCGAGGTCAGGCGACCTTGGCGACCGCCGCGAGGATGACCTCCGCGACGACGTCCGGCCGCGAGACCGAGACGGCGTGCGAGGCGTCGGCCCTGGTGACCTCCGAACCGGCGCGTTCGGCCATGAACGCCTGCGCGGCGGCGGGGATCGCTTGGTCCTTCTCGGCGATCAGCGCCCACGACGGCAGGTTCTTCCAGGCCGGCTCGCCGTCGAACGGCGTGGCGAGCGCGCGCTCGGTGACCGGCCGCTGGGTGACCGCCATGACGTCGGCGGTCTCCGCGGGGACGTCGGCCGCGAACACGTCCGAGAAGGTCTCGGGCTTGATCGACAGCTCACTCTGGGCGGCGAGGACGTTCGTGGTGTCCGGGCCGAGCTTGCCGCCGTCGAACCGGCCGGACAGCTCGAACACGCTCTCCCCCGCCTCCGGCTGGAAGGCGGCGATGTAGACGAGCGCCTTGACGTTCGGCGCGGCGGTGGCCGCCCGGCTGATCACTACGCCGCCGTAGGAATGTCCGGCCAGCACCACGGGGCCGTCCACGCCGTTGACGACGTCGGCGACGTAGTCCGCGTCGGACTCGATGCCGCGCAACGGATTCGACGCCGCCAGCACCCGGTAGCCCTGCTCACGCAGCCTCGGGACGACGCCGTTCCAGCTCGACGAGTCGGCGAAAGCGCCGTGGACCAGGACGATGGTGGGCTTCTGGTTGCTCATGGGTAACTCCTTCAGGTTGGGAAGAACGATCGGTCTTTCTCTCTGAACAATGCTCGATTCGGTGGCCTTCCACAACGTGACGAAGGCGATCTAGTGGAATGACCGTTCTTTCTCTAGGATGGCGGAATGCCGACTGTCGACCGGGACGTACATCCGAAGGTCCGGCTGCTCGAGACAGCGTCACGGCTGTTCTACGCCGAAGGCATCCATGCCGTCGGAGTGGAGCGCCTGGTCTCCGAGGCGGCCGTGACCAGGGCGACGTTCTACCGCCACTACCCGACCAAGGACGACCTCGTCGCCGCCTACCTGAGCACCACGAGCGAGCGGATCCGCGCGGGCGTCGACGCGACGACCCACGGGAAGCCCGCCCGCGAAGCGCTGCTCGCCGCATTGGGCATCATCGGCGACCGGACGCTCGACGACGACTTCCGCGGCTGCCCGTTCCTCAACGCCGCGGCCGAATACCCCGACCCCGAACATCAGGTCCGCCAGGTCATCGACGACCACCGGGACTGGTTCTTCGGCGTCCTTCGCGATCTGACTCGCGATGCGGGCCACGCCGATCCCGACCACGTCGCCCGCACTCTCGTCCTTCTCCGCGACGGCGCGCTTCACGGCGGCAACCTCGACGACGCCGACACCGTTCGCACCACCTTGCGGCGAGCCGTGGCCGACCTCGTCGCTTGAGCTTCATCGCGTCTTCTCGACGGTCGTAACAAGTGCTACCTTCGCGGGAGGGCCGGCCGGACCGAGGAGCGGCGACGATGAGGCTTTCTCCCAGCGCGCACGTCGACCCGTTCTGCCGTGACCGGCTGCCGCCCGCCGATCAGTGGCCGGACTTCGTGTTCGACCTGCCGGAACTGCGGTATCCCGACAGGCTGAACGCCGCGACCGCACTGCTCGACGACACCGTGGCGCGCTTCGGACCGGACAGGCCCTGCCTGCTCTCCCCCGCCGAAACGTGGACATACGGCGAAGTCCTGGCACGCGCCAACCGCGTCGCCCACGTCCTGGTCACCGATTTCGGGGTGGTCCCCGGAGATCGGGTGCTGTTGCGGGGCACCAACACCTCGTGGCTCGCGGCGGTGTGGCTGGCCGTGCTCAAAGCGGGCGCGGTGGCCGTCACGACCATGCCGATGCTGCGGCGTGCCGAACTCGACAAGATCGTCAGCCGCGCGAAGCCCGCGATCGCCGTCTGCGACGAACGCCTGCTGGACGAACTCCCGCCCGATCTGCCCGTCGTGTCCTACGGAACGGATCTGGCCGCCCGCGCGGAGCGGCATCCGCCGACGTTCGCCGACGTCCCCACTGCGGCCGACGACGTCGCCCTGCTGGCCTTCACCTCCGGCACGACGGGATTTCCGAAGGCGACGATGCACTTCCATCGCGACCTGCTCGCGATCGCCGACACGTTCTCCCGGCACATCGTGCGCCCGACGGCCGACGATCTCTTCTGCGGCACACCACCGCTGGCCTTCACCTTCGGGCTCGGGGGCCTGCTGGTCTTTCCCTTGCGCGCGGGGGCGGCCACACTGCTCGTCGAACGCGCCACCCCGGCGGAACTCGCCGCCACCGTCGCCGATAAAGGCGTCACGGTCCTCTTCACCGCTCCCACCGCGTATCGGGCGATCCTGAACGCCGGCGACGGACGACTTCTGGCTGGAGTGCGCCGGGCCGTCTCCGCCGGCGAGTCGCTCCCCGCTCCCGTGGCCGAGCAGTATCGGGAGATCGTCGGACGGCCGCTCATCGACGGTCTCGGCAGCACCGAAATGCTGCACGTGTTCATCTCCGCCGCCGACGACGCCGCACGTCCCGGCGCGACCGGGAAGGCCGTACCCGGCTTCGAAGCGGCCGTTCTCGACATCGACGGCTCGCCCGTTCCCGACGGCACTCCCGGATTCCTCGCGGTGCGCGGCCCCACCGGCTGCCGCTATCTCGAGGACCCGCGCCAGCGGGACTACGTGCGCGGCGGCTGGAACATCACCGGCGACACCTACGTCCGCGACGCCGACGGCTACTTCCGGTTCGTGGCACGCAGCGACGACATGATCATCTCGTCGGGTTACAACATCGCCGCGCCCGAGGTCGAGGAGGTTCTGCTGACGCATCCCGACGTGGACGAATGCGCCGTGATCGGCACACCGGACCCCGACCGCGGTTCGATCGTGACGGCCTTCGTCGTACCGCGCCCCGGCGCCGACCCGGGCACGGACCTGGCGCGGGCACTGCAAAACCACGCGAAAGCGACCGCCGCGCCGTACAAGTACCCACGGCGCGTGCGGTTCATCGAGGCTTTGCCGCGCAACGCGAGCGGAAAACTCCAGCGATACCTGCTACGAGACCTGTGAAATCACGCGAGTTCGCCTCCCAATCACGTGTGATCGCCTTCCAATCACGCGAGTTCGCCGTCCAGTCACGCGAGTTCGCCGCGCCGCCCGAGCGCGTGGAACAGCGCCGTGGCGAGCACGAGCCCTTCGCGGGCGATCGACGCGAGCAGGTGTTCGTCGGGCGCGTGCTGCAGGCATCCGGGATACGAGTGCGGCAGCCACAACGTCGGAAGGCCGAGAAGGTCGGTGAAAACGTGGTTCGGCAGTCCCCCGCCGAAGCTCGGCAGGATCGCCACCTGAAGATCGGAAACCTCGTCTAAGACGCCCTTCGCCCAACCGACCCACGGATCATCGACAGGGGTTCGGCTGGCGCGAAAGCTGCCTTCGGCAGTGACGTCGACCATCGAGAACCCTTGCGCGGCAAGGTGATTCGTGATGGCTTCGCCCACTCGGTCGACGTCGGTGCCCGCGACGTAGCGCAGTTGCAGCAACGCGCGTGCGCGACCGGGGATGGCGTTGACCGGCCGCTCGATGTCGGCCGAGCCCAGCGAGAGGACTTCGAGGGTGTTCCAGCCGTACAGCCGCTCGGCCGCGGTCAGCCCGGTGTCGCCCCAGTGCTCGTCCAGCGCGGGATCCCCGGGCTTGTTCCCGATCTGGAGCTCGGCGAGCGCCACGCGGACACTGTCCGGCAGTTCGGGCGGCAGGAGTTCCGGCACCTGGACGCGGCCGTGCCCGTCGACGAGGCGGGCGATCGCCCCGGCGAGAGTGGTGGCGGGATTGCGCAGAACCCCGCCCCAGTTCCCCGAGTGGTAGGCGTCGGGACGGAGGTCCACGTCGAGGGCGATCCGGACACTGCCGCGCGCGCCGAGGAACAACGTCGGTGTCGCCGCGTCCAGGCGCGGACCGTCGGAGGCGATGAGGACGTCGGCGCTCAGCGCCTCCCGGTTCGCCGCCACGAACTCGTCGAGACCGGGCGAACCGATCTCCTCCCCGGTCTCGAACAGGAACTTGAGGTTGAACCCGAGCGAGCCCGTCTCGGCGAGGAGCAGCCTGAGCGCGGTCAGGTTGATCAAATGCTGTCCCTTGTTGTCCGCCGAGCCGCGGCCGTACCAGCGCTCGCCGTCGGCGGTCAGCGTCCACGGATCCCGGCCTTCACTCCACCGGCCCTCGTGCCCGTCGACGACGTCGGCGTGGCCGTAGCACAGGAGGGTCGGCAGCTCGGGCGACTCGACGCGGGTACCGATCAGGAACGGGCCGCCGCCCGGGTCCGGATTGGGCTGGATCGCCACGGAACAGCCGAGCGCGGTCAAGGCCGGCGTCAGCACCTCGTCCAGGTATGCCTCGATGGCGACACGGCCACTCGGATGATCGCTCACGGTCGGATACCGGACGAGGTCCGCGAGCTCGGCGAAGAACGCACCCGAATCGACGTGCTCCCGCGCTTTCGAGACCAGTTCTGCAGGGATCGCCACGGTGTCTCCCGGTTCGCTCGTCGTGTGTCGCCGAGGAGCCTAAATCGGTTTTGTCCACCGGTCAGCGGATCAGCACTCCGGGATTGAGGATTCCGGCCGGGTCGAGAGCCGACTTGGCTGCGTCGAGCGCGGCGGCGAACGGATCGGGACGCTGCCGGTCGTGCCAGGGCCGGTGGTCGCGGCCGACGGCGTGGTGGTGGGTGATCGTGCCGCCATGGACCGCGATCGCCTCGGAGACGGCGGCCTTGATCTCGTCCCACTGCTCGACCGTGCTCCCCCAGCGTCCGGCGGCGTAGATCCCGTAGTAGGGCGCGGGACCGTCGGGGTAAACGTGGGTGAAGCGACAGGTGACGACACCGGCACCGCCGCACACCTCGTCGATCGCGGCGCGCGCCGCCGAGGTGATCGCGTCGTGCAACTCCTCGAACCTGTCCCAGGTGCACGCGGTCTCGAAGGTCTCCACGATGAGCGACCGGCGGGCCAGCGCGTCGCGTTGATAGGGCATGCGCAGGAAGGACGATCGCCATGTCGAGGCACTGTCCTGGCCGGAGGAACCCTTGCCGCGCCTGGTTTTCACGATTCCACCGTGGCCGGCGGTCACGTCGAGCGCGCGGTCGAGCCAGGTGTCGACCGGATGATCCGCGGATTCGAACCCGATCAACAGGAGGCCACCGCCCACACTCGCGCCCGCGTTGATGAAGGCCTCGGCCGGATCGAGGAGGCGGCAGTTCGACGGGTAAAGCCCGGACTGCGCGATCGCGCGGGTGGCGGCGACCGCGTCCTCCTGCCGCTCGAAGGCGACCGACGCGGTCACCTGCCAGACCGGCCGGTCCTGCAGGCGCATCCACGCTTCGGTGATCACGCCGAGTGTGCCCTCGGAGCCGAGGAACATCCGATCCGGCGACGGACCCGCGCCCGAGCTTGGCAGGCGCCGCGATTCGCTGATCCCGACCGGGGTGACGACACGCAGCGACTCGGTGAGGTCGTCGATATGGGTGGCGAGAGTGGCGAAATGCCCGCCCGCGCGGGTGGCGAGCCAGCCGCCGAGCGTCGAATGGGCGAACGACTGCGGGAAATGCCGCAGGGTCAGCCCCAGGGGGCGAAGGCGGTCTTCCAGCGCAGGCCCGAAAATCCCGGCCTGGATCCGGGCCGCCCGGCTGACCGTGTCCACTTCGAGCACCTCACCGAGGCCGGCCAGGTCCATCGAGATCGCCGGTCCGTCGAACCTCGGTTCGACCCCGCCGACCACGGAACTGCCGCCACCGTAGGGAATCAGCGGCGTGCCGGAAGTCGTGCACCAGTCGAGGAGGTCGACGACGTCCTGTTCCGTGCGCGGACGGGCGACCAGGTCCGGCACATGGTCGAGCCGTCCGAGCAGGTTGCGGACGACGTCGCGGAATGCCTTGCCCCTGGCGTGGGACAACCGGTCGACGGGGAGGTCGCTGCACAACGCGGCGAGCGCCGCGGGCGGACGGATCCGTGATGCCGGGACGTCGAGCTCCGCGGGGTCGGGCGGGGCGTGGTCGGTGAAGTCGTGCGCGGGCAACACCCCCGAGGTGCGGGCGACCAGCGCGTCGGACTCTTCCTCGGACAGTGCGCCGTCGGTGGTGCCCCAGCCCCACCAGGAACGCTCCTCGGTCGGCATCGTTGCCTCCGTTCGATATGACTCGCCAGTAAGTTACCCATCGGTCAATTATTGTGTCAACGCCCCGCGTCAACGAACACCGATAGCGTGTGCCGTCGTGGCTCCAGGTCCCCTGACCTACCTCGACGTCGATGGCCCGCTCATCCCGTTCGGGCTGGAGCCTTCGCGCTACCCCTCGTTCGGACCGTCGCCGCGGGATGGCGAGAACCCGCTTCTCGACAGACTCGACCCCTCGCATGGCTCGCACCTGAAAGCCGCTCTCCGACACCGATCGCGACTGGGTGTCCGGTCACCACCCCGAACCAGCCCTGTTGTGCCGGGTCGATCCCCGGTGCGGCCTGAGCGGCGCCGACTACCGGAAGCTCGGCGAGTGGCTGCGGGGATTCCGCCGTCCCTGACGCACAGGACAGCCACGCCGCCCAGAACCGGTTCAAGTCCTTCGGCGCTTTACAACGTTGTATCAACGATGTAAAAACATCCTCACGACCAGCCGTGGCTCGGCTCACGCCCGTTCCCCCTGCCACGAGGTCGTGGTTTCACGCCTGCACAAGTCCAGCGGGAGGCACACCTCCGCCGAGGCGGCCACCCCCGGAGAAGGGTGTCGAGCAGATGTTGTCAACGTTGTCACCGCACCGCTCCCGGAAGCCGGGACGCTTCCGGAAATCACTGGTCACCGCGGTCGCGGTGGTCTCCGCCCTGGCGATGACGCCGGGAGCCGCGACGGCCGCGGAGAGCGGCTGGAAGATGGGCAAGCCGCGCCTGACCACGCCGTGGACGAACCAGGTGTCGCCCTCGAACGCGCTGCCCGAGTACCCGCGGCCGCAACTGGTGCGCGAAAACTGGCAGAACCTCAACGGGGTCTGGGAGTTCGCAGGCGCCGCCCCCGGCGAGGTCCCACCCTTCGGCGAAAAGCTCGCCGAGAAGATCCTCGTCCCCTACCCCACCGAATCGGCGCTTTCCGGGATCCAGCGGCACGAAGACTTCATGTGGTACCGGCGCACGTTCACCGTGCCCAGGAGCTGGAACGTCGGCAGGGACAACAGTCTCCGGATCAACTTCGGCGCCGTCGACTACAAGGCGAAGGTCTACGTCAACGGCAAGGAGGTGGCCGCGCACCAGGGCGGCTACGGCGCGTTCTCCGCGGACGTGACCTCGGCGCTGAAACCCAAGGGAGAGCAGGAGATCATCGTCGGCGTCGAGGATCGCGCCGACGCGACCTGGCAGCCCGTCGGCAAGCAGCGGCTGGTCCCCGACCGCGGGATCTTCTACGAAGGCGCCTCCGGCATCTGGCAGACCGTGTGGATGGAACCGGTCGCGGCGAAGCACATCGGCACACTCGGCATGGTCCCCGATCTCAAGTCCTCCACGCTGAAGCTCACCGTCGACACCGGCGGGAACTCCGGACTGACCGTCGAGGCCGTGGTCCGCGACGGCAGGAAGGTGGTCAGCCGCAGCAAGGCGTCCGTCGCCGGGACGATCTCCCTGCCGGTGCCCAAGGCGAAACTCTGGTCCCCGGACTCGCCGTTCCTCTACGACCTGGACGTCGAACTGAAGGACGGCCGCCGCACCGTGGACAGGGTTTCGTCCTACTTCGGCATGCGTGAGTTCGGCACCGCGAAGGGCGCCGACGGCAAGCTCCGCTTCACCCTCAACGGCGAGATCCTCTTCCTGCAGTCCACTTTGGACCAGGGTTACTGGCCGGACGGCATCTACACCGCGCCGACCGACCAGGCGCTGCGCTTCGACCTCGAGCAGCACAAGGTCCTCGGCTTCAACACCGTCCGCAAGCACATCAAGACCGAACCCGACCGCTGGTACCACCACGCCGACAAGCTCGGCCTGCTGGTGTGGCAGGACATGCCGTCGATGCGCACCGGCGGACGTCCACCGGCCGACGCCCAGTGGCAGTTCCAGATCGAGCTGAAGGAATTGGTGGAGCAGAAGAAGAACTGGACCTCGATCGTCGGTTACGTGCCGTTCAACGAGGGCTGGGGCGAGTGGTCGAGCGAAACCACCGGCAAAATCGCCGACGACGTCAAGGCCCAGGATCCGACCCGGCTGGTCAACGCGCACAGCGGCGTCAACTGCTGTGATTCCCTCGGTGACTCCGGCAAGGGCGACGTCATCGACTGGCACGCCTACCCTGGCCCCGCGAAGCCGGTGCCCGACGCCAAGCGGATCTCGATCGACGGCGAGCACGGCGGCTACGGCCTCGAGGTCGAGAACCACATGTGGTTCGGCGAAGGCCACGCCTACGAGATGGTGAAGGACCAGGCGACCCTGAACAGCCGCTACGTCCAGAACCAGCGCGACGTGCTCGCGTCGGCGCAGAGCTGCGGCATCAGCGGCTCGATCTACACGCAGATCACCGATGTCGAGCACGAGGTCAACGGTTTCTTCACCTACGACAGGCAGGTGAAGAAGATGGACTTCGCGCAGGTGCGCGCGGTCAACCAGGCGATCATCCGCAACTCCGACGGCAGCGGCTCGGGCGCTCCCGACCCGGGCCCCGGCACTCCGGGACTCGCCGGCGTGCACGCCTACAAGTTCGACGAGGGCACCGGTTCCAGCGCCAAGGACTCGGTCGGTACCGCGCACGCCACGCTGACCGACACGCGGTGGGCAGGCGGTGTCGAGGGCGGTTCGCTGGCCTTCGCCGGCAACGGTCAGGCCGACACCGGGGCGAACCTCGTCAACACGGCGGGCAGCTACTCGGTCTCGGCGTGGGCGAAGCTGGATGAGGCGAGCGGCGCCTTCCAGACCGTGGTCAGCCAGGACACCGGCCGCGACAGCGCGTTCTTCCTGCAGTACTCCGGGCAGGATCAGCGGTGGGCGATGAGCTTCGTCGGCCTTCGCGCCCTGTCGCCGGAGAAGCCGGAAGTCGGCCGCTGGTACCACCTGACCGGGGTCCGTGACGCCAAAGCGGGCACGTTGTCGCTGTACGTCGACGGCCGGAAGGTCGCCTCTCGGAACGCCTGTTCCGCCGCACCGAGCACCGGGCACACGGTGCTCGGCCGCGGCCAGTACGGCGGTCGGCAGGTCGACTTCCTGCGTGGCGCGGTGGACGACGTCCGGCTGTACGACCGGCCGCTGTCCGACGCCGAAGTCGCGACGCTCGCGAAGCGCGACTGAGCTCGCTCACGCGGCGCCGGGGTCACTCCCGGCGCCGCGTGCTCGTCACCCACTCCCGCACGATGTCGCCGAGCACGGGCAGCGGCACCTGCCCTTGCCTCAGCACGACGTCGTGGAAGTCGCGGATGTCGAAGGCCTCGCCCAGCCGCTCCTCGGCGAAGGCCCGCAGCCGCTGGAACTCCAGCCTGCCCGTCATGTACGACAGCGCCTGACCGGGCCTTTCGATGTACCGGTCGGTCTCGGACTGCACTTCGACGTCGCTCAGCACGCAGTGCTCGGCGAGGTAGTCCATGCAGTGCTGCCGGGACCAGCCCAACGCGTGCAGTCCGGTGTCGACGACCAGCCGTGCCGCGCGCAGGGAGTCTTCGGCGACCATGCCCAGGCGCATGACATCGTCGGAGTACAAGCCCATCTCATCGGCGAGCCGCTCGGTGTAGAGCGCCCAGCCTTCGTCGAACGCCGAGAGCGGGACGAGCTTGCGCAGCCGGGGCACTCCGTCGAGCTCGTAGGACACACAAGCCTGAAAATGGTGCCCTGGAACGGCTTCGTGAAAGGCGACCGACTCGGCGATGAACCGGAACCGCTCGGTCACCCGGTAGGCATTGGTGGAGTAGACGCCGGGACGGCTGCCGTCGGCCGACGGCGGCATGTAGTACGCCTGCGCGGCGGACGGCCCGTCCGCTTCCGGTACCGCGCGTACGACGCATTCGGCGGACGGGACCCGGCGGAACCAGCCGGGCGCGGCGGCCGTGGCCCGCGCCACCGCTTCCGTCGCGGTCGTGATCATCTCGTCCGCGTCCCGCCAGCACAGCGAGGGATCGGTGCGCAGCCGTCGCCGGACCGCGACGGGGTCGTCCTCACCGAACACCGCAGAACCGAGCCGCCGGTACTCCTCGTCCAGCGCCCGGCCGAGTTCGAGACCGGTCTCGTGCAGTTCCTCCGCTGAGATCCCGGTGGTGGTGTGTGTCTTGACCAGGCCCGCGTAGCTCTCCTTGCCGCCGTCCAGCCAGCAGAGGCCCGGCCGGTCGTCGGGACGGCCGCGGCCGGCGATCTCGCGGACGAGAGTCTCGCGATAGGCCGCGAGCGCCGGGCGCACCTTTTCAGTGAACAGCTGCTCCCGGCGCGCCACCCGGTCGCCGGTCAGCGGCGGGACGAGCAGCGGATTGGGTTCGGCGCCCAAGAACCGGTCGACGTGGTCCACGGCGCCGCGCACCGCGCGGTCCACCGGAGTCCGACCGGCCGCGACCCCGGCGCGATGACGGTCGGCCAACGCCGCGAAGAACTCCGGGAACGCGGCGAGCCTGGCCAGGTAGTCCTCCTCCGCCCGCTCCCCCGACGGCTCGAGTTGCGGGAGCCAGGACAGCACACCGGTCCCCTCGGCCGCCATCTGATCGGCGATGGTGAACTCGATCTGTCGTGAGTCCAGCCTGGTCACGAGCGATTCCGCGTGGTGGGCGACGACGCCGAGCGTGATCCGGTCCGGATCCGTGGACCGCGCGGCGTGTCCGGCGATCCGGACGGCCCGCTCCCTCAGCCGGGCGTCACCGGCCTCGGAGACGTCCCGCAACTCGTGATCGTGTCCGGGGATGCTGTCGAAGGTCGCCATCAACGGCATCTCGGTCGCGAGTACGTCGAGAAGTTCGTCGGCCAGCTCCGCCGCTGTCGGCTGATCGCTCATATCCGATGAGTACCAGACCGGACCCGGTCTCCGCTGGCGGTTTTTCGTTACTCCGGACCGGTGAGCGCCCGGTAGAGCGGTCGCAGCAGGGCGGTGACCGAGGTCCCGTCCACAGTGGCCTTGAGCGGCGGGACCTCGTCGAGCAGCCCCAGCGGTTCCCCGGCCGCCGATCGTCGCGTGTTCGTGACATCCCCGGCCGGGCCCCAGCCGAAGAAGTCGTCCATCACCTCGTCGAGGCCGGGCGTCTCGTCGTCCGCCGACGGAGCCGTCACGCGAGCGCCCGCCTGCCGTCCGATCTCTTCGAGCAGCGTCGTGCGGTCGCGGCCGCGGAGGGCGAAGATCGCGAACGGGTCCGCCTCTTCCTCCAGCGCGATCAGCCCCGCGACGAGGTGATCACACGGGACACGGGTGCCGGGGCAGGTGCAGTCGAGCGACAGTTCCCACGCCGCCTCGGGGAACAGCGGCACCTGCTCCGCGGCGAAGTAGCGATCGATGTCGTCCGGGATCCGGCCGTCGAGCATGGCCGTCGCCGTGGCCTCGTCCGCGACGACGGCCGCGATGACCGCCGTCCACACCTGTTTGCCGAAGGTCGGCAGGCCGATACGGACCTCGTAGAACCGCTGCCGTGTCACCCGGACCTGAGCGACCGCGGCACCGGGCCCGACCGTGAGGGTGTCGACCCGACAGGGCGGCACAAGTCCTTTGTGGACACCCAGTTCGTCCAGTGCCCGGCGGAACTTCTCAGTCATCGGCCGCCTCCCGCCCCAGCGCGAAGACCTCGCGCAGCGAATCGGCGGACAGTTCCGTGAGCCAGTCCTCCCCGTCGGTGACGACGAGATCGGCCAGCGCTTCCTTCTTGGTGATGACGGCGTCGATCCGTTCCTCGATGGTGCCGGGGCAGACGAATTTCCGTACCTGGACGCTGCGCCGCTGGCCGATGCGGAAGGCACGGTCGGTGGCCTGTTCCTCCACCGCCGGATTCCACCATCGGTCGAGATGCAGGACGTGGGTGGCGGCGGTGAGCGTCAGTCCCGCTCCCCCGGTCTTCAACGACGCGAGCAGGATCGGCGGGCCCTCGCCCGACTGGAAGTGCTCGACGATCGAGTCGCGGCGCCGCTGCGACAACCCGCCGTGCAGAAAGGCGATCTTCACGTTCAGCCTGCTCGAAAGATGCGGTACGAGCAGGTGACCGAACTCGGCGAACTGGGTGAAGCACAGTGCGCGATCGCCGGAGTCCAGGATCTCCGCCAGGAGTTCTTCGAGCCGGTTGACCTTTCCGGAGCGCTGCCCGATGGGCGAACCGTCGTGCAGCAGATGCGCGGGATGGTTGCAAATCTGCTTGAGCTTGGTGATCGCGGCGAGGATGTTGCCGCGTCGTTTGACCCCGGCGCTGTCGGCGATCCTGGTCATCATCTCGTCCACGGTCGCGCGGTACAGCGTCACCTGTTCGCGGGTGAGGCGGTATTCCTGGAGTATCTCGATCTTCTCGGGCAGGTCGGCGAGCACGGTGGGGTCGGTTTTGAGGCGCCGCAACAGGAACGGCCGGGTCAGCCGGCGTAGCTCGGTGGCCGCGGGAAGGTCGCCCCGGCGTTCGATGGGCACCTCGAACCGCTCGCGGAACTCCTGCCTGCCACCGAGGACGCCGGGGTTGAGCAGATCCGAAAGCGACCACAGGTCGGCGAGCCGGTTCTCCACCGGCGTCCCGGTCAGCGCGATCCGGTGCCCGGCGGGAATCCGGCGCAAGGCCTGCGCGGGTCCGGTGTTCTGGTTCTTGACCGCCTGCGCCTCGTCGAGCACGAGCCGGTGCCACCGGATACCCGCGAGTTCGTCGGCGTCGCGGCCGGCGGTCGAGTAGGTGGTGACGACGAGATCCGCCGCGCCGGCGCGCGCCGTCAACCGCGCGCCGTGCTCGCGGTCGGCACCGTGATGGAGGTGGACACGCAGGTCCGGAGCGAACTTGGCCGCTTCGCGCTGCCACGTCCCGAGCAGCGACATCGGACAGACGAGCAGCGTCGGTCCCCTGTCGTCCTGTGCCCGCTCGATCGCTTCGAGCGCGAGCAGCTGGACGGTCTTGCCGAGCCCCATGTCGTCGGCGAGACAGGCTCCGAGCCCGATCGACGCCATGAACGAAAGCCAGGCGACGCCGCGGCTCTGGTAAGGCCGCAAGGTCGCCAGGAACGTGGGTGGCGGCTCGACCGGTTCGATGGTCCGCTGGACACGGCCGGCGAGGAAGTCGTCGATCCAACCGTCGGTCGTGACCTCGGTGACCGGGAGCGGGGTGTCGTCGAAGCCGTGGAGCAGGGCCAGCAGTTCCGCCGGCGTGGGTAGCGGCGGTTTCTCGCGATCCGAGTCGCGACGGAGGTACTCGAGACCGGCGCGCAGCAGTTCGGGGTCCACGCTCACCCACCGGCCGCGCAGCCGCACCAGCGACGACTTCGCGGCGGCGAGCCCGGCGAGTTCCTCGTCGGTCAGCGCGTCCTCCCCGACGGCGAGCGCCCAGCGGTAGGAGGCGAGCTGGTGGCGGCCGAGCCGGTGCACGGCGGCCTGGTCGACCGGCGCGCCGCGGACGGACAGTTTGAGCGCGAGTTTCCGCTTGCCGCCCCAGCTCGCCGGGAGCTGGACGTCGAACCCGGCCGCGACCAGCTGTTCCGCGCCCCCGTCGAGGAATTCCACGGTTTCGGCGACAGTCAGGTCGTGGATGCCCGGCTTCGCGGCTTCGACCGCGGGGCGGAGCAGCGGCAGCACCCCGGCGGCCCGCTCCAACTCGGCGGCGAACAGGCCTTCGGGGTCGGTGAACTTCGCGCCCGCCTCGCCGGACCAGACGTCCTCGGACGGGAGCAGAAGACTGGGATCGGCCGTGGAACGGAGAAGGAAGCGCAGCTGCCACTTGGTCCCGTCGCCGGTCTGGTCGTCCGGATCGTCGGCCGGGCCGTGCAGCGTGGGAACCTCGTCGAGGCGGAAGCAGACGGTGCCCTCGGTGAGGTCGGTGTCGACGACGGCGTCCCAGGCGGCGATACCCTCGGCGACGATCCCCATCCGTCCCGGCGACTGGCCGATCCGGTCGTCGGCGCTCTTCAGCGCGTGGAGCCACGACCCGAACGGGCCTTCGCGCCCGTCGCTTTCCGTGGCATGTCCGGCGGCAGCCAGCCGGTCGCGAACCGCGGCGTCGACCAGGGTGTGGAGCGCGTCGGTGACGAGCGCCGCCGGATCCGGTCCGGGATGTTCGGCCCGGCCGACCGGCGGGGTGGCCGCGATCAGCGCCCGGACCGCGACCGCGTCGCCGCCGCGGGCCACCGGCCGCCAGCGCGCCCGCGCGACGATCTCGTTCCGCACGAGCGTGGGAAGCACCCGGCCGCGGCGCACCAGGTCGTCCGCCAGCCGCACGACGGCCCGGAGGTGGCGGACGGAGGTGCCGTAGCTGACCGTGCCGGCCAGGTCTCCCAGCTCGGACAGGTCGATCAGGAGCGCGGGCACCGACCAGGGTTCCAGCGTCAGTTCCTGCTGGGGACGGCCCCGCGCGCCCAGTTCGGGCGAAGCGACCGGGCCGCCGCGCCGCGACGGCAGCAGCAGGACGGCCGACGCCGGCTTGCCGGGATGCAGGGCGGTCAGATCCGCGACCGACGCGGCGAACGGATGCGGCCGGGCCGCACTGGACGGCCGCATCGACGTCGTCGCCGGGCGGTCGCCATGTTCGCCCCAAAGCAGGATCCCGCGGCCAGGGGACCACAGGCCGTGCACGACGAGTGGCGACATGTTCCCCCTTCCGCGGTCTGTTCCCTCCAGCATGCCCGGGACCGATCAGCGTCCGGTCAGCGCGTCGCGGATAGGATCCCTCCGATGGAGGCGGCCGACGTTCTCGACGCGATCGATCCGCGCGAGGCGCTGGCCGTTCTCGGCCCTTCCAAGTCGAAGAACCGCGGCGGGCACGCTGAGGAAACCGCGACGGCCTGGCCGGAGGCGATGCTTCGCGCGCGGGCCGATGTCCTGGCTGGATCCAAGGTCGACGACGGCGGCGGGCTGCGGCCCGCGTGGCTTCGCTACAACGGGAACTTCTACCGGAACGTCGGCGGCGCGCTGGGTGAGGCCGCTGCCTCCGGGCGGTTGCTGATCCTCAGCGGCGGCTACGGAATCTTGCGCGCCGACGAGCCGATCTCCTACTACGACCGGAAACTCAAGCTCGGCGACTGGCCGTCCGGCGTGCTCGAGAACGCCGTCCTCGGTGAAGCACGCCGGATCGGAGCGACGAAGATGGTCACATTCGTGTCCGCCAGCGCCGACTACGCGAAGTTGATCCGGCGAATCCCTTGGGGTTCCACGGAAATCGGCGGCGTACTGGTGACGATCGACTTCCACGGAGGCGGCGCGCAGGTGGAGGTGCCGCGGCGGCTGGCACGGGCTTTCGGCGCGTGGTGGCGCCGGACGCCGTCGGACTATCCGGCGGGCATGGTCGCCGAACTGCTCGGCTAACGACCGGTCACGGCCACCGCGTCTCGGACAGCACACGCGCGGCGCGAAGGAAGGCTTCGCGATCGGCGGCGGGAAGCTGTCCGAGTAGTCGCTCTTCCTGCTCCTGGATCTTCGACTGGGCCGACCTTCGCGCGGCGCGGCCGGCTTCGGTGATCCCCAACAGCCGGACCCGGCGGTCCTTCGGGTCCGGCTCGCGGGTGATCAGCCCGTCCTCCTGAAGTTTGTCAAGGGTGCCGATGATCCGGGTCTTGTCCGCGCCGATCGCCTTCGCGAGGGCGGCCTGCGTGCGGACGGGCCCGTCGTCGAGCGTGCTCAGCACCACGTAGCCCCACATGGTCAACCCGTGCTCGGCCAGTACCGGCGTCTCGGCGTTCATCAGCCGTCGCATCAGCCCACCGAGCATCGCCGCGAGATCCGGCCTCCCCTGCTCCGCCATGCGCAGACCATACCGACCTGGTTCGCGAAACCGGTTGACGAACTCGTATGCATATGTAGATGATATGCATATGCCTATCGACGAGCTCCGCATCCTCGACGCCATCGTGACCCGGGCCAGCCTGGATCTGGTCACCAAGATCACGCCCGCCGACCTGACCAAGCCGACGCCGTGCAGCGCCTGGACCCTGCACGGCCTCCTGTCGCATATGGCCACCCAGCACCACGGCTTCGCCGCCGCGGCCGAGGGCGAGAGCGACCTCGACCACTGGCGCCTGCTCCCGCTGGGTGACGACCCCGTGGAGACCTACCGTGCCTCGGTCAAGCGAGTGCTGAACGCCTTCGTTCCCCACGACCTCGCCGACCGGAAGTTCGCGCTTCCCGAGTTCTCCACCGAAATCACCTTCACCGCGGAGCAGGCTCTGGGCTTCCATTTCATCGACTACCTGGTGCACTCCTGGGATGTGGCCAAAACCCTCGACCTGCCGCTCAAGCTCCAGCGAGAGGTGCTCGAGGCCGGACTGCGGCTCGCCGAGTCGATCCCGGACGGAAAGAACCGAAAGGCTCCCGGTGCCGCCTTCGGCCCGGCCGTCGACGAGAAGGGAACGTCCGACCTGGACACGATCGTCGCCTTGCTCGGCCGTTCACCGTCGTGGCCGGACACGGCGGTCGCGGCCTGAGCGAACTGTGGGCGCGACGACCGGAGACCGGTCGTCGCGCCTCCTCCACAGCCCCCAACCAATGTCCCCCACCCCCGCCCGCATTCGTCGCCGGCCCCCGGAAACCAAAGGGGGTGGGCT
>NZ_JBVJCE010000009.1:272814-289457 GCF_055588925.1 Amycolatopsis sp. NPDC041971 | reverse complement strand
CAGAACCTTGAACATCATCCGCCGCCAGGTCACCGACCCAGCGGTGTTTTCCCCCCGAAACGGCACGCCTGAACCATGATCGGGCGATCCAGGAAACCGTAGAGCGGCGCAACAAGCGACGACACCGAACCTACCCGCGAGTCTGCAAGAAGGGCAACCGTCACACATTCCCCATCAAGACGCCTCGCCACCAGCAGGAACACTATGACCCGCACCCGAACGTCCTGAAACGTACGGCTTAACTAAGTGGCATTGAGGTAAGGAGGCATCTCAGCAGAAGCCGCAAAAGGGAGGTTCCAGCGCGGATGACATACGACAGGATGCCGAGGACAAACGCACAGCCGCCGACGCCGGGTCACCGGAGAGGCAGGGAGAACGCGCGAAGGGAAGACAGGCCGGACAGAAGAAGAACGCCGCAGATGACCTGAAGCAGGAAGCGGATGACAAGCGCAAAGCCGCTGATGCCGGATCACCGGAGAGGCAGACGCAACGCGCGATAGGCAGGCAGGCTGCGAAGGCCGGGAAGAACGCCGACGTGACAAAGGCGGCGCCCAAAGCCGACCCGATCAGAGCCTGTGGAGGCTGGCCGTCGGACGCGACTCCGGGAAGTGAAACTTCGGTGCAGTGCGGAAGCGCCGTGATGGAAAACCCTAAGCCACTGAGCGATATCGCGCATGGCGCTCTCGAAGGTTGGAGTAATGCCCCAGTTGCAGGAGCAGCTTTCGCCGGCGCCAACGCGGCCCTCTACGGAGTTGAAGGAAATTGGGAGAAGGCCGCAGATCATTTTCCGATCGGCGGGAAGATGAAGCGAGCTGGACAGTCTGCTGTCCGAGCAGTTGACGATGCCTTGTCAGCGGCCCGAAAGCCGCGGCCGTCGAATCTGCGGGGAAACACGTCACGTGCCGCTGAAACGCCGGCGACGCAGGTGCCGGGAAAGAATTGGCCCGCCTCGCCGGGAAGCCGTGGCGCGCCCGCTCCGGCCACCAAGGTCGGGCCGGACACATCTCTCAGGACAAGCCCCGACGTCGGGCGTAGGGCTCCAGAAGCGGCGGCCCCAGTCGCAGTCAATGCTCCGACCGCAACGAGCGTTCCGGTAGGGCGCGGCCTCCCCGCCGCAGGCGGGGGAAGGGGCGCGAGCACCGGGGTCCTCACCAGACCAGGCCCGACGGGAGGCCCGGCCGCACGAACGGGTCGCGGACCATCTTGGAGCGAGGGTGCGGGCGGCAGGGCCGGTGGTGATGGCGGTCCGGCTCCACGTGGCAGTGGTCCGGACTACGGGAAGGCGGCTCCGCTGGTGGCCGATGTCGCGGGCGCCGGGGTGATCGCCGGGACGATCGGCGACGACCGCGTCGGCGCGGAACCGGAACGGACGCCGGAGAGGCCGGTGTACCCGGTACCGCCGGGCGACGGTGACCCACGGCTGCCTCTACTGCCGGATCGAAAACCCACGCCGGACCGAGATAGAAACACGATGCCGCCGCTGGTGCCCGAACGACCGGCCCCGCCAGGCCACACGGTCCCGCCTGGTTGGGTGCCGCCCGACCCGCGACTCACGCCCCGCGGCGAGTGGATCGAACCGGGCTCGCCGGGCTCTCCTGTGCCCGTCCTCCCGTCCGAACAACAGGATTCCTTACTGGAGGTGCCCGAACGGCCTGCCCCTCCGGGCGGCCCGGACCCGCAGAGCTGGAAGCGGAACTCGCCCCGGGGCGAGTGGATCGAGCCGGGTTCGCCGGACTTTCGTGTGCCTCTCCTGCCGACGGATCAGCAGAATCCGATGGCTCCGTTGATCACCGACATTCCCGGAGTCCGGTTCACTTCACCGACCTGGTCTCAAGCCGACCAGCCGGAGGAGGAAGAAAAAGCTGACGCTGAAATCGCGGATCATGACTCCGCGGAGGTGGCGATTGAAGGGCGGCCTACGCCCGAACGTCAGCGAAAAGAGTCTTCAGGCGAGCCCGCAGCCGATTCCCGGACCAGGGACGGGCTTCCGGCGGACGCACGTGTCTGGAGGGAACGGGACATCCCTCGAATCCGGGAGGCTGTCCGGATACGCGAACACATTCGAGAAGGAATCCAGCAAGCCGTCGATGAAGCCGACGCTGAATTCCGCGCCCGGCCAGAGGACCGGCGATACACCGGCGACCGGGCCGCACTGCTCGATGAAGTCACGAAGAAAGCTGAAGCGGCGACTAGGCTCCGTCAGGACACGGCGGCCGAAGTAGCTGCGGAGCGCGCCAGCGAAGAGGAGCTGAAAGTCCTCGAAGAGAAGGAATCCGACGCGCATAAGTTATTGAACGGCCTGACGGCTCGGCTGGACGGATCGGAGATCCACGCGATCTTCGAACGCATCATCACCGCCAGGCAGGCAGAAATCCTCGGCCCGTACGCCGGCGCTTACCGGTTGCGGGCCGAAGCCCCGTTCAACCTGAACGGAAGCGCGAGCTATCCCGGCCGCAGCCGCCCCGACCTGGTGCTCGAACGCCTTTACGACAAGGGCGAAATGTCAGGTAAACGCAGGTATGTGGCGCACGTGTACGATCTCAAGACCGGCAAAAAAGGCATCGAAGCCGATTGGGCCTTCAAGACCTTGAGCTACACACGCGGCCTGTTCGAACCAGAGGAACTCCGCCCCACACGTGGGCGCTGAGCACGTCTGTCGGGGTGGCGCCTGCCGAATCCGCCCGAGGGTTCGGCGGGCGCTTCCTCTTCGCCGAGCCAGCTCCCGTCGACGACGAGGTCACCGGCGTGATGCACGACGGCATCGAGCGCTCCTGATGCTCAAAAGGAGCTAGTCGCGAACTCAAGTTCTTTTCCGTGATGATCAGCATGCTCGCGAAGGGGAGCTGTTGCGTTTTTCCCCGGAGACCGGACCGGCGTGATAGACGGTGGACATGAACGTTGGTCTGGGCACGGGCACACGTGGAGGGCTGTCGTAACGTCCGCTGCGAGCGTGCCGGCCGCAGCGCGATGTGTGCGGTGGTCGTCGCGTCGGTGCCGTACCCGGCTGCCGAAGTGCGGTGGTGACATCGTGTCCTTGACCAGTGAACTCGCCGCTTGGTGCGGGTGAACATTCACCGGGACGTCCGCCCGGTCCGTCCAGTAGGCGAAGTCCCGGAACGGTGGTGCGCGGAAGTCGGCGGCGACGTCTCTGTCGGTGTCACCCGATAAACTGCCACTTCACTTATACGACATATGCGGGAAATGGTCGGTGAGATAATGACACGAACTGTGAGACCCTGCAGACACCTGTAGGGTCTCACCGCTCGTGACATGTCGAGCATATGCGACCTGGGCGCTCTCGGTTGTCTTACGGTGACGTCACTATGATCAGTCTCAAACTCTTGGCAATTCCTCGGCTAGGTAAGCCTGCGGCTGCGGCGACCGGGCAGCGTGGGCTGGTCCAGCCGCCTGACCGGAGGTCCTCATCGCGGCATGTGAGTGCGTTGGACGCCGTTATTTGAGGGACAGAGAGGGTGTCGGATGAGGGGGTGTGTGGATTTTGGGTCATCCAACGCCCGAAATCCACGCGGTGAGGGACCGGACACCGGCACAGCGCTCGAACACGCCGTTTTCGCCTGACTTGCGGTTGTTCCCGCCCACTGATTCTCCTGAAGGGCGGGAACAACCGGTGTCAGCGGAGTCGGTAGGCGTGGATGATGCTCTGGGTCGTGGTGTTCCCGTCGGCGTCGGCGGCTTTCGCACGCAGGGAGACAGATCCGGTCGCTGGGTGGCGGAGTTCGGCGTTGTACCGGCCGTCCTGCCCGCTCACCTTCGCGGGCTGCCAGTTCACACCGCCGTCGTAGGACGCTTCAACTTGCAGGTCGGTGATCGCGGCGGGACCGTCCTGCCGGGACACGGTGACCGGGACGGTGAAGGCGCCACCGCCCGGCGCGGTGTTGGCCAGATCCACTGCCGGGGTGTAGCGCACCTCCAGCAGCGGCAGCGCTCGGGTCGGTCCCTGGACGTGCCCGCTGCGGAAGGTCCATTCGGCGGAGACCTTGGTGGACAGCGGTGCCCAGGGTTCGTCGCGCTCCGCCTCGGTGGTCAGCCGGTAACCGGCCTCCTCGGTAGGCGCTACGAACACCGCGCGCCCGGGAGTCGCCTGACTACCGAAAAGCCTGCCTTCACGGTAGAGCGCGGTGCTGCCGCGGTCACCGGGCGCGTCCAGGTCCGCGGTTGCGGTGTGCCCGGCACCGTCGGAGAACAACGGGATGCTGATGTTGATCTCCTGCGCGGTGCGTGCGGCCCAGGGACTGTCGGCCGGATAGGCGCGCTTGCCACGGAAGCCGGGGCCGGTGACCGCCCCGTTCCAGGCCAGCCGGTAGCTTTTGCCCGCCGCGAAGAGCTCCTCACTGCGCAGGTCACCGCCGATGCTCGGAGTCTGGCTCACCAGCGTATTGAGGAAGGACCAGGTACCCGGCGTGTAGTACTCCTGGCGTTCCGCTCGTACGAGCCCCGGTGTTCCATAGCCCAGCCGGGACATTCCCAGGCGTACCCCTGCCACCCGGTGGATCGCGTGCATCTGAGACGGGGACTCCGCCGAATAGCCGTGGAAAGCCATGGTCACCGCGGCGAGTTCGGACTTCCGCACCGAGTGCTCGAGTTGTGCCGGGACCCGCCCGGTGGCCGGAAAGGACAGTTCATAGGCGTCCCGGATGTCCGGGCGGGCGATCACGGCCGCGGTGCCGTCACCGGTCCGGGCCAGCGCGGCGAACCGCTCGGCGTTCGCGCCGGCGATCTGGACGGTCGGCAGTGCCAGTGCCCCGGCGGTCTTGGAGCCAGTGAGCGTGTTGGACATTTTCGTGGTGGCCGTCGCGGCCGCGATTCGGCTGCCCGGCTGTCCCGCAAGCTCCGTGCCCTGGCGCACCGCGTCGGCAAGGGGCAGCCATGCGGCCACCATCGCGCCACCGTGCTCGCGCACCGTGGCGACTCGCGCGGCCAGCGTCTCCGGGGTGGTGTCCCAGGGCAGTTCGAGTACCACCAGCCGGTCGCGCACCTCGACTCCGGCCAAGTCTTGCGGGCGACCCGCGCCGCCGAACGCCAGCGCGGGCGTCCGTGACCCCACCGGCAGGGGTGCGCCGATCGCCGCGGTGGGGACCGGGAAGCGCTTCGGCTGTTCGCCGAACAGTTCCAGGCGTGGTTGTTCCAGGCGGTGGCTGGCGCCGAAGTAGAAGGCGGCCGACGAGGTGCCCGGCAGGGTGCCGGCGAACATTTCCTGGAAACGCTGCTCGAACGGGAACACCATCGACTGCGTCTGGTCGGGGCCCAGGCGCACTCCCAGCTCGACCGCCGAACTGCCCCCGGTCACCTCTGGCTGGTCGACGTTCGCGGTGACCTTCGCGGTCTGGCGGGTGTCCAGGGTGACGGTGGTATTGCGCGTCAGGTTGAGTTCCGGGTGGGCCATCGCGGCCATCGAGGGATCCAGCCCGGGGCGCGGTGTGATCAGGCTGCCCACCAGCGCGTAACGGTCAGCGGGCAACCGCAGGGTGCTCCCGGCCGGCACGTCGCTTTCACGACCGCCCCCGCTGAGGCTGATCACGTCGAACGTCGCGCGAGAGTTCGCGGTCGCCACGGCGCCGTTGCGGTCGATCATACGCAGCGTCAGCTGGTAGACCGGTGCCGCCACCGCCTGTACGCCCGATACCGCCAGCAGCCCCGATACCAGCGCCGTACTCAGTAACGCAGTTCGCCGGAAATGCGTGCTTGCCCGATTCATCAACTGCCTCTCGCTCGATGAGTGGACCATGTACCTCGTATCCGCTCGCGGGCGGATTCGAGTTCACGCGGTCTCGGCACATCGGGTTCTCGTCCGTCCCGGCCGCGGGTCCTGGCGCTGATCACCCCTGAAGCCCTCATCGCCCGCCACGAACTCGCTTACCGGCGGACCGCCGAGAACCAGAGGCCCCCCTTCTCGGCATGAGCGGACGCTGCCAGTTCGTTTGTGCCACGGCACCTTCGAACGACGTCGCGGTCCCGGAGCCGTTCCATCTTCGCCGCGGACCGTTTCGCCCCTCGCGCGCCGCGGCTGCGCTGAACGACCCGACGCTGGTGGCCGTCTGCACACCTGTTCCGGGAACAACGGGACGCCGAGGGTGCGGTCCAAGGGCCATGCCAACAGCGGATGCGCGTGCGACCACGCCTCCTCGCCGCGGCGGCGCCGCAGATACGGGTGCACCGAACCGCCCTGGATCGGACCGGGCCGGATCAGCGCGACCTCACCAGGTTTTCGCTCACCGGGAAAGACATGCGCCAACAGTAAACGATGCGGGAAAGGCGGGGCTCTCATGATCGACGAGTCTTCGGCGGACAAGCGTGCTAGCTTGTTCGACGGCCACGGATGCCAACCGGCTGGGAGGGTGGCGGCATGCGAGTCCTGGTGACCGGCGGGGCCTCCGGAATAGGCGCGGCGATAGTGCGCCGGTTCGTCGACGACGGTGCGGACGTCGCCATTCTCGACCGCGACGAAAAAGCCTTGGCACAAGCACTGCGCGACGAGCCGCGGATCGCTTTCGGTCTGACGGCCGATGTCGCCGACGCCGACGCGGTACGGACGGCGTTCGGGGACCTCGACCGCCATTGGAGCGGGCTGGACGTCTTGTTCAACAATGCCGGGATCAGTGCTCGCGCCACCTTCCTGGAAACGACGGAAGACCAGGTGCGGAACACCTTTTCGGTGAACCTGACCGGTGTTTTCCTGGTGGCCCAGCAAGCCGCGAGCCGGATGTCCGCCGCCGGATCGGGAATCATCATCAACACCGCCTCCGTGAGCGGACTGGTGGGCATGCCCGGATACGCCCCCTATAACGCCAGCAAGGCCGGTGTGCTCTCACTGACCCAGACCCTGGCGCTCGAACTGGCGCCGCGGATCCGGGTCAACGCCATCTGCCCCGGTTACGTGCTGACCCCGATGCAGGAAACCGAATACAGCGCAGAGGAATTAAGGGCCTGTGAAGCCAGGATTCCGCTGGGCCGCTGGGGCAGGCCCGCCGAAATCGCCGCGCTGGGTGCCTACCTGGTGTCGCCGGACGCGGCGTTCATCACCGGCCAGGCGATCGTGATCGACGGCGGGGAGACCGCGGGTGGCCTGGCGAGCATGGCCGGGTGACCGGCGCCGAATTTGAAGGTGGAGAGGCAAATGGACAGTGATTCGAGAGGCAGCGTCTACGACACCCGGGCGTGGACGTCCACTTGGGCCGCCTCCACGATCGAGCGGCAGGAGGTGCTGCGCGAGCACGACCCGCCCACCTACCTACTCGAATATTCGCCGTTCTGGCACGGGTATGAGATCGACACCGGCACCGGGCCGACGTGGAAACGCCCCCTGGTGACGATCGGTTCGGTGTATTCGGTGTTCGGCCCCGAGTATCTGGCCGCCGACGAGGCCGCCGTCGCCCACGTGGTCGAGGACGCCCTCGACCGGGCACGGGATCGCGAGGCACACGGAGTCCTGGTGCTCAACCTCCGTGAGGAATTCGCGCGCCGCTGGAGCGCCTGCCGTCCTCCTGCCCTGACCGTGCGCCTGGACAACACCTACTACCGTGTCCCAGGAGAAGGCGCAGACCCCGTGATGGGCGATCTCTCGAAGAGCGCCCGTACGGATTGGCGGCGGCGCTGGCGGCGGGCGACCGAAGCCGGTGTGCGAATCGTCGAGGAACAGAGTCCGAGCGCCGACGCCATCGAAGAGATCATCGGCTTCGCCAACGGATCGGCCACCCGGCACGGCTGGCCGGTGCTCTACGACCTGCCGACCATGCAGGCCGTTCTCGCCACGCCCTACGGCAGGCTGTTCCGGGCGGAATTCAACGGGCGCACGGTGGGGGGTTTCCTGGCACTGGAGCACGACGAGCAGTTGCACCTGTGGGTCGGTGGTATGGACCACGCCGCGGCGCGAGAGGCGAGTCCCTACCTCTTCCTGCTCTACGAACTCCTCTCCCCCGACCGGGAAAGCGGCTGGCGACGGATCGAATTCGGCCGCGGCAACGACGACTTCAAGCGTAAGTACGGATTCCGCGAAGAGCGACTGTGGTCGTTGTGGTACCCCGCGACAGAAGACGACGCCGAATTCTGCGACCCGCGGTTGCGTGCCTTGCACGGGGAACTCGCTCGTTGCCAGCACACGTCACCGGAGATGTTATGAATCCGAGTGCCGCTTTCGGCGGGCTCACCTCCGAACAATGGGATCGCCTTGCCGGACCGCATTTCTATTCGTCGAGCGGCTGGCTGCGATTCTGCGAAACCGACTACGGATCCCCCAGCGACGCCGTGGTGGTCTTCGACGGTGACGAGCCGGTTTGCGCGGTGCCCACCGTGACCTCCGGTGAGTTGCCGTCCTGGTCCCGGTACAACTGGAACAGCGGGCTCACCGAACGCGAGCTGCCATGTATCGACGAGTCCGGACTGCTCGTCGGCTCTCGGGAGGGGTACCGGACGAATCTGCTCGGCGGAGACCGTGAACCGGCCACCGACGCGGTCGCCGACCTGATCGACCGGCTGCGGCACCGGGTGGGTCCGGACCGATCCTGTGTCGCCATGTATCTGACTTCCGAGGACGCCGGCGCCCTGCACAAGGCCGGCGTCACCGCACCGCCGGTCCTGCTCGACGTCGACGCCTGGATCCGCATTCCGGACGGCGGCTGGGACGCCTGGCTGGCATCGCTGTCGGCCAACCGCCGTCGCATGGTCCGGCAGGACGTCCGGAAGTTCGACCAAGCCGGGCATACCGTGTCCCACGCCAAGCTCGCCGACCACTACCGAGACCTCGGCGGGCTCGCCGCCGCCACGTTGAATCGGTACGGCCACCAGACCGACCCGAAGACCGAGCTGGCAGCGCTGGAGAATCACGCGAAAACCCTGCCGGAGGACGCCACGGTCGCCCTCTGCCATACCGCGGCCGGGGAACTCGCGGGCTTCTGTCTCTACTACCCCTGGCACGGAACCTTGTACGTGCGTTGGGTCGGGTTCGACTACGAACTGCTGCAGGACGCGTCCGAGTACTTCAACCTGATGTACTACAGCACCCTTCGCCGCGGTGTCGAAATCGGCGCCGGATGGTTGCACGCCGGGATCGAGAACACCGTGTCCAAGGCATTCCGCGGTGCCGACCTGCGCCCGCTGTGGCTGGTCGAGCTCTCCGGTCAGGCAGCGCTCACGAACGCCGCCGAAAAGATCAGGCAGCACAACACCGAGCTCTACCGACGGTACGCGGACAACCCGAAAACGGCTCCGAACCTGGCCCCGCCGTCGCAATGGGACCTCGGCGGCTGGGCGATGGACCCGCCGTGACCGACGGGAAGGCCGATACCGGCCGTTCCCGGAGCCTCTGGCACAACACCGACTTCACCAAGCTCTGGGGCGGCGAGACACTGTCCCAGGTCGGCAGCCAGATCACCCTGCTCGTACTACCCCTCATCGCGATCCTTCACCTCGGCGCCGGCCCTGAGCAGCTCGGCTGGCTCAAGGCGGCGCAGACCGCGCCCGTCCTGGTGATGGCGCTCCTCGCCGGGGTGTGGCTGGACAACCACCGCCGCCGCCCGCTGCTCGTGCTGACCAACCTCGGCCGGGCGGCCCTGCTGGGCTTGATCCCCTTGCTCTTCCTGGCCGATTGGCTCACCCTGGCCGCCGTGCTGGTGATCAGCGCGCTCATCGGCACGCTCACCGTATGCTTCGACATCGGCTATGTGTCCTACCTGCCGACGCTGGTCGAACGAGACCAATTGGTGCCGGCGAACTCCCGGCTCGAATCCACCTATTCCATCGCCGAGATCGGCGGACCGGGGCTCGGCGGCCTGCTCGTCGGCATGTTCGCCGCCCCTTTAGTCCTACTGGTCGACGCCATGACCTATCTGCTCGCGGCCATCGGCATCAGTCGTATCAAGCGAGTCGAACCGCGGCCACCGCCCCGAAATTCCCCGTCGCTGTGGCGTGACATGCGTGAAGGAGTGCGGTTCACCTTCCGCAACGGTCATCTGCGTACCCTCGCCGCCCAGTCAGCGGTGTTCAACTGCTTCGAACAAGCGATCTTGACGCTGTACCTGCTGTACGGCATCGAGACACTCGGGTTGTCGGCGAGCCTGCTCGGCGGGCTGCTGGCCGCGGGGAGCGCCGGCGCACTGGCCGGCGCGCTGCTCGCCGGCCGCATCGGACGGCGAACAGGCAGCGGCGGCGCCACCGTGCTCGCCATGGCGATCAGTTCGGTGTCCTTGTTCGCCGTACCCGCCGCGACCGGGGCACCGGCCGCGGTGATCACCATCCTGCTCGCCGGTCTCGTACTTCACGGGGCGGGCCTTGCGGTGTTCAATGTCTACGCACTCAGCATCCGCGCCGAAATCGTGCCCTCCCACCACTTGAGCCGCGTCACCGGGTCGTACCGCCTGGTCATCGACGGCGCCGTCCCCCTCGGCGGTCTGCTCGGCGGCTACCTCGGCGCCTTCGCCGGACTCCGCGCCGCCATGTGGCTCTGCGGAGCCTGCCTGACCATCAGCTGCGTCCTCTTCGCCTTCAGCCGCATGCGTCACTACCGGGGGCCGGAGACAGAGACACGGTCAACGTAGGGGTGTGGCGCTCATCGGGGTGGTCTCACCACGGCGGGAGCGGCTGTGTTCAGTACGGAAGAAGGAAATCGACATCCAACCTCCACCATGGTGGAGATCAAGAGTGACCTGCCTCATGGGCGATGATCGCCAGCTGGATCCGGTTGGCGAGGCCGAGCCGGGTCAGCGCGCTGGAGATCGTCGCCTTGATGCTGGACCGCGAGAGATGCAACCGTTCAGCGATCTCCACATTGCTCAAGCCCTCGGCGACGGCGCGCGCGACTTCGCGTTCCCGTTCGGACAACAGGTTCATCCGGGCCCGCGCGGAACCGGCGTCCGGTCCTTTCCGCGCCGCCATCGCGATCACACTCCGGGTGACGTCCGGCGACAGCACCGGTTCACCCGCCGCCGCACGCCGGACCGCGTCGACGATCTGCTCCGGTGGCGTGTGCTTGAGCAGGAATCCCGCGGCGCCGGCACGCAGCGCGGCGAGCACGGTCTCGTCGGCGTCGAACGTCGTCAGCATGACCACGGCGGGTGCGGGTTCCCCGGTGCGGCGGCCGAGCGCCGCGGTGGCGGCGATCCCGTCGAGCACCGGCATCCGCACGTCCATCAGGACGACGTCCGGCCGCAGCCGGGTCACGATGTCCGCCACGTCGGCGCCGTCCGCCGCCTCTCCGGTGACTTCGACGTCGGCCGCCCCGCCGAGCATGAGTTTGAGGCCGTTGCGCACGAGAGGGTCGTCGTCGACCACGAGCACCTTGATCACGACGCGCACGGTATCCGGGCTCGCATGCGGAACTCCCCTTCGTCGATCTCCCTGGTCAGTTCCCCGCCGTGCAGTGCGACCCGTTCGGCGAGGCCGATCAGGCCCGCTCCCGCACCGGGGATCTCGCTCGTAGTGACACCGATCGGCGCGGCGTTGGCCACCTGGACCAGCACCTCGCCCGCCCCGAGGCCGCTCACCAGCACGTCGACGGCGGCGCCGGGAGCGTGTTTGCGGGCGTTCGTCAGTCCTTCTTGGACGATCCGGTAGATCGTGCGCTGCACCTGTGGCCGCAGGTTTCCGAGCCCCTCGGCGAAGTCGGCGCATACCTCCTGCCCGCTGAGCCGGGCTTCTTCGACGAGAACCGGCAACCGGTCGACCGTCGGCTGCGGCGCCTCACGTCCGTCTTCATCGTCGGACCGCTGACGGAGCAGGTCGAGGACCTCCCGTAATTCGTCCAGCGCCTGGTGGGCGTTGGACCGCACGACCGCCACCACGTCCCGGACCTCCGCCGCCGAAGGTTCCGGCGCGGCACCGCGTTCCGCCTGCGCCGTGCGGTACTCGAGGGCACCCGCGTGCACCGCGAGCAGCGAGATCCGATGTGCGAGGACGTCGTGCATCTCGCGCGCGATGCGCTGGCGTTCGGCGCGACGGCTGTCCTCCAGTTCGCGTATGTGCCCGCGCCGCTCGGCTTCCGCGCGCATCCGCAGCGCGTGCACGACCTGACGGCGGGCGCGGACACCGATTCCGGCCGTCACCACGAGCGCGGCCCCGAGCCCCAGGCTGATCAGCCAAGGCAACGGCTGGTCCGCCGCCCCGGGGAAGAACGCATGGATGTACGGAACGCTGATCAGCACCGCCAGCGCCGTGATCGGGACCGCCGGCTTCCAGCCACGGTGCAACGCGAGCGAGAAGAGCAGGAGGATCATCGCCGCGGCCGCCGTGTTCGCCACCGCCCCGGCCGTCGCCGCGAGCAGTCCGATCGCCACCGGGAACCGTCGCCGCCACCAGATCGCCAGGCAGACGGCGGCCCCCGCGACCGCGTCGGCGACCCGCGCCCAAGTGGGCAGGCCGAGCACGTCGGGGAGCACGAAGTACTCGAACTCGAGGAACCAGACGAGCACCGCGATCGCGAACATCGTGATGTCCGAGGCCCAGTCCCGGGGCGTGCGCGCGCCGGAGGGCTCACCCGGCTCGTCCACGCGGGCGAGCTCGCGGGGCAGCATCCACCGGTCCACCGTCACGGCCATCCTCGCAGTGTAGGGAGGACAGCCCGGACAAGTGGCCATGATCTTCGCGGCCACCCGGCCAGAGGACGTGTCCCCGGGACCGAAGCGCCGCGCGCGTGGCACCCGCCATCGTGAGTCCATGCTGACCGAAACGGCGCCCGCGCTGCGGCTCGACGGGCTGACGAAGACGTATTCCGGGAAAACCGCCGCCGACCACGTGAGCCTCACCGTGCCGACGGGCTCTCTCACCGGGCTCGTCGGCCCGAACGGCGCGGGCAAGACCACCTCGCTCGCGATGACCGTCGGGCTGCTGCGGCCGGACGCCGGGACCGCCGTCGTCCACGGCGTCGACGTCTGGTCCGCACCGGCCGAGGCCAAGACCATGCTCGGGGTACTGCCGGACGGGCTCGCCCTGCCGGAGCGGCTGACCGGTGGCGAACTGCTCACCTACTGGGGACTGCTGCGAGGGATGGACGCGGCGGTCGTGCGGTCACGGGCGACGGAACTGATGCGGATCCTCGAACTGGACGACGCCGAGGAACGCGGGCTGCTCGTGATCGAGTACTCGACCGGGATGCGCAAGAAGATCGGCCTGGCCACGGCATTGCTGCACGCGCCCAAGGTGCTCGTGCTCGACGAACCCTTCGAGGCCGTCGACCCGGTTTCGGCGCGGGTCCTGCGGGCGATGCTGCTGCGGTTCGTCGCGGCGGGCGGTTCGGTCGTCATCTCGTCGCACGTGATGTCGCTGGTCGAGAACCTGTGCGACCGGGTGGCCGTCATCGCGGACGGCCGCGTCGTGGCGAGCGGCCCGCTCTCCGAGGTGCGTGGGGAGTCGACGCTCGAGGACGTCTTCGTCCGGCTCGTCGGCGATCGCGGTGTCGGGGAGGAGGAGCTGCTGTGGTTGGCGACCTGATCCGGCTGAAGCTCACGATCCAGCGGCACACACACAGCTGGAAACGGCTGCTCGGGCTGGTCGCCGGGATCGTGGCGGCCGTCGGCACCTTCGCGATCGGGTTCGTCGCCGAGCCCGTGGCCCGCGCCGATGTCCTGCTGCTCGTCCTCGCGTTCTGGGTCGCGGGATGGACGGTGGGCCCGGTTCTCACCTCCGGGGCCGCGATGCTCCGCCCGGAGTACTTCACCCTGCTGCCGCTGCCCCGGCGACGGCTCGGGGCGGGACTGCTCGCGTCGGCGTTCGTCGGAGTCGGTGGTGCGGTGACGGCGATCGCCGCGCTGGCGTTGATCCCGTACGCCCTCGCCACGGCGACCGATGCCACCGCGATCGCTTCGGCCGTCACGGCCCTCGTCGGCGCGGTACTCCTGGTCGTGTTCGTGGTCGCGCTCTCCCGGACGGTCTACGCGTTGCTCGGCGCGGCGATGCGGACCCACCTCGGCGTGGAACTCGCGGCCGTCCAATACGGTCTGCTGCTGTCGTCGATGGTGGCGGGCTGGGTCGTGGTGCGCCCGGTGCTGAACTCGATCCCGGCGTTCCTGCGCGAAGGCTTCGGAGCCGTCCCGGCGCGCGGGGCGCTGGAGTGGACGCCGTTCGGCTTGCCCGTGCGGGCCATCGACGCGATGGCGGCCGGGCGGCCGCTGCCCGCGCTGGGCTCGATCCTCCTGCTCGCCGCCGTCACCGCGGGCGTGACCCTCGCCGCGATCGCGTCGCTGACACCGCATGTCGGCGATCGCACCGCGCGCCGTCGCCGCCGCCCCTGGGGCAGCCGGGTGCTGACCCGGGCCAGGCTGCTGCCGGCGAGCCCGCTCGGCGCCGTCGTCGGCAAGGAACTCCGCACCTGGTGGCGGGATCCGTGGCGGAGCCTGGAGATTCGCTCGGCGATCTGGTTCGGTGTGTTCACCGCGGTGTACGGCGCGATCGCGGGCCTGCCCGAGATCGCCGGTCTGGCCGGTGTCGCCGTCGCGTTGACGGTCGCGCTCAGCGGCGCGAACCTCTACGGCCAGGACGGCACCGCGCTCTGGCAACTCGTGGTGGCCGAGAGCCGGGACGCGGTACGCGCCGACATCCGTGGCCGCCAGCTCGCCATCACCGTCCTTTTCGGACTATCCGGGGTCATCCTGTCACTGGCGATGATGACCGTGACCGGGATCTTCGACTATGCCGTCCCGATCCTCGCGGTGCTGATCGCCCTGCTCGGCGTCGGCTGCGGCACCGCCGTGGTGATGTCGGTGCTCGGCGCGACGCCCGGGGTCGATCCGCACAAGCGGGTCAACGCCACGGACGCCGGGGAGAACACCGCCGGGATCTTGGCGGCGTTCCAGATCCAGCTGTGGGCGACGGCGCCGACTTCGGCGATGGCCGCGGCGCTGACCTTCGCCGGGGACTCGCTCCCCGGCTGGTTCCCCGCGGCGACCCTCGCGGTGGCACTCGTCAACGCCGTCGCCGGTGCCTGGCTGGGTGGCACCATCGCGACACGGAGGCTGGCGACGCGGCTGCCCGAGACGTTCGCCAAGCTCCGGCGAAGCTGACAAGATCGGATCCGGTGGATCGACCTTCGGCACGGTGAACGTCGTCTGGAGGTCGTGACGGCAGGTGTGATCGGCGCCGTGGTCGCCAAAGACACCATCACCGGGCCAGGCGGACGGCTCGACCAGAACGCGACCGCCACCCCACTGAAGCTCGGCGCGATCCCGGGAGCGGGTGACGGGGGCGCATCGAGCTTCAGTGGATCACCGTGTTGTTCCCCGTCGTCCGAGCTGCCCGGCAAGGCTTTGTACGTCGATCGATCGAGTTGCGTGCGTGTGATCTGAGAGCACACTTGAACGCATGTCGATACCTGACGCCGAGTCAGACCGTGATCCGGGATGGGTGGCGCCGCAGTCGAACCTCGAACAGGCCGAACACGCGGTACTGACAGCTCTCGGAACTGCTGAGCGGCAGTTGGGGTCATCGCTCTCCCGCGTGCCTCACCAGGCCCGGGACGAGGCTGAGCGCAGCGGCTAGCCGGCCGCGGGCAAGAATTCCGAAGACGACTTCCGGAGGTACCTCATGGCTACCGGCAAGATCCTGATCATTGTCACGAATGTTCGCGAGTACGACACGGTGGGGATGCGGACCGGGCTCTGGCTCGGCGAGCTGACCCATTTCTACGACTACGCCCAGGACAACGGGTTTGAGCTGGACATCGCCAGCCCGGCCGGCGGCTACGTCCCGATCGACCCCGAGAGTCTGGCCCACGACGTGCTCGGTGAACTCGGCACCGATAGGCGCTACCAGGACCGCGAGTTCATGGACCTGCTGAAGAACACCAAGAAGGCCGGCGACGTGGACGTCGAGGACTACGACGCGATCTATCTCACCGGCGGCCACGGGGTGATGTTCGACTTCCGCGACAAGGACCTTGCCGCGCTGACGGCGCGCTTCTACGACAGCGGCCGGATCGTCTCGGCGGTCTGCCACGGCCCGGCCGGACTGCTGGACGTCACCCTCGACAGCGGCGACGCACTGGTCAAGGGCAAGAACGTGACCGGATTCTCCTGGGCGGAGGAGGAAGCCGCGCAGCGCGCCGACGCCGTCCCGTTCAGCCTGCAGGACGAGCTGACCGAACGAGGTGGGAACTACAGCATCGCCGACAAACCGTTCGATCCCCACGTCGTCACCGACGGGCGGCTGATCACCGGCCAGAACCCAGGCAGCGCCCGCGCGGTCGGCGAGGCCGTCGTCGCCGCACTGCGGGCCCCATGACCGATACCGCCGGCCTCATCCCGAGCACCGTGGTCCCGCGTCACAGCGGTATGTCACGGTGACGGCATGGGACCGGACACGCCAAGACACAGGACCCCCTTTTCCGGCTCTATTCGATCACGAAAATGCTCACCGCCACGTGCTGGTCACGCTCGCGGCCGAGGACGTGCTCGAACTCGATCGGCAGGTCGACGACTATTGAGGCGTAAGGCGCAGGTGGCAGGTTGCGTGAGCCACTTTCGCAACCTCGGGGGCAGGGTGTGGCAGCGAAGAGGGGGCCTTCGCTACGCCGATGCCGTAGCCCTCACTGAACCCATGGTCGAGATGCGTCGCGAAAGCCACTTTCGCGACGCCTGACGTCCCGAAAGTGGCTTTCGCGACACCGTCGCCCCCCACGGTCTGTCGGTAAAACCCGCAGCACA
>NZ_JBVJCE010000009.1:248494-272804 GCF_055588925.1 Amycolatopsis sp. NPDC041971 | reverse complement strand
GGGGGGAGGATGGGTGGAGAAAGCCGTTTTGGAGACGTCGGGTGTCGAGAGGGGGGTTTTCGCGACACCGTCGCCCCCCACGGTCGCGAGCGAAACCCCGCGACCCGACACCTTTGCGTCACCCCCTGATATATGCCCGGTGTCCGGTGGCGCACTGGCCCGGGCATGGGGAGGGGCGACATTCTGACATCTCCTCGGCCGTCGCTCCGGACTTCCGCCGACGGGTGCCATAACTGGCAGGTTCAGCCGGGTTCCCGGGGCCTCGCCGAGCCGTTCATCGCGACTACGCGCGGACACCGGTACTGACCAGATCAGGAGGGCACCGGCACGCCGTTCGCGGAACCGGTGCGGCAACGGCTGTTCGAACCGCCGGAGATGGCGCGGAGTACGCACGACCCGACGGTCCGGCGTGCGGTTCGATCAGTGCCACGCCCCGTCGTTCAGGCCCACGCTGACGGTCGGTGACGGCAGCGCACGGAAACCGGGCCACTATCGTGCAAGGAGATCGCTCGCGCCCCCGTCAACTGTCCCTTGTGGACCCTTCGAAGCGGATCTGTACGTGTGATCATCGCCCGTAACCTATTCGCGTACATGAATAAATGAAACGTTGTCACCGGTCACGGAAAGTTCGAATCATCACGCACAGGTGGCATCAGGTCACTCAACGTGTGGGACCTGATGCTTTCACGCAGCGAAGTCGGAGCCTAGGCCGTTAGAGTGACAAGCGGCGGCACGCCCGGACGCTCACCAGCTTCCCAGCCGCAGGTGCACTGGCCACCGCCTCGGCGCCACCTTGTCGTTATCTGCTCTCTTTTCGCTTTCCGCGCATTTCCCGTCATTGAGGAGCCGTTTCATGCCTGCTCTGTGGAGAAGGCGTACGTCCAACTCGGGGTGGGCCTTACCGTCACCCGCCCGGAGCCTCATCACCATAATGATAGTCGCCGTCGCCTTGGTGGTTCAGGTTCCGGCTGCGGCCTACCCGCCGCAGGTCCTCGTATTCGTGGCCAATACCGGATCGGACAATGTCACCGTGTACGACACCCGACTCGGCGAAGTGATCGCGACCGTAGGCGTCGGTGACGGACCGGTGGGAGTCGGTGCGACACCGAACGGTGATCGCGTCTATGTCACCAACGAGCAGTCCGACTCCGTGTCCGTGCTGGACACCCGCACCCAGATCGTCGTCGCCACCATCCCGGTCGGCGACACCCCGTTCGGCGTGGCGGCCACCGACACCTACGCCTACGTGTCCAACTTCGGCTCCGACTCGGTCACCGTGATCGACATCGCCGCGCAAAAGCCCGTCGCCGAAATTCCGGTCGGGCGGTTCCCGCACACGCCGGTCGCCAGCCCGGACGGCAGCCGGATTTACGTGACCAACAACGGCGCGAGCAGCGTGACGGTGATCGACACGCGGATCAACAAACCCGTCGGCACCATCCCCGTCGGCCGCTTCCCGGCGGGTATCGCCGTCGGGCCGCGCGGTGACCGGATATACGTCGCCAACACCGGCGATGACACGGTCACCGTCGCCGGAACCACGACCGGCCGCCCCATCACCACGATTCCGGTCGGCGACGCCCCCATGGGTCTCTCGGTGACACCACGCGAGGTCGTCTACGTCGCCAACGCGGGTGCCGACACCATTTCGGTCATCAATTTCCCGGGTGTGGGAACCACTTCCACCTCCCCGGTGAACCGGCGGCCGGAGGGAGCCGCCGCGGCCCCGGACAACAGCTTCGTCTACATCACCAACACCGCGTCGAACACCATGTCGATCGTGGACACCGCCACGTCGAAACAGGTCTCCATGGTGCCGGTGGGCCAGCAGCCGGAGGGCGTGACCGTGACCGGCTGAGCCGTACGCGCACTCCAAACCACGACCAATCCTACGATCATTTGAGGCGAAGCCAGCGGTGAACGTGACCTGGGCGTCCTTGATGGGGCTGCCGAATTGGGTCACTTCACCCATCTTCGCCCGGCCGGTGGTCGCGGGTGCCATCGCACGTTCCTTCGGTCACGGTGGCGCGGCAACATGAGGGCTGCGGCAGTGGTGAGCATGAGCAGCACGGCGGCGACACCCAGTGCGCCCCGCATGCCCGTGACGAACTCGCCCCGGTCCGTGACGAAAGCTCCGACGGCGGCCACCGCGAGCGCGCCGCCCGTCTGCCGGAAGGAGTTGAGCACGCCACCTGCCATTCCGGCCCGCTCCGCGGGGATGTCGTCCAGCATCATCGCGGTCAGCGAAGGGACGACCAGCCCCACGCCGAGGCCGGCCGGGACGAGCAGCGCCGCGATCACCGGCCGGCTGGTCCCCTCGTCGACCCAGAGCAGGCCGACCATCGCCAGCGCGCAGATCATCTGTCCGACGGCGATCGGCACCCGCGGCCCGAAGCGTGCCGCTGCCCTTGCCGAGGTCAGGTTGGCGCCGGCGATCTCGGCCATCATCGGCAGGAACATCAGTCCGGCAGCCATGCCGGACTGATTCGGCACATTCTGGAGGAACAGCGTCTGCACGAACACGAGCCCGTAGAACCCCGCGTTGACCACGAACCCGATGACGGCCGACAGCGTCACCGTGCGGGAACGGAACAGGTCGAGCGGACCATCGGCGTGGCGGTCCGTGCCTCGATCATGACGAAGGAGGCCGCCGCCACCGCGGCGAGCCCGAGGCAGCCCAGCACCACGGGGTCGGTGAAGCCGCGTTCCCCGCCGTCGATCACCGCGAACGTCAGCGCCGCGAGCGCGATGATCGCAGTGAGCTGGCCGCACGGGCGGCCCGGCGAGCTCCGGAGCCACGCGCCCTGCCCTCACGGCGGGTCCGCCCGACCGTCCTGCAACTGCTGGAGTCACTGCGACCCAACCCGGCCTACGTGGTGAACCGCACCAACGACCTGCCGGCGGCCAACCCCGGCGGGCTGCGCCTGCTGCACGGCATCGACGACTGGCCACAGCGGCAGCGCAACACCGTCCCGCACCCGGCTGTCCGCGAGCTGTGGGCGGACTGGGAGCAGAAGGCCAAGGGGTGCGTCGCCCAGCTGCGGGCGATCGCCGGCACCGATCCGGATGCCCCGGACCTGGCCGCACTCGTCGGTGAGCTGATCGTCAAGAGCCCGGACTTCAACCGCCTGTGGGAGCGGTACGAGGTGCGCACGATCGGCGACGGCCAGAAGACGATCCGGCACCCGGAGGTGGGCACGATGACGCTGACCCACGAGGGGCTGTCCCTCGACCGGGCACAGGGTCAGCGCCTGGTCGTCTACATGGCGCCGCCCGGCAGCCGGGACCACGACGTGATGACGCTCCTGGACCTCGCCACTCCCGGTTCGCCCGAGTTGTTCAGGATCGGCTCCGAGAACCGATCCTGAACACCGCCCGGTGAACTCGGAGCGCGGCGAGGAAGTCGTTCACGCGGCCATGGAGCATGCTCCTCGAGAGCCACGGCAGCCAGGCTCGTCGATACCACTCTTTCTCGGACGGACGATGATCACCCGGCTCCGTCCGGGTGTGTGCGACGGCAGCTCGCCGAGCCTGGTCAGGTCTCGGCAAACCCGCTGACGCGGGGCCGGCCTTGGGACGACGGCCTCAGCTCCTCAGGTCCAGTGCGGCGAACATCGCCGCGGCGCGCTCCACACCGCGGCCGACCACACCTGAACCACGCGTGCCATGCCATTTCCTTCCGCACAGGGCTTCACGCCGCGTGCGATTCCTCGGCTTAGCCGGTACTCGGGGACATCCGCGCGCAGGCGCGAGATCAACAGCCGCAGTACCCGGTTGGTCCACACCACTGCCAGATCGAAGTCATCCTCGTCGTCAGCTGATGGAGCGCACCTTCGCCGCGGACATGAGCGACTCCATCGGCTGCGGCGCCGGCCAGACCCCGCGGCCGTGCCCCCACCTGAAAGGGCCGGCTTCAGTCGCTGTCATCACACGCCAACCGTTCCGGTGCTGGGCTGCGGCCCGCTCGGGTCCGCAGCCCGGCAACGGCACCCGGCATGACGGCACAGGCGCGGTTAGCCCTTCTCGTCCTCAGCTGACAACAGACCCTTCTTTTCGGCTCTGGCCACGACCTTCTTGACGAAATCGAGGGAACCGCAGTCCTGGTCGAGCAACGCGTTGCGGCGGGTGGCCCAGGCCGTTCCCAGCTCCTGCCGCACCTTCTCACTCACCTCAGTGCGCGCCGGGTTGAGAATCGTCTGTTCCTCCTCGCCGATGTGGTGCATCAGCGTCTCGGCGAGCTTCTCGACCGCGTCGTCGAACTTCTGCGTATCGGTCCCTTTGCATTCCAGCAAGTCCAGCAGCGCCTGGTTGCCCTCGGCGTGCTCTTCCTCGCCGTGTTCCTGCTCGTGCTTGTCGATCGCGTCCTTACGTCGCAGCGCCGGGTACACCTCGTTCTCCTCGGCCTCGCCGTGCGCGATCAGTGCCGCCGACAGCGCGGCCCGGGCAGCACCACGGTCCGCGGTCGCGTCCCGCAGATCACGGAGGAGCTGCTCGAACAACCGGTGATCATCCAAAATCAGGTTCACGACATCACCAGCGACGGGACGCGGGATCTTCACAGCAGTCATCTCACGATGATTCCCGCACAACGCCCCCAGGGCAACACGACTCACCGCGCGGCCGACACTTCCCGCCGCTACGGGAGATCAAGACATCACCGCGACGCTGCCGCAGCACCGGGCTACTTTCGGCGAAGACGGATCGTCGTCGAATCGTGCGCGGCGGCGAGTACGTCGACTTCAGCAACGGCACCGCCGTCTACTGGCACCCCGTCACCGGCGCCCACGTCGTCTACGGCAACATCCGCGCCGCGCCCCCAGCTGGACTGCCCGGCCGGGTGCCGAAGTCCTCACAGCACGGCCCCGGCCGAGCGACAGGGCAGTCCGACCGCCGGCCCACGCCGTCCATGCCGTGACCAGACCAAACAGCCGGAAAGAAGCCAGGTGCCAAGACATCGGTCTATCCGTCGAGTACCCCGGAACCGAGGAAGTCGGGAATGTGGGTGCCCAGGCCGCTTTCGCGGGCACGTCGGTGGACGAGATCCGCGAGGGCGAGGTCCAGCGCGCCGAGGCCGAAGGGTGAGAAGACGGTGAGGGTGTCCGGGTTTCGCCGGTATCGATCGCCGTCGAGGAGGAGTTCGCCGAGCGAGTGGGCGATGAAGTCGCGATTGCCCGCCCGCTGCTCCGCGAGATGCAGTGACGTGGCGGCCCGGCAGACGTGGTCGGCGTCATCGACGACGTTGGTGCTCGCCAGGATCGTCTCCGGGGTGAGGTCGCGCAGCGACAAGTGCAGAATCAACGATCCCGGCTGACAGCGCGAGACGTCCAGATGCGGCACGGTGGCGCTGGTCGCCAGGCATACCAATGGGTGTGCCGCGAGGGCGTTCTCGACTCCGGTGGCGACGTCGACCTTCATCTCCGGCCAGCGGGTGGCGCACCGGTCCGCGAAAGCGCTCGCCCGCGCCGGGTCGAGGTCGAACAGGGTGACCGAGTCCAGCTCGGCGTACACGGCACGCAGGAACGTCAAGACCTCGAAGTTGATCACGCCGCATCCGATGAGGGACACCCCGGAGCCGGACACGCCGAGGGTGGCGGCGGCGACCGCCGCGCTCGCCGCGGTGCGCCGTGCCGAGATGGTCGCGCCCTCGAGGAACACCTCGGGATGGCCGGTCCGCATCGAATTGAGAATGATCGCCGCCGACGCCCGGTCCATCCCGGATCGGACGTTGCCGGGGAACGATGACACCCACTTGACGCCGGCGACCGGCGCCTCGGGCGTGTCAAGGTAGGCGGGCAGCGCGATGATCCGGTTGTGCTCGTCGCCGGGAAACCGCAGGAACACCGAATGCGGAACGGCCGATCGGCCTTGGGTGTGCAGGACGTAAGCCGTGCGCACGGCCGCCAGCACTTCTTGCTCCGCACCGTCGAGAATTCGCCGGACATCGCCGTGGGGCAGGATCAGCATGCTCTCAGCCTGACGGGCCGCAGTCGGCTTTCGCAGGGAAGAAAGCGCAGAAAAGCCGACCGGGAATTCTTCCGGTGGTCAGCGGTGCACGGCGACGAAACGCAGTTCGGAGGTGTACCGATTTCCTTTGTCGTCGGTCAGCCAAGCTTGCTCGGGCGACGGCAGCATTTCCGTGATCGATACGCGGCCTGCCGGGTCCTGTCGTACCAACCGGCGTACCGCTTTGGCGAAAACGCTCACATATACCGGAGCGTCGAAATCCACATAGAACGGACGAGGCTCCCCCGGTGAAACCATGAAGACGAACCTCGGAAGACCCAGTCTTTCCCGCCATCTGCGAGTCAGCACGAATCGCCGAGCCTCCGCCTTTTCAGCGACAAAACCAAGGGAATCCACCGGAACCGACCACGACTCCCGAGCCACCACCACCTTGTCCACCGTCACCCGAGGCGAATGATCCGCGTCGGGCATGATCCGGAACAGGTCCATCGTCAGCGTGGTCAGCACGTGAGCGAACGCGTCGAGCACGTCGAACTCCGCGCCGTCGGGCAACACGGCCACCAGCCGGTCCCCTCGCGGTTCCACCAGGACCTCGGCGCTCAGCACCGCCCGCTCGCGCTCCGGATCGACCGTGTGGTCGACCAAGGCCACGTAGTAGTCCTCCGGCCGGTCCAACGAGTAGCGGATCCGGGCGGAGAGCCGGGACTTGTGTTCCTTGGGCAGCATCGGCAGCAGACGCGGGCCGGGAAAGTCGACCGCGGTCTCGGCGAACAGCTCACCGCGCACCGGATGCTGGTTGACGAACAGCGAAGCACCGAGAGTGTTCGACGCGACGTGCAGTTCGCCGAGCACCCACTCGGTATCGGCACCGGGAACGACGAAAACGTCAGGACTGAGGTAGCGGGCCATGTCCCAGCCGGGGACCGGATCGCCGAACTCGTCCCGCACCCGGTCCGCGATGTCCACAAGGGACACCTGGACGCGCCGGGCGCCGTCGGGGACGTCGAGGGCGCGCGCCCACCGGGTGGACAACTCCCGGCGGAGCGCCGCGGCCTCGGCCACCGCAGTACCGTGCAGGATCGGCATGCACCCGAACCAGAACGCGGCCAGGTCGACGGGCCCGGCCGCCGCGAGACCGGTGTGGACCCTCCGCGCGTGGCTCAGCACCGTGCCGGCGAGCCGCGCGGTCAACCACGTCGCGCTGGTCAGCAGCAGGTCGATCGGCGCGAGCTCGGCCAGCATGTCCGTGCCGAGCCGCGCCCGCGCCGCCCGGACACAGTCGGAATAGACCAGGCCGCGGCACGGGGCGGTGTTCGTGCCCTTGACGCGAGTGGCGGCCGAACCGGTCATGGTCGTGAAGTGGCTCTCCAACGCGGCGAGTTCGACAGGCAACTCCGCGGCTGTCGACGTCCGGACCCGATCGCGGCCGCGTTCCAGTTCGTCCAGCCGGGCGAGCCACTGCTCACGGAGGCGGGTTTCGCCGACGGACGCCAGCCAGGTTCGCAGGTACCGTTCGGGATACGCGCTCGCCGGGACGTCCAGCCGCCAGACGACGATCTTGAGCCGCACCAGCTCCGTCACCGCGGCGGCCACGTCGATCGCGGGGCCCAGCTCCTGCTGGATCTCCCGCGCCGAGCGGACTCCGTCGCACAGCTCGAGAACGGGACGGAGCTCCGCGGGAATCACCTGGGGTGATCTGCCCGGCAGATGCGCCAGGCCACCGGTCACCCGCACGAAGGGCACCCGGCGGGGCGCCACCCAGATCCGGGACCGCGGATCGGCGCTGATCGCGCGGGCCACCGCGTCGACCGCCCAGCCGGCGAAGTAGACGTTCGACGTCGTGATCAGCCCGGAACCGGGCTCGACCTCGACTCCGCTTGCCGCCTCGTCCCAGCGGCCCCACCCCACCGGTCCGAAGAAGCCGATCGTGTCGTTCTTCACGCAGAACCGCTGCCAGTACTGCGCCACCAATTCCGCACGCTGCCGGGGTTTGCTGGTCCGGCCCGCCACCGACGGTTCCCACGCGAGGAAGGACTCGACGCCGGTCCGCCAGATGGTGGAGTTCTGCCATTCGACGGCGGCCCGGAATCCGGGCGAGGACGCGATCGCCTGGAGCTCGACGGCCGTTTCCACGGCCGTGGTCGCGAACTGTTTCTCGAAAACCTCCCACGCCGGCCCCGACAGCCTCGCGTCCGCGTCGAACCGGTCCGCGGCCGCCACCAGTCCTTCTTCCGCGAGCCTCAGCACGCCTGCCGCGGGGAATCCCGCGCCACGCACCGCGAACTGGTCCCACAGCCGCCACTTCCCACTCAACCAGACCATATCGGCAACGCTCCTCGGGGCTATCGGACGTCGGCGCGGCAACGCCGCGGGGTGTTCCCACCGGACACGATGGCGACGGCGCGGCCGGTGAACCGCCTCCGCAAGGCGCCCGCGAGGGCGACGCTCCCGCTCGGCTCGGCCTCGACCCCGTCGCGACGCAACAGCGCCATCGCCGCCAGGATCTCTTCGTCGGTGACCTCGATCAGCTCGTCGACCCGGCGCTGGATGATGGGGAACGGGATCTCGCCCGGTCGTTGCCCGCGCAGCCCGTCGGCCACCGTGCGGGACGGCGGCAGCTCGACCGGGCGTCCGGCCGCCAGCGAACGGGCGTAGCGCCGGGCCGTCGCCGGCTCCACGCCGACGATCCGCGGTGCTCCGCGCAGTCCCTCGGCGGCCAGGCACACGCCCGCCAGCAGGCCACCGCCGCCGGTCGGCACGAAGATCACGTCGAGGTCCGGTATCGCGTGGAACACCTCCAGTCCGACCGTGCCCGCTCCGGCGACCACCGACCGGTGGTCCGAGGACGGCACGAACGCCGCGCCGGTGCGGGCGGCGTGCTCGCGCGCGTACCGGTCCCGTTGAGCCACCCCGCCGGGCACCTCGATCACCCGCGCGCCGAGCCTGCCGATGGTGGCCGCTTTGTCTGCGGCCGCGCCACCGGCGACGACGACCGTCACCTCGACACCCAGCTCCGCGCCGAGCCGTGCGACGGCGATGCCGTGATTGCCCGACGAGCCGGTCACGACGTGGGCGGTGGCGAGGCCGAGCATCGCGTTCGCGGCGCCGCGGGTCTTGAACGAGCCACCGTGCTGCAGATGTTCGGCTTTGAGCAGGATCCCCGGCAGGCCGTCCGGCGCCAGCAGCGGCGTGTGCCGGATCCGGCCCGCGGTCCGCCGTGCCGCCATCATCACGTCCGCCGCGCCGAGCCGGGGTGCTTCGACGGTCATCGGACGGACTGGTCTACCGCGACGAAGCGTAGTTCGGAGGTGTACCGATTCCCCTTGTCGTCGGTCAGCCACGCCTGCTCCGGTGACGGCAGCATCTCCGTGATCGACAACCGGCCGCGCGGGTCCTGACGCGCCAGCCGGCGGACCGCCTTCGCGAAGATGTTCACGAACACCGGGGCGTCGAAGTCCACATAGAACGGACGAGGCTCCCCCGGCGAAACCACGAACACGAACCTCGGCAGCCCCGCTTCGGCACGCCACCGGCGAGCCAGCACGAACCGCCGCGCCTCCGACTTCTCCGACACGAAACCCAGGGACTCCACCGGAACCGACCACGACTCCCGGGCCACCACCAGCTTGTCCACCGTCACCCGGGGCGAATGGCCGTCGAGGGGCCGTAACGCGAACCGGTCCATGACCCGGTTGGTCATCGCGTTGCCGAACACGTCGAGCAGATCGAACTCCGCGCCGTCGGGCAGCATGGCGACCAGCCGGTCTTCCCGTTCTCCCACCAGGACGTCGGCGCTCAGCACCGTCCGATCCCGCTCCGGATCGACCGTGTGGTCCACCAGCGCCACGTAGTAGTCCTCAGGCCGGTCCAGGGAGATCCGGCTGCGCGCCGACCATCGCGGCGGCTGCTCCTTGGGCAGCATCGGCAGCAGACGTGGATCGGGGAAGTCGACCGCGGTCTCGGCGAACAACCGCCGGGCGTCCGGATGCTGCATCACCCACAGCGAAGTGCCGGCGGTGTTCATCGCGACGTGCAGCTCACCGAGGACGAGCTCGAAGTTCCCGCGCGCCACCTCGTCGGCGTTGTCGGCCACGACCAGGACGTCCGGGCTGACGTAGCGGGCCTGCGGCCAGCTCGGACCGGTTTCCCCGAACTCGTCCCGCACCCGGTCCGCGATGTCCACACTGGACAAGCGGACGCGCCGGGCGCCATCGGGGACCTTCAGGATCCGCGCCCAGCGTTCTCGCAGCTCGTCCTGGATGCGGTCGATGTCGGTGATCGAACCACCGTGCGGGGCGGGCAGGCACTCCATCCACAATGACGCGAGGTCCACGCTCCCGTCCCGTTCGCGCAGGCGGTCGTACGCCTGCCGGACACGGTCCCCGACGGCCTGTGCGAACCTGCCCGTCATCCAGCGGGCGGCGGTGAGGCACAGGGTGAGCGGGGTCAGCTCGTCGCGGATCGCGGCACCGATCCGGACCGTGGCGGACCGGCGGCAGTCCGCGTAGATCAGGGCCCGGCACGGTGCGGTGCGCGTGCCCTTGGCACGTTGCGCCGCGACCTGGGTCAGCGCCTCGAACTCGTTCTCCAGCGCGGTGAACGCCGCGGACAAGGCGGTGGCGTCGGCGCCCGCCGCTTTGATCCGGTCCCTTCCGTGTTCGAGAACCGCCACTTTGGACAACCCGTCCCGTCGCGGTTCCGGATCCGTGATCCGCTCCAGGACCGACCGCAGGTGCTGTTCGGGATACGCGCAGGTGGGCACCTCCAACCGCCACACGATCAGCCGGCGCCGCACCAGTTCGTCCAAAACGGACATCACAGTGTCTTCGGTCGTCTCTTGCCCGAGCTCCGCCGCGATCTCCGAGGGACGGCGGGTTCCGTCGCAGTGCGCGAGAATCTCCCGTTCCATCGGCTGAAGCCGGTCCGGACGCCGTCCGGGCATCCGCACCATGTCTCCGGTGACCCGGACGAACGACACCCGGCGCGGCGCGATCCAGGCGCGCAGCCGAGGGTCGGCACCGACCGTGCGGGCGACCGCGTCCACCGCCCAGCTCGAGAAATAGATGTTCGACTCGGCGACCAGGCCGGATCCCGGGTCGACGACGACCCCCTCGGCCGACTCGTCCCAGCGGCCCCAGCCCACCGGTCCGAAGAAGCCGATCGTGTCGTTCTTCACGCAGAACCGCTGCCAGTAGTGCGCCACCAGCTCCTCGCGTTCACGCCGCTTGCTGGTACGTCCGTCCACCGAGGGGTCCCACGCCAGGAACAAGCCGATGCCACGTTGCAGGAGGGCGGGGTTCTGCCACGCCACCGCGGCTTGGAAAGCCGGCAACGCCGCGATCTCCTGCAGTTCTTTGACGTTGTCCACCATCGCTCCGGCGAACAGTTCCTCGAACGCGGCCCACTCGGGGCCCCGCCCGTCGGCGAGTCCGTCCGCCGCCTCGGCGAGTCCGAGCGGCGCCAGCCGCAGCACCCCGGCGGCGGGGAACCCGGGACCTCGCAGGGCGAATTCTCGCCACAGCCGCCATTCGCCGCCCGGCAGCAGGACGTCTTCAGGCATCGCGCACCACGTCTTCCCGGGCCTCGGTGCCCGCGCACCACGAGAGCACGGCTTGGGCGCTGTGGTACTTGTTCTCGGCCAAGGTGAACGCGAGGCTCGCCGGTCCATCGAGGACTTCCGCGGCGACCTCCTCCCCGCGATGCGCGGGGAGGTCGTGGAGGAACACCTTCGCGCCGGACTCGGCCATCACCGCCGCGTCGACGTGGAACGGGGCGAACACCTCACGCCAGTCCTCGGTGTGTTTGACCGTTCCGGTGGTCTGCCATCTTGTGGTATAGACCACGTCGGCCTGCGGGAGCTCCGCCATGTCGTGCCGCTCCTCCACCCGCGCGCCACTGCGCTTGGCGTTGAGTTCGGCACGGTCCAGAAACCGTCGGTCGAGGCCATAACCCGTCGGTGTACGCAGGTAGAGCGACGTGTCGGCGTAGCGGGACAACGCCAGAGCCAGCGCCGACGCGGTGTTGTTGCCCTCGCCGACGTAGAGCACGCGCAGACCTTCGACCCGGCCGAACCGCTGGGCGAGCGTGGTGAGGTCGGCGAGGGCCTGGGTGGGGTGCTCGTCCGCGCACATCGCGTTGATCACGGCCATCCGCCTGCTCACGGCATAGGCGCGTAGCTCGGCCTCGCCGCCGGAAGTCCGCACGACGAGCATGTCGAGCATCCCCGACAACACCGTGGCGGTGTCCTCGATGGTCTCACCGGTGTTCTCCTGAAGGTCACCGGGACCGTAATTGATCAGCTTCGCGCCGAGCCGGAGCGCCCCCGCGGAAAAAGACGTCCGGGTTCGGGTCGAGGTTTTGCGAAACAAAATACCCGCAACCGAATCGCGTAATGGGCGTTCGTCCGTCCGGTGGCCGAGTGCGTACTCGATGCCGCGACCGACGATCCATCGCAGGTCTTCGTCGTCGAGATCATTGAGGGAGACCAGGTGGCGGCGCGCTGGTTCGGCCATGACAACCTCCGAGGTGTGCTCGCCTCAGCCTGGTGCCGGAGATGTTGGCACGGCAGGGAAAGAGCGGCATCATCCGCGCGGGCACCGGCTGCGCGTTTGTCCCTGCGTCTACGAACAGCGTCGTGACTACGGTGAAATTCACGCGAAGTGAGCAAGAACGCACCGCGGAAATTCTCGATTTCATGCTTAGTGAGGAAGACAACCGGCCCGCCGTCTGCTCAAAATGAACACCGGTTGCACGGGAAGGGGAAAAGGATGGGAGAGCCCGCAAGAGTGAGTGTGGACGCGGCCGATCCGGTGCTCGAAGCGGGTATCGGCTGCACACTCAACGGCAGCCCGGGGCTCACCGTGGTGACGAACGGTGCGGAATCGGACGCCACGGTCGTGGTCGTCGACCTGGTGGACGACAAGGTGCTCGACGTGGTGCACTCCATCCGGAATCAACCGCATCGGCCCGAGATCGTGCTGCTGGCCACCGAACTGTCGCCGGCTGAGGCGCTGCACGCGATCGCGGCGGGCGCGCACGGCCTGCTGCGCCGCCGGGAGGCCAGCGCGAACCGGCTCTCCCGTGCCGTGCTCGCCGCGGTCGTCGGCGACTGCACCATGCCACCGGACCTGATCGACCGGGTGCTCGAGCAGGGCGTGGAGAACCCGGCGCCCGACGCGCCGCAGGCGTGGGCACGCGGCGGGCTCAACGAGCGCGAACACGCCGTGTTGCGCCTCGTCGCCGAGGGGTACGAGACCGACGAGATCGCCCGGCGGCTGTCCTACTCGGCGCGTACCGTGACGGCCGTCGTGCACGACATCACCCAGCGGTTCAGGCTGCGCAACCGGGCACACGCCGTGGCCTACGCACTACGGGCCAGGCTGCTGTGATCAGTGTGCAGGTCCACGCGGGAGGCGCGCTCGTCCGGGAAGCCGTGGTCGCCAAACTGCGGCAGGCGGGGATCCTCGTCTCGGCCGCGGCGGACACCGTGGTGGTGGCCGCCGGTGGCACGATCGACGAGGCGTTGAACGCCTGTCCCACCACCCGCCGCGCGGCGGGTCATCGGTTGATCGTCGCCGCGGACACGCTCAACCCCGCCGGTGTCCTCCGCGCCTTCCGGGCCGGGGCACGGATCCTGTTGCAGACTCCCGAAACGACGCCGGCCCAGTTCGGCGCCGCCGTGCACTCGGCCATGCACGGGGAAAGCAGGCTGCCCTACGGGCTGCTGGTCCGTTTGCTCAGCGGTGGCGCCGAACTGGCCATGCCCGTCGGTGTCCACCCGGTCGCGCCGTTGACCGAACGGCAACTCACGGTGCTCACCCTGATGGCGGACGGGCACGGCAACGCCGACATCGCGCGGAAGCTGTCCTGTTCGGAGCACACCGTGAAGAACGTCATCTACGAGCTGATGGCGCGGCTTCAGGTGCGCAACCGCGCCCACGCGGTCGCTCACGCGGTCCGGGCCGGGCTGATCTGACCGGCGGGCTCAGCTCGTCGGCAGGAACCCCGGTGGCCGTCGCTCCCGTGTGGCCTGCTCGAACGCGTAGGCCAGCGCCAGGACGGTCGGCTCACTGTACCGGCCCGCCATGATCGACAGGCCGACCGGCAGCGGACCGACGAACGCCATGGGGACGGTCACGTTCGCGTAGCCGGACACCGCGGCGGGTGTGGACGAGCCGAAGGGGTAGGCGTCGCCCTTGCCCAGCGTGGTCCTCCACGCCGGCCCGTTCGTCGGCGCGACGATCGCGTTCAGCCGGTACGCGGTGAGCGTGGCGTCCAGCCCGCGTCGCGCCGCTCCGGTCGCTTCCGCGCGCAGGCGCAGGTACTCCGGATCGGACAGATCACCGCTGGTGGCCTGGGCCTCTTCGAACAGCTCCTGTCCGAAATGGCCCATCTCGGTGTCCGCGTTGGACCGGTTGAACTCGATCAGTCCTGCCAGGTCCGCGGGATGATCGCCGGAGGTCGCCGCCAGGTACTCGTTGATACCGTGCTTGAACTCGTACAGCATCGACGGCAGCTCGGAGCGGCCCACCACGTCCAGGCCGGGGATGGTCACCTCGACCGGAACCGCGCCCAGGGACGCCAGCCGCTCCACGGCGTGGGTGAACACCGCCACGGTTTCCGGGCTGGTGCCACCGGTCGCGTCCCAGACGCCGATCCTCTTGCCTCGCAACGCGTCGGGGTCCAGGAAGCGCAGGTAGTCCGATCGGGCCGGACCGCCGTCGGTGGACGGGTCGCCGGCGTCCGATCCGTTGAGCACGCCCAGCAGGACGGCGGCGTCCGTCACGTTGCGGGCCAGGGGGCCCGCGGTGTCCTGCGCCGCGGAGATCGGCACCAGGCCACGGCGGCTCACCAGGCCGATGCTCGGTTTGACGCCGACGATCCCGTTCGCGCCCGCCGCGCAGACGATCGAGCCGTTGGTCTCGGTGCCGACCGCGACCGTGGCCAGATTCGCGGCGATCGCCGCGCTGGAACCGCTCGACGAGCCGCAGGTGTTGCGGTCCAGAACGTAGGGGTTGGCGGTCTGCCCGCCGACCGCGCTCCAGCCACTCGACGAGCGACGGTCGCGGAAGTTCGCCCACTCCGAAAGGTTCGTCTTGCCGAGGATCACCGCCCCGGCCTCGCGGAGCCGCTCGACCAGATGGGCGTCGGCGACCGGACGCGCCCCGGCCAGCGCGAACGAACCCGCCGTGGTCCGCTGCCGGTCCGCGGTGTCGATGTTGTCCTTGAGCAGCACCGGGATGCCGTCCAGGAGACCACGCGCCCGGCCCGCTCCGCGGCGATCGTCGCCGGCCGCCGCGAGCCTCGGCGCGTCCGGGTTGGTCGTGATGACCGAGTGCAACCGTGAGTCGAGCCGGCGGATGCGGTCGAGATAGAACGCCGTCAACTCCGCCGAGGTCAGCCGGCCGGAGTCCATCGCGCGCCGCAGGTCCGGGATCGTGGCCTGCTCGAGGTCGATCCCCGCGAGTGTGGGGTTTTCGACCGGAGCGGGCGCGGAAGGGTGCGCGTTCACGGCGACGCCTCCTCGGTGGCTTCCATCAACGTGGTCAGCAACCCGGCCAGGCCGGACACGTGCGGCGGGCGCAGCACTCCCATGTGGTCGCCACCGACGCGGTGGATCTTGAGACCGCCCGGCGCCAGCTTGACCCAGCGGTCCCGGTACTGCGCGTAGCTCTGCCCGAAGTTGGTCTCGTGCAGGCCGTCGGCCAGCTCGTCGCCCACCAGCAGATGGGTCCGGCCGGGGTACGGACGCTGGCGGTAGCCGAGCATCGCCTGGGTCAGCTCTCGCCACACCCGGATCCGGCGCGGCCAGAACGGGTCACCGGGTACCGGCGGTTCCTTCGTGCCTTCGTCGATGATGTAGTCGAGCACCTCGGCGAACTGGCGCCTGATCTCGGCGAGTTCGTCGGGATCCGTCGTGGAGTTCAGCTCTTCCAGGAGCTTCTCGCCACGGACGAACATGGCGGTCTCCTCCCACATGTTCTCCCGCTTGTAGAAGTCCTGTGCCGGGTCGAGCAGCATCAGCGTGAGACGGTCGCCGTCGCGATGCAGGATGCGGGCCATCTCACCGGTGACCAGTCCCCCGCCACACCAGCCGAGTAGGTGATACGGCCCTTCCGGGTGCACCGCGCGGATCTGCTCCACGAACAGCGCGGCCACACTCGCGATGCTCTGCGGCGACGGCGTGTCACGGTGCAGACCGGGCCATTCCAGCGCGGCCACCGGACGATCGGCGCTCATGTGTTCGGCCAGCCGCACGTACCACAGGCCACCACCCGGGTACATGCAGAACAGCGGTGGTTTCGTCCCGGTGCGGCGCAGCCATACGACGGCTTGCCGCGCCCAGCCCGCGGCGGATTCCATCGCGGCCGCCTCGGTCGGAGGGAAGCCTCCCTTGCCGGCCGGGTCCACCGCCGCGGCCAGGTCGATCACCGTGCGGTGCTCGTAGAAGTCCCGCAGCTCGACCGGCAGGCCGTGCTCTTCGCGGAGTTCGACCAGCACGCGGATGATCAGCAGCGAGTGCAGACCCAGGTCGCTGAACGGGACGTCCACCCCCACCCGGTCGACGCCGAGGCCCTTGGCCAGCGTAGTGGCGATGATGTTCTCCACCGCGGTCCGAGGCGCCAGCGCGGCACGGGCGGTGGCCGTCGGTTCAGGCAGGGCCTTGGTGTCGAGTTTGCCGCTGGGGGTGGTGGGCAGCTCGGCCAGCACCACCCACGCGGACGGGATCAGGTAGTCCGGTACGGCACCGGCCAGCAGACCGGGCAGCTCGGACGGGTCGAGTCCGTCGTGGGCGGGTACGAGGTACGCGACCAGTTCTTGGTCGCCGCGCGCGGTCCGGCGGGCGCGCACGGCCACGTCGCGCAGCTCGGCGTGCGCCCGCAGCACCGCTTCCACTTCACCCGGCTCGACGCGGTAGCCGCGGATCTTGACCTGGTCGTCCGCCCGCCCGGCGAACTCCAGCACACCGTCAGGCCGGTATCGGGCCAGGTCACCGGTGCGATACAGCCGACGGCCGTCGGAATACGGGTCCGGCACGAACCGGTCGGCGGTCAGGCCGGGGCGGCCGCGGTAGCCGCGGGCGAGCTGGGCGCCGCCGATGTACAGCTCGCCGAGCACGCCGACCAGGACCGGTTCGAGGTCGGCGTCCAGCACGCGCAGCACGGTGTTGGGGCCAGGCCTGCCGATCGGCACCGGTCCCGCCTCGAGTTCCCCGACCCCGCGCACGTGCGAAGTGCAGCCGACGGTGGCCTCGGTCGGTCCGTATTCGTTGTCCACCAGGATGTCCGGGGCATGGCGGGTCCAGGCGGTGAGCATGTCCCTGGTCAGTTCTTCGCCGCCGACGACGAGCCGGGACGCCGCGCCCGCGAACGCCTCGGTGGGCAGCATCTGGTTGAGCGCCACGAGATGCGACGGCGTGAGTTTGACCAGATCGAAGCCGCCCCCGGACAGCACCGAGACCAGCGCTTCGATCGCCGGTGTGTCGTCGTCGGGGGTGAGGGTGACCGTCCCGCCGGACAACAGCGCCGGGAACAAAGCGGTCACCGGCAGGTCGAAGGCCATCGAGGAGTACAGCGGAGAACCCACCGAACCGCCTGTACCGGCTCTCCAGCACAGGTAGTTGATCAGGTTGCGATGCTCGACCATGACTCCCTTCGGAGTCCCCGTCGAGCCGGACGTGTAGATGACGTAGGCGAGCGTCGACGGTGTCGCGGTCCGGCCCAGATCGTCGTCCGGGTGGGTGGCGATGGCCGGATCTCCGGCCAGGATCGCCGCGGTGCCGGACACTCGGTCGGCCAGGGCGGATTCGGTGACCACCATGGTCGCGCTCGCCTCGGTCAGCACCGTGGCCAGCCGTTTCGCCGGGTGTCCCGGGTCGAGCGGCAGATAGGCCGCACCGGATTTGAGGATCGCCAGCAACGTGATGACCAGCTCCGGACCGCGGCGCAGCAGCACACCGACGACCGTTTCCGGGCCCGCGCCCTGCTCACGCAGATGACGGGCCAGCTTGTTCGCACGGGCGTTGAGCTCGGCGTAGGTGAGCGTGGTCCCGTCCGCACAGCGCAGCGCGGTCGCGTCCGGGGTGCGCGCGGCCTGGCCCTCGAACAGCTCGTGCACACACGCGTCCGGATACTCGGCCACCGGCCCGTCCGCGAACGACATCAACCGGTCGATCTCGGCCGGGGCGATCGCGGCGCCGCGGACCTCACCGTCCGGATCGGCGGCCATGGCCTCGAGCACCCGCCGGTACATCGCGGAGAGGGCGGGCACGCGGTCCGGGGCGATCCGGTCGGCCTGTGCCCGGAAGTGCAGGACGCCGGGGAAGCTCCACACGTCCACGCCGAACCCGTTGTAGCTCTCGTCCACGATCTTCGCCGTCTCCACCCGCTGGGTGTCGAAGACGTGGAAGTCGAGGTAGGCGAACGAGATGTCCACCAGCGGACGGCCGGCACCCCAGAGCCGCTGCAACTCGCCGACCGGGAATCGCCGGTGCGGCCAGACCGCCACCTCTTCGGCGAACACCTGCCGGACGAGCCCGGTCCAGGTCTTGGCGGTCAGGTCGACGCACACCGGCAGGGGGTTGAGGTGCATACCCCTGGCGAGTTCACCGCCGGGTTCCTCCAGTCTGCCGTTGTGCACCAGCCCGGTGTGGAACCGGTTCGACCCGCTGATCGTGCTCAGCACCTTGAGGTGCGCGGCGAACAGCACGGTCTTCAGCGAGGCACCCGCCACCGCGGCCAGCGCACGCAATCGGGGTTCCAGGTCGGCGTAGCGCACGCTGACCTGATGGGGCAGGCCGTCCGCGCTCGGTGCCGCCGCCCACCCGGGCGGCAGGGTGACCGGGTCGTGGCGATCCAGCCGATCGCGCCAGAATTCCCTGTCCACAGTGGACTCCAGGGACCGTTTCTCGTGCGCGATGAAGTCGGCGAACCGCACCGGCGCCTGCTCCGGGAACGTCGGCGCGAGCCCGTCCCGGAGACTGCGGTAAGTGTCCAGGAGCTCTTCGAGCAGCGAATGGTGACTCCAGCCGTCGAGGACCGCGTGGCACTCGATGAACGACAGCGTCCAACGGCGCTCGGCGGTCTGATGCACGTGAAAACGCACCAGCGGCGCACTCGTGACATCGAGGGGGCTGCGGCGGGCATCGGCGACGAACGCCGCCAGTATCTCCTCCACCCGCGCTTCGGGGATCTCGCGCAGGTCATCGTGACCGACATCCATCGGGGCGGTCCGATGCACGAGCTGCATGGGCACCCGGTAGGTGGTCAGATCGAAGCTGGTGCGCAAAATCTCGTGCCGCCGCACCAGCAGCACCGCCGCTTCCCGCAGCGCGGACAGCGAGAACGGGGCGTCGTCCACGATCGGGAACAGTGTGATGTTGTGGTAGAGGCTGACCTCCTTGTCCGCCACCATTTCGTAGACCATCGCGGTCTGGCCCATGGACATCGGATAGGCGTCGGCGAGGTCTTCCGGCAGCGCCTTCCGATCGGCTTCCCCGATCAGCTCGAACGGGGCGACCCGCCGGTCTTCCACCGCACCGGCCGCCGTGCCGACGAACCGGGTCAGGCTCTCGACGGTCTGATGCAGCAGCAGATCCTGCACGGTCACCGGAAGGCCTCGCTTACGCAGCTGGCCCACGACCTGGATGGCCCGGATGGAGTCACCGCCCAGTGCGAAGAAGTTGTCGTGCACTCCGACCGAGCCGACGCCGAGCGCGGTAACCCACACTTCGGCCATGGCTCGCTCCGCGGGGTCGCGGGGAGCGACCGGAGCGGTGGGCGTCGCGAGGTTCCCCGCCGGTTCGGGCAGGGCGGCCCGGTCGACCTTTCCGTTGGAAGTCAAGGGGAAGCGGTCCAGCGGCACGAACGCCGCGGGCACCATGTAGGCCGGCAGCAGCCCGCTCAGATGGTCACGCAGGTCCGCCGCGGCGAGCCGCTGGCCGGCGACCGGCACGGCATAGGCGATGAGGCGGTGTTCCGCTTCTCCCGGAGGGCGGCGGGCGAGCACGACGGCGCGGGACACCGACGCGTGGCCCGCGAGGGCCGACTCGACCTCGCCCGGCTCGATCCGGTGGCCGCGGATCTTCACCTGGTCGTCGGCCCTGCCGGCGAACTCCAGGTCGCCGCCGGGAGTGCGGCGGGCGAGGTCGCCGGTGCGGTACATCCGGGCACCCGGACGCGGCGCGTACGGATCGGGACCGAACCGGTCCGCCGTCAGTGCCGGATGGCCGAGGTAACCGAGCGCGAGGCCGGGCCCGGACACGTAGAGCTCGCCGGGCACCCCGACCGGCACGGGGTCGAGGTTGCCGTCGAGCAGGTACACGCGCAGGTCGGGCAACGGCCTGCCGAGGGGGCTGCGCGGACCCGCCGTGGTGTCCTCGGCACGCAGTCTGCGGTAGGTCACGTGCACCGTTGTCTCGGTGATCCCGTACATGTTGACCAAGGCGGGCCGTTCATCGCCGAAGCGGGCGAACCACGGCGCCACGTCGGCCACGTCGAGGGCCTCGCCACCGAACACCACGGCACGCAGCGCCAGCGACTCAGGCGTGGTCTCCGCCTCGGCGACCGCGTCGACGAGGCGCCGGAAGGCCGACGGGGTCTGGTTCAGCACGGTGACACCCTCGGCGATCAGCAGGTCGAGGAAGTCCCAAGGGGAACGGGAGATCTCGAACGGCACGATGACGACACGCCCGCCGTGCAGCAACGCGCCCCACAGCTCCCACACCGAGAAATCGAAAGCGTAGGAGTGGAACAAAGTCCAGACGTCGGACGGGCCGAAGGCGAAATCGGCGGCGCACGAACGTAGCAGCCGCAGGACGTTCGCGTGCGTGACCGGAACGCCTTTCGGCCGTCCGGTGGACCCGGACGTGTAGATCACGTACGCCACGTCCCCCGGTCCCGCCAAGGGCTCCAGGTCCGTCTCCGACCAGTCGAGGCCGGGCTGGTCGAGCAGCACCGCGGTGATCGGCTCGTCCGCGAGCCATCCGGCCAGCTCGCCGCGGCTGACCACGATGCCGACCTCGGCGTCGGCACGCATCATCGCCAGCCGCCCGGCGGGCAGGGCCGGGTCCAGAGGTACGTAACCGGCACCGGATTTCAGCACGCCCACCAGTGCGACCACGAGGTCGAGCCCTCGGTCGAGGGAGACGCCGACCAGCCGTCCCGGCGCCGAACCGAGCGAGCGGAGCCGGTGAGCGAGCCGGTTGGCCCGCGCGTTGAGCTCGGCGTAGGTCAGCTGGTCGCCGTCACAGCTCGCGGCGACGGCGGTGGGGTTGTCGGCGAGCCGGGCCGCGAACACCTCGGTCAAGCTTTCGTTGGCGGGGAAGGTCAGGTCCGGGCTGTTCCCGGCGGTCAGCAACTCTTCGCGCTCTTCGCCGGTCAGCATGGAGAGACCGTGGACGCGGCCGGTCGGCTCGGCGGCGATGCTCTCCAGCAGGCGCACGAAGTGACCGGACATGCGGCGCGCCGTCGAGGAGTCGAACAGGGCCGTGGCGTACCCGAGGCGCCCGGTGATCGAACCGTCGGGCCGGGTGGCGAGGGTGAGGTCCAGATCGTATTTCGCCACCTCCCAGCCCGGGGATTCCGGTTCGGCACCGAGTCCTGGCAGCTGCTGTGGCGCGCCCTCGTCACCGAGCTGGAACACCACCTGGAACAGCGGGGTGCGGGACGGGTCGCGCTCCCCCACGAGCTCGTCGACCACCAGGTCGAAGGGCGTGTCCTGATGGGTGTAGGCGTCGAGCGCGGTCGCCCGCACTCGCGACAGCAACTCCGTGAAGGACAGGTCCGCGGACAGGTCGGCGCGCTGGGCGATCATGTTGACGAACATCCCGACCAGACCTTCGGTCCGGTCCTGCTCGCGCCCGGCGACCGGGCTGCCGACGACCACGTCGGTCTGTCCGCTGTAGCGGCCGAGCAGCACCTGGAACGCCGCGAGCAGCACCATGTACGGCGTCGCGCCGTGTTCCCGGCCGATACGGGTCAGGACTTCGGCCAGTGGGCCGGGCACGAAGACCGGCACGGTGGCGCCCGCGCTGTCGCGGACCGGACCCCGCGGCCGATCGGCAGGCAACTCGAGCGGACCGATACCGTCCAACTGCTTGCGCCAGTACTCGATCTTCTCGGTGAGACGACCGCCGGCGAGACGATCCCGCTGCCATACGGCGAAGTCGCCGTACTGCACGGCGAGCGGTTCGAGCGGAGACGGCCGTCCGGCGGCGAACGCCGCGTAAAGTCTGTCCAATTCGGACAGCAGGATCGATTCCGAGACGCCGTCCGACGCGATGTGGTGCACGGACAGGAGAAGCACGTGATCCACATCGGACAGCCGGACCAGCAGGGCCCGCAGTGCCCATTCCGCGGACAGGTCGAGTGGGCGGACACCGGCGTCGGTCAGCGCGCTTTCGAGTGACTCCGGCCGGTCGGCGAGGTCGAGCCGCTCGAAGGGCACCGGGCCCGGCTCGTCGATCACCTGCACGGGCTCGCCGCCGGAACCGTCGGCAAGGTACCGGGTGCGCAGCACCTCGTGCCGGGTGACGACCTCGTCCAAGGCCCGGCGCAGCGCCGGTTCGTTCACCTCTCCGCGCAGCCGCAGCCGCACCGGCATCAGGTAGTCGGCGCCGTCCGGCCTGGTCTGGTCGAGCAACCACAACCCGCGCTGCGCGAACGACAGCGGCAGCGGCCTGTCCCGGGGTACCGGGACGATCCCGTCACCCGCCTCCGGAATGCCGGAACCTCGCAGCCGTCGCCGCAGCAATTCGGCACGGGGGTTGCCTCGGGTGTCCATGAGCCGCCTTCCTGTCCTGCCACCAAAGACCGGGAGCCAGGGATGATCGGTCGAGGATGCCCGGCACGCGCGGGCATGCGGCAGGGTGAAGGTGGCGCGCGTTCACGCAGCCGATCGCGCGCCGGAGTACCGATCCTTCTCTGTGCGTGCCCGCCGGTGGCGGTAAGCATCGGGGACATGGATGCCCAGGCGCCGCCGCTGCGCCGAAACCGCGACTTCGTGCTGCTGTGGACCGGATCGGCGGTGTCGATCCTGGGCTCGAACGTGTCCAACGTGGCCTACCCACTGCTGGTCCTCGCCTTGACCGGCTCGGCGGCCGACGCCGGACTCACCGGATTCGTCTCGCTGCTGCCGCAATTGCTCTTCCAGATGCCCGCGGGCGCGCTGGTCGACCGGTTCGATCGCAGGCGGACGATGATCTACTGCGATCTCCTGTGTGGCCTGGCGCTGAGCACCGTCGTCGTGGCACTGCTGTTCGGACGGCTGACCCTGCCGCACATCCTCGTGGTCGGCTTTCTCGAAGGCACCTTCGCGGTGTGCTACCGCTTGGCCGCCGCTGCCGCCGTTCCCAACGTGGTCGACCCGTCCCAGGTCGCCCAGGCACTGGCCCACAACGAAGCCCGCCGCCGGGGCGCGGCCATGTTGGGCAAGCCGCTCGGCGGGATGCTGTTCGGCCTCAGCCGCGCGGCGCCGTTCGTGTTCGACGTCGCCAGCTACCTGGTTTCGTTGCTGACCCTCGCGCTGATCCGCAAGGACTTCCAGGTCCAGCGCGACACCACGAACCGGCGCCCGCGTCGGGCCGAGTTCACCGAGGGCGCCGTCTGGTTGTGGCGGCAGCCGTTCCTCCGGACGACCACGTTCCTGATCGCCGGCAGCAACCTGTTGTTCCAGGCGCTATTCCTGGTCGTGATCGTGATCGCCACCGACCACGGCGCTTCGCCGTCGGTCATCGGTGTCATGCTCGGCATCATCGCGGTCGGCGGGGTACTCGGCTCACTGTTCGCGCCCGCGGCGGCCAAACGGCTTTCGCTGAAGACGGTCGTGATCGGGGCGAACTGGGTCTGGCTCCTGCTGGTGCCGCTGCTGGCACTGGTGACGGAGCCGTTCCTGCTCGGCACGGTCTTCGCGGCGATGGCCTTCGTCGGTCCACTGTGGAACGTGGCGATATCGGCCTACCAGCTCGAGATCACCCCGGACCACATCCAGGGCCGGGTGCTCGCCGCCGCGGGCATGATCGCCTTCGGGGCCGTCCCGCTCGGCTCGCTGATCGGCGGTGTCCTGCTGAGCAAGACCGGCGCCACCACGACGGTGTGGCTGTTCACCCTGTGGATGGCGGCGCTGGCGCTGACCACCGTGATCAGCCCGGCCGTCCGGTCGGCGCCGAAGCTGATGGACACTCCTTTGCCCGCGCCGACGAAGCGGTAACGCGAGAGTATCGCGCCCGGCCGCTCGCGCGCCTGTCGGTGTGGGTGGCCGGGTGTGGGGGGGGGGGGGGGGGGGGGGGGGGGGGGGGGGCGGGGGGGGGGGGGGGGGGTTTGGGGTGTGATGGAACAGACACAACAGC
>NZ_JBVJCE010000009.1:222486-248484 GCF_055588925.1 Amycolatopsis sp. NPDC041971 | reverse complement strand
TCCCTCCCCCCTCCCTCTTGCCCGTGGGGGGGTGTGGGGGTGGGGGTGCAAAAAACCCACTCTTGGAACCTCTGTTCCCCAAAAGATTCCCCCCCCCGACGCTGGGCGCCGTCGGAACGCACCGGTCGACGGGTTCTCCGGTGTCAAGCCGGGAAGGGTCTACTGAGAGATCACGCAATATGGCTTTCACGACAGGGCTCTGGACTGACTACGGGAGCCGGCCACGCCCTGAGCATCCACATAGGACACCTCTGACCAGTTGAATGCTCGATTAATGGCCCACATATACGGTTCAGCGCGGGGTCGTGAGTGACAATGAGCGTCAGAACCCTAATGCCACTCACGACCCGCTCGGAAACTCAGGCAACGCGCCCAAATCGGGCGCCCTTCTCTCGAAAGTCGTCCTTTATGGACAGAAAGGGAGAGCGATGCCCCGCCCCCTGCGGTGACCAGTCCTCCCTCATCGTCAAGGATCGGCTCCACGGTCGCCGCGGACACCCTCAATAACGCGTCCGGACCCGTTCGGGCTCGTCCGAAGGGACACCACCGAAGTGGGTCGTGACCCAGGCATCGTCGTAGATCGTGTCGAGATACCGTTCGCCCCGGTCCGGCAGGACGATCGCACAATTGGCGCCGGGTGGCACCAGGTCGCGGACGCTGTGCACGGCCGCGACCACCGCGCCGGACGAACCGCCCGCCAGGATCGCTTCGCGGGCGGCGAGCCGACGGCAGCCGCGCACGCTGTCCACGTCCGCGACGTGCACCACAAGATCGGCCAGGTCGTCCGCGTGGTGACCGGGGCGGACGGCCGCGCCGTGTCCCGGGATCAGCCGGGGGCCGGGAGTGTCGGCGAAGATGGCGCTGCCCACGGCGTCGACCGCCACGATCGTCACCGGCAGATCGTTGGCCCGCGCGTACTCGGCGCAGCCGCGCAGCGTCCCGCAGGAACTGGTGGCACAGAACAGGAAATCGAGCTTACCTGGCACCTGCCCGACGATCTCGCGCATGGTGTGCCGGTGCGCCGCCGGGTTCCCGGGGTTGGCGTACTGGTTCGGCCAGTAGGCGTGCTCGAGACGTTCGGTCAATTCGCGAATGCGGCGGAGGCGGACCGGCAGGTAGTCGCCGGTGACCGGATCGGCGTGCTCGATCATCTCGATCTCCGCGCCCAGCGCGCGCATGATCGCGAGATTCTGCTTGCTGGTGCGGGGATCCACCACGCAGATGAACCGGATCCCGTGGTACCGGCACACCTGGGCCAGCCCGATTCCCAGGTTGCCCGAGCTGGATTCGACCACCACCGAACGGCCGGCGACGAGCCGTCCCGTCTGGATCTCACCGCCGAGCATGGACAGGGCGGCGCGGTCCTTGCTGCTGCCACCGGGATTGTGGCCCTCCAGCTTGGCGAACAGCCGGAACCCCGCCGACGGGTACAGCCTGGTCAGTTCGACCAGCGGCGTCGCGCCGATCGTGGCGAGCACACCCGCCGGTTCGTCCTCATTCAGGTCCATGGGAATTCGCCGGCTCAGCCCGTTGTCGGATCGAGCTGCCGTCGCAGGCTGAGTGGCCGCATGTCGGTCCACACCTCGCCGATGTGGGCGAGGCACTCCTCGCGGCCGCCACGCGTCCCCTCGGCGCGCCATCCCGCCGGCAGGTCACGGTCGGACGGCCAGATCGAGTACTGCTCCTCGTGGTTGACCACGACCAGGTAAGCACGCTGGTCGGTCTGCTCCTCGCGCATGGGGTGTCTCTCCTGGAAGTCACTGGCGCACCCGCTGTCGGTTCACCGGTGGGTCGAGCCTGCCCGCGAGGGTGTGCGCGGGTGCAGAGAAGAACGCGCAGAACCTCCGGCACGGCGGCGGGGTCCGCACTACCCGTCATTCTCTTCTGGGGCACGGGCCGAGCGGACACGATGGCGGACATGACCGCTGTACCGTCCGTCTCCCCGGCAAACGACTCGTCCGGGCAGGAACGCGCGCTGCCCTTCGTGGTGACGCCCGGCCAGGGCGAGGCCAAGGACATCGCCTCACTCCAGGCCCGCCGCACCGCGATCCGGGACCGGCTGCTGGAACACGGCGCCGTGTTGCTGCGCGGGTTCGACATCGACGACGTCGACGGGTTCGACACCACCGTCCGCACGCTGGCAGGTCCGCCGCTGACCTACCAGGAGCGCTCCTCCCCCCGCAGCACGATCAAGGGGCGGGTGTACACCTCGACGGACTACCCGGAGGCCGAGGAGATCTTCCTGCACAACGAGAACTCCTACCAGGCCGCCTGGCCGCTGAGCCTGTTCTTCTACTGCGTGCGGCCGCCGGACACCCTCGGCGCGACACCGCTCGCCGACACCCGGCGGATCCTCGCGACGATCGATCCCGCCGTACGGGCGGAGTTCGAGACCAGGGGCTGGATGGTGACGCGGAACTTCACCGACTCGTTCGGGTTGCCGTGGCAGCAGACGTTCAACACCACCGACCGCGACGAGGTCACGGCCTACTGCGCGCGCAACGGTGTCGAGACCGAATGGCTCGACCGGAACGGGCTGCGCACCAGGGCCCGGCGCCAAGCCGTGCACCGGCACCCGGTCACGGGTGAGGCCGTCTGGTTCAACCACCTCACGTTCTTCCACGTGACCACGCTGGCCGAGGACGTCTGCGCCGGGTTGCGCGCCATGCTCGCCGAGGAAGACCTGCCGACCAACACCTACTACGGCGACGGTGGCACCATCCCCGACGAGGTCGTGGCTCACCTACGGGACCGCTATCGGTCCGCGTCCCGGCGCTTCGACTGGCAGCGCGGCGACGTGCTGATGGTCGACAACATGCTCTCCTCACACGGCCGTGAACCGTTCACCGGTCCCCGGAAGATCGCCGTGGCCATGGCCGAACCCTCGACCGGCGAAAACGGTCGGTAGTACCGGACACGAAAGGCTGGCCATGGTGGAAAGCGGTGACGTCCACCCGTTGTCGTCGGCGCAGGAACAGCTGTGGTTCATCGATCAGCTGCGTTCCGGCGCGGCCATCGAGCATCTGCTGTCCGCGACCCTGCGGTTGCGCGGTGACCTGGACGTCGAGGCGCTGACCGCGGCGTTGACGGAGATCGCGGCCCGGCACGCGGTATTACGGTCCCGGTTCGACACGGTGAACGGAACGGCGGTGCAGATCGTCAAGGATCCCGCGCCGGTCAGACCGTCCAATGTAGACCTCGCGGAGCTGCCGCCCGCGGACCGGGACGCGAGCCTGCGGGAGATCCGGCTGCGCGATCTGCGCACCCCGATCGACCTGCGCCACGAACCGCCGTGGCGAATCACGCTGGTCCGGCTCGCCGACGACGAGTCGATCCTGCTGATCGCCGTGCACCACATAGCCTTCGACGGCTTGTCCTGGAGCGTGCTGGCGAGGGAGCTCGACGCGTTCTACGGAGCGGCGAAGCTGCCGGAGCCGGGCCTTCAGCACCATGAAGCCCTGCGCCGCCGCGAGCGGAAGGCCACCGATGGCGGGCTCTCGTACTGGGTGGACCGGCTCGCCGGACTCGTCCCGCTCGAACTGCCCGCCGATCGGCCCCGTCCGGCCCGGTGGGCGGCCGACGGCGGCTGTGCCGATTTCATCGTGCCGTCGTCCCTGGCCGCGAAGCTGCGAGACCTCGGCCGCACCCACCGCGCGACCCCGTTCATGGTGTACCTGGCCGCGTACCAGCTCCTGCTCGCCCGTTACTCGGGCCAGGACGACATCGCCGTCGGCGTTTCGGTCTCCACCAGGCGCCCGGACGAGCTGCCCCTGATCGGGATGTTCCTCAACACACTGGTGCTGCGTGGTGATCTGTCCGGCGGACCGTCCTTTGTGGAACTTCTGGGGCAGGCGAGGAAGACCGCCCTCGAGGCGTACGCGCACCAGGACGTGCCGTTCGATCAGGTCATCTCCCGGCTGGAGCCGGACCGGGACCCGTCCCGGAACCCGGTCTTCCAGGCCGGTATCGCCTGGTACGACGCCCGTCGCCAGCCCTACCGGCTGCCCGGTCTCGACGTCTCGTTGTGCCCGCCGCTGTGGGCGGCCTCGGCCTTCGACCTGTCGCTGCACCTGGCCCAGCTCGCCGACGGCTCGGTACAGGGCCAGCTCATCCATCCGACGAGCCTGTTCGACCGTGCCAGGATCGACCGGATGGCCGCCAACTACCTGCGGCTGCTCGAAGAGATCACCGCCGCCCCGCAGAGCCCGGCACCGCTGCTCGAACTGGTCGCCGAAGCCGAACAGGACCGGTTGCGGTCCTTTGGCACGGCCACGACCGAGCCGGCCGGGCAGTCCTTGCCGGAGCTGTTCTTCGACCGGGCGGCACGATCCCCACGGTCCGTGGCCGTCCTGTCCGATGTGGACGAAGTGAGCTACGGCGAACTCGCCGCGCGCGTCGACGCCCTGGCCGGCTACCTGCGACAGCACGGCGTCGGCGCGGAGACCCCCGTCGGCGTCGCGTTGGACCGCGGGACCGACCTGGTCATCGCGTTGCTGGCGATCCTCACCGCGGGCGGCACCTATGTCCCGCTGCCGCCGGACCATCCGGCCGAACGTCTTCGCCAGGTCCTCACCGACACCGGCGCCACACTGGTGCTGTCGCACTCCACCGTGGACGTCCGCCTGCCGGACGCCCTCACCCGGGTCGATCTGGACGGGCATCGGGACACCATCGCCCGTCACGCTCTCGCCGAGCGCCCGGTGATCCACGGCGCGCAAATCGCCTACGTCGTGCACACCTCGGGTTCGACAGGCACTCCCAAGGGTGTCGCCGTCACCCACGGCGGCATCCGCAACCGGGTCCTGTGGTCGGTCCGCACCCAGCTCACCGCCGCGGACCGCGTCCTGCAGAAGACCACGACCGGGTTCGACGCCTCGTTGTGGGAGCTGCTGACCCCGTTCGCCGCCGGTGCCACGCTGGTCCTGGCGCCGCCCGGCGCCCACCGCGACCCCGCCGCGATGGCCGGGGCGATCCTCCGGCACGGCGCCACGGTCCTGCAACTGGTCCCCTCGGTCCTGCGCCTGCTGCTCGACGAGCCCGGTTTCGCCGAGTGCGCGTCGCTGCGCCTGGTCTGCTCGGCAGGTGAGGCACTGCCGGCTGAGCTGTGCCGTCGCCTGACCGCGCTGCTCGACGTGGAGGTGGAAAACACCTACGGTCCGACGGAATGCGCCATCGACGTGACCGCGTGGCGGTACCGACGTGGAGACGAGGACGGCACCGTGCCCATCGGCACGCCCTTGTCGGGGACCCGGGTGTTCGTCGTGGACGCCTCGGATCGGCTCGTGCCCATAGGGGTGCCGGGCGAGCTGTGCGTCAGCGGCGCCGGACTCGCCCGCGGCTACGTCGATCGTCCACATCAGACGGCTCGGCAGTTCACCCCGCATCCCTACCCTTCGGTTCCCGGCGAACGCTGGTACCGCACCGGCGATCTGGTTCGCTGGCGGCAGGACGGAGCGCTGGAGTTCGTCGGCCGCGTCGATGATCAGGTCAAGATCAACGGTGTGCGGATCGAGCCCGCCGAGATCGAGGCCGCGCTGTGCGCGCATCCGGGTGTCGCGGCGTCCGCCGTCGTCCCCTACCGGACTCCGGCCGGGGACACCACTCTCGTCGCCTACGCGGTTTCCACCGCCGGAACCCTGCCCGCCGACCTTCACGAACACCTGGCCGCGCGGTTGCCGGCACCCATGATCCCACCGGCCGTTCACATCCTCGACGCGCTCCCGCTCGGCCCCAACGGCAAACTCGACCGCGCCGCGCTGCCCGCGCCGGACAGCGCCCCCGAGTCCGCTTCGGACGACCGCACGGCTCCGAACACACCGACCGAAGAGCTCGTCGCCGCCGCGATGGCCGAATTGCTCGGGGTCGACCACGTCGGCGTCCGCGCCGACTTCTTCGCCCTCGGCGGCCATTCACTGCTCGCGATCCGGCTCGTGCTGAGACTCCGGCGTGAATTCGGCGACGAGCTGACGGTCGGTGAGCTGTTCGACGATCGGACCGTCGAACGACTCGCCGCCCGGCTCGACGCGGGCACCACCGGCGCCGCCTTCTCGGCGATACGGCCGGTCCCGCGTGACCGGAACCTGCCGTTGTCGTTCGCCCAGCAGCGGATGTGGTTCCTCGACCAGCTCGACCCGGGCAGCGTCGAATACCTCGTCCCGTTGGCACTGCGGCTTTCCGGCCCGCTTTCCGTCGAGACGTTCCGGCAGGCGCTGGACCGGCTCGCCGCCCGGCACGAGGTGCTGCGCACCCGTTACGTCGACCAAGGCGGCGAACCCTTGCAAATCGTCGACCCGCCGGGGCCGGTCGCGTTCCGTCTCGTGGACCTGACCGGCGAGCCCGCGGCGGGGCGGGAGCTGCTGGGCCGGGTGTCGGGCCGCCCGTTCGACCTCGAGCGCGAGCACCCGCTGCGCGTCACCGTGATCCGGGTGGCCGAGGACGAGCATCTGGTCGCGCTGACCCTGCACCACATCGCCTTCGACGCCTGGTCGATGGCCATCCTGTTCCGGGACCTGAACGAGCCTCACGGCCAGGCGCTGCCCGTCCAGTACGCGGACTTCGCCGCCTGGCAGCGATCCGACCGGTCCCTTGAGGACATGGCAGACCAGCTCCGGTACTGGCGCGGCAGGCTCGCCGGGCTCACCCCGGTCGAGCTGACCACCGACCGGCCGCGCCCGGCGCAGCGGGACCCGCGCGGGGACACCGTTTCGGTCACCGTCCCGGTGCCGGTCGCCCGTGCGGTGACCGAACTGGCCGCCCGGCAGGGCGCGACACCGTTCATGACGATGCTGGCCGCGTTCCACGTGCTGCTCGGGCGCTACACCGGACGCACCGACGTCTCGGTCGGCACGCCGGTGGCAGGCCGGACGCGGCAAGAGACCGAAGAACTGCTGGGTCTCTTCACCAACACCTTGGTTCTGCGAGCCGACCTGTCGGGCTCACCGACCTTCACCGAGCTGCTCGACCAGGTGCGGCGCGGCTGCACCGAAGCGTTCGCCCACCAGGACCTGCCGTTCGAGCATCTCGTCGACGCGTTGCAACCGGACCGGGACCTCTCCCGCAACCCGCTGTTCCAGATCATGTTCGAGCTGGAGAATCTGGAGAACAGGCCGGGCACCCTGTGCGGCACCGCCGTCCAGCCGATCCCGGCGGGTGCCTCGGTCGCCAAGTTCGACCTCACCGTGTCCGTCCAGCAACGCGACGGCGGCGAGCTGCGTTGTGTCTTCGAGTACGCGACCAGCCTGTTCGACCGCGCGACCATCGAGCGGATGGCGGGGCACTACCTGCGTCTGCTGGCGGGCATCGGAGCCACTCCGGATCGCGAGCCGGCCGAGTTGGACTTCCTCGCCGCCGACGAACGCCGACGCCTGCTGCACGACTGGGCGGACCCGGACCGCGCGCGACTGTCCACCTTGGACCCGGCCGGGGAACATCCGTTGTGCGTACCCGAACTGGTCGAGCGACAGGCAGCACGCCGTCCCGACGCCGTGGCCGTGGTCTACGGCGGACAGCAGCTGACCTACGCCGAGCTGAACGCGCGCGCCAACCGGTTCGCGCGGCTGCTGCGGTCACGCGGGGCCGAGCCCGAGACCGTCGTCGGGGTCTGCCTGGAGCGTTCACTCGACGCGGTGGTGGTCCTGCTGGGCGTGCTCAAATCTGGCGGCGTGTACGCCCCGTTCGACCCGAGACACCCCGCGGAACGGCTGGGCTTCATGCTCGCCGACGCCGGCGCGCGGCTCGTGGTGACCACCCGCGAGTTCGCCGGGCGTTTCGGCGACCGCGAGGAGGTGGTCGTCGACGACGTCGAGTGGTCCGACGGCGACGCCACGAACCTGGACGCCCGGCCGGATCCGCGCACGCTGGCGTACCTCATCTACACCTCCGGCTCGACCGGGCGCCCCAAGGGCGTCATGACCGAGCACCGGTCCTACGCCCACCACTGCCGCGTGATCGCGGACGCCTACACCATCGGCTCCGACGACCGGGTGGTCCTGTTGTCCGCGCTCACCTTCGACGTGTCCATGGACCAGATCGGCGCGACCCTGCTCGCCGGCGCGACGATCGTGGTGAGCGACCCACTGTTCTGGACCCCGGCCGAACTGCCCGCCAGGCTGGCCGAGCACGGGGTGACGATCATCGACACGACGCCCGCCTACTACCGCGAGGCGATGCGCTACGGCCCGGATCTGCTGGCAGGACTGCGCTTGATGAACGTCGGCGCCGACGTGGTCACGGTGGACGACGCGCGGATGTGGGCGAAGTCCGGCCTGCCGGGACGGTTCCTGTGCAGCTACGGGCCGACGGAGGCGACCATCTGCTCGGTACTGCACCCGGTGACCGGCGACCTCGACGGCCTGCCCCCGGGCGCCGCGATGCCACTCGGCCGGCCGGTCGCGGGCACCCGCGCCTACGTCGTGGACGCCGAACTCCGCCTGGTTCCCACCGGGGTACCCGGCGAGCTGTGTCTCGGCGGGATACGGCTGGCCCGCGGCTACCACAACGACGCCGCCCGCACCGCCGAACGGTTCGTCCCGGATCCGTTCGGCCCGCCGGGAGCGCGGCTCTACCGGACGGGTGACCTGGTGCGGCACCGTCCGGGCGGGACCATCGAGTTCCTCGGGCGCATCGACCAGCAGGTCAAGATCCGTGGCCTGCGCCTCGAACTCGGGGAGGTCGAGGCGACCCTGCTGCGGCACCCGGACGTGGACGCGGCCGTGGTGGTCACCGCGGCGGACCCGGCGGGCGACCCGCTGCTGGCCGCCTACGTGGTCGGCGGGCCGGGCGCGGACGCGTTGCGCGCACACCTGCGCGCGCTGCTGCCGGAGTACATGGTCCCGGCACGCTGGGCGAAACTCCCCGCCCTGCCGCTGACGGCGAGTGGGAAGGTCGACCGGAAGGCCTTGCCCGCGGCGGAGCTGGCCGCCTCCGGTACCGGCCCGGCCGAGGCGCCCCGGGGCCCGGCCGAGCAGCTCATCACCGACATCTGGCGCGAGGTGCTCGGTGTGGACCGGATCGGGGTGACGGACGACTTCTTCGCGCTGGGCGGTCATTCACTGCTGGCCACCCGCGTTCTCGCCCGGCTGCGGAGCGCGTTCGCCGTGGAGCTTCCGCTGCGCCGCCTGTTCGAAGCCACCACGGTCGCCGAGCTGGCCCGGGCGGTGACCCAGGTGCTCGAGGACGAGATCGCCGGACTCTCCGACGCCGAAGTGGCGCAGCTGCTGGCAGGCGAGCCGACATGAGCTTCGTCGACGACCTCTTCGCACATCCCGCCGGGGCGCCCGCGATCCGCACCCCGGACGGTCACCTGAGCTACGGGGAGTTCACCGACCGGATCGAGCGGCTCGCACGGATCCTGACCGGCCACGGGCTGGGGCCCGAACGGGTGTGCGCCATCGCGGTCGACCGCGGCGTGGACGCCGTGATCGCGATGGCCGCCGTGGCGCGGGCGGGTGGTGCGTTCCTGGCCCTCGACGCCGACCTCCCGCACGCACGGCTCGAAGCCATGTGCCGAACCGGCGGCGCTTGGATGCTGGTGACGACGACGGTGCTCGCCGAACGGCTCTCGCTGCCGGTCACCGGCCCGGTCGTGCTGATCGACCGGCCCCCAGTGCCCGCCGTGGCGACACGCTTGCCCGAGGTCACGCCGCGCACGCTCGCCTACGTCAGCCACACGTCCGGATCGACCGGCGCGCCGAATGCCGTGCTGATCGAACACGGCGGTCTGCGGTCGTATCTGCGCGCGATCGGTACGGACAACGGGCTGGGGCCGGGAACGGTCACCCTGCAGGTGGCCCCGGTCGGCTACGACGCGTCGATCCGCGACGTGTTCGCGCCGCTCGTCGCCGGTGGCTGCGTGGTGCTGGTCCCCCGCACCAGGCTGCTGCGGCCCGCCGAGTTCGCCGACACCGTGCGCGCTTTCGGTGTCACCACGCTGCTCAGCGTGACCCCGACCTTCCTCGGCTTCCTCACCGGGCACGAGGCCGCCTCAGCGGCGTTGCGGACCGTCGGGCTGGTCGTCTCGAGCGGAGAGTCGCTGCTGCCGTTCTTGGCCTCCGGCGGCAGGCGCCTGTTGCCGGGCGGGCTGGTCAACCAGTACGGCCCGACCGAGTGCACCATGACCTCGACCCGATACCCCGTCCCGCGCGACCCGGTGACGACGGCCGACGTGATCGGCACGCCGATCGACGGTGTGTCGGTGTGGCTGCTCGGTCCGGATCACCGGCCGGTGCCCGACGGGGCCACCGGCGAGCTCCACATCGGCGGTGTCGGCGTCGCACGCGGCTACGGCGGACGTCCGGCCCTGACCGCCGAACGGTTCGTCCCGGATCCGTTCGGCCCGCCGGGAGCACGGCTGTACCGCACGGGAGACCTGGCTCGGCGACGCTCCGACGGCACCCTGGTGTACCTGGGCCGGATGGACCGCCAGCTCAAGATCCGCGGCCATCGGGTGGATCCCGCCGAGATCGAAGGCGCGCTGCTGGCCCATCCGGCCGTGACCGGCGCGGTCCTGACAGCGGACAAGGACGAACGGGGCCGGGTCTCCCTCAGCGCGCACGTCATGGGCGAACTGGCCGACGTCCCGGACACCGCGCTGCGCGCCCACTTGGCCGAAACCCTGCCGCCGCACATGATGCCGCGCCGATTCGTCCGCATCACCCGCGTACCCACCACCCACAGCGGCAAGATCGACCGAGCCGTACTGACCCGGACCGACGAGAACGGATCACGATGACCACGACCCGCGACCTGCCCGAGCTGATCGTGTCGCTGTACCGCGAGTCCCTGGGTGACGACACCCTGGACGCCGACAGCGACTTCTTCGAGTCCAATGGGGACTCGCTGGCCGCCTTCCAGATCACCGCGGGCTTGCAGGACGCCCTCGCTATCGAGATTTCTGTCGCCCTCGTCTTCGCCTATCCGTCCCCGGCGGACCTGGCGGTCGTCCTCGCCTCGGACCGGCAAGATCTTTCTTGAGCGGCGGCTTGGAAGCTCGATGCCAATTCGGTGCCCGGCCAACACCTCCAAATGCGGCACCGGAACGGTCCTGCCGACCAAGGAGGTCCCGCTCGCCAGCAGGGCAACTGGGAGAATCGTGGTGCGCGTCCAGCCAAATGCGCCGGCCCGCTGTGCAGCGCGCGCCGTCATTCGCCCGATCATGTGGCACCACAAGCCCCTGCACCACAAAACCATCGCGCTCCGCCTGCTCCGCACACCCGAGCCTTGGGCCTGTTCACCCGAGCCGAACGATCGCCGAGCCGCGGGCCGGGACCAGCCCGCGCCGAACTCACCGCCGGGCTACCCGCACAGCCGTCGCCTTCGCGCCGCGTGCTTCTGTGCGGCAACTCCGCACCGGATCGGGCGGCCACGACAGTCGGACGCCGTCGGCGCCAGGGTTGCCAACGCCGCCGTGGCGGGCATGGGCACCACGGCCGCGGTGCGCATGCGCCGGTCGTTTCGAAACGGTTTTTCATCGACACGAACGGCTCTTGCCTGTTGAAAGACCAGGGCAAGAATAAAAGCAACCGCAAAGCGGGCATTGGAGTGAAACCACGGCGACTGGATGACGGTATTTATCCCGTGGCGGAATCGCTGCCGGTATCCCTCAGCGCACCTGGCGAGAGTTTCTTGCGAAAGTGAGCGCTTTGACGGGATGAGTACTGCGCGAGCACGCAAAGCCTGGTCCGGATGCAGCAATTTTCGAGGCCGTTCACGGGTTTCCGTGGCTTATTGCGGAAATTGCGGTAAAGCTTCGAGCATGAGTTCATCTCGTAAACGAATCTTCACTGCTCTCGCCGTCGCCGCGTTGTCGCTGGGGACCATCGCCCCCGCCCAGGCGGACCCCATCCCATTGCCGGGCCTCAGCGAACCGAACCCCGAGGACCCCGGTGCCGGCGGCAGCACGACCGCCGCCTACGTCCTGCAGGGCGTAATCCAGAATGAGGGCCTCCAAAGCGACGGGATCAGCAAACGGGTGAAGATCCGCGGCTACTCGCGCTTCGCCACCCCGGGAAACGACCGGCGCGACGCCGACTACATCAACGTCCGGTGCACCGCCACCGGCCCGGGCGGCTCCGCCACGGGCGACTACGACTCGGAGAACGACGGCGCGCTCATCGACGTTCACTTCGAGACGCCCTGGATCCCCAACGGCGCCGTGTTGCGCACTGTCCATGTCGCTTGCAGCCATTACGCCACCAAAAACGGCGTGGTCTACGAGAACACCAGCGCCACCGACATCGCCGTCCCGTACTGACAACTCCCAACATCGTCGTGCTCGATCCGACCGACTCCGTGCCGCGCGGGCAGGCGTACATCCGCTACCGGATGTACGCCTGGCGACGTCCGTTCGGCCACCGGTCCGCGTGACAACTGCGTAGTCCTGTCCTGAACCGTGCAGAACAGCGGTGGGCGGGACGGCTGCGGTGCTGAGCCAGTCGGTGATGTCAGTGACGACGTCGATCTTCGCTTCGGCCATGGTCACCCTGCGCGCCGAATTCGACGCCTATCGCGTCGTGTAGACGCCGACCTGGTCGGCTACCGGCAGCATGTGGTGTGGCTCTCTCGTAGGGAGCCACGGTCCTGATCGAGGATCTGCGCGCGGCGATCCTTCCGCATCTGCACAACCCGGCAACCCGACCGGAGCACTGGTTACCGGGCCCGATCCTGTTCCCGGCCGGTGGTCGGGCGAAACAGTCCAGCAACGTCAGAATCACCGCATCGTGCTCAGTGCAGCTCCGTGGTTGCCCACGACGTCGTTCAGGCCGAACTCGGCCCATCGCGGCGGTCGAAACTCGGCCTCGAGTCGGAATGGATGCGGAAGAAGGGCGTACTCACTCCTTCCATGGTCAACTTATAGCGTGCCCCGGGGCTTGTGGCAAGACCCAGGTGATGCCGCAGAATCACCGGCCGAAGCTGGAACCTGCGGAAATGGGAGTTAGCAAAGTGCGTGTGCTGTTGTCGACGTATGGGTCGCGCGGGGATGTCGAACCGATCATGGGCTTCGCGACGCGGGTGCGGGAACTCGGGGCCGAGGTGCTGGTGTGCGCGCCGCCCGACTTCGCGGGCCTGCTGGCCGGAATCGGGGTGCCGATGGTTCCGGTCGGTCCGTCGGCGAGTGCGCTGACGGCAGCGGCGCCCTCGCCGTCGTCCATGCCGGAGTACGCGGCCGCCTTGATCGCCGACCAGTTCGAGGCGGTCACCAGGGCCGCCGAAGGCTGCGACGTGATGGTGGTGACCGGCATGCTCCCCGCCGCGGCGGGCGCGCTGTCGGTGGCGGAGAAGCTGGCCATCGAGGCGGTGTCGGTGACGTTTCAGCAGCTCACCCTGCCTTCGCCGCACCATGAGCCGTTGGCGTACCAGGGCAGTCCTTTCCCGCCGGAGCTGACCGGCAACCGGGAGCTGTGGGACTTGGACGCGCGGACCATCGAGGAGTTGTTCGGGGCCGCGCTCAACACGAACCGGGTGGCCAACGGCCTGCCGCCGGTGGACGGCGTCCGTGATTACGTCATCGGTGACCGGCCGTGGCTGGCGACGGATCCCGTTCTGGACCCGTGGCGGGAGCCGTCGTATTTCGACGTCGTCCAGACCGGCGCGTGGATCATGCCGGACGAGCGCCCGTTGCCCGCCGGCCTGACGGCGTTCCTGGCCGAGGGCCCACCGCCGGTCTATGTGGGCTTCGGCAGCATGCCGATGCACGCCGCGGCCGATGTCGCCCAGGTGGCCATCGACGTGGCCCGCGCACAGGGCCGCCGCATCGTCCTGGGCCGCGGCTGGGCGGACCTCTCGCTGATCGACGACCGGGACGACTGCTTCGTGGTCGGTGAGGTCAACCAGTTCGCGTTGTTCTCCCGGGTCGCCGCCGTGGTCCATCACGGCGGGGCGGGTACCACCTTGACGGCCACCCGGTCCGGTGCGCCGCAGGTGGTCGTCCCGCAGGCGACCGACCAACCGTACTGGGCGGGCCGGGTGGCGGAACTGGGGATCGGCGTGGCCCACGACGGTTCAGTGCCGACCACCGAATCCCTGTCCACCGCGCTCGAGAAGGCCCTGGCCGTCGAGACCGGCGAGCAGGCGCGAGCCGTGGCGGGCACGATCCGGACCGATGGCACGACCGTGGCCGCACAGCTACTGCTCACGTGAACATTCCAGGTGTCGAAACCTACTGATCACCGACGCCAGAATCACCGCTCACGGGATAGACCCTCCGGCTGCCGTCGTCGAAGACCTGATTTACGGCTCCTCGGCAGCGGATTCGGTCGTGCTCAGGTGATGGTGATCTTCGCGTGGGGAACGCTCAGCCGGGCGTGCTTGAGGTCGGTGTTGACGACGGTCACGTCGGTCAGCGTGATGTAGGGCAGTACCAGCGGCGGAGGATGGGCCGGCGTGAAGTCGACCGGAATCCCGATGAGGCCCAGCAAGACGAGAGTGCCGGTCAGCCGCAGGGTGAACAGTTCGACGGGGTCGCCGGTGGCGGCCGAGACGCTTCCGGGCGGTGCGCTGATGGTGCTGATGCGCCCGTCCACCAATTCGCTGGTTTGGACAAGGCTGGTGATCTCGACACGGTGGGCGGTGAACCTGAGCACGTCGACCGGCACGCCGCCCACTTCGGTGGTCCCCACGCCCAAATAGCTCAGTCCCGCCAGCCGCAGTACGGAAGCCTTCAGCATCCACACCCGGCCGGCCGGCGGCCCGTGCGTGACGGTGGCGGTCGAGGTTCGAACGACTCGCTTCCCGTGTTCGGCCGGAGAAGAAGCCGCTGGAACCGCGGTCAATGTGCCGAGAAGGAGCACCGCCATACCCGAGGCACGGAACCGCGGTGGCGATGGGCCCGTTCCGCCGTCTTGTTCGTGGTCCGGCTCGTCGGTCGTGGCAGGGCGGGCCGGAGGTGCCCACGAAAGCGCCAACGCCCCGCCAACGAGCCCCAGCACGGTGCCCATCAGGAAGCCGCCGAGGTTGGTGCTGACCAGAGCGACCAGCGACACGAGGATCGCCGTGACCCCGGCGGCCACCCGGTACTGTGGCCTGCTCCACAGCGACCCCGCGCAGATCACGAGCAGGGCGGCGATCAGCGCCCCCGACATCCCGCCGATGGTCCCGATCGAGAGCACGAAGTCACCCAGGCGGAAGGAGGCGAACGGCGGAAGTCCGATCGCGACACCAGCCGGTATCAGGAACAGACCGGCCGCGAAGGGCCGCTGCCGCCGCCAGTCGCGGAAAGCCCGCCATCTCCCCTTGAGCCGACCAGGCACGCCGCCCGTCATCGGACGGGCCCGCGTCGATGCGGCAACGCAGGCGTGCCGGGCTCAGAAACATTCATTCTTACCGCTCCTCAAAGACAGTGAGAGGTTTTTCAGCCGCAGGGTCTGCGCGTTGGTGCTCCAGGCGATCTGCCGGAGACCGCCGATGGTCGCGGTGTCGGCCTGCAACCCGAATGCCCCTGGCCGGCCTTTGGCGGCTTCCGGGCCCTTGGAGAGCCGGGCGGCGTCGATGCCGATCTGGGTGTTGGTCAGCGTGAGGTCGCCCGTGAGCGAGGCGATGCCGATGATGATGTCGGTGGCGGCCATCCCGCCGGGTCCACCGGAGGTGAGCACCAGGGTGGTGTCACCGACCAACGGGACCTTCGGCAGGAACACCGACTGGCAGAAGTTGTCGAGGGTCGCCTTCCGGAAGGCGCCGACGGCCACGACATGGGCATCGTCGGCTCCCCGGTCGACGTCGCCGTACTGGACGAACCCTTCACCCACCAGCTTGTCCGCGCTGACCTGGAACGCGCCGCCGGAGACCGTGAACGACGCCGCGAGCGCGCCCTGTGACAGCCCGGTGATCAGCAGAGCCGCCACGGCGAGCGCTCCCCCGAACACTCCGGCGAACCGTGCCCACCGTGTTCCTCCCGTTGTTCCCGAGCGCTTCATGTCCTTGTCCTGCCTTTCTTGGTCGGGTTCGAACTGGTTATGTGGAAGACCCGCGGCCCTGGAGTTCAGGTGTCTCGACCGGTGTGGACATCGGCAAGGAACGCTGATCCCGGCGCGTTCCGGGTGCGCACCGTGACGGTGTCGCCATGCGTGTCGACCCGGACGAAATACCGTTCGCCGGGCCGATCGCGAGGAAAGGCGCTGCGCGCGTCCTCGGCAACGACGACCGCGGAGGGATGCGTCCGCGTCCGGCGGCCGACGTGGTCCTTGACCGCGATCTCCGCCAAGTGCTCCGAAGGACGCGCACCCTCGGGCAGCTCGTAGAGATGGGCCACGAACCCGGGAAGTCCCGCGGTTCTGGTGACGTCCGCGGCGGTCAGCGAGGTGACTCCCGATTCCGTGACCGACAGCCCGGCGTCCGCGCAGAAGCGCCGCTCATGGACGAACGCCCGCCTCTGCCGCGGAGACAGCGCACCCAGGCGTCCGATCGACACCAGCACCAGGACCAGGCACATGGACACCGCGACGCGGCCGTCGACGATGAGCTGTAGGTCCACCTTCGGAAAGCGGTGCTCGTCGTCGACGAATCCGGCGAACCGAGCTTCGACCCGGACCGTCCCGGATCGGGGCAGGGGCTCGAACAGCAGCAGTTCGTCGACCCGGTGGGGGAACGAAACCTGGTTCTCGCCGATCAAGGGCGACCAGTACCGGAGCCGGTGGTGCGGGATGACGTGCAGCGCCCCGTCGAGTAGCCCTTGGTGCAGCAGGCCCGGGGGCACGGTGCCCGCGTCCGCGTCCAGGGAACCCGACGCGCCGGTTGTGCCGACGTCGTACTCGACGAGGTAGTGGAAGGCCTCGCCGTGGAAAAGCCCGTCCGAGAGATAGGGATCCTCAGGCTGGGCGTCGGGCAGCGGATCGAACGGCCGCGGACGGCCGAGGGGGCGTTCTCCCACCCGCACGTGCGCCGTGGCCACCGGCTCGAACCGGGACAGTCCGGCCACCCCGGAGTTCCGCCAGGCGGACAGGGTGGCCACCTGGTCGCCCCGTCGTTTCCCCGGCACCGTCGTGACCCGCGTCCGCATCGGCCCGTCGAAGGTCAGCCACCGGCTCAGCCGGACGTCTCGCAGCAGGCTCACCGGCAGGCCGGACTGCTCCGCCGTACCGCGGGCGAGCAGGTCCACCACCGACATCATCGGCAGCACCGGGACCGTCCCCCAGGGACGGTGATCGCCGAGCCAGCGGTCGGTGGCCGGGTCGAGGACGTCCTCGGGCACGGCGTCTTCCGCGGCGGCCACGGCCCGCATCCCGATCCGCGGCAGGTGGTAGATGCGACGGCCGTCGACCCACAGCCACGCCGTTCCGATCGCGTGGACGCCACGCTCGTCGTCACCGGCTTCGGTGATTTCGAGTTCGACGGTGACCACACCGTCGGTGGGCACCACCTGGCCGCGGTACTTCCAGCTGAGCGGGCTGCCGAGCATGATCGGTTCGAAGCGTGCGCCGGGCAGGTGCGCGATTCGCCCGGACACCACCAGGTAGTGCTGCAACAGCCGGCAGACGGCTTCCACGCCCAGGGACCCGGGTTGCACCGGATCCTGGAAGAAGTGCGCCCGGAAGTACCACTCGCCGGGGTCAATGTCCTTTTCCCCGCGAAGCCGCCCGAGTCCCGCCGCACCGCCGTCCGGCCAGTACCCGGTGATCCGGTCCAGCAGCCGTAGCATCGGCCCGGGCGGATCGAGAGCGGTGCGGTCCGTCTTCTCCTCCGTCCGAAGGTCCAGCACGGGACCTTCGGAAGCGGTGGGCCAGACGCTTTCCTCAGCCGACGGCGGAAGCCCGACCTGATCCACGAAGGCGGCCGGCGGGAAGAAGCCGAACGTGCTCCGGAGGGTGAACAGGGGTATGCCGTCGGCGGTGCATTCGACCGCGAACTGCTCGATGATGATCCCGTCGTGCTCGGCCACCGAAAGAAGTTCCACTTCCGTCCGCAGCACCTGCGTGCCGGGCCGCACTTCGCCGAGCACGGTGCCCTCCCCCTCGAGGTTGCGGAACAGCAGGTCGTCGGCGCTGTGAACGGTGCCTCCGGTGTAGGCCGCCAGCCAGCCGCAGGGCTGCAGGAGGACCTCCATGAGCGCGGCGAAGGGCATGGTGGGCGTGTTGTTCTGCTCGAAGTACCAGGCCTCGGCGGGCACGTCGTACTCCGCGGTGATCCGGGCGCCCGGACACGCCGAACCGAAGGTCCCGTCGATCGAGACCACCCTGCTGATGAAGTGGTACGGCGGGCCGGGCAGGCGCGGGCAGCGGTGGACGCCGTCGAAGGCGGCGAACGGCGGTCCGAAGGCCGCCGAGGGACGGCCCCAGGCCGAGGCCAGCATCGAGGCCAGGTCGGCGCGGACGCCGTTGACCAGCGCCGCCGGACGGGTGTCGTCCTGCCCGGTCAGGCCGCCTAGAGTGGACAGCGGTACCGGATCACCGGTGGTTTGCTCGCGGTGCGGGCCCAGCTGGCGCCAGTGCTCCAAGGGCCAGTCGGGGACCAGCCGGAGCCCGACCCGGGCGGCGTGGAAGGCCGGGACACCGTCGACGGTGCACAGCAGATCGGCGATCAGGGTGGGTTTGGGACCGGCCACCACGGACACGACGAACACCTCGTAGGTGAGCAGATGCGACTCCGGCGTCGCTTGTCCTCGGCACAGCATCGGGCTCGGTCGTCCCGGTACCGGTTCGAACCGCCAGCCGTCCCGGTCCACGGTGTGGCCGAGAGCGGCGAGGTAGAACGCCATCGCTTGGATGCCACCCTCCAGCATGAGGGTGCCGGGCATGCACGGGTCGTTGTGGAAGTGCCCGGCGAAGAACCATTCGTCTCCGGCGATCGCCGTCCGGGCACGCAGATAGCCCCGCCCCCACGGGCCGCCCGCGGGAGCGAATTCCGTTACTTCGTCCAGGAGCAGCAGGCCGTCGTCGGCGATGCGCGGGGTTCGCACATGGCTGCGGGTGGCCCGCCAGCCGGGGCCGAAGCACGCCTCCGGGCGGCCGGCGGCGAACGCCCGGACGGCGTTCGCGTCGAAGGATGCCGGTGCCCCGGTGATCGCCGGAGGCTCCACCGGCGCGTCCTCCGGTGAGTGGGTGGCGGGATCCCACCGCACCCCCGCGCCGGCCGCGAGTTCGCGGTCGGTGAAGAAGCCCGCCTGTCCCCCGCGCACGGTCAGCCGGAGCTCGTCGCCGACGTGGCAGTCGTAGTGGAAGAACATGAGACGGACGCCCTTGTGTTCGGCGTGCCCGTCAACGTGGATCTCGTAACGCAGTGTCTCCCCCGGCCGGGGTGGTTCGCCGTGGTAGGTCAGTTCGCAACCGAGCAGCCGGTAGACCCGGTCCTCCCCGATCTCGAGGTCGACGCCCATCCAGCTGATCAGCAGCAGGTCCGCCTGTCCGGCTTCGACCAGTACACCGGCGGGCATCCGCCCGGCCGGGTCGAGATACCAGCTGCCGAGGGTGACGTCGGTTTCGGTGTGGATGACGCCGGAGCCCAGTACCGCGGGCGGGGCGTCGATCGCGGTGACCCGGTCCACCAGCAGCATGGGCGGCGCGGGGAGCCTGGTCTGTCGCCGCTTGGCGTCCTGTGCCGCGAACCTCGGACCGAACAGCTCTGAGATCCGGCCGGTGGCCAGGTACTCCAGCTGCTCTCGCCCGAAGCGCGGTCCGGTGCGGGGCTCGGGGACCGACGCGGGAACGGACGGGGCGGGCAAGGCCGCGGGGGTGACGGTCGCGGCAGGCGGCGAGCTGATCAGCGTCTGGACGCGCTGACGGGTCTGCAGGAACGCGGTGTGCGCCGCGCCCAGCCGCTCCAGGAAGTGCCGGTGCCCGGCACTCACCCGATCGCGGTGCGCGACCGCGACCAAGGCACGGCCAGGTGCCGAAACCGGTACTGCCGCGGGCCGTGCCGGCGTGGGGCGAGGCGGTGTTTCCGGCAGCGGGACGGGAACCGGGGGCAGCTGGGGGGCGCGGCTCAGGACCGCGGGCCCGAGATCCTGGGGCGGGTGTACCGGCGGTGGGTGCGCGGGCAACGCCACGGTGGCCCCCGCGCGCCGGGTCACCGGCGCCGCGTCCGCGAGAGCGGAGAACAGGGCCGCGTGCTCGACGGGCACACCGGCGGCGGCCAGTTCCGCCACCGCGGAACACAGCTGCCGCAGGGCGGAGCCGTTCGCGGCGTCGAGCGCGACCGCCAGGTGATCGTGTGCGCCGAGGGTGCGCCGGATCCACCCGGTGCACAGACCGCGCGGGCCGTGTTCGACGAAGACCCGGACGCCGTCCGCATACGCCCGCTTCACGGTTCCGGCGAAGTCCACCATCTGGGTGGCCTGGTCCATCATCGCCTTGGCCGCGTGCTCGGCCGTCGGCGTGTACGGCTCGGTGGTGACCCCGTTGTAGAACCGCACGCCGGCCACCGGTCCGACCGGGCGGTGGTGGAAGTCCCACCACTGCTGAGCGACTTCGGCCACTTCCGGAGCATGGGCGGCGAGGTCGTAACCGATGCGCACGGCCACTTTCGCGCCGAAGCGCGAAAGCCATGCCTCACAAGCGTTCTCTTCACCGCCCACGACGCAGACGTCGGGTGCGTTGACGGCCATCAGATGGACGGCCCGTTCACCGGCCAGCGCCGCCCGGATCGCTTCGGCGGGGGCGTGCACGAGGTGGTTGACCCAACGCTCCCCCGCGATGCCGTGCCGGGCCCAGAACCGCCGCACCCCGCGGAACTCCCCCGAAACCTCGCGGGTGAACAGATCGGCCGCCAGCACGTCCCGGTGCGCGCGGGCGGGGTCCGGCCACACTCCCTGGGCGATCAGCGCGGTGGATTCGCCGGACGAGTAGCCGAGCACCGCGTCCGGGTTGAGCCCCAGCAGCCCGGTGCTGACTTCGGTGTGCAGCAGGGCCAGCCGGGAGACCGTGACGATCTGGTCGATGGCGCGTGTCGGCCCGGGCGCGGGTTCGGTGACGGGAAAGACCCCCGTCCGCCGGAAGATCCGGTCCACCCGGCCGGGCAGCGCCAAGGCCAGCTCCCGGCCCATGCCGTCATAGGCCGCGGAACCGTTGGTGTAGACGAAACCGACTTCGCCACCCAAAGGCACGTCGCGATAAGCGGTCGCCGGGGGCCGCAGACCGCCGTTGTCGAGCCAGTCGCAGGCACGCCGGAGAACGGCTTCGCGGATGTCGTCGTGGACCACCACGGCCAGCCGGGCAGGTCCGCTGTCCGATTCGGCCCCTGCCCGGGCCGCCGCCGACACTCCGGCGCGGTCCTGGCCGGAGAACACCAGCAACCGAGGTGCGGCCAGGGCCGACCACGCGCCGGGCGAGCCCGCTCGCACCGAGACCGCCCGGGGCGGGGCGCCCAGCGGGGCGACGGTGATCCGTGCGGTCCGCAAATCCGGGCGCGGAAGCCCCCGCCGTCCGCGGCCGGGGATCACCCGATGCCGCAAGGCGGTGACGGCCGCCGCCAGCGCCAGCAGTCCGGTGGCCGCGTGCGGCCTGCCGAACAGCTCCGCCGGATCGAAGTGGGGCGCGCCGGGTTCGGGCAGGTCGCCCACCACCAGGTCCGGGCGATCGCCGGCGTCCCCCAGCACGGCGAGCACCGCGGACCCGTCACGACGGGCGTCGGCCAGCCGCTTGAGCACCACGACGACCGCCGCGTCACCGGGCCGGTCCGGGCGGCCCAGCCCCACGTCGGCGGCCCGGTGGCCGGGCTCGTGGGCGAGGTCCGCCGTGCCGACGACGGCCGCGTCCACCTCACCGTTCCTCAAGGCGGCGGCGGCCAGCTCGAGGGCCACCAGTCCGGAGGCTTCCTCAGCGGAGACGGTGTAACCGGGACCGCGCAGGTCGAGCTGGGCGTTGAGCCGGCTGGCGATGAGGTTGGGCATCGAGCCGGTCGTCTGCGCCGCGGTGATCGCTTCGCCGGACGAACCGGGGGCGCCGAGCCCTTCGGCCGCGCCCTGCCGCCGATCGCTCATCCGCCAGCGCACGCCGTGCCTGGCCGTTTCCAAGTCACCACCCAGGCCGACCACCACAGCGGTCCGCTCCCCCGGCAGGTCCTGCCCCGCCACCGCTTCCCGGGCGGTCTCCAGCATCAGCACCTGCTGCCCGAGGGCGTGCCCCAGATCCGCCGGGGGAAACCGCAGGCCCGGCAGGTCGACCACGACGGCGGTGCACGGGCCGTCCGCCGGTTCGCCCTCGAGCACCGCCCGGCGGAACGCGTCGGTGTCCGCGCGGTCACCCACCCGGACGGCCAGTCCCACGACGGCGACTTCCACCCGGGTGCCCTCGTCGTCCCGCCGGAAGCCCGCGGCCGTGGGCAGGGGCGCCCACCCGGGATCACCGGCCAAGTCTCCTTCGTCGACGACCAGGTGCGCGTCGGCACCGCCGAAGCCGAATGCGCTGACAGCCGCCCGCCGGGGCGAGGGCCATTCTTCGGCCTCGCGCAGGAGCCGCAGCACCGTGCCGTCCAAGGCGTCGATGTGCCGACCGGCGTGCAGGGTGGGAGGCCGTACACCCGCCTCGAAGGCCCCGAGGATCTTGAGCAGCCCGGCGATCCCCGCGGTCGTCAGGGTGTGTCCCAGATTCGACTTGACCGAGCCGATGGGCAGGTCGGTGCGGTCACGGAAGACCTGTGCCATCGCGCGCGCCTCCACCGCGTCCCCGACCGGCGTGCCCGTCGCATGGCACTCCACCAGCGACACCGTGTCCGGCGCGATCCCCGCCTCCTGGTACGCCAATCCCATCGCCCGCTCCTGACCGCCGCGCGCGGGTCCGAGCAGGCCGCCCTCGGCGCCGTCGTTGGACAGGCCGATCCCGCGGATCACGCCCAGCACCGGCAGCTCCGCCGAGCGGGCGTCCGCCAGCCGCATCAGCGCGACGATCCCCGCTCCCTCGGCCGGCACCAGCCCGTCGGCTTCGCGGTGGAACGGGCGGCTACGGCCGGTGGGGCTGAGTGCGGACAGCGCGTGGAAACCACGGTGGATGAACAGGCTGTCGGCGTGGTTGACGCCGCCGGCGAGCATCAGGTCGGCTTCTCCTCGTCGCAGCCGGTCACAGGCCAGTTTGATCGCGTACAACGACGAAGCACAGGCGGCGTCGAGCGCGAAGCCACCGAGGCCGAGACCGAGCGCCTTGGCGGCGAACTGCGCGGGCAGTCCGGAGAAGAATCTGTTCCGGGGGTCGGTCCGGGCGGGACGCGCGGACCCGATCGGGACCTGCCAGACGTCCGCGGCCCAGCGCACCGCCGCGGGGGTCGGATACGACAGGTTGCCCACGATCAAGGCGGCCCGATCCAACGAGGACTCGATCGCACCGCATTCGCGCAGAGCTTCCCGTGCGGCGTGCATCAGCCAGCGGAAGACCGGGTCCAGTGGCTCGATCTCCCCCTGCGGCACCTGGAATCCGCCGCTGTCGAACACCGCTTCGAACCCGGTGACGAATCCTCCCGTTCCCCGCGCCGGTTCCTCTTCCGGCGGCAGGTTCCAGCGTCCTGGCGGGACCGTGTCCAGACTCGACAGCCCGCCACGGATGTTGCTCCAGAGGGATGCCGGGGTCAGCGCGTCCGGAAGGACACACCCCCGGCCGACGACGGCGATCGGTTCAGCGGGCATGACGGATCCTGTTCGGTCGGGGTCTGCGGTCAGTCCGGGCGCCGGACGAGTTCCACGTCGAGCAACTCGAACCGCGGTTCGCCGTCGGGATCGAGCAGGGCCACGTCGCAGGTCACCCTGGCCTCCCGCACGGATCCGGCCCGGACCACGCACCGGCCTTCACCGGGCAGCGGGCCGTCGCGGTGCAGCCGGAACTCACCGACGCCCATCGGCAGGGCACGGGCGCCGAGCATGAATTCCGCCCACAGCACGGCCAGCTGGAACGCGCCGTCCGTGGCCGCCGGATCGGTGGTCCAGCCGCTGCCGGGCCATCCTCGCGCCGTCAGGCCTTCCACCACGCCCAAGGCACCTTCCTCGGACAGACTTTCGGTCGACAGCAGGACCTGGAAGGCCGGACCGTGGAAGAACCGGGGACCGCCGTAGGACACGTCCATCTCCGGGGGGACCAGCGCGGGGGGCACCGTCCACTCCGGACGAGGCGGCTGGTCCGGCACCAGCGTGGCCCGGTAGAACGTGGTGGCTCGGTCGCCGTCGCGGAGTTCGATCGCCAGGGCCTTCGCGCCGGCGTCCGCCGGACGCCCTTCGACCACGAACCGGTGACCGTCGTGCTCCAGCCTGGGCAGGTCGGCCGTGCGCAGGACGCGGACGTCGCGCAGGACCAGCGTGCCCGGTTCCGGCCGCCAATCACGGGCCGCGCCCGCGAGCCAGTCCAGGGCCGAGGCCATCGGCAGGACGGGCACGTCCGCCGGCCGGTGGTCGAGCAGGTAAGGGTGGCTGGCCGCGTCGAGCCGGATCGAGGCCGCGTTGAGCCGGTCTCCCGGACCGTCTTCGCCCGCGGTGAGCACGACACGGGTGTCGCCGCCGGGGGCGTCCGACAGCTCCGCGACGAACGCGTCGGCCGCGCTGCCGGGGTCGAGCAGGGAGATCCCCGCCCGGTCGAAGTGGTCGGCGAGCCCGGCCGACACCATCCCTCCCCGCCACGGCCCCCAGGCCAGTGCCCGGACGAGACACTCCGGCCGCCGGGCCCGCTGCTCGGAGGCCACCAGGTCGAGCACCGCGTTGGCCGCCGCGTAATCGGCCTGGCCGGCGTTACCGAAGACCCCGGCCACCGACGAGAACACGGCGATCAGCTCCAGTGGATCGTCGGCGGTGGCCTCGAGCAGTTCGCCAATGCCGTCGACCTTGACGCCGACGACCCGGTCCCACTGCTCGGCGGTCTTGTCCTCGATGCGGTGGTCGGCGAGCACACCCGCCCCGTGGACGAGGCCGGTGATCGGGCCCCATTCGCGCCGGATCCGGGTGAGCACCGCGTCGAGGGCGGTCCCGTCGCGGACGTCGATCGGCAGGTATTCGGCCTCGCTCCCGTATCCGGCCAAGGCGTCCAGGGTCGCCCGGATCTCGCGGGTGGCCAGCACCTGCCGCGCCCGGGCGGTGATCTCCGCCGGTGTGGACTTGTCCTGGGCCGCGATCGCCCTGGTCAGCGCGGCCTCCTCGGTCAGCTCCGCCCAGCGGGCGGGTTCTTCGGTCAGCGGCGTGCGGCCGAGCAGGACGAATCGAGGCCGGTGTTCGCGGGCGAGGGCGCGCACGGCGGCGGCGGTGACACCCCGCGCGCCGCCGCTGACCACGATGACCGAGCCGGGACCGACCCGCGACCCGCCGCTCCGGGGCGGGAGCGCGGCGGGCTCGGGCCGCGGCACCGACCGGGTCCCGTCCGCCCGCAACCCGACGTCGCGGGCGGGGCCACCGGCGACCAGCTCGGCCACCACCGCTTCGGCAACCGCCTCGGCGGATCGGTCACCACGTTCGCAATCGATGGCCTTGACCGCGGCACCCGGCCACTCCAGCGCGGCGGTCCGGGCCAGTCCGGCGAGGCCGCCGAGCCAGGCGCGGTCCTTTTGGCGACCGTCGAGCCCGAAGTCGCCCCCGGTGTCCTGCACGGTGACGAAGAGGCCGCCGTCCGCGGAGTGGACCGGAGCCAGTGCCTGTGCGGCTTCGAACCCTTCGCGCAGCACCGTTGTTCCCGCGGCACGGGTCCGGATGGGCCGCAGGCCGCCAAGGAAGACCACCGCGTGGGTCCCCGACGGCACCGTGTCAGCGACCTGCGCGTCGATTCCTCGCTGGGTGAGCAGGCCTGCAACGGCCTCGGCCACCCCGGTCCCGTCCTGGGTCACCACCACCGGGTGCTCACCAAGGCCGGGCATCGCCAGCCCGCGGGGCGGTGACGGCACGGCCCGTACCACCCGGCGCCACACCGGCGGCGGCTCCGGGGTGGGGTCGGGCGTGGATTCGTCGGCGGGGACAGGCTCGGCCTGGCGAATCTCGGCTTCCCGCGGCGAAATGGTGCCGCGGCCACCGGCGGTTTCGACGACCTCACGCAACGTCCGCAATTCCGCCAACCCCGCCATATCCTGCTCCGGCAAACCACCTACCCGCTCACGCAAAGCCGCCAGAATCTGCAC